>NZ_CP155620.1:1200000-1853379 GCF_040008265.1 Campylobacter sp. CCS1377
TTTAAAAACAGAGGCTGGAGAAAAAATTTTAGATCAAGAAAGTATCAAAAGTGAAGCTTTAAGAAGAGCCGAAAATGAAGGAATTATTTTCATTGATGAGATTGATAAAATCGCCGTTTCAAGTGGAAATTCAAACCGCCAAGATCCAAGCAAAGAAGGTGTACAAAGAGATTTACTTCCTATTGTCGAAGGATCTAATGTGCAAACAAAAATCGGCACTTTAAAAACCGATCATATCCTTTTTATAGCAGCAGGGGCTTTTCATCTTAGTAAACCAAGCGATTTAATCCCTGAACTTCAAGGGCGTTTTCCTTTAAGAGTGGAACTAGATAGCCTTGATGATAAAGCGCTTTATGAGATTTTAACGCGTCCAAAAAATTCACTTTTAAAACAATATGCTGAACTTTTAAAAACTGAAAATTTAGAGCTTGAATTTGAAGATGAAGCCATAAAAGAAATTGCAAAAATTGCCTCTAAAGCCAATGAAGAAATGCAAGATATTGGCGCAAGGCGTTTACATACGGTGATAGAAAAATTACTTGAAGATTTAAGTTTTGAAGCTGATGAATATGCGGGCAAAAAATTCATAGTGGACAAAAAAATGGTAGAAGAAAAACTTGGAGATATTATCGAAAATAAAGACTTGGCTAGGTATATTTTGTGAAAAGTGGTTTCATCTCTCTTATAGGAAGAACAAATGCTGGGAAAAGTAGTATTATAAATTCTTTATTAGATGAGAAAATCACTCTTGTTTCACACAAACAAAATGCCACAAGACGCAAAATCAGTGCTATCGTGATGTATAAGGATAATCAACTTATCTTCATTGATACGCCAGGGTTACACAAAAGCGATGCGATATTAAATCAGCTCATGATTCAATCGGCGATTAAATCTATAGCAGATTGCGATCTGATTGTTTTTGTAGCAAGCATTTATGATGATATGCAAAATTATCAGGACTTTTTAAAACTTAATCCCAAAACACCGCATATCATCGTTTTAAACAAAGTTGATTTGTGTGATAATGCAAGTTTGCTTAAAAAACTCGATGAATACAATTTATTTAAAGAACAGTTTCAAGCTCTTATTCCTTTTTCTTGCAAGAAAAAAGCTTATAAAAAAATTTTACTTGATGAAATTTGCAAATACCTTCCAGAACACGAGTATTTCTTTGATCCTGAATTTATTACAAATAGCAATGAGAAAGAAATTTATAGGGATTTTATTTTAGAATCCTTATATGAAAATTTTAGTGATGAGTTACCCTATAGTAGTGAAGTTATCATAACTCGCTTTAAAGAAGAAGCACAAATACTTTTTATCGATGCAAATATTATCACAAACACTAATTCACATAAAGCAATGCTAATAGGAAAAAATGGTGCTAGCATTAAAAGACTTGGTAAAGATGCGAGAGAAAAAATTCAAAAATTAGCTAATAAAAAAGTAATGCTAAAACTTTTCGTTCAAGTAAAAAAAGATTGGCAAAAAGACCAAGATTTCATCAAAAAAGCAATACTAAATGATTAAAATTTTAAAAAATAAAGAAAGAAAATTCCTAAATTTTGAGCAAGTCTTATACACTCAGCTTCCCTATGAAAAAAGTGAAAATTTAGAAGAAATTTTATTTGAAAAATCTTGCGAAGATTTAAATATTACAGAAAATTTAAACTATCAAATGTCTTATATTTTAGAAGAAAATTTAGCGCATATTTTTTTAACTTTAAGTGAAAATATTGATTTTAAATGTGACGATATATTTGCACAAGCTCTGCTTTTTAGTGCTTATAAAAGTGATGAAAACATTTGTTTTGTTCATTTTGATGAAAATATTACTTGCGCTTGCTTTTATCAAAATCAAATTTTTAAAAACTACAAAATCATTCCTAATTTTAGTCTTAAAAAAATTGCCAATCAAGATATTCAAGATAGTTTTGAGAATGTGGTTTTTGGACAAGGAAGATTAGAAATTTTGCTTCAAAAATACAAAATAAAACATATCGTATTTATTAATGATAAATTTAATTTTTCTAAATTTTGCAAAGAAAAGCTTAACGCACATTGCTCCCTTCTTGATAAATCCATTTATCCTGAACTTTTAAAAAACATTCAATTGCAAAAAAGTGCCAACTTTATCAAACATTCTCCTTCGAGATTAAATCTTTGGCAAAAAAGTATATTTATTTTTCTCATTTCTTTTATGGCAACTCTTATACCATCATTTTTCAAAGTCTATGATGCATATAAATTTAATCAAGAAAAGGAGCTTTTGCAAACATCACTTTCGCAATTAAATTTACAAGAACAAAATTTAAGCATTGCTATAGTAAAAAAAGAAAAACAAGTGCAAGAAAATGAGAATCTACTTAATGATTACAAAGATATTTTTAAAAATTTAAATGAGCATATTTCCTTTAATTCTCCCTTGGAAAATATTTACCAGCTTAGCAAACTTTTACAAGAATATAATGTAAAAATAAATAATTTAAACATCCATTCTCATAAAATTTACATTCAAGCTGAACAAAGTAGTACTTTAGAAAAACTCTTAAGCGAAATCCACCTAAGTCCTAATTTTATCCTTAAGAAAAAAGAAATTAAAAATAAAATATATCATATAGAATTGGAACTTCGTCAATGAATAAAATTAATATTTTTTTAGAAAATTTAAATCCCAGAGAAAGAATTTTATATTTTATTTTAATTATTTTTGCTGGTGTCTTTTTGGCTTTAAAACTTAGTGAAACCTATTTAGAAAACGATAACAATGACGAAGCCTTGCAATTACTTTTGCAAAATTCACAAAGTAAAAGCGAGCAATTAAACCAAAAACTACTTTCTCTTAATGCCAAATATCAAAATCAAAGCGAAGAACTTTTTAATCTAAAACAAGGTTTATTAATACTCAAAAAAAGCTATAATGACTATATGAATGCTTTGCAGAAAAAAGCAAATGAAAATTCTTTATACTTTAAAGACTTAGACACTCAAACAACAAAGATGGAGCAATTTCAAATTCATCATTTAAAAATAAATTTTCAAAGCTCTTTTGTTCAACTTTTAAGTTTCTTACAAGATTTAAATAACGACAAACACTTTTTTAGTATAGAAAAGCTAAATATTCAAAGCAAGGAAGAATATTTAGATATTACTTTAAAACTTAATTTTATAGTGCTTGATCCATTAATTGAACTTTAAAGTATTTAAGTTGAAAAATAAAAACTATTTAGAATAACCAAAAATATAATAAAACTATAAGTAAAATAGAGCAAATATTTTTTGTTTTTATAAATTCCAAAAAGCCCTAACATAGATAAGAACATCATAATGCTTCCAAAAATATAAAATTCATATAAATTATTTTCATCCACATAAAAACCTTTGTTCTTTGGAAGTTCTGAAAGAAAAAAAGTAAAAAAAGCACATAAGGATACAAATAAATAAAAACCAGAAAGATAAAACTTAATTGTAAAAAACTCTTTTTTATGCCAAATAAAACTAAAAATTCCAATCACGCAACAAAGCAAAGGAGCAATATAAGAAAAATGCGTTAAAACAAAAAGTAAATCCCTACTAGAATCTAAAAAAATAATCATCCAAAAGCAAATGATTAAAATATAAAACACTAGCAAAAGCCACTTTGCCCTTTGAAATTTCAAAGCAAACAAGGGTATAAGTGCAAAAATAAAAATAATTAGATAAATTGCTAGAATTTCTACTAGCATTTTTAAAACATTTCACCCTTAATCATATGCATTTTAACCTTTCCAAAAAGCTTATCATTAGCATAAAGCGAGCCTTTTGGCGTAAAATTTTCTTCATCTTCATCAAAAATAACCAAATTTGCTTCTTTGCCAATCTCTATGATTCCACTATTTAAACCTAAAAATTCACTAGGATTTTTACTTGTAAACTTGCAAAGTTCCCGCCAAGTTAAAAAACCATTTTTTATAAAGAAGGTATAACAAAGACTTATAAAGTCACAAAGTCCGTGAATTCCAAATGCCGCCTCATCAAAAGCCAAATCTTTTAGAGAAATAGATTTTGGATTATGTAAAGAAGTTAAGAATTTGATTTTATTCTTTTTTAAAGCTTGCTTTAAAAAATCTCTATCTTCTTTAGAACGCAATGGCGGAAAAATTTTTGCAGCAGTATTAAAACCCAAGCACGCCTCATCACTTTTAATTAAATGATGGATGCTAGCCAATATGCAATCATCTTCACTTAATAACTCTAAAGAATTTTTTAGAGTTAAACCATCATAGATAATTTCTACATTATAAAATTTAGCAATTTGCTTCATCTTAGCCACTTCGCTATACTCGCTTATTGCATTCATTCCAACAAGACCCAATTCAAAACTAATGTCAGAATTATTCATCACTCCGCCATCATTAAAACCTTCATTATAACATTCAACGAATATAGGCACATTTTTCATCAAAGCATACTGCATAGCAAGTTTTACGATATTTGCTTCGCTGGAACTTTTCAACTCAAGTCCTAAAGCTCCCTTATTTACTAGGGTGGAGAGATTTTTTAATTTTTTATTAGAGTCAAGCACTCGAATACTAGAAAAAACATCGATTTTCATTTGCTTTAAGCGATCTAAAAACAAGGTGTAATTTTCCTCTTCAAAGTCCATCTTATCTCTTAAAACTATACTTGAAATTCCAGATTTCAGACACTCTTGTTCTAAAATATCAAGATGCTCTAAACTAAATTTATCATTCTTAAAATTTACATTAAGATCAACAAAAGAAGGCAAAACACTCAGGCCTTGTGCATCAATAATTTCTTCATTATCATGTAATCCATTGGCAATTTGAGTAATTTTGCCTTCTAAAATTTGAATATCCTTTAACTCTTCTCCGTAAATTTTTGCGTTTTTAATAATCATGATATCTTCCTAAAATCAATTTTGTCTTAATAAATCCTTAAGAGATTCCTTTGCGTCCTTACCGTAAAGTATGGCCACAACCTCTTTAACTATAGGGGTATAAATTTGCTCTTTTTGTGAAATTTTTTCTATAGCAAAAGCCGTAGGTATACCCTCTACAACCTCTTTTAACTCATTAATTATATCTTGATACCCTTTTCCAAGTGCTAGCATCAATCCGGCTCGGTAGTTTCTTGAAAGAGTGCTCGTAGCTGTTAAAAACAAATCTCCTGCCCCACTAAGCCCCAAAAAAGTCTCTTCTTTAGCACCAAAAAACTTACCAAAACGATGCATTTCAACAAGGCCACGAGAGATTAAAGAAGCTCTTGCATTATTACCAAGCTTTAAACCATCACTTATACCACTAGCAATTGCTAAGACATTTTTATAAGCACCACAAATTTCAGCCCCACGCACATCATCATTTGTATAAGCTTTTATAAAATCAGGAAAAAAATTTGCAAATTCTTTGCAAAGTATTTGATTTACACCACTAATCATCAAAGCACAGGGAAGTTTTTGCATAACTTCGGCTGCAAAAGAAGGACCACTTAAAACACAAAGTTTGTCTTTATCTACAAATTCGCTAAAAATTTCATCTAAAAATTTACAAGTTGAAGTTTCTATGCCTTTTGAAGCAATAAGAATTTTTTGCCCCTTATTGATAAAATTTTGCTCAAGCCAAGAATGAATTCCTTGAGAACTTAAAGCAAAAATCAAATATTCACAATCTAGTGCTTGTTGCAAGCTTACAAAATCAACTAAAGCTCGCTGTGTGCGAGAAGTGATAACACAAGTATTTTTAATGCTTAAGGCACTATGTAAAGCACTACCCCACTTCCCTGCACCAATTACTGCGATCTTGCTCATTAGCTAAGCTTTGTTTTTAAAATTTCATTAACCTTAACAGGATTAAAAGCACCCTTGCCTTCTTTCATAGTTTGACCCACAAAAAAGCCAAAAAGTTTATCTTTTCCACTCTTATATTCTTCAACTTTATCAGCATTTGCATTTAAAATTTGATCAATTACCGCTTCAATGGCCGAGTCATCACTCACTTGTTTAAGTCCTAGCTTTTCAATAGCTTCATCAATTTCTACTTCAGTATTTTCAAAAACAAAAGCCAAAACATCCTTAGCGGCCTTGGCACTAATAGTACCATCTTCTATGCGTTTGATTAAAGCACCAAGTTTATTTGCATTGACAGGAGAATTTTCTATGGTAAGTTCTCCTTTTAAAAGTCCCATAAGTTCAGTATTTAACCAATTTACACAAAGTTTAGGATTTAAATTTAAAGCAATCAAGCTCTCAAAAAAACGACTCATTTCAAGTGAGCTTATTAGCACTTCCGCATCACTTTCTTTAATGCCAAGTTCTCTCATATAACGCGTTTTTTTCTCATCTGGAAGTTCTGGAATTTTAAGCTCTAAAAACTCATCTTTTAATAAAACAGGTAACAAATCAGGATCAGGAAAATAGCGGTATTCCGCTGCTTCTTCCTTACCACGCATACTTCTTGTAACTAAATTTGTCGTATCAAAAAGCCTTGTTTCTTGCACGACTTCTTTATCATAAACTCCATCTTCCCACGCCTCGCTTTGTCTTTTTACTTCATATTCTATAGCCTTTTGAATAAAGCGGAAAGAATTAAGGTTTTTAATTTCTACTCTAGTGTAAAGTTTAGTATCACCTTTTGGTCTTATGCTAACATTTGCGTCACATCTAAAACTTCCTTCTTGCATATTTGCATCAGAAATATCTAAAAAGCGTATGATGGAATGTAATTTTTTAAGATAAGCCACTGCTTCATCACTACTTCTAAGTTCTGGCTCGCTTACAATTTCAAGTAAAGGTGTTCCAGCACGATTTAAATCCACCTTAGAAAAATCATTCTCATGGATATTCTTACCTGCATCTTCTTCCAAATGCGCTCTAGTGATACCTATGCGTTTATTCTCACCATTTACATTAATGAAAAGCTCACCCTTTTCTACTATAGGAATATCAAATTGCGAAATTTGATAAGCCTTTGGCAAATCTGGATAAAAATAATTTTTTCTATTAAAAATACTTTTTTTATTTATAGTTGCATTCACTGCTTTCCCAAAAGCAATAGCTTTTTTTACTGCTTCTTCATTTAAAACAGGTAAAGCACCAGGTAAAGCTAAACAAGTAGGACAAACATTGGTATTTGGGGCTTCTCCAAAAGAAGTCGCACATGAGCAAAAGATTTTCGTTTTAGTATTTAATTGAGCATGAACTTCAAGTCCTATGACTACTTCAAACATTGATTTTCCTTGAATTTTTTAGACTTATTTTAACATTTTTTCTTTCAAAAAGTCTTTAAACTTACAAATAAAATCTTCATTCTATTTTATTTGTAAAAATTAATCTAGCAGCTTTTGATGTAATTCATAATTTCGCAACAATAAAGAAACAACTAAACTTAAAAGAAGGCCTATAGTACAAAGATAAAGATAAAAATAAGTAAAATGAAAAAACAAAAAGAATGCACCAAAAAGCACTAAAGCCCATGATGCACCTTTAAAAAATTCTAAAATATAAATCAATGACCTTCCTCAATAACAGTCGCACCTGCTAAATACACATAAGTTAAAATCATAAAAATAAAAGCTTGTAAAAAAGCCATAAAAGTTAAAAGCACATAAGCAGGAAGTGGAGCTACCCAAGGAGCAAGTGCTAAAATAACTGCTAAAAATAAATCGTCTCCTTTGATATTACCAAACAAACGAAAAGACAAAGAAATAATACGAGAAAAATGAGAAACAAGTTCTATAGGAAACATTAAAGGAGCAATAATTTTAACAGGTCCCATAAAATGCGCAAAGTATTTGAAAAAACCTTGCGTTCTAATGCCTTCAAAATGATAATAAAAAAATACAATCAAAGCTAAAGCTGCTGTTAAATTTAAACTAGCAGTAGGTGCCTCAAAGCCAGGTATAATACCTATAATATTACTGAAAAATACTACCAAACCAATAGTTGCAACCAAAGGGAGATATTTTCTCGCAGCTTCCTCGCTACCCATAGTGTCACGCCCCATGCTTAAAATGCCATCCAAATAAGCCTCTGCTAAATTTTGACTTCCTCTAGGTACAAGTTGCATGGATCTTGTTGCAAATTTTGCAAAAAGAAAAGCAATTACAACAACTAAAATAAGATGAAAAAAATAAGCGAAAGTATGGCTTTCGTTGATGAGTGAGCTAAATAAAAACAAATCTTTCATAATAAACCTTAAGTAAAAGTATTAAAACTGATATTATAACTTAAATTTGCTTACATTTTGATGAAAAGTAATTTTTTTACATCCATTCTAAAACTTCTCTTAAATCCTTAGCCACAAAACATTTAATACCTATATTTTCCATAGGTTTAATGGGAATAATAGCATTTTTAAAATTTTGCATTTTGGCTTCTTTTAAGCGCGTATCAAGTGAAAAAACTTCTTTAATTTCCCCATTTAAACTAAGCTCTCCTATAAAAACACTATCCTTGCTTAAAGGACGATTTTTAAAACTTGAAATGATAGCTGCAACTACTGCTAAATCTGCTGCTGTTTCGCTAATTTTTACCCCGCCACTAACGTTAATAAAAACATCATAATGCCCTAAAGGAATTTCAAGTTTTCTTTCAAGCAAAGCAATTAGCATATCTAAGCGGTTTTTTTCATAGCCTGTGGCGCTTCGTTTTGGGTAAGCACTTTCACAAACCAAGGCTTGAATTTCTAAGATCAAAGCCCTGCTTCCTTCCATTACTACACTTAAAGCACTTCCGCTTATAGCCTTACCCCTTGAAAAAAATCTATTAGCTATATCTTTAGCACTAATAAGTCCTTTAGAAGTCATTTCAAAAATCCCTACTTCACTGATATTTCCAAAACGATTTTTAAAGCCCCTTAAAAGCCTAATTTCTTTGTTCGCATCGCCTTCAAAATAGAGTACTACATCCACCATATGCTCTAAAATTCTAGGCCCAGCAATAGCACCATCTTTTGTAATGTGACCTATGATAAAAGTGCTGATATTTTTGGCTTTTGAAAAACGCATAAGCTCAAAAGTGATTTCTCTAACCTGCGTGATACTTCCCGCTGCTGAAGCGATTTTGTTTGAATATAAAGTTTGTATGGAATCAATGATTAAAATTTCATAATCCTTTTTATTAAGCTCGTCTAAAATATCTTCTAAACAAAGCTCGGTTAATAAAAATAAATTAGGCGTATTAGCATCTAAACGATCGGCTCTTAATTTGATTTGAGATTTACTTTCTTCGCCACTTACATAAAGCACTTTCTTGCCACTTTTAGCTAAATTCGAAGCGATTTTTAACAAAAGAGTAGATTTCCCAACCCCTGGACTTCCGCCTATCAAAACCAAACTCCCAACAACCAAACCACCACCTAAAACCAAATCAAGTTCTTTATCATCAGTAGAAATTCTTGCAAATTTTTCAGCAACCACTTCTTCTATACAAACCGCTACGCTTGGTGAATTTGAAATTTTAGAAAGCTCTTTTAAAACTTTAATTTGTTCTTGTTTTAATTCTACAAAACTATCCCAAGCTCCACAATCTGGACATTTTCCAATCCATTTGCCTTGCTGATTTCCACAAGCTTGACATTCAAATAAAATTTGCTTCTTTGCCATTGTTTTCTCATTTTAAAAATTTAATATAACAATTTTACACACTTTATCTTTCTTTTAAATTAACTTGAATCAAAAATAAAAGATTTAAGAATTTAAAGGATATGATAAAAAAAGTTAAACAAATTCCTAACAAGGAGAATGTTATGGAAAAGAAAATTCAAGTCGCGCTCATACAATTTTCGCCCCTATCATATGATGTAAAAAATAATATAAGCAAAGCACTGATTTTGAGTAAACAAGCCTTAGAACAAGGAGCAAAAATTATAGTTTTACCAGAACTTTTTGATAGTGGATATTGTGTGGAAGATAAAGATCAAAAATACGCACTTTCTTTTAAAGACTTAAAGCACCCTACCCTAAAATCCTTGCATAACTTAGCCATAAGATATAAAGCTTATATTATAGCTTGTAGCATAGAAAAAGATCAAAATAAACTTTTTGATACTGCTTATATACTAGGAACAAAAGGACTTATTGGAAAATATAGAAAAATTTATCTTTGGGGAAATGAGAAGAAAAGATTTCAAAAAGGTAATAAATATCCTGTATTTAAATTAAAATTTCCAAATTTTAGCATCAAGCTTGGTTTGCAAATTTGTTATGAAGTTGGTTTTGGCGAAGGGGCTAGAATT
Organism: Campylobacter sp. CCS1377; assembly: GCF_040008265.1. Taxonomy (NCBI): domain Bacteria; kingdom Pseudomonadati; phylum Campylobacterota; class Epsilonproteobacteria; order Campylobacterales; family Campylobacteraceae; genus Campylobacter; species Campylobacter aecornae. The sequence continues at coordinate 1,210,239 of NZ_CP155620.1, forward strand.
TTAGCTTTGCAAGGCGCTCAAATTATCTGCTATAGTGCTGCTTTTGGAAAGGTTAGAACTTATGCTTGGGATTTGGCAAGCAAAGCAAGAGCTTTAGAAAATGGAGTTTTTGTCCTAGCAAGTAATCGCAGTGGCGAAGAAATATCAAAAATAGATGGAAATAAATTAGAATTTGCAGGTCATTCAAGAATAATCAATCCAAAGGGAGAAATTTTAGCAACTTGTGAAAAAGAAGAAGGCTTTATCATTAATGAAATCGATATAAAAGAAGTTGAAATTCAAAGAAATACTATCCCTTATTTAAAAGATTTAAATTTAAAACTAACACAAAAAAATCTAAAAGAAATTCATCTTAACACAAAGGAGAAAAAATGGCAAAAGAAATTTTAGTTGCCTATGGCGTGGATATTGATGCGGTAGCTGGTTGGCTTGGAAGTTATGGCGGAGAAGACTCTCCTGATGATATTTCAAGAGGACTTTTTGCTGGAGAAGTTGGTATTCCTAGACTTTTAAAACTTTTTAAAAAGTATAACATTCCCGCAACTTGGTTTGCACCAGGACACTCTATAGAAACTTTCCCAGATCAAATGAAAATGATAGTTGATGCGGGACATGAAATAGGTGCACATGGGTATTCACATGAAAATCCCATTGCTATGAGTGCTAAGCAAGAAGAAGATGTCTTATTAAAAAGCATAGAATTAATAGAAAAAATAAGCGGTAAAAAACCAAGTGGCTATGTTGCACCTTGGTGGGAATTTTCAAATATCACTAATGAACTCTTGCTAAAACATGGTATAAAATATGACCATTCCTTAATGCATAATGATTTTACGCCGTATTATGTACGTGTAGGCGATAAATGGACTAAAATTGATTATAGTGCTGAGGCAAAAGATTGGATGAAACCTTTAGTGCGTGGCGAGGAAACTGATTTGGTTGAAATTCCTGCTAATTGGTATTTAGATGATTTACCTCCTATGATGTTTATCAAAAAATCCCCAAATAGCTTTGGCTTTGTCTCTCCACGCGATATAGGACAAATGTGGATTGATCAGTTTGATTGGGTATATCGTGAGATGGATTATGCTATTTTTCCTATGACTATACACCCTGATGTTAGTGCACGTCCTCAAGTTTTGTTGATGCATGAAAGAATTATTGAACATATCAATAAACACGAAGGTGTAAAATGGGTAAATTTAAATGCTATGGCGGATGATTTTTTAAAACGATGTCCAAGAAAAAAATAAAATTTGCAAGGTTTTAACCTTGCAAAGGAGTTAAAATATGTGTATTTTATGCGGAGAAATGATTACTAAATTTCACTGGAGTGATGTGCAATTTAAAGAAGAAAAATCCTTCATTAGTCTGGGAGAAAATCAAAAAGAAAGAATGCGTTTAAGACTTAAAAAGGTTAAATTTTTAAACATTATCTTGAATTTTTATGGTTTAAAACTCAAAGAATGGCAAGGCAGTAAATATATACTTAGTAACCAAAAAGGACGAGACATTATAGTTAATGATTTAGGCGATTTATGGATAAAAGCCAATGAACTTGAAAAACGACCCTTTGATGCTTTAGACGAAAAATTATTATTTCATTTAAGAACATACAATGGCTAAAATTCCTATTCATATCATTACAGGGTTTTTAGGTAGTGGCAAAACCACTTTTTTAAAAGAACTTTTAAGTAAAGAAAAGCAAGATAATATCGCTATCATAGTTAATGAACTGGGTCAAATTTCACTTGATCACAGCATTTTAGATGCAGATTTTATCAAAGAAAAAACCCTATTTTTAAATTCAGGTTGCATGTGCTGCAACAAAAGAGAGGATTTAATCCAAAAACTTAGAAATTTACTTGATAATTATGATAAAAAATCACAAATTTTACAAAGAGTGATTATAGAAACAACAGGGCTAGCAAATCCTGCTCCTATTATCTTTACTTTTTTAAGTGATGCTTTTTTGTTTCATCATTTTGAAATTTCAAATATCATTACTTGTATCGATGCTTTAAATGGATTAGACCATATAGAAAACAACGAAGAGGCTTATAATCAAATTGCAAGTTCTGATTGTATTTTAATGACAAAAAACGATCTTAATGCAAACACTCAAATTTTAAATGAAAAAATCAATTCCATTCACCAAGGAATTAACATCATTAAAAAAGAAAATTTTACCTTTAATACGCTCCTAAACACCAAACGCCAAGAAATATTTTTTAACAAAACACCCAACAAAAATTTTCACAATAAAAACATACAATCCATTTGCATAAGCTTTAAAAAAGCTATTGATTGGAGTATATTTGGAATTTGGCTTAGTATGCTTTTGCATCAATACGGAACGCAAATTTTAAGAGTAAAAGGTTTATTGGATATTGGGGAAGATTTTTTAGTTAATATCAATGGTGTAGGACATATCATTCATCCTCCTACACACATTAAAAACACTTACGATAAAGAAAATAAACTTGTTTTTATCGCAAAAAATTTAGACCCTTTGAAAATCATTTCTTCCTTGGAAAGTTTTTTAGCATTATCTAAAGAAAAAATCGAATTTATTATTAACTAAAAATAGGCTCTAATAAAGTATCTAAATAATCTTGCGCATTAAATTCATGCAAGTCTTGCATTTTCTCGCCCGTTCCTATATATAAAATAGGAAGCTCTAATTCTCTTGCTATACTAAAAAGCGCTCCGCCTTTTGCTGTGCCATCAAGCTTTGTAATAATCACCCCATCAAGCTTTACAAGCTCATTAAAAGCTTTAGCCTGCAAAATTCCAGCATTACCCTGAGTGCCATCAAGCACTAAAATTTTAAGATGAGGCGCACCTTGCATAGCTTTATTTGAAATTCTTACAATCTTTTCAAGCTCAGCGGCTAAATTTTTTTGATTTTGCAATCTTCCAGCTGTATCAATAATTACTTTATCATAATTTTTTGCAAGTGCTTTTGAAATGGTATCAAAGGCTACCGCTGAAGGATCATGACCTTGAGCGCTTATTACAATTTCTACTCCGATTTTTTCCGCCCAAAGACGCAATTGCTCAATAGCTCCTGCTCTAAAAGTATCACAAGCTCCTAAAATCACTTTTTGACCTTGACTTTTGTATAAATTTGCAAGTTTTGCAATACTAGTCGTTTTACCTGCGCCATTTACTCCTAAAATTAATTCCACAAAAGGTTTTGCAGAAGAAAATTGCACTTTATCATATAAAAAATATGTACCCATCACGCGCTTTAAATCAGCTTTTTTAACCTCATCACTGGGTGGCAAATAATAAATAATTTCTTCAACAATCTCATACGCCACATCTGCTTCCAATAACATTTCTTCCAATAAATCTTTTGTGATTTTTTTATTATCCGCTTTGATTTGCGAAATACTTTCAATGGTCTTTTTTAAACCTTGTTTTAAAAAATTTAACATTACAATAAAGCCCTTTGTATATCAATATCCAGCATTTCTTCTGGAATAAGTCCTGTGTAAAGGTTAATCATTTTACTATTATTATCATAAAGCACCATGGTGGGAATTCCTTCAATTCCTCCTATGCTTTTAGCAAGCAAATAATTACCTTCTCCAAAAGAAATACTGTAGTTAATTTTATATTGATTAATAAATGCACTTAAATTCTCATTATTCATATCCTCAAGCAATACTCCTACTACCTTAAAACTTTCTTTGTATTTTTCTTGAAGTTTATTTAAATGTGGAATTTCAGCTAAACAAGGTTGGCACCAAGTTGCGAAAAAGACAAACAAAGTCGCTTTGCCCTCGTTTTCAAATTCAATAGCATCAGAATTTGCTTTAATAAAAATATTTTTTCCGTCATTAGTTTTTAGGGAAAAATTCACCTTATCGCCTTGAGTTAAAAGTGCGGTGCTAACATTTAAATCTTGTTCTTTGCTCTTATTATCGCAGGCATTAAACACCAAAAGTATAGAAAATAAAAATAAAATTTTTTTATACACTGACAACCTTTTAAAAATGATTAATTTTAGATAAAAATGCTAAAATTGTAGCATAAAATTTTTTAATAGGATAAAAAATTGATAAGTAAAGAAAATTTCCGCTCAAAACAAAAAAAAGAATTAAAAAAGTATATAAAAAAGGCTCCAATACAAAATTATAAAATTTTCAAATCCATACAAGAAATCATCAAAAAACAAAGATGTAAAAAAATTTTGCTTTATATCCCGCTTCCTTATGAGCCAAATCTATTACTTTTTAGACGCAAATTTTGTAAAAACTGCACAATTTTTGTTCCATTTATGCAAGATGAAAGTTTAAAAATTGTAAAATTAAGACTGCCTTTTGGCAGGAAAAAATTTGGGATTTATGAGCCCAATAATTCTTTTGTAAATGTAAAAATTGATCTTGCTATCGTTCCAGTAATAGGAGCGGATGCTAACTTCAGAAGAATTGGGCACGGAAATGGCTTTTATGATAGGTTTTTTGCAAATTTAAATTATAGACCTCTTATTATCTTTACGCAAAGCCTTAATGGTTTATGCAAGGTAAATTTAAGCGAAAAACACGATATACAAGGCGATTTCTTTATTAATCCTTTTAAAAAATATTATAGGAAAATAAAAAATGCTAAGCACAATTATTGTACTTATAGCCGCTATAATCGGCGGTGGGATTGGATATTTAGTTGCCAAAAAATTCAATGATGTCAATCAAGACATTTTCATAGAACAGGCTAAAGCTAAAGCTAAAGCTATCGAGTACGAAGCAGAACTTGTTTTAAAAGATGCAAAAAATTCAGTAATGAATGCCGAATTTGAAGCGAGAAAAAAATTTGACGACAAAGTCAATAAAATTCAAAAAGAATATAATCAAAAACTTGACGAAGTTGTTAAAAGAGAACAAAAACTCTTCACTCAAGAAGAACGCATAAAAAGCGACAAAGATGAAATAGAAAAAATTAAAAAAAATCTTTGTGATGAACGCAATGAAAATATAAACTTAAAAAGAAACTATGAAGAAAAAATCACACAAGCTTTAAAAATTCTCGAACGCAGTGCAGGACTTACCCAAAACGAAGCTAAAGAAATTATCCTTCAAAAAGTGGAAGAAAAATCCCGCAATGAGATAGCTCATATCGTTAGAAAATATGAAGAAGAAGCAAAAAGCGAAGCAAAACGCCGTGCAAATTATATCTTAGCACAAGCGACTTCAAGATTTGCAGGAGAATTCGCTGCCGAAAGACTTATAAATGTAGTTAATATCAAAAATGATGAGTTAAAAGGGCGCATTATAGGCAAAGAAGGGCGCAATGTTAAAACTTTAGAAATGGTTTTAGGTGTTGATATTATCATTGATGATACGCCAGGTGCTATCATTGTGAGTTGTTTTAATTTATACCGCCGTGCTATTGCTACAAAAGTTATAGAACTTTTAGTTGATGATGGCAGAATTCAACCCGCACGCATAGAAGAAATTCATGAAAAAGTTTGTAAAGAATTTGACAATGCTATCCTAGAAGAAGGTGAAACAATTATTATGGATTTAGGACTTTCAAGAATGCATCCTGAAATTACCAAGCTCATAGGAAAATTAAAATACCGTGCAAGCTATGGACAAAACGCTTTAGCGCATTCTTTAGAAGTGGCACATTTAGCAGGAATTATCGCAGCTGAATGCGGTGGGGATGAAAATTTGGCGCGTCGTGCTGGAATTTTACACGATATAGGTAAGGCTTTAACACATGATTTTGAAGGTTCTCATGTAGATTTAGGTGCTGAGCTTTGCAAAAGATATAAAGAACACCCTGCGGTGATTAATGCCATTTACGCCCATCACGGTCATGAAGAAGCCACAAGCATAGAATCAGCCGCTGTTTGTGCTGCTGACACCTTAAGTGCTGCAAGACCAGGTGCTAGACGAGAAGTTTTAGAAGCTTTCTTAAAAAGAGTCAGCGAACTTGAAGAAATAGCCAAAAGCAAAGAAGGTATCAAAAATGCCTACGCCATCAATGCAGGAAGAGAAATTAGAGTCATTGCAAATGCAAAACTAGTCAATGATGATGAAGCTGTGCTTTTGGCTAAAGAAATCGCCGAAGAAATTCAAGAGAAAGTGCAATATCCAGGTGAAATCAAAGTTAATGTGATTCGAGAAATTCGAGCTATAGATTATGCAAAATAAGGTCTTTTAATGCAAGAGATGTTAGATACTTTGTTAAAATATGGCTATATTGCTTTATTTTTTTATTCTTTAGGCGGAGGTATGGTTGGAATTTTAACAGCCGGAGTATTGAGTGCACAAGGACATCTTAATCTTTCTTTATGTATAGCACTTGCATTTATAGCAAATATTATAGGTTCTACTTTGCTTTTTATTATGGGAAAATATTATAAAAAAGATCTTCTACCTTATTTTAAAAATCATCGGCGAAAAATTGCTTTGGCGATGATTAAGATAAGGCAATACGGAAACATGCTGATTGTCATTCAAAAATTTATTTATGGCTTAAAAACTTTTATTCCTATGGCTGCAGGAATTGCCAAATTTAGTTTTTTAAGATTTTTTATTATTAATGCATTGGCAAGTGCTATATGGGCGGTAGGTTTTGGATATTTAGGTTTTGCTTTTGGGCATATTGTAGAAAAAATATTTGGAAGATTATCTAATTATCCTTATTTGGCTCCTATATTTTTAATCTTGCTTATTTTAATATTTTGGTTTTATTTAACAAAATTTTCAAAGAGGGTTTAAATTTCAAACTCTCTTTTATTAAAAATTTTCTTATTTTAATTGGCTTCTGTCTTTGTATTTTTATTTTTAATCTTTTCTATGAGTATCAAAATTTCCTAAATTTTAAACAAAACAAACATCAAACCTTAAGTGGTGTTAAAGTTTTGCAAAGCTATGAAAAAACACGCAATAACAAAGTATATAAAGTTTTTAAATTGCAGAATTCTCAATTTACTTTTTACACCACAAGCTACAAAAAAGATTTAGATCTAAAAAAATACCAAGAAATTAAACTCCGTGTAATTAATACCAATGTAAGTTTTAAAGATTATTTATCTAAAAATTTTTATATGCCAAGTTATGATATTAGCATTGAAAATTCACAAACAACACCTAGAAATCAACTCATTGCATATTTTTTAAACCAACATCAAAATGAGAAAATTAAAGAATTATTCGGAGCATTATTTTTCGCCCTACCAGTATCAAAAGAACTAAGAAATGATGTAAATCACTACGGCATAGCACATTTAATCGCTATCAGCGGCTATCACATCGCCTTGATTTTTAGTTTAATATTCTTTCTTTTAAGCCCTATTTATGGTTTTTTTCAAAAAAGATATTTTCCTTATAGAAATTTAAAACTGGATCTTAGTGTATTTATTTTTATTTTGCTATTTTTATACGGTTTTATGATAGGCTTTGTGCCCTCTTTTATAAGATCTTTGATAATGGCTTTGTGGGGTTTTTATTTAATAGCAAAAAATGTCAAAATTCTTAGTTTTCACAATCTTTTTATGAGTATCATATTTTGCATTTGTCTTTTTCCGCAACTTCTTTTTAGTTTAGGATTTTTATTTTCTATTATGGGAGTGTTTTTTATCTTTTTGTATTTACATCATTTTTCAAAATATTTTAACAATTTTTTCAATGTCATATTTTTAAATATCTGGACTTTTTTTGCAATGATTATTCCAGTTTTATATTTTTTTCCTTTGATTTCTTATCAGCAGCTTCTTGCTATTATTTTAAGCTTTGCATTTGTGATATTTTATCCGCTAAGCCTTTTTTTACATATTATTGGCTTTGGAGGTTTTTTTGATGAGTATTTGCAAAGCTTTTTGAATTTAAAATTTTATGCAAGTAATTTTTTTCTTCATGGCAAATATTTTTATAGCTATATTTTTCTTAGTTTTCTTAGTATTTTTAATAAATATCTAGCTCTTTTTATTATTTCTCTTAATTTTTTGCCCTTCATTTTGCTTTTGTTCTAAATTTTGATTCAAATAATGATAAGTTTTTAAACCGAAAAGATAAATAACCCAAGAAATATAAATCCAAATAAAAAAGAAAAGTATAGTCGAAAAAGATCCATAAACATTGGTATAAGTTTTATTATACACTATATAATAAACAAATAAATTCTTGCTAATATACCAAACCATGGAACTAAAAAAAGTGCTAATAAGCAAAATTTTCAAATCCCCCTTAGCAATAGAACTCGAATATGAAATAAAAAACAAAGCCCAAATGATAATATAAGGTAAAAATTCAAAAATATTAAAACCAATCTGCCAATCATCCAAGGTTTTTTGTATATAGGCAGAAATGTAAAAACTAAGTCCTAAGCCAAGTGGTACAAGAGTTAGCAAGGTCCAATACGAACTCACACTTTGCCAAAGGGTGCGCGGTTCGCTTTTTGTGATTTTATTAACCACAAAATCATAACCCGAAAAAAAGGCTAAAGAAGTAAAAGCCATAGCTATAAGACCTACTATGCCTAAATTTACGCTATTTTTTAAAAAAGTATCTAAATATCCAGCAACCATATCTTGCTGCGCAGGAATAAGAAAAGTAAAAATCAATTGTTTGACTTTGTCATAATACCCATCAAAACTTGGAATTTGCGTAAAAGCAGAAAAACACACAAATAAAATAGGTATTAAAGACAAAATAGTATAAAAACTTAAAGCCGCCGAATAATTTAGAATTTCTTTATCTCTAAATGCAAGCAAAAAAGTCCATAATTTACGCCAATTTAACATCAAAGCCCCATTTTAAAAGGATTTAATATATTATTTGGATCAAATGCTTTTTTAATATTTCTCATAAGCTCCATTTCAGCTTCACTAAAAGCTAAATTCATAAAAGGTGCTTTTGAGATGCCTATGCCATGCTCACCACTTAAAGTCCCACCAAGTTCTACGGTAAGTTTAAAAATTTCAGTGATAGCCTCATGCCCTTTTTTTACCTGCTCTTCATCATTTTTATCTGGAACCATAACATTTGTATGCACATTTCCATCGCCTGTATGGCCAAAACAAGGGATTTTAAAACCATATTTTTTAGAAACCTTATCGATACCTTCAAGTAAAGCTGGGAGTTTTGATCTAGGTACTGTTATATCTTCATTAAGCTTTAAAGTGCCATACATAGCAATACTTTGAGAACAATTTCTTCTAGCAAACCAAATATCAGCTGCTTCTTGCTCATCTTTTGCTATTTTAAATTCGCTAGCCCCTGCTTTTAAAAAATTCTCTTTTAAAATTTCCAAATCTTGCTCTAAGGCATTTTCTACATTACCATCCACATCAGCGATTAAAATCGCTCCTGCATCAACTGGCAAACCTTTATTAAATTTACTCTCAACTGCTCTAATACTAAGATTATCCAAAAATTCCATAGATACAGGAGTTACACCTTTAGCAAGGCTTTGATAAACCGCATTCATCGCACTTTGGACACTTGGAAAGATCCCAAAGGCTGTTTTTTTGTATTTTGGTAAAGCAATAAGTTTTAAAGTGATTTCACTAAGCACTGCCAAAGATCCTTCACTTGCGATTAAAATCCCTGCTAAATTATATCCTGCCACATCTTTAATCGTGCGTTTGCCTGCACGGATGATCTCTCCATTTGGCAAAACCGCTCTTAAAGCCATCACATAATCTTTTGTAATGCCGTATTTTGCCGCTCTCATTCCACCTGCATTTTCACTTACATTTCCACCCAAACTAGAATACTCCATACTTGCAGGATCAGGCGGATAAAAAAGTCCATATTTGGCCACTTCTTTTTGCAAAGCCATATTAATCACACCAGGCTGGACTACGGCAACTAAATTTTCAAGATCAATTTCTAAAATTTTATTCATGTGCTTTTCAAAGCTTAAAACAACACCACCATTTACCGCCAAAGCCCCACCTGTAAAACCAGAGCCTGAACCTCTAGGGATGATGATGATATTATTTTCGTTGCAATATTTTAAAATTTTACTAATATCTTCTTCATTTCTTGGAAATAGTACTCCATCGGGTAAATAATGCCTTCTAGTCGCATCATAGCTATATGCTCTTTTATGAATATCATCAAAATACGCATTTTCTTCGCCTAAAAGCTTTTTAAAAAATAATTGGTGCTCATTTTTCATCTTTTAAAACCTTAGGAAGATTGATTAAAACATCATAGTATTTATAATAATCTTTTACTTCTTGGGCTTCAAAATCAAAAATATGAGTCTTATAGCCAGAAATTCGTGAGTAAAAAGGAGTTTGCAATTCACTAGCCTTTGGAATACTCACCTCTTGTAAAACATTAAAATCTTGACAATCCACAATTTGTGCTTTTTCATCTAAGGTGAAGATAATTATCCCAACAGCATTTTTAGAACAAAATCCTCTAAAACTTGATCTTTTTGGACCTAATTCAAAATTTTGTATCAAATAAGCACCAAAAATGTCGGGATGAACAAAATATAATTCTGGAAATTGTGCACTAATATAATCATAACTTTGCTTATCAGGAGCAATAATCAAAGCCCTGTTATAAAGAAAATTTAATGTCACCTCATCGCCTTTTTCAGGAATAATCCCAGGCACAGGTAATGCGTTTTGCTCTAACATATCAAATACTCTAAATTCAAGTTTAGCCAAACCATCTTTTTTTTCAATCACAACAGCACGAGCAATAATAGAAGTTGAACTTTTAAACTGGTGAGAAACAACCCCGCTTGAGCCTATTTTTATAGCTTCATCATCTTTAATATAAGCATAAATATCTTCCACTTTAAGTAATTGACTTTTATAAGTTTTTAAATCAAAATTACCTCCAAATAACGCACTGACAATAAAAATACTAAATGCTAAAATTCTAAACAATTTTATCTCCTTAAATTCTTTGATTAAAGATATATTAAATCTAAAATTATAATCATTTTTTCTTATAATTTTGTAAGAAAAATTAGAAAAATAAAGTAAAATACTGTTTTTATATCATTAAATCAAAAAAGGCTACGACAAAATTCATGAAAAAAATTATCGTTTTATTAATATTATGCTTAAGTAAAATTTTTGCTGCAGTAAGCGTTGAGGAATTAAACTGGGCAAATGGTGAAACTTTTTTAAACTTTTTATACAAAAATTCACTCCCATTATCTTTATATTACAATCTTGAAAGAGAAGATCAAGAATTAGTAACTGAAATTTTAAGTGATACAAAATTTTATATTTTAAAAAATGATAAAAACGAGCTAGAACAAGTTTTGATTCCTATCAGTGATGATTTGCAAATTCACATTTATAAAGACAAAGATAATAAATATACTTTAAATTTCTCACCCATTTCTTATGAAAGTGAAACCAAAATCTTAAAACTCAAAGTCCAAACTTCAGCTTATGTTGATGTATTAAAACAGAGTGCAAGCCCAGCACTTGCAAGAGCTATGGTGAGAGCTTACCGCGGGAGTGTGGATTTTATCAATATGCAAAAAGATGATGAAGTGATATTGTATTACGAGCAAAAAAGAAGATTGGGAAATATTTTTGGCGATATTAAAATCAAAATGGCAAGCGTACAAATCAATAAAAAAGCGCATAATATATATTTTTACAATGATACTTATTATAATGAATTAGGCAAAGAAATTGAATCTTTCTTGCTTGCAAAACCCGTAGAATACACAAGAATCTCTTCTCATTTTAGCCCCGCAAGATTTCACCCTGTTTTAAAACGATACAGAGCACATCTAGGCGTGGATTATGCGGCACCAACAGGAACTCCTGTAAAAAGTGCTGGAAATGGAAAAATTACCTTTGTGGGTACAAAAGGAGGTTATGGCAAAGTAGTGCAAGTAAAACATGATTCTGGTTATATGACTTTATACGCACACTTGAGTCGTTTTGGAAAAATCAAAACAGGACAAAGTGTAAAAAAAGGACAAGTTATCGCCTATGTAGGCTCTACTGGAATGAGTACTGGACCTCATCTTCATTTTGGCTTATACTTAAATAATAAAGCCATTAATCCACTTTCTGTTGTTAAAATCACTAAAGAACAATTAAAAGGGCAAGAAAAGCAAAATTTTGTTCAAGCAGTTAAAGAATACGAAAGCTTTGTTGAAAACCAAATTCAAAATGAAAATTTTACCCCAATTAAAGAAGAAAAATTTGATAGTTTTATAGCTTTTTGATAAAAAGCTAAATTTTTCTTTGATAATTTTGATTTTAGTGTTATAATGGCTTGTATATCTAGTTTTAAAGGAGATACAATGAATACTAGCATAGTAGGAAAACAATTCCATCTTAGTGATGCCATTAAAGAATATGTAGAAAAAAGCTTTGATGCTCTCACAAAATACAATCTCGATCTTATTTCTATTAGATGTGTTTTGGCCGCAGATGAAAAACATGGTAAAAAGGGTTTTTGGGCTGAATTTAATATCAACCTTGCAGGACATGATACCATAGTTGTAAAACAAAAAGATAAAGATCTTTACGCTGCGATTGATTTAGCTATTGAGAGATTATCAAAAATTTTAAGACGCACTCATGATAAAAATGTAACCCACAAAAACCAAGATGAAATTAAAGAAGCCCCTATTTCAAGTTTTGTAGAAGAAGATGAAATAGTTCCAGTTGAGCTTGATTTATATAAGCCACTTGAAATTGACGAAGCTTTAGAAAGATTAAAAGCAAGCAATGATATATTTTTAGTCTTTAATGATACAGAAGCTAAAATGAGAGTTTTATTTAAGAAAAAAGATGGCAAATTTGGTTTGTTTTAAAAAAAAGGGCTTAAAAGCCCTTTGAGTTAAAAAATCTTCTTCAGTAAATTATCTAACTTATTTTGTCCCTTATCTTCATTTTTATTATTTTCTTTAACTCCTAAAATATTTTTCACCGTCCCAAGCACACTTTTAGCATCTAGTTTAATATTTGGTTTTTGCGTCGTTCCGCTAATTACACCTTTAAATTCCACCCTATCCAAAGTAGCATCAAATGGCACATTTAAAACGCTGGTTTTAGTATTGATATTTGCATTAATAATCTTAATATCGCTATTTTGTGCTTGTAAGTTAAGATTAAAATCAACTAAATCTTTATTAATCTTAGCATCCATCTTTGCAGTATGATAAACCTCATTTGTAATATCTTTTCTAATGAGTAAAAATAAAGCATTGGTTATTGCGCTTCTTTTAAGCTTACCTCCGCTAAGATCTAAATTTGCATCACCTTGCTTGCTTAACAGATTATAATCAACATTTGCATTGATTTTTCCCATATAAAGATCAGTAAAATCAACACCCTTTGCCAAGCTTTGCAAATCCATTTGGTTTAGTTTTGCTTTTAAAACATTGTTTTTCAAATTCGCATCTAAATTTCCGCCAAAAAGCGCATCACTTTGTATCGTAGCGTCTAAATTTTTATCATAATTTAAATTTCCTTTAAAAAGCGCTTTTCCTTCAAGTTTTCTATCAAGCAAAAATCCTAGTTTTGAAAAATCATAAGCATCTAAAACATAATCTGAAGTAAGCTTACTTGTGTTGATATTGAAATTTCCTTTGAAGCGATCAAGATTTATCAAATCACTTTTTAAATTCACATCAAAATCAACAAGAGAATTTTTAATATCCCCCTTAGCACTAAGATTAAATTTGGTATTTTTAGGAAATTTTTTCTCTAAAAGTTTACTTAAAACAGCGTCGTTTAAAACTCCATTTGTTTTTAGCTCATAAACTCCTGATAAATTTTTAAAATCCATACTATTGAGTTTAACTTTAGCATCTAAAATTCCGCTGCTATAATTAGGCTGAGCTGCTAAAATAAAAGCCTTTGTCAAATCAAGTTTTGAAATTTTTAAATCCAAAGTTTTGCCATTAGAATTTGCAACAAGCTCTCCGCCAGCTATATTGGCATTTACTTGAAGCTTTTTAATTTCATTACCCAAAAGATTTGCATTTGTATTTAAATTCACAGTACCTTTAACATCAACTCCAGCTAAAGCTTTAAATTTAGATAAATCCTTCACATCAGCTTTGGTTTGCAAATTTAATTCTTTATTTTCTAAATTATAAAAACCCATTAATTGCGTGATATTAACCAAATCAGAATGCAAAATCCCATTATAATCTATCTTGGCATTCTTCGCATTTGCTTTAACATCTAGTGAAAAATTAGCACTTGGGAAATCAAGCTTAGTAAGCTTTTTTAATCCACTTCCATTTAAAAAACCTTGCTTTGTTTTGACGATTAAATCAAAATTTTTAAAATCAAGCCCTTTAGCGTTTAAATTTGCGTCCAATAAGCCCTTAGCTAAATTACCATAGCCAGCTAAAGCAGTTAAATTTTCTATATTAACATCTTTTAAATTGACTTGCAAATTTTCATCTTTCAGCTTTGCATTTATATCTCCGCCCAAACCAACCACCTTAGCATTAAGTTCATTTAAAATGTTTTTAATTAAACTCACATTGCCATCCACTTTAACATTTCCACTGAGTTTATTTTGCGTAAGCCTTTGAAGTTTTGATAAATCAGGAATATTTAAAATAAAATCCGAATTTAAAGCTGCCTTACTCAAATCATAATTTGTTTTTTTACTTTCAAGCTTTAAATAAGAAGTTGCCGTATCGCTTTGAGCATAAATTTGATCATTTTTAATCAAAGCCACAATGGTTGATTTGATATTTGAATACGGTAAAGAAAGATTGAAATCTCTTTCTAGCAACTCATAGTTTATAGAAGTTGTATAAAGATTTATGAGTGCATTACCATCAGGTTTTAAATCTTTGGCATTAATATCCGCATTAATTTTAAGATTTCCCAAAGCATATCTTGGCAAAGCAAGCAAATCTAAAGCTTCTTCGATTTTAAGAGCATCAGCCTTTAATTGTAATTTTATAGGATTATAATCTAAAATTCTAGCATCCAAAAGCACATCAGAACCCAACAAATAACCCTTACCATCAATAATAAAATCACTGGCTTTTCCTTGAATTTTTCCACCAAAATTCAAATTTTGCTTTAAATTTAAACCCAAATTCTTTGCATAATTTTCATTCAATGAAATATCATAAAGCACATCAAAACCTAAGGTAAATAAACTTGTATTTCCATCGAGCTTGATCGTAGCTATATTTGCAACATCTGCTTCGATATTTAATGTAGAAAATCTCAAATCAAAATGCGTTAAATTCACATCTAAAGAGGTGCTTTGTTTGATTTTATCCTCGATCAAACCACTGACAATTTTATTGCCAAAACTTGTAAATAGCATCACATAAGCTACAAAAAGTAAGAACACAACAATGCCCAATACAATAAGAAAAAACTTCTTCATTTTTATCCCTTTATTTTATAATTATCAATAAACTTTAGTTATTTTGACTAAAGTTTTATTAATATTTTAACTTAAGGTATTGACAAAATTCATTTTTTTATATATAATTTTATCACTCTTAACAAAAGAGTGATAATTTTAGTTATAAAAACCAAAAATTTAAAATAAGGAAAGCAAAATGAATTTTCAACCTCTTGGAAAGCGTATTTTGGTAAAACGCTTAGAAGAAACCAATACAACAGCTTCTGGCATTATTATACCAGATAATGCTAAAGAAAAACCTCTTAAAGGTGAAGTTATTGCAGTAAGCAAAGAACTTGACAATATCAAAAGTGGAGATCAAGTTGTTTTCGCAAAATACGGCGGAACTGAAATCAAACTTGACAATAACGAGTATCTTGTTTTAAACATTGATGATATTTTAGGAATTTTAAACTAATTATAAAAAGGAAACAAAATGGCAAAAGAAATTATTTTTTCAGATGAAGCAAGAAACAAACTTTACGAAGGCGTTAAAAAACTAAATGACGCAGTAAAAGTTACTATGGGACCACGCGGACGCAATGTTTTGATCCAAAAAAGCTTTGGCGCTCCAACTATCACAAAAGACGGTGTAAGTGTAGCTAAAGAAGTAGAGCTTAAAGACAGTCTTGAAAATATGGGTGCTTCTTTAGTAAGAGAAGTAGCAAGCAAAACTGCCGATCAAGCAGGTGATGGCACAACCACAGCTACTGTTTTAGCTCATGCGATTTTTAAAGAAGGTTTAAGAAATATCACAGCAGGAGCAAATCCTATCGAAGTAAAACGCGGTATGGATAAGGCTTGCGAAGCTATCATTAGTGAATTAAAAATTCTTTCACGCGAAGTAAAAGATAAAAAAGAAATCGCACAAGTTGCAACAATTTCAGCAAATTCTGATGAAAAAATCGGAAATTTAATCGCTGATGCAATGGAAAAAGTAGGCAAAGACGGCGTTATTACCGTTGAAGAAGCAAAATCAATTAATGATGAGTTAAATGTAGTGGAAGGTATGCAATTTGATAGAGGTTATCTAAGCCCTTATTTCATCACAAATGCAGAAAAAATGCAAGTAGAGCTTTCAAATCCATATATTTTACTTTTTGACAAAAAAATATCAAATTTAAAAGATTTATTGCCAGTTTTAGAACAAATTCAAAAAACAGGTAAACCACTTTTAATCATTGCTGAAGATATCGAAGGTGAGGCGTTGGCAACTTTAGTTGTAAATAAATTAAGAGGTGTGTTAAATATCTCTGCAGTAAAAGCACCTGGCTTTGGTGATAGAAGAAAGGCTATGCTTGAAGATATCGCGATTTTAACAGGCGGGGAAGTAATTTCTGATGAACTTGGTAGAACGCTTGAAAGTGCTACAATAGAAGATCTTGGACAAGCTTCAAGTGTGATTATCGATAAAGATAATACTACTATCGTAAATGGTGCAGGCGAAAAAGCTAGTATTGATGCAAGAATCAATCAAATTAAAGCACAAATTGCTGAAACCACTTCAGATTATGATAGAGAAAAACTACAAGAAAGACTTGCAAAATTAAGCGGTGGTGTTGCGCTAATCAAAGTAGGTGCAGCAACTGAAACAGAAATGAAAGAGAAAAAAGATCGTGTTGATGATGCTTTAAGTGCGACTAAAGCAGCAGTCGAAGAAGGTATAGTCATTGGCGGTGGCGCAGCGTTAATCAAAGCAAAATCAAAAATCAAGCTTAATTTACAAGGTGATGAAGCAATAGGAGCAGCTATTGTTGAAAGAGCTTTAAGAGCACCTCTAAGACAAATCGCTGAAAATGCAGGATTTGATGCTGGTGTGGTTGTAAATACTGTAGAAAATAGCAAAGATGAAAATGTAGGATTTGACGCTGCAAAAGGCGAGTATGTTAATATGCTTGAAAGCGGAATTATTGATCCTGTTAAAGTAGAAAGAGTAGCTTTGCTTAACGCAGTTTCAGTAGCTAGCATGCTTTTAACAACAGAAGCTACAATTAGCGAAATCAAAGAAGATAAACCTGCAATGCCTGATATGAGTGCTATGGGCGGAATGGGTGGTATGGGCGGAATGATGTAATTTCTCCCATTTTGTAGCCATACCTTTATGGCTACAACCTTTTTTAAACTCTCAAAACCCACAAAAATTTTGGATTTCTTAAGTCAAAAAAGTTATAATTTCGCTATCAATATCAAGGCTTAATATGAACTTACAAAAAATCAGCGTTATTATCATAGTAAAAAATGCACAAGATACTTTAAGAGAATGCTTAAATTCTTTAAAAGATTTTGGAGAAATTGTGCTTTTAAACAATGAAAGCACCGATGATACTTTAAAAATTGCTCATGAATTTGACAAAGAATTTTCAAATTTATACATTTATGAAAGTAAATTCATAGGCTTTGGAGCTTTAAAAAACTTGGCTTTAAGCTATGCAAAAAACGAGTGGATTTTAAGCATAGACGCAGATGAAATTTTAGAAGATGAGGCAAAAGAAGAATTAAAAAAGCTTGATTTAAATAAATTTAACATTCTAGCCTTGCCACGCAAAAATCTTTACAAAGGCGAGTGGATAAAGGGGTGTGGGTGGTGGCCGGATTTCGTTTTAAGAGTGTTTAATAAAAATTACACTAAATTTAATGACAATTTAGTCCATGAAAGCCTTATTTTGCCAAGTGGGACGCAAAAAATTTATCTTAAAAATGGCCTAAAACATTATGCTTTTAATGATATTTCTCATTTAATTAGCAAAATGCAGTATTACTCAAGCCTTTGGGCTAAGCAAAATTTACACAAAAATAGCGGAATTTTTAAGGCAAATATCAGAGCTTTTTGGACTTTTTTTAGGAATTATTTCTTTAAAAAAGGGATATTTTATGGTTATAAGGGCTTTATAATTAGCGTTTGTAATGCTTTAGGAGCTTTTTTTAAATACATGAAACTTTATGAATTAAAATACGAAAAGCCAAAAACTTGTGCTTTAATCATCACTACTTATAACGAGCCAAAACGCCTTGCTTTGGTGCTTGATAGTGTAAAAAATTTAAGCCTTTTACCAAATGAAGTCATCATCGCCGATGATGGAAGCAAGGAAGAAACAAGGAATTTAATCAAAGAATATCAAAAAAATTTCCCTTGTATTTTAAAGCATTCTTGGATCGAAGATAAAGGCTTTCGTGCAGCAAAAAGTCGCAATGAAGCCATAAAAATCGCACAAAGTGAGTATATTATTTTAATCGATGGGGATATGATTTTAGAAAAAGATTTTATAAAAGATCATTTAAATTTCTCCCAAAAAGGTGTGATTTTACAAGGCTCTAGGACTATTTTAGAGAAAAGCGAAAGTGAAGAAATTTTAAAAAAAGATGATTTTAAACTTGCTTTTAATAAAAAAGGTTTAAAAAATAAAAAAAATGATTTTTTAGCCAGTTTAATCTATAAATTTTCAAAAATCGATAAAAAATTTTTCAAAAAATCAGAGCTTGTGAAAGGTAGCAAGACTTGCAATATGAGCTTTTATAAAAGTGACTTCGAGGCAATTGATGGTTTTAATGAAAATTTTGTTGGTTGGGGCAGAGAAGATAGTGAGTTTGTAGCTAGATTTTTATTTAATAATGGCTTATTTAGACGCCTTAAATTTAATGCCCTAGCTTATCATATATACCATGAAGAAAATAGCAAAAATATGCTAGAAAGCAATCATCAAATTTACTTAGAGACTATCAAAAATCAAAAAATTTCCTGGAAAGGTTAAAAAGTGAAAAAAGTTGGCGTAATCATACCCATATACAATGTAGAAAATTTTTTAAAAGAATGCTTAGAAAGTGTACTTAATCAAAGCTTTGGTGATTTAGAAATTATACTGGTAAATGATGGTAGTACAGATGAAAACTCTTTTAAAATCGCTAAAGAATACGCTTTAAAAGATCAAAGAATTACTCTTTTTGATAAAGAAAATGGAGGGCTTAGCTCGGCTAGAAACACAGGACTTGAGTATTTTTATGAAGAATATGAGTTTGAGTTTTTGGGCGAAGAAGATGGTTTTTATACTTTTAAAATTTCTAATGAAAATCCGCAAAATGTTTGTAAAATTTATAAAAGCAAAAATGCTTGTGATGATAGAATTTTAAAAACACCTAAGATTGATTATTTGATTTTTATAGATTCTGATAATTCTTGGGAAAAAGATTGTATAAAAGAATGCGTTTTTAGAATGCAAGGCGTGGATGTGTTGTGGTTTGATCATTTATGTGTCTATGAAAAAGGCATTGAAGATAAGGGTCAAAATACAAGAATGCAAATTTTTTCTTACAAAAAAGAGTGTGTTATCAGTCCAAAAGATTATGCAAAAAGAGCGTTAGGGGTCGGTTCAAGAGATATTTCTTTTGGGTGGGGTGGGATGATTGATTTTAATTTTTTAAGGCAAATTAGACTTAAATTTATAAATTATATTATTAATGAAGACATACATTTTGGCATGGTTCTTTTTGCTAGTGCGAGTAAAATTTATGTCCTACCAAAAAGACTTTATAGATGTTTGCTTAGAGCAAATAGCATTTCAAATCATGATAAAAAAGTAACCAAAGCTAATATTTCTCATTATTTTAAGGCTATTTATGAAGCTTTTAATGAAGATGCTAAAGCGGCTAAGGAGTATTTAAAACTAGCAAGTAGAGTAATCACTGCTTTAAAACTTATAGAATTTTTTCAAAACAAAGAGGAAAATGAAAATAGCAAAGCCATAAAAGAAGTTTTTTTGCCATTTTATGCAAAAAAGGCTTTGAAATTTAAAAAAGTTAGCATTGACCCTTTAAATCTTAAAAAAGAATTAAATAAAATAAAGCCTTTTACTAATGGTATTTTGCCTTATGATATATGGAAAATTCTACAAAAAATCAAAAATATTTTCAGCTAATCTTGCATAATAATTTTGTCTATGCAAGAGTCTTTTTTTATGGTTCTAAAATGTGTGAGTTTATGCAAAAAGCTTTGTTTTTTGATATCTTGCCAAAGTAACTCATTAAATTTATCTTTAGCATGAAATTGTAATAAATGGCATTCTATATCGCTTTTGTTTTCATAACTTTCATTTTTGATATAGTTGTTTTGTTTTAGGAGTTCGTAGATAATATGCAATACAAAATAATAATGATTATTTGCATTTTTTTCTTTTTGCCAATAATTCATCAAAATATCTCTTAAGGCACAAATAGAAATATTATCGACCTTGGCAATCACAAAACTACTAAACATTCTAACCAAAAAATCCTCATTCCAGTTAAAATAACCATAAGAAAAATAAGGACTTTTAATGATTTTTTTTAATTCTTCTTTGTTTGGCTTATTTTGCGCTCTTTCGAAAGCAAAAAACTCTCTATCTCTTAGAGTTTGGGGTATTTTATCACTTAAAAATATGCTCGCATCACACCAAATTCCACCATAAGTTGCTAGTAAAGATACTCTTAAAAGATCAGAAAAAAATACTATGGTTTTTTCTCCAAAAGTTTTTTTTGTGATTTTTTCTAGCACAAAAGGCGGAAAATCCAAATAATCTTTTATATTTTTTTCATTTAAAATGATAATTTCATATTCATCGCCCATTTGTTTTTTGACAGATTTAAAGCATTGTTTTATCATATCACTTGCATTTTCTTCGCCTTGAAACCATAATTGCCATATGATTTTATTACTTTTAAAATCTTGTTTTTTTTCAAAACTATATGGAGGAATTTTGCCCTTTAAAAAGGGTTGTATGTAATTTTCATCTAAATATTTACTTACTTTTGGATGCTCCATTTTATACGCTATATGAGTTCTTAATTTTCTTCTTAAAGGTCTTATAGGGATTAATTTACTTAGTTTATGCGTTGTATTATTGTATAAATTCATAGTTTTAAACCTTTTTAAAATTATTTTATTATAATAGCTAAAAATATTTAAGGTTTTCAAATTTTATGAAAAAAGTCGGCATAGTCATCCCCATATACAATGTAGAAAATTATTTAAGAGAATGTTTAGATAGTGTAATCAATCAAACTTTTAAAGATATAGAAATCATACTAGTAAATGATGGCAGTACAGATGAAAACTCACTCAATATTGCAAAAGAATATACTCTAAAAGATAAAAGAATAACTCTAATTGATAAAAAAAATGGTGGATTAAGTAGTGCTAGAAATGTAGGTATAGAATATTTTAGTGGAGAATATAAACTTAAAAATAAAACTCAAACTATAAAAGAAAATTCTTTAATAGAATTTAATATAGAAGGTAACAATCCTTATGAAATATATACTGTATATAAAAGCTATAAGGCTTTCAATGATGAACAAGATTTAACTAACTTTACTTATCCTATTATAGACTATATCATCTTTTTAGATTCTGATGATTATTGGGAACTTAACTGCATAGAAGAATGTGTCCCTAGAATGGATGGGGTAGAAGTGATGTGGTTTGATGAGTGTAAATATGATGATTTTTTACAAAAACAAAGAGATGATTCTAGTAGATTAAGAGATGGAAATTTTATACAAGAAAGTAAGATTTCTTCTTATGAGTGGGCTGTTGGAATTTTAAAAAGCAAGGCTAAGGATTTCTCTTTTGCTTGTAGCGGTATGATTGATTTTAACTTTTTAAAAGCCATGAGGCATAAATTTAAAGATAATTTATTTGCAGAAGATCATCTTTTTGGAATTTTGTTATTTTCGCAGGCTAATTATATATACATATATCCTAAAGTCTTTTATCATTATAGAATCCGTGCAAATTCTCTTACTAATCAAGATAAGAAAATCACTAAAGATAATATTGCTCCGCATTTTAAAGATATTTTAAACGCATTTGATGGGGATGTTGTTCTAACAAAAGAATATTTTAAATACTCTAGCTGGGTTATAACAGCTATTAATTTAGTTGAGTTTTTAAAAAATTATGAAAATAAAAAATTAACTTTTTTGCTAAAACATAGTATTTTAAGATTTTATATAAAAAATGCCTTTAAAATTAATAATTTTAATAAAGATCCTTTGAATGTAAAAGATAAACTAAAGATATTAAAACCTTATAAAATATCAAAAATAAGATATAGTTTTATAAGATTTTTAAGGAAAGTTTTATGCTAAGGTACTTTGTTCAAAAAATTTTAGTAGAAATTTTATCTGGGTTGTTAGTGAAAAGAAAATTAAGAAGAAAAATTCGTACAGCTTTTAAACATAGGGTGATAAATATCAAAAAAGCTAAAGTATATATAAATCAAAATTGCTTAAGATTAATCAATGATAATTCTAATCACAATTTTTTAAATTTAAATAAAAACATATATAATTCAAAACACAAAGGCTTCTTTGATTTTGATTCAAAATCAAAAGATCCAAAATCTCCTTTAAACCCTTGGGCATTTATAAGAGTAAAAAATGAAGCTATTACTTTAAGAGCTTCATTAGAAAGTATATTACCTGCTATACAAAGAGGTGTTATAGGATATAACGATTGCACAGATGGGAGCGAAGAAATTATTTTAGAATTTTGCAAACAATATCCTTCTTTTATACCAATAAAATACCCTTACGAAGTACAAATTGAAAACCCACAAAGCGAAGAAAATAAACTTTATAGCTATTATAATTATGTTGCTAGTTTTATTCCCCAAGGAGAATGGCTTATAAAAATAGATGTAGATCATTATTATGATGCCAAAAAATTATATAAGAGTTTTTATATACCTAGAAGAAATTACCATGTAGTCAGCTACTCTAGGATAGATTTTATATTTAATGAAGAAAAATTTTATATTTATCAGGATAAGAATGGGATCATTTTAAAAGCTCCTGGAGATTGCCTATTGATACAAAATACTAACTTATTTTGGAAAGAAATACTTATTGAAGGTGATACATTTAATTGGAATATTGTAAAAAATGATATAAAAAATGCAAAATCATATGAAATTTTAAATGCTAGAAATAGAATTTATTTTACTACAGAACTTAATAATTATCACTTTCCGTTCATAAAAAGTTGCAGGAAAAATGATTATAAACAATTAAATTGGATTAGCTTAGATGAATTTATTGAGAATTACAAAGAAAAATTAAAAGATCAAATAGATTTTGAAATGATAGAATATAAAACATTAAAACAGATATATGAAAAACTTACATCTTCAGCAAACGATAAAATTTAAATTTGATTTTTTTAAAAAAAAGTATTGATTTAAAATGGAGAAAATTTTGCTTACCTGATAATAAACATTGTTCAATTAATAAAAAATAATCAATTAAAAATAATAGAGCTGAGTTAAAATTATAACTACATTGCATTTTTTTTAGAAGGACTACAACATTGTCTTGCTCTTGCATATTTGTTTTAATATTTTGCGATACTATCGTTCCAGTTATAGAGGAATTATTTATTTGATAATTGTATAAAACTTCACTCAAATGAAATATAGTATTTGAGATATTTATTAAAGGATAATATAACAAAACATCTTCAGCCATATTAATTTTAGTATTTTGTTCTAGCGGTATTAAACTAAAAGCTTTGAGATACAATTCTTTTTTTATAACTTTTCCCCACATTGTCCAAAAGAGATTTTTAGTTTTTAATAACTTTTTTAAAAAATCTTTTTTTATATAACATTTTTCTTGAAAATTTAATTTTCTTTCTATTTTATTGTTATTTTTTAACACAAATGCATTGAAAAATATTAAATCTATATTTTTAATTGTATTTAGAATTTTAACACATTCTTCACAAGCATTTAACTCCAAATAATCATCAGGATCTAAAAACATAATATAAGGTGAAGTTGCCACTTTAACGCCTTCGTATCTTGCTCTTAAAAGTTTTAAATTCTCTTCATTATGTATGATTTTTATCCTATTGTCTTTATTAGCAATATTCTCGGCTATTTCTATGCTTTTATCATCTCCGCAATCATCTACTACTATAATTTCAATATCTTTAAAAGTTTGATTGATACAGCTTTCTAGGGCTCTGGTAATATATTTTTCAACATTATAGGTTGGAAGTATAATTGAAATTTGACTCATGTTATTTTCTTTTTTAATTTTTCTAGATATTCTTTTATAAGATTTGCGAAACTATTTGAAACAAATGTGGGTTGATTAAAAAATTGCGTATATAAAATTTCCAATTGATGTTTACTTAAAAGTTGTCCATAAAATCCCGTTTGATAAAAAATATTTTTTTCCATATTGTTTAATCTCCACATTTCTGAAAATAAATGCAAGAAAGGTTGATTGGTGTCTATTAAAGTATCGTTATCTAAAAATTTTCTCGCATTACACCATGAAATCTGACAAGTTTGTCTATAATCCCATTTAAACTGTTCCAAGTTCCATTTCTTAACCTGTTCTGCTAAAAACCAAGGACCTATAATACCCCAAGGAATTCGTTTTCTTCTGTCAATAATCCTCTCTGCCTCTTGAATAAGATTTTTTCCAAAATCTGAATATTGAGGAAATTTTAAAAATGAAGTTGTGATTCTTGGCTTGGTTTCATCTTGATCAACCTCTTGTGAAAAAATATATTCTGAAGACAAATCAAGCCAATTTAAACACACCATATCAAGATCTACCCATACCCCCCCCCGCTTATATAGCATATAAAATCTAAAATAATCACTAAATGCAGCTACGCCAGCCCCTCTGTCATCGCTAAAATAATTTTTAAAAGGAACAATTTCATTTGCATCTTTTAATTCAAAATCATCAAATAATTCATCTAGTTTTTTAAAAATTCTATCATCGAGGTTATAAGTATATAAAATAAATTTATAACCATTATCTATAAAAGATTTTATAGATAAAAGCTCCATTAATCCTATACCTTTATAACCTTTTGGAGTGTACCAAAAACTACTAACTTCTTGTTTATGCATAACCTTATCCTTTAAATCCAAGACCGAGCAATTTCTTTTCTAATAAATAGCAAGCGATTTTCATCAATACCCCCCCCTGAGCTTTCTCTATAGATAACACCAAATTTTCAAACATATATTCTTTTAGCAACTCAATATCAACACTCTTTGGATTAAAATCAATACCATCAATGTATAAATCTTGTAAAGAGTATATTTTAAGTATTCCATCAAGCGCAGAAAATCTATTTATTTGATCACTATCTTCGCAAATTAAAATGACAGGTATTCCCATTGCTACACAAGGAGATGCACAATGCAAAGCAGTAGTAATTACTAATTTAGCCTCATTGCAGTATACATCCAATAAATCATCTGCCATCTTTTGGTATTGCAACCAATTATCTTTAAAAGTTTGATAATTCCCCTGTATTGATTTTTGATTAACGCAAATACCATTTTTTCGAATATCTTGAGGAAGATATTTTATAATTTCCTCATTTAAATTTACTAAGAAAATTTTATTTTGTTGTTGTGTTTTAATCCTTTTTGGCAAAGTTAAGGTAAGACATCTAGAAAAATAAGATTTAATGTTTTTCGATTGCAAATAATTTAGTGTATAAAAATCTCTACACCCAATTTCAAAATTTTTCAAAAGAAATAAATTCTTATTTAAAAATTGTTGCATATTATAATTAAAATGTGCTCCTATATAGATAGGACATATATTCTTATTTGGTATAAAATTTATTGAATGCGAAAACCAACCTTGCATTATAACAAAAGCTTTTTTGGAGCAATTGATTAAATTTTCTCTATCACAATAAATGAATTTTTTTATTCCGTATTTTTCTAAAATTTTCCGAGTTGCTATGGTTTGGATATAATCACCAAGATTAAGATCTAACATATTTTTAGTGTAATAATACTTAAATAGAATCCAAGGAGAAGTTTGCGGCAGTGGTAATTGAGAATGTTTTATACAAGCATTTTTTAAAATTTTGCACTCAGCAAGTTGCTTTTTATATTTTTTTAGAAGAATGCTTATAATTTTATAGTACAAATATTTAATCACTTAAAGTATCGCTTTCTTTAAATTGTATAAAAAACCTAATTCTAGCATATTTATTATTTATTTTGCTATAATTTTCAAAATTTAATTTTTACATAAAATGACTAAAACAAGGAACAAAACAAAATAAAGATACAAAATATAATAGTTGGTGCTGGTTTATCGGGCTTAGTTTTAGCCGAACGCTTAGCTAATATTAAAAAAGAAAAAGTATTGATTATAGACAAGAGAAATCACATTGGTGGCAATATCTACGACTATGATGATGGGGGGGGGATATTAGTCCATAAATACGGCTCTCATATTTTTCATACTAATAACGAAATAGTATGGCAATATCTTAATCAATTTACCAAATTCTATCCTTACATACATAAAGTAAAAGGTTTAATTGACGGGAATTTAGTCTCAATTCCTTTTAATCTTAACTCCATTAAACAATGTTTTCCAACGACTATAGCACAAAATTTAGAAAAAGAATTGTTGAAAACTTATAATTTTGGTGAAAAAATCTCTATACTAGAAATGCAAAAAATAAAAATTTAAAATTTTTATGTGAATTTATTTATGAAAAAAATTTTTATCACTATACTTTAAAACAATGGCAATGTAAACCAAAAGATCTTGATGAAAGTATTTTTAAACGAGTTCCTATAAATATCAGTTTAGATGATAGGTATTTTACGGACAAATTTCAAGGTATTCCTATGCAAGAATATACCAAAATGTGCGAAAAAATGATAACTAATGATTTAATTACCCTAGAGCTTAATACTTCTTTTAAAGAAGTAAAAAATAAAATAAATTATAAAAGATTATTTTTTTGTGGTGCCATTGATGAATTTTTTGATTATAAATATGGGAATTTGTCTTATAGAGGTTTGGAATTTGATTTTATAAAATTTGAAAAAGAGTATTTTCAAAAAAATGCTGTTATAAATTATCCAAACAATTATGACTTTACAAGAATATGCGAATACAAGCACTTTTTAGATCAAAAAGCAAAACATACTATTGTAAGCTTTGAATATCCAAAGGCTTGGGAAGATGAAAACGATGAAAGATATTATCCTATACCAAATCAAAAAAATAATGAACTTTACGACAAATATTTGAGTGAAGTAAACAAGCTAGAAAATATCTTTTTTATTGGTAGATTGGGTGAATATAGATACTACAATATGGATGAAGTGGTTGCCAATGCTTTGAAATTATTTGAAAGGATTTTAAATGAAAATTAAAATTTTAGTTTGTTATCATAAGATTAGCCCTATTTTATTACTTCCTTTTTTGCAACCTATTTTAGTAGGTGCTAAAAGAAATGATGAAAATACAATAAAAGAACTTTCAAAAGCTTACAAAAAAATATGAAATTATTAAAAGATGATGAAGGAAATGATAATATTAGCGAATTAAATCCGTATTTTTGCGAATTGACTGCTTTGTATTGGGCTTAGAAAAATTTAGAAGCTGATTATTATGGACTTTTTCATTATAGAAGAATTTTTAATTTTAAAGCTATTAATCCTATATTTAGAATACTACATTTGTTAAAATTGGATATTTTATATATACAAAAAATGGTTCAAAAATATGACATAATTATACCAAGAGGACTTACTTTAGAAAAGTGTTGCGAGGACTGGTTTTATTATGAGAATTGGTTTGATCAATATAGCAAAAGACATCATGGGAAGGATTTGCAAATATGCTTAGATTATATCATCCAAACATGCAAGATTATATAAATAAAACTATATACAATAAGGACTATGCATTTTTATTTTGGAATATTTTCATTATGAAAAAAGAGCTATTTTTTGAATACTGCGAATGGTTATTTGATATCTTGTTTTATGTAAAAGACAAGATAGACTATAAAGAATATGACATTTATCAAGCTAGAGTTTTTGGATTTTTAAGCAAGAGATTGTTTAATATTTGGTTTGAATACAAAAAAGATAAGATAAACTACTTAAGTATTCCGATTATTAATTTAGAACTCGTTAAGAAAAAACCATTTTTTGGTTGGCAAGAAAGTGAAAAAGCAAAAAGATATTATTTTTGCGGATTAAGAATTCTAAAAATTAAAAAACCAACAATCTAAAATCTTTTACCTATTAAGCATTAATTTTTCATTCTTCCCTCCAAACCCCTCTCCTCTTTCCCCAAAATCTCAAGCATATTTTCGCAAAATTTACTACTTGTCAATCCTAAAGAAAGTTTTTGTATGATTTCATTGCTTCTTTTTTTATGCTCATAATTTTGCCATAAAATTTCTTTATTTTTGTTTTCATATCTACCATTTTCATTAAATTCATAGCGATATATACATTCTTGTGATACAAAAAAACTCTCACTTAATATAAAATTTATATAGTTAAAAAGCACATCTTCTCCATAACAAAGTTTTTCTTTGAAATCAACATATTCAAAACTTTTTAAAATCAAATTTTTCCTATATACTTTTGCCCAAACACTCCAGCAAAAATGCTTTTGATTGAGTAAGAAATTTAAAAAATCATCTTTATTATAATATTCATCTTGTTTAAATCTATAAAATTTCTTAAATTTCACCCTATGCACATATGCATCAAACACTACCATATCTACATTTTTAATTTTTTCAAACCCAAGCTCACAAGCATTAAGCTCTAAATAATCATCAGGATCTAAAAACATTATAAAATCTGATTTTGCATTAAAAGCACCTATATTCCTACTAGCAAAAGTTCCTAAATTTTCTTCATTATATATGATTTTTATTCTATCATCTTTACTAGCATATTCTTTTGCTATATCTATACTTTTATCATTGCCAAGGTCATCTACTACAATGATTTCTATATCTTTAAAAGTTTGATTAATACAACTTTCTAATGCTCTAGCTATATATTTTTCTACATTATAAGTTGGTAGTATGATGGAAATTTGACTCATTTTAGCTCTTTATTTTTTGATATAATTATAGCTTTTATTTTTAAGGAAAATCATGAAAATTTTTATCAATCTTCCTACTTGGCTTGGCGATGCAGTGATGGCTAGTGCGGCTATTTATACTATAAAAGAAAAATACCCCCAAGCTAAATTTACTTTTTATGGTTCTTTTGTGAGTACAGAGCTTTTTAAACGCTTTGAAAATGCTCAAATTTTAGTAGAAAATAAAAAGCAAAGATATAGGCAAATTTTACAAGCTAGAAAAAACCTTGGTAAATTTGATCTAGCTTTTTCGTTTCGCTCGGCATTTTCAAGCAAGATCATTTTAAATCTAATCAAAGCAAAAAAAAGATTTTATTTTGATAAAAATATTCTAAAAGAAGAACATCAAGTCTTAAAATACTTAAATTTCATAGAAAAAGCCTTAAAATTTAAAGCTACTTCAAATGCTTTAAAACTCCCTATAAAAGCAAAATCAACTCAAAAAATTTTAGGTATAAACCCAGGTGCACATTTTGGAAGTGCGAAAAGATGGGATGCAAGCTATTTTGCAAGGGTAGCAAAAGAATTTAGTTCAACTCATAAAATTTTAATCTTTGGAGTAGAAAGTGAGAGAGAAATTTGTGATGAAATTGAACATTTTCTTTTAAAAGAAGGTATAAAAGCAAAAAATCTTTGTGGTAAAACCAGTATTTATGCTTTATGTAAAAATATATCCTTGCTTGATTTGCTCATCACAAACGATAGCGGTCCTATGCATATAGGCGCAGCTTATGGGGTGAAAACGGTGGCTGTTTTTGGCTCTACTAAATTTAGTCAAACCTCTCCTTGGCAAGAAAATGCTAAAATAGCACATTTAAATTTAGCTTGTATGCCTTGTATGCAAAAAGTCTGTCCTTTAAAACACCATAAATGTATGAAAGATTTAAAACCACAAATCGTCATCAATGAAGCTAAAAATTTATTAAAAATTTAAAAAATTCATTTTTTTTTTTTTTTGATTTTTGTGCTAAAATCATCTCTTTAAATTTCAAAAGGAAGATTATGGTTTTTTCATCATATGAATTTATATTTGCTTTTTTACCCATTACGCTAATCATATTTTATTTACTAAAAGCTTATAATCATTTCTCTTTGGCAAAGCTTTTTTTGGTGTGTACAAGTTTGTTTTTCTATGCTTTTTGGAAAATTGAGTATGTTTTTATCTTACTTTTTTCAATGTTTATAAATTTTTTCTTAGCAAGTTTTATACTTAAAAAACAAAAATGGGGGGGGGGTATTGGTTTTTAGTCCTAGGCATAAGCTTTAATCTTTTACTTTTAGGCTTTTTTTAAATACACAAATTTTTTACTAGAAAATTTCAATGCTTTTACAAAAGTAATCCATCTTGATTTTAACATTCCTTTACCACATATACTTTTACCTTTAGCGATTTCATTTTTTACCTTTCAGCAAATTGCCTTTTTGGTGGATTGCTACAAAAAAAGCAATATAGAAGACTTAAAAGCAAAAAATTCTTATAAAATTGATTTGCTAGATTATTCTTTATTTATCACCTTTTTTCCACAGCTCATCGCAGGTCCGATTGTCCATCATAAAGAAATGATGCCACAATTTCACTCGCTTTTAAATAAAGAAAAAGCTTTGATTAATTGGGAATTTATGGCAAAGGGTTTATTTATCTTTTCCATAGGGCTTTTTAAAAAGGTTTTCATAGCAGATAGCTTTGCTGCGTGGGCTAATGCGGGATTTACTTTAGCACAAAATGGCGGGACTTTAAATATCTTTGAAGCTTGGGTGACTTCACTATCTTACACCTTTCAGCTTTATTTTGACTTTAGCGGGTATTGTGATATGGCCATAGGTTTAGCACTTTTCTTTGGTATCGTTTTACCGATAAATTTTAACTCTCCTTATAAGGCTTTAAACATAGCTGATTTTTGGAGAAGATGGCATATAACTTTAGGAAGGTTTTTAAAAGATTATTTATACATCCCACTAGGCGGAAACCGCGTAAGCAAAATCATCAATCTAAGAAATCTTTTCATTGTAGCATTTTTAAGCGGAGTTTGGCATGGAGCCGGATGGGGCTTTGTGATATGGGGCAGCTTGCACGCTATAGCTATGGTAAGTCATAGAATTTATAGCTTTTTAGCAATCGGAAAAAGCTTTTTAAACTCAAAAATTTATAAAATATTTGCATGGCTACTTACTTTTAATTTTTTAAATATAGCTTGGGTGTTTTTTAGAAGCGAGAATTTAAGTGGTGCGATAAATATCTTAAAAGCAATGTTTGGCATAACTTGGGTGGAACTACCTTATAAGTTTAAAGCAAGTTGGCTTTTTAGAGAAATAGGCGGAAATGATAAAATGGTTGGTTTCATTTTAATCTCTTTTATTATTTGCCTTTGTTTTAGAAATAGCATACAAATGCTTGATAATTTTAAACCAAATATCAAAAATTCCATCATTATAATGCTATTTTTATACATAGCATTGATTATGATTGGCGTTACCCCATACACCGAATTTATTTATTTTAATTTTTAAGGAAAAAACAATGTTTAAATCTTATAAAAAATTCATATTTTTTTCTTTATTGATTCCTTTGCCTTCTATATTAATTCTTTTTGCTCTGCTTTATATTCGCGATCCTTTTTGGTTTTTTCATAAGCCTTATTTTAGAGAAGAAAGTTTTATGAGAGATATGAGAATGCAAGCTAGGGGTATTATCTTACACAAAGACTTTGATTCTGTTATAATAGGCACTTCTATGCTTGAAAATACAAGCGCAAAAGAAGCGAGTGAAAAATTAGGCGATAAATGGGTGAATTTATCCTTAAGCGGAAGTGCTTTAAATGAAAGAAATATAATTTTAAACTATTTATTTAAACATAAGCAAATACGAAAAATAATATATTCGCTTGATGTCTTCACTCTAAATAATGCCTTAGAACAAGATACTAAAAGTTTTTCTTTTATTTATAACGATAATGCTTATAAAAATTTTAAAGTATATTTCTCTAAAAAATTTATTCTTTGCGCTCTAACCTTTTCTAAAAAAGAAAAATGCATAGGAAAAAGTAATCTTGATACTCTAGTAAATTGGGGTATAGAAAATAAAAATGAATTTGGTAACTTTAAAAATTGGAATAAAAACCTCTTGCAGTCAAAAGAACTTCAGGATTCTGTGTTAAATATTCAAGATTTTAATCCAAATTATAATATAGATATTTCAAAAAATAAAAACTATATAAAACAACAACTTTTAAAAATAATCAATAAACATCCAAATACACGCTTTTATCTCATCATTCCAAGCTATTCTAGATTAAATTATAGATTATGTAGTTTTGAAGGCTATTATAATAAAGATAGTGAATTATTCTCGAAATATCAAGCGGTTTTAAAATGGCTTGTCAAAGAAACAAGCAAATATCCCAATGTAAAAATTTATGGCTTTGATGATCTAGATTATGCCGATGATATAAGAAACTACAAAGATCCGGCACATTATAACACTAATATGAATTCAATGCAACTTGATGCTATTAAAAACCAAACAAATATTTTAACACCTGAAAATATGGATGAGTATTTTAAAATCATGGAAGAAAAGATTAGAAACTATGATTTAACTCCATTTGTGGAATTTATCAAAAAACAAGAAAACTAAAATAGTTAAAAGCTATTTTAGTTTAAATTTTTTCTTTATATAAAAAGCATACAAAATCTTAAAAATACTTGGATAAAATCTAAAAATTTCTCTTACGATTTTCCTATAAACTTTAAGTTTTTTATTAATGCGTCCAAGATTAGAAATATCACTTTCTAATTTATAATTATGTTTCAACAATAAAGGTATTTTAACAATATTTAAAACCTTATGTTTGTAAAATTTATCCATATAATCATCTATGGGAGTATAAATAAATTTAGCTTTTGATATAAACTTTTTTGCCGCACTAGGTTTTATTATATAACCTTGCGTCCCCGCAAGTTTTTCAAAACTTAAGTAATATTCATCGCCTAAAGCATATAGCTTCTTATCAAATAAATAACAAAGTCTTATATATTCATATCTGTCCCGCAATAATTCTTCTATACCCCCCCCCATCATTATTTAAAAACTCGTCGCTAAATTCCACATCATCTTCTAAAATAATTATAGGTTCATTAAGTTTTGCGCATTCTTGCCAAAGTTTATAATGACTAATAAAACAACCAATACTTCCCAAATCAAGCTCTTTCCCAAAAACCCAAGAACCCCACCAAGGAAAATGTTCTTTAAACTCTAAATGCTCATTGTTCTTAGCATCTATCACTTTGAAAAATATAAATTCTAATTTTTCTTTTAAATTAGGATTTTTTTCAAAAAGTTTGGCAATTTGCTCTTACATATATTCTTTTCTATCTTGCAAGCGCTCTAAATTTATAATAAAAACTTTCATCAAAAACCCTCATCTATAATTTGACAAAGTGCGTGGATGATTAAAATGTGCATTTCTTGAATTCTAGCCGTATCATCGCTTGGCACGACAAGATTAAAATCACACATTTCATTCATCACTCCACCACCTTTTCCACTAAGTCCTATGCATTGCATTTTTAATTCTTTAGCCTTCTTAAAAGCTTCTAAAACATTAGGACTTTTTCCACTAGTTGAAATGCCTATTAATACATCATTTTCGCTTCCTAAAGCTTCCACTTGTCTTGAAAAGACAAACTCAAAACCATAATCATTTCCTATAGCACTAAGCGCTGAAGTATCAGTTGTAAGTGCAATCCCTGCTAAAGCCTTGCGTTCTTTTTTATAACGCCCACTAAGTTCAGCCGCAAAGTGCTGAGAATCCGCAGCACTCCCGCCATTTCCACAAATTAAAATTTTACCCCCATTTTTAAGGCGCTCACACAAAATTTCGCCCACTCTGGCGATCTGTCCTTTTAACACTTCACTTGCCTCTAAGGTTTTTTTATGCTCATTCCATTCTTTTTCTATTAAATTTATCATTTTCTATCCTTAATCTTTTCTATAATTTTTGTAGTACTAAAACCCTCTTCAAACTCGATTAATTCAACTTTTGAAACTAAATCAGCACCCACTACGAGTTTATCTTTATAATCAGCCCCTTTTACTAAAATATCAGGCTTTAAAAAGCTTATTAATTCAAAAGGCGTATCTTCATCAAAAATCACCACAAAATCAACAAAATAAAAAGCTGCAAGCATACAAGCTCTTTGAAATTCGCAATTTATCGGACGACTTTCGCCTTTTAATCTTTTTACACTTTTGTCCGAATTTAAACCAACAACCAAAATATCACCTAATTTCTTAGCTTTTTCGAGATATTTTATATGCCCAAAATGCACTATATCAAAGCAACCATTGGTAAAAACAACCTTTTTGTTATCTTTTTTTAAAAGTTTTAAAAGCTCTTCTTTGCTTAAAATTTTTTTCTCAAATTCGCTTTTTTTATAACCTTTTATCTCATCAAAACTCACACTCACGCTACCTATTTTACTCACCACGACAGCTGCTGCTTCATTGGCAATCTCACAAGCTTTAAAAATCTCAACCCCACATGATAAACAAAAGGCCAAAACCGCAATTACACTATCTCCAGCACCTGTTACATCATAAACCTCTAAGGCCTTAGCCGGTGCGATTTGTAATTTCTCATCAAAAAGCGCAATCCCTGCTTCAGAAAGTGTGATAATAGAATATTTTAAATCAAACTCATTTTTAAGCTTTTTAATGCCATTTAAAAGATTTTCACCTTCCAGATTATCAAATTTCAAAGCAGTCGATTTTAAAGCTTCTAGGGCTTCTTTTTTATTTGGCGTTAGAAGCGTTGCACCACTATATTTGCTAAAATCACTTCCTTTTGGATCAATTAAAATAGGAATTTCTAACTCTCTTGCTTTTTTAATTAAAGCCTTGCATACTTTTGGTGTTAAAACACCCTTAGCATAATCACTTAACACAACAGCTTTAAAATCTTTAACTTTCTCTTCAAATAAAGCAATAAGCTCATCTTCTAGCAAAATCTCATTTATATCTTCTTCATCAAGCCTTAAAACTTGCTGATTATGCGCCATAATACGATTTTTAAAAGGGGTTTTGCGTCCAATTTGCGTCAAAAACTCGCCTTTTAAATTTGCTTTTAAAAATGAAGCGCTTTCATCATCTCCTAAAACTCCAAGTGCAAAAACATCAGCACCCAAACTTTTTAAATTTGCATAAACATTAGCTGCACCGCCTAATCTTTTATCTTCTTTTTGTGTTTTTGCTACCAAAACAGGGGCTTCAGGACTCACGCGCGAACAATCACACCAAGTATAATTATCCACCATAAAATCGCCCACAAGCAAAATTTTAGGCTTTTCTTTGCTTAGCGCTTCAAGCATTTACTTCCTTTTCAAAAAGTCTTTTAATCTCATCTAAATAGTCTTTTATCCCTTCTTCAAGGCTAAATTGTGGTCTATAAGCAAAACTTTCATCAAGCTTGGCTTCTGTATGGAATTGATAAGCTTTCACATAAGGATTTGGAATGTACTCGCAAGGCAAATTCGTGCCAAGCTCACTTTGTAAAATATCGACTATATCTTGAAAAGTTCTTGCTTTCCCACTTCCTACATTATAAACCCCACATTTTGCATCAAGTGCTGCTAAATTTGCACTTATAACATCTTTAATATAAGTAAAATCTCTAAAAATTTTATCACTTCCTTCAAATAAACGAGGTTTATGTCCAGCTAAAATTTGATGTGCAAATTGCACTACCATAGAAGCAGTTTTGTTTTTATAAAATTCACCTTTTCCATAAACATTAAAATATCTAAGCCCTACTATATGAGCTTTATCATAGTATTTTTTTGCCATTTTATCCATCATAAATTTTGAAAAAGCATAGGGATTTTTAGGCTCTTCAAAGCCTACGCGTTGAGGACTTGGCATATCACCATAAACCGAAGCAGAACTTGCATAAATAAGCTTCGCATTAAGCTCGATGCTAAGTTTTATAAAATCTTCAAAAGTATTTAAGTTTGTATCTAAAACTTTAAATTGATTATAAGCCGTTGTATCTGAAATTGCAGCCTCATGAAAAATAATGTCTGGTTTAAAATCTCTAATTTTTTTAAAAGTTTTTTCATCTTTAATATCACCCACAAAAAGACTTCCATCAAATTCAAGTAAATTTTTAAAATGCCCAAAACTTTCCAAATTCCCATTTTCTAAAAGCTCACCACTTCTCATTTTATCTATAATTAAAATTTCATTTTCTTTTTGCAAGTTTAAGGCAAGTTGCGAACCAATAAACCCTGCTCCACCGGTAATTACTATCTTCATTTATTTTCCTTATTTTTGAAAAAATCTAAAATTTCTTTTAAATTTTTAAATTGTTTGAAAAAATTCCCTTCTTTTTTTTCACTATTTACTAAGACTAAAGTACCAATTTTTGCATTTAATCCTGCCTGCATATCGCTTAAATTATCACCTATAAAAATAGAATTTTCTAAATCCAAATCAAATTCACTCTTTGCTTTTAAAAGCATCCCAGCCTTTGGTTTTCGGCACTGGCAATTTTCTAAATGCGGACAATGATAAATCTTTTCAATTTTTATATTCTCTTTGGCAAATTCATCAAGCATAAATTCACAAAGCTTAAAAAAATCATCTTCTGTATAATATCCTCTTGCTATGCCTGATTGATTTGTTGCTACAAAAAGCAAATAATCTTTTTGCAAAAAATACCTACAAAGCTCAAAAATTCCATCACAAAATTCAAAATCTTCAATTTTATAGACATATTTTTTATCAATATTTATAACGCCATCTCTGTCTAAAAATAATGCTTTTCTTTTCATGTAGAGTATTATAATAAATATAAGTTGAATTTCAATAACAAAATAATAATTTTATTTATACAAAAATTACAAAATTAATATATAATACCAAGCATTGATTTTAAAAAAGGAGCAAATAAATGAAAAAACTACTTGTAGTTTCAGCATTGGCATGTTTAGGAGTTTCAGCGTATGCTGCGGATGGTGCAACACTTTTTAAAAAATGTGCAGTTTGCCATGGTGCAAAAGCAGATAAAGTTTATTTAAATAAAGTTCCTGCACTAAAAACTCTAACTATGCAAGAAAGACTTCAATATATGAAAGAATATTCAGAAGGCAAAAGAAATGCTTATGGACAAGGTGCGATCATGAAAATCAATCTTAAAGGCTTAACTGAAGAAGATTTCAAAGCTATCGAAGCTTATATTGAATCTTTATAATTTTAAGGCTTTCTAAGAAAGCCTTTTCTTTCTTAAACTCTCTTTTTTACGCTTTTCTAGCATTATCGCATCATTTAAAGCTTCTTCGCTATCATTAAGCGTTGTAAATTTATAATCATCATCAAATTGCTTATTTTTAATACCCCAAAGCAAAGTAATTAAAATAATAAAAAAAACAAAAATCGAAACCCCTATCATCATCATTAAAACACCACTCATTTATTAATCCTTAAAGCATTTAAAATCACTATTATACTACTAAAAGACATAGAAAGTGCCGCTATTAGAGGATTTATAAGTCCAAAAAAAGCCAAAGGAATGGTAAGTGCATTATAAAATAAAGAAAAAATCAAATTCTCTTTGATAATTCTAAAAGTTTTTTTGGATAATCTCACGCTTTCTTGCAAAGCCTTTAAGTTATTATCAAGTAAAAGTATATCACTGCTTTCAATGGCCAAATCACTACCCTCTTTCAAGCTTGCCGATACAGCAGCAAATTTCAAAGCTAAAGCATCATTTACCCCGTCTCCCACAAACAAAACCTTATGATTTAAACTTAATTTTTCCACTTCTTGCATTTTAGTTTCTGGTAAACAATTCGCTCTATAATTTTGAATTCCTAACTCATCTGCAACTTTTTTTACCGCATATTCATTATCCCCGCTTAAAATCATAAGATTGATTTTTTTATGATTTAAATATTCTATAGTTTCCTTCGCACCTTCTCTTAATATAGCCTTAAATTCAAATAAAGCAAGAATTTTTTTATTTTTAGCAAAATAAAAATGAGAATTCAATAATTCCTCACATTCTATGCCATTTTCTTTCATGAATTTTAAATTTCCACCCAAAAATTCCTCATTTTCACAATTTGCACTCAAGCCCTTGGCTTGGATATTTTTAATATTTTTAAAATCCATTTTTTTATCTTTAATTTTTTCTTGTTCCAAATAACACATCACACTATGGCAAATAGGATGTTTAGAAAGTCTCACAAAAGCCAATAATTCTTTCTTATCTAAATTCTCATCTAAAATAATTTTTGAAATTTCAAACTGACTTTTTGTTAAAACACCTGTTTTGTCAAATACTACCATATCGCATTTTGAAAGATCTTCAATCACACTAGCACTTTTAAATAAAACTTTAAATTTCAAAGCTTTAAACAAGGCAATAAGATTACAAACTGGAGTTGCCAAAGCTAAGGCGCAAGGACAAGCAATGATTAAAACCGCAATGGCATTAATAAGTGCATTTTCAAAACCAACTTTTTGATAAAAAAACCAAAATAAAAAACAAATTAAAGACAAAGTCAAAATAGTCCGTGAAAAATAAGCACTGATAGAATTTACAAGACTTTCGATCTTAGCTTTTTTAGAGCTTGCTAACTCAAGCAGAGAAATGATTTTATTAAGCTTAGAATCTTCATAAGTTTTTTTGGCAACATATTTTATCATTCCATCAAGCAAGATACTAGCAGATACCACCTCATCGCCTCGTTTGATAAGCACTGGCTCACTTTCTCCGCTCAAACTTGACTTATCAAAACTTGCTTCTCCCTCAATACAACTTCCATCGATTAAAATTTTATCTCCAGTTTTAACCTCGATGATATCACCTATCATCACTTCTTGAGGTTTTTTAGAAATAAATTTTACCCCATCAAAAACCAAAACTTCCCCACCTAAAAAATCATTCAAGCCATCAATCGTATCGCTTGCGCGTTTTTTGGTTAAAATCTCAAGATATTTTCCTACAAATACAAAGCAAATAATCATTGTAACAGAGTCAAAATACACCTCAGAAAGCCTTGAAAACATTGCCCAAATAGAGTAAATATAAGCTAAAGTTGCGCCAGAAATCACCAAGGTATCCATATTAAGTTGTTTATTTTTAATTGCATAATACGCACTACGATAAAAACTTGATCCTGTATAAAAAAGTACCGGAGAACAAAGTATAAATTCAGCAAAATTTAAAATATCCTTAATATCCCTATCCATACCGCTAAAAAATCCCGCATATTTAGCCACTGCTATCCACATGATATTCATCACGCAAGCTATAGCAACAATGAGTTTGGAATAAAATTCTCTCTTTAAAGCATTACTTTTTTTGTCATTTTTCAAAGGATCAAAAGCACTTGCATCATAGCCTATGCTTTGGATTAAATGAATGATTTTTTCTAAATTAATCTTATCTTTATCAAAAACAATGCGGGCTTTATGAGTAAGTAAGTTAATATCCACTTCCATAATCCCAGCTTCTTTTATAAGAATTTTCTCATTAAGCCATACGCAAGCAGAACAGTGAATTTTGTGTATCATTAAATAAATTTCACAAAAACCTTCCAAATTTGTTTTGATAAATTCATTGTAATTTTTTTCCTCTGAAGTAAAATTTACCGGAGTTAAAGTTTGTTTTCCAAGTTTTTCATAAAACTCATCTAAACCTTTCTCATTTAAAATTTCATAAACACTTTCGCAACCCTTACAACAAAAAAAATTACCGTTTTTTTCAAATAATTCTTCTTTTTTAAAATCTAATTTACAATGAGAGCACTTCATTAAAATTTCTTTCTTAAATTATTTTTTTCATAATTATAAGAAAATTTGACAAAAAGAGCTATTTTTTATTAAAATCACATTTTTATTACTGCGTTTTACTACACAATAAGAGGATTTATGGAAAATACCAAAGAAAAAAAACATCAAAGAACCCACATTCCAGTGGAAGGCTATAAAATAGAAGAATTAAAATTGCTTGATTTAGAAGGCTTAGTTAATATTGCAAATGAGT
The DNA here is from genome assembly GCF_040008265.1 of Campylobacter sp. CCS1377. NCBI lineage: Bacteria > Pseudomonadati > Campylobacterota > Epsilonproteobacteria > Campylobacterales > Campylobacteraceae > Campylobacter > Campylobacter aecornae. The sequence goes on from NZ_CP155620.1 coordinate 1,250,566, forward strand.
GCGAGATCGAAAATCCACGCGAATTTCGTCGTCAAGAATTAATTTTTGAAATTTTAAAAGCACAAACCAAAAAAGGTGGTTTTATTTTATTTACAGGAATTTTAGAAATTTCTCCTGAAGGCTATGGCTTTTTAAGAGGAATGGACTCAAATTTAAGCGACAGTGTAAATGATGCTTATGTCTCAAACTCACAAATTCGCAAATTCGCACTGCGTGTAGGTGATATAGTTACAGGACAAGTTAGAGAACCAAAAGATCAAGAAAAATACTACGCTCTTTTAAAAATCGAAGCAATTAATTATTTACCTTTGCAAGAAGCTAGAGAAAGACCTTTATTTGATAATCTTACCCCAATTTTTCCAACCGAAAAAATAAAACTTGAATATGAGTCTACCAAGCTCACAGGAAGAATGCTCGATCTTTTCGCGCCTATAGGCAAGGGTCAAAGAGGACTTATCGTTGCGCCTCCTAGAACGGGTAAAACAGAACTAATGAAAGAACTAGCAGCTGCGATTGCTAAAAATCATCCTGAAATGCATTTAATTGTCTTACTTGTCGATGAAAGACCCGAAGAGGTTACCGATATGCAAAGATGTGTAAAAGGAGAGGTTTTTAGCTCCACTTTTGATCTTCCTGCTTACAACCATGTGCGCGTGGCTGAGCTTGTTGTGGAAAAAGCTAAAAGAATGGTAGAAACTGGCAAAGATGTAATTATCTTGCTTGATAGTATAACAAGACTCGCAAGAGCTTATAATACTGCCACTCCAAGTAGCGGAAAAGTTTTAAGTGGTGGGGTTGATGCAAATGCACTACATAAACCTAAACGCTTTTTTGGCGCTGCAAGAAATATAGAAAAAGGTGGATCTTTAACCATCATTGCAACCGCACTAATTGAAACAGGTTCGAGAATGGATGAAGTGATTTTTGAAGAATTTAAAGGCACAGGAAATAGTGAAATTGTGCTTGATAGAAGTATTTCTGATAGGAGAATTTATCCTGCAATTAATATTATTAGATCGGGCACAAGAAAAGAAGAATTACTTCAAGGACCACAAAATTTACAAAAAATTTGGGCAATTCGCTCTGCAATCTCTCAAATGGATGATATTGAAGCGCTTAAATTTTTATACTCTAAAATGCTTAAAACTAAAAACAATGACGAATTATTATCCATTATGAATGACTGAAGATGTTAGAAGCACTAGCTATAAAATATAGACCAAAAAATTTTAATGAACTTGTAGGACAAGACACCATAAGTGCAAGTTTAAAATATGCACTAAACCACAACCGTTTAGCACATGCTTATCTTTTTTCAGGTTTGCGCGGAAGCGGTAAAACTTCAAGTGCTAGAATTTTTTCTCGTGCTTTAGTTTGTGATGAAGGGCCAAGCGATACGCCTTGTGGAACTTGCAGGCAATGTCTTGCTGCATTAGAAGGAAAACACATTGATATCATAGAAATGGATGCAGCAAGCAACCGTGGCCTTGAAGATATACAAGCTTTAATAGAACAAACCAAATACGCTCCTTCTATGGCAAGATTTAAAATTTTTATTATCGATGAAGTGCATATGCTTACTCCGCAAGCTGCCAATGCGCTTTTAAAAACCTTGGAAGAACCACCAAGTTATGTTAAATTTATACTTGCAACCACAGATCCTTTGAAATTACCCGCAACCGTGCTTTCAAGAACTCAGCATTTCCGCTTTAAGCAAATTTCGCAAAATGATATCTTAAAGCACATAGAATGGATTTTAAACAAAGAACAAGTAAATTATGAACTAGAAGCCTTAAAATTCATTGCAAGAAGTGGGAGTGGCTCTTTAAGAGACACCCTTACTTTACTTGATCAAGCCATCATTTTTTGTCAAAATGACATAAAAACAAGTAAAGTAACACAACTGCTTGGCTTTTTAGATCCGATAAAAATCAAAGAATTTTATACAGCCATTTTGCAAAAAAATAAAGAACTCGTGCTTGAATTTTTAAAAGAATTAGAAGATTATGAGGCTGCAAGTGTTATTGATGAAATGATGTTTTATCTTAAAGAAAGTTTTTTCAATCAAGATAATCATTTTTCAACTTTGATTTATGAGAGATTTTTTAGAATTTTATCGCGAGCTAAAACCATGCTTTATACTTGTGATGATAATGGTTTTGTTTTATGCGTAATGGCTTTTATGATGATGGAAGCAATTCATTTAAAGCAAATTGATGAAGAAATTTCAAAACAAAACACTTTAATACAGCAAAGCCAAAAAACAGCGCAAAACAACCATACTCAAATCAATTTAAAATCTCAATCTCAAATACAAAACAAAAATGAATATGAGCAATTATTGGATGCTATTTATGATAGAGATTATGATCTAGGACAATGTTTTGCAAAATGTACGCAATTTATCTCTTTTAATGGGCAAAAATTAAGTATCAGTTCTAATGCCAACGATGAAGATAGAGCGATACTCAATCGTGGCTTTAAACTCATTCAAGAATTGTTAATCAAGCTTTTTGGAACAAATGCAAAAATTGAAATTCAAAAACAAACCAAAGAAATGCAAACTCAAAAAGAGTCAAAAATTCAAATTGATGAGAGTAAATTACAAAGCATTACTCAAGAAAATAAAAATGATATCAATTTCAAACTCGAAAAACTAAAACAAGAAGCGAGAAAATCTAATCCAGAGGAAGAAGCCAAAAAAGCCCTTGATGAACTTTTTGGGCAACCTAAAATCGAAAACTAAAGAATTTTGCGAAGTAAAATCCCGCATTCTAAATGTGGCGTATTAGCAAATTGATCAAAAAAAGCAAATTTAAGAATTTTGTGCGTTTTTAGCAATTCCTCCAAATTCTGCTTTAGGCTAATAGGATTGCACGAGATATAAATAATATTCTCATAATTTCGTATAAGTCTTATCACACTTTCGTCCAAACCTGCTCTTGGTGGATCGACTAAAACATGCGAAAAATGATAATTGTCTAAATGGATATTTTTTAAGCGAAAAAATTTCCTTTCTTTTTTTAAAGCCTTACTCAATTCTTCGCTAGAAAGCCTTATAAATTGGATATTTAAGATATGATTTAACTCGCAATTTCTCAATGCAAAATTAATATTACTTTTTGAAATTTCGGTGCCCAAGACTTGATTGAAATGAGTTGCCAAGGGTAAAGTAAAATTCCCATAACCACAGTATAATTCTAACAAATCTTGTTTTGTGTCATTTTCTATAGCCTTAATGACCCACTCTATCATCTTTTCATTGATAAAAGTATTTGGCTGTATAAAGCAATCGTTATTAAATTCATACAAAACTTCTTTATCAAAAATTTGCAAATTTTGTCTTACAATTTCTGATTTAAAAACAAGTTTTTTACCACGACTTCTAGCGATTAATTTTAAATTCAGCTCTTCGCTTAAATTTTGTAATTGATCTTTAATAAGCTCTATATCCTTATGATAAAGCAAGGTCGCGCTAAAATCATTTTTTGTAGCCAAAAACTCTACTCCAAAGATTTTTTGTTTTAAACTCGCATTAGCATTTAATTTTTCAAGCAACAAAGGCATAAAATCTTGTATGCACTGCACAGCAATAGGAAAATGCTTAATAATATGCTTTTTCTTAGTATACGGATCAAACATTGCATAATGTAGTCCATTTTCATCATGAAAAAAAGAAAATTCAGCCCTTGTGCGATAATTTTGCAAAGGACCTTTTATGCATTCAAAATCACTAAAATAAGCTTGAAATAAATCTTTAGCGTCTTGAAATTTTTTCTCAGCAAGCATCAACTTTTTTACCTATAGCAAAAAGTAAAGTCGCCATCACTAAAACCCCAAATATCAAACTAAGCCAAACATTAAATCCAAAAGCAACAGGCAAGTATCCACAAAGAATACTAATAACACAAACACTCAGAGCATAAGGCATTTGAGTGCTTACATGAGCTAGCAAATCACACTTACTTCCCATAGATGAAAGTATTGTAGTATCAGAGATTGGCGAGCAATGATCCCCAAATATAGCTCCCGTTAAAACACCTGAAATATTAATAATAATATAGTGATGCAAATTCATATCATTTAATTCATGATGTACTCCAACTGCAGCGGCTAATGGAATAGTTAAAGGCATTAAAATTCCCATTGTGCCATAGCTAGTTCCAGTTGAAAAAGAAATGATAGAGGCAAAAATAAAAATTGCCGTTGGAAGCAAATAAATAGGGGTTTTATCAGAAAATAAATCCACTAAATATCTTGAAGTTCCAAGATCTTTAATCACAGCAGACAAAGACCAAGCACAAAGCAAAATCACAACCGTCATTATCATCGTTCTCCAACCATGAGTCCAAGTTACAATTGCTTCTTTAAGAGTAAAAATTTTCCTAGCCACTCCCATCATAATAGCCACAATACTTGCCAAAAGCGCTGCTTGAAACAACACCACAGAAGCATCAGCCTTACCAAAAGTTTCCCTTAATGCAAAAAGCCCCAAAGGATTAGCATCAATTTGCGCTTTTAAAACTACATCATCAATGGCATTATATCCGCTAAAATAAAATCCTATAAAAGAAAATACAATCAAAATCAACAAAGGAATAATGGCATTTGAAGCTTTTAATTTAATATGTTCTTTAGGCTCTAATAACTTATCTTCTAAATTATCAATTTTTTCATGACCTTGTGAAAACAAACCCTCTCTTGCTCTGCGTTCAGCCTTTAACATAGGTCCAAATTCTCTTCCCATATAAATAGTCAGCAAAACAAAAACCAACATAAAAAGATTATAGAAACGATAAGGTAAGGTTTGAACGAAGATTTCAAAAGCATTGATTTCATCGTGTTTGATATTTAAATGAGCAAAAATAGCCGGATCAATCAAATCATATCCGCTTCGAATCAAAGAAATTTCAAGTCCTATCCAAGTAGAAATTATTGCAAGACCAGTAATTGGTGCAGCGGTAGCATCCATGATAAAAGCCAATTTTTCACGACTAACCTTAAATTTATCAGTCACCGGACGCATAATAGGACCAACAATTAAAGAATTAGCATAATCATCAAAAAACACAAAGCACCCCATACACCAAGTGGCAAATTGCGAGCTTTTTGCTTGTTTTGCTTTCTTAGCCAACCAAATAGCCACAGCCTTTGTGCCACCTGTTTTTGTAATGAGTGCTACAACACCGCCTATAGTTAATACTTGCAAAATGATACCAGCATTAGAAGGATTTGCCATTGATGAAACAGCCTTAGAAATCAATCCTGTAAAGCCTCCAATAATCGCATGATAGATATTATTATCCACTAATGCGAGCATAAAACTACCAGTAAAAACACCGATAAATAAAGATAAAATCACATCTTTTGTAATAAATGCCAAAACGATAGCCACTAAAGGCGGAAGCAAAGTAAAAACACCAAATATTTCAGCATTTGTTTGCGGATCAGCAAATGCAACCAAAGGTAACAATAAAAAATATAAAATTCTCAATCACTCTCCTTAATTTTTTTCAGTAAAAGTTCCTGCCCAAGTTTGAGTTACGGGCATTAATTCTATCTCATTAACATTGACATGCTCAGGTAAATTAATAATAGCTAAAATCACCTGCGCTATATCTTTTGCGCTAATGAATTTAGTGTTTTCATAAACCAAATCCGCCTTTTGCTTATCCCCCTTAAAGCGCACTTGGCTAAATTCGGTTTTGCAAAGTCCCGGAGCTATATTTGTTACTTTGATATTGCTTCCTCTTAAATCATTCCTTAAAGCTCTTGAAAACTGACCCACAAAAGCCTTTGTGCCACAATATACATTGCCACCAAAATAAGGCGTATTTCCTGCAATAGATCCAAGATTAAATATATAAGCATTTTTTTGCTTTCTTAAAATAGGAATAACCGCTCTAGCCACATATAAAAAACCTTTGATATTTGTATCTACCATAGTTTCTATGTCTTCGAGTTCCAACTCATCAAATTCATTTAAACCCAAAGCAAGTCCTGCATTATTTAAAAGCAAATCAATATTTTTAAATTCACTTGGTAAATTTTCGAGCAAAGCAAAAACTCCCTTTTTATCTCTTACATCAAGCTCTGCGATGAAAATTTGATCCTTAAATTCATCTTTTAATTCTTGTAATTTATCTTTACGTCTAGCAATAGCAATGATTTTATATCCAAGAGCTGCTAAAGCTCTAGCGCTTTCCTTACCAAAACCAGAACTTGCACCCGTAATAAGTGCTGTTTTCATTCTAAACTTCCTCCATAAAATAAATTTTCATTCTCTTTTAAACCTAAAGATTTTAAATATTTAACATTCTCTTTTTTATTTGCCATCAAAGCAAAATCAAGAGCATTAAAACCCAAATCATCAATTTCAAATATTTTCACACCTTTAGCTACAAGTAATTTTAAAATTTCAACATCCCCATAACTTGCTGCGTGCATAAAAAGATTTTTAGAAGTATGTTCTAGGGCACAAAAGGTAATGTAATAAGGCGTATCAAAATTTGTATTGTTACTTAATGCGAGTTTTTCATTGTTGTTAATGTATTTTTGATGGATATTTGCACCATTTTCAATTAAAAGTTGAGCTATATCCTTGCGATTAAATTCAACCGCATAAAAAAGTGGAGATTTTCCAAAAGCATTCGTTTGATTGACATTTGCACCTTGCGTGATTAAAAACTGAGTATTTTCATAATTTTCCAAAGCATAAAAAATAGCACTTTCATAGCTTTCATTAAGCTTTGCGCCCAATTTAATAAACAAGGTTAAAATTTTAATATCTTTTTGTGCCAATAAAGCTATTTGCAAAGCTATACTAAGCTCGGCTTGAGAAGGATTGTTTTGATATATATAAGACTCAATGGCCTCTACATTACTTTCTGGTTTGATAATAAGCTTGGCAAATTCTGAGAGTTCCTTATTGATTTTTGTATCACCAACAGCCCAATATAAAAATTCATGCAAGACTTGGTTACTTAGCTTTTCGCTTGTATTTTTATCAAAATTTTTATTTTGATAAAAGAGCTTCAAAGCATTTTTTGCACTCTCATGCTCTTTCCAAAATTCTTTATATAACCTATAATTTCCTATACTTTGATAAGCCCAATATTCAAAGTATTTTTTTAATCTTAGCATATCTTTTAAATTTGAATTTAAGCTAGGATTTAAAGCCATTTTTAAAAGTAAAAAGTCAAATTTTTTAAGATTAGGCAAATAATAAATTCCAGAACAAGCACTATTGCTTCCACGAATGGTATTTGAAATTTGATAAAGTTTTTGAGTAAAGGATTGATTTTTAAAAGAATCTTTGCATGTTGATACTTTATAATACAAATCCTGATTAAAATTTTCAGGATTTGTATTTTTTTCGTATTTTAAAATTTCATTACAATCTTGGGCTTCTAACAGCACAATAAAAAAGCACAAAATCAGTATTTTTCGCAGCATTTTTAACCTTTCTTGAACTTTTATTATTGTATCTAAAACTGCTTCAATGTAAATTAATTGTCTAATTTAAAATTATTAATTTCATTGAAATTTAAGTACTTGTAAATATTTGCTTTGTGTGCATCATTTAGCTTATCACTAACAATTTGCAAATATTCTTCCTTGCTTGGGATCTTTCCTAAAATTGCACAAACAGCTGCAAGTTCAGCACTTCCTAAATAAACTTTTGCCCCCATACCCATACGGTTATCAAAATTTCTTGTCGAAGTTGAGAAAACCACGGCTCCATCATTTACCCTAGCTTGATTTCCCATACATAAAGAACAACCTGGAACCTCTATCCTAGCTCCTGCAGCTCCAAAAACACTATAATATCCTTCTTTAGTAAGTTGTGCTTTATCCATTTTTGTTGGTGGAACTACCCAAAGTCTAGTCTTTAGCATACCTTTGTCTTTTAAAATTTCACCTAAGGCTCTGTAATGTCCTATATTTGTCATACAAGAACCTACGAAAACTTCATCGATATTTTTAGGACGATTGTTATCGGCTAAAATTTCGCTTAAAGTTGCCACATCATCAGGATCATTTGGACATGCCAAAATCGGCTCTTTGATATCATTAAGATTAATTTCTATCACATAAGCGTATTTTGCATCTTTATCTGCTCTTAAAAGACTAGGATTTTTAAGCCATTCTCTCATTTTTTCAGCTCTTCTAGCAAGAGTGGCTTTATCTTGATAACCTGCTTCAATCATAGCCTCAATCAAAGAAATATTTGATTTAATATATTCACTAACGCTTTCTATGCTAAGATCTACACTACAAGCGGCAGCACTTCTTTCAGCGCTTGCATCGCTTAATTCAAAAGCTTGTTCTACTTTTAAATTTGGTAATCCTTCAATTTCTAAAATTTTACCTGCAAAAATATTTTTCTTATTTTTCTTTTCAACAGTTAATTGACCTTGTTTAATTGCATAGTATGGAATGGCATTGACTAAGTCTCTTAAAGTTACCCCAGGTTGTAATTCTCCACTAAAACGTACTAAAACACTTTCAGGCACATTTAAAGGCATAGATCCAGTAACCGCAGCAAAAGCTACAAGTCCGCTTCCTGCAGGAAATGAGATACCTATAGGAAAACGAGTGTGTGAATCCCCACCTGTTCCAACCGTATCAGGCAACACAAAGCGATTAAGCCATGAATGAATAACCCCATCACCTGGTTTTAAACTCACTCCACCACGGCTTGTCATAAAACTTGGTAAAGTTTTGTGTAAATTTGAATCACTAACTTTTGGATAAGCAGCAGTATGACAAAAACTTTGCATTACAAAATCTGCGTTAAATCCTAAACTAGCCAATTCTTTGATTTCATCTCTTGTCATAGGACCTGTGGTATCTTGAGAACCAACGGTTAAAGTCATAGGTTCTATATACATACCAGGACGCACGCCTTCAACTCCACATGCGCGGCCCAACATTTTTTGAGCTAAAGTATAACCACCGCTTGCTGCTTCTGGCTGTATAGGTTTAGTGAAAATATTTTCATTTTCCATTCCCAAAAATTCTCTAGCCTTAGCACAAAGTCCGCGACCAATGATAAGTGGAATTCTTCCGCCTGCTCTGACTTCATCTAAAATAGTATTTGGACTTAGCTTAAACTCAGCAATTACAGAGCCATTTTTCACAATTTTTCCCTCATAAGGATGAATTTCAAATTCATCACCCATTTCTAAATTTGTTACATCGCAAATTATAGGTAAAGCACCACTATCTTGAGCAGTATTAAAGAAAATTGGAGCTATGGTAGAACCCATTACTATGCCGCCACTATGTTTATTTGGAACACCATCAATTTCTTTACCCAAATGCCATTGTATAGAGTTAATCGCTGATTTTCTGCTCGAACCTGTTCCAACCACATCACCCACATACACAATTTCTCGACCGCTTTTTTTAAGTTCTTTAATCTTTTCTAAAGATCCCGCTTGTCTGACTTTAAGCATAGCATTAGCATGTAAAGGAATGTCACTTCTAGTAAAAGCATCTCCAGCTGGACTTAAATCATCGGTATTTGTTTCGCCGGCCACTTTAAACACTACACATTTAATCACTTCAGGTAATTTTTCTTTTTTATTAAACCATTCTGCATTTGCCCAACTCTCTAAAACGGATTTAGCATGGGTATTAGCCTTACTAAGTTCTGCAATAGTATGGAAATCATCATGCACAAAAATAATATTTTTAAGCACATCTGCTGCCTTGCTAGCAATGCTTTCATCTTTCAAAGCATCAATTAAAACTTTTACATTGTAACCACCTAGCATTGTTTCAAGCATTTTCAAAGCACGATCTTTATCTATGCTTGGAGCTTTAATCTCACCTTTTAAAATAGAATCTAAAAACTCACACTTAACTAAAGCTGCATCATCAACGCCTGGATTAACACGGTTTTGTAAAATATTTGCTAATTCTTCATCATTTTGAGTTTTGAGTATTTCGCAAAGTTCTCTAGTTTGCTCTGCATTTAAAGGAAGCGGAGGAACGCCTAAAGCTGCTCTTTCTTCAACTAATTTTTGATAATTTTCTTTGAAAGACATTTTTTCTCCTTGGTTTTATTTTGGTCTTTGGTATAATTGTAACGATAGAAAGGATAAAAAATGTTTAAAATATATTATTCCACTCCCTTTTGTTACCTATCTTTACAAAGTGATGGAAAAACCCTTATACAGCTTGATTTTTGTGATGATAAAGGCGAAGAAAAAAGCTGTGAAATTTTGCTACAAGCTTGCAAGGAACTTGATTTATATTTTTTAGGAAAATTAAAAAAATTTAGCATTCCTCTAAGAGTACAAGGTAGCAAATTTGAACAAAAAGTTTATCAAGCTTTAATGCAAATTCCTTATGGAAAAACTGCCACTTATAAAGAAATTGCCCAAAATATCAATCATCCTAAAGCTTTTCGTGCAGTAGGAAACGCAAATTCTAAAAATCAACTTCCTATTTTTATCCCATGTCACCGTGTTGTTGCAAGCAATGGCATAGGCGGATATAACGGTGGAATTAAAATCAAAAAATTTTTAATGGAGCTTGAGAGAAAATTTATTTGAACCAAAAGTGCGAAAATATTACTCATTTCTACAATCAGATATGAAAACATTTTATAAAAAATCAAACAACTTTTGCTCTTGATTTGCATTTTTTACAAATTCATTTTCAAATTCATCAAAATTTTCAAGAAAAACAAGAATATATTTAAAATCTTGCATTTGCTTTAAATCGCTTATTTTAGAATAAGAAAAATCACAAAATAAAGAATTTTTTAAAGCAATTTTAAGTCCTTGAAAGCCTTTGAAATTTTCTTGCCAAAATTCTAATTCTTCTTCGTTTTCCACTGCAATAAAAGCTTTAGAACTTGTTCCAAACTCTACAATTTGCATTGCTTTATTGACAAAATAAATTTTAAAAAGATTTAATTTATTTAAATCAAAATGAATCTTTAATTTATTTTCTTGTAAAAAAAACACAAATTTAGCAAAAATTTCAGTATAGATAAAAGGGAGTTTTAGGTTTTTAAAATACAAATCATTGCAAATTAAAGTGCTATAAAAAGGGCTTGAAATTTGAAATTTTTGCACTTTAGCTGCTTTTAGAATTTCATAATTAGCACAAAGTTTTGAAAGATAGTTTTCATTATCAAGGCAAAAAATTTCGCCTTTTTTAGCCCTAATCAAAGAAGTAAAATCCAAAAAAGCATTAGCGTGTAAAATTTTTAAATTAAAAACCTTGCAAAATTCTAATTCTCTTTTAGAGCAAAATAAAAATTTACATTCCTTTTCTTCGCATAAAAATCTCAAAAGCCTTAAAATCGCATTTTCTAAATTTTCACTTTTTAGCAAATAAACTTCTTTGTCTTTAATGTCGATTATTTTATCGCAAACAATGACAAAAGCACCTTTTTCTACAGCTCTTTTAATTTCTTCTTCATCATTGCTAAAAAAAGCAAAACTTGGTTTTACCTCGCTTGAATTTAAGGCAAAACCACCCACACTTAAAGTGCTACCTTCATTTAAAATTTGTGTATTTAAAAGCTCATTAAGATTACTAATATTCATTATCCGATTAAAGAACCATTTTCTACAAGTTGTTCTGGACTAATTAATACAAGTTTATCGCCGCTTTTTGCTGAAAGTATCATTCCGTCGCTCTCAAACCCGAAAATCTTAGCTTTTTTAAGATTACTTATCACGCAAACTTGTTTTCCAATCAAATCACTTGCTTTATAGTATTTAGCTATGCCTGAGAGCACTTGGCGGACTTCTTTATTATCCAACTCAAGCTGGAATTTTAAAAGCTTTTCGCTTCCTTCTATGTTTTGACAATCAAGCACTTTAGCAACTTTTATCTCAATTTTTACAAAATCATCAATCTTTATCTTAGGACTTTCTTCTTTTTTTATTTCTTGTTTTTCCTCGCTTAAAAGGGCTTTTTCTACTTTTGGAAATAAAGCTTCACAAGCGTTTGCTTTGAAATTTAAAAGCTCGTTTTTAATGATGAGTTTTTCATAATTTTGACTTGAAATTTCAAAATTTAAAGCTTTTGCCACTTTTTGACAAGATTTTGGTAAAGCAGGACTTAGTAAAATACTGACTTTGGCCAAAATATTTGCACAAAGCGCTACAAGGGCATTTGCCTCATTATTTTTGTTTTCTTTGATTAAATTCCAAGGCTCGTATTTACTAATAGCCAAATTTGCCACACTTAAAGCCTTAAAAAGCTCTTCTAAATAGCGATTACATTGCAAATTTTCTAAAAATTCTATCGCTAAGTTTAAATATTCTTTTGCAGTATCTAATTCATCTTTATAAAGCTTTAAAACCTCATTTTGCAAAATTTCACCACCGCTATATTTAGTACTCATTCCTATGATGCGATTTAACAAATTTCCAAATTCATTGCTAAGCTCCGCATTGATGCGATTTATTAACATAGCTTCACTAAAATCTCCATCATTTCCAAAAGGCACTTCTCTGAGTAAAAAATATCTAAAAGCTTCCAAACCATAAACATCCACAACTTCCTTAGGCTTTACAACATTACCTTTAGATTTGCTCATTTTCTCACCATCCCTAGTCCACCAACCATGTGCTCCAATAATTTCAGGTAAAGGCAAATCCGCGCTCATTAAAAAAGCAGGCCAATAAATCGCATGAAAACGCAAAATATCCTTACCCACTAAATGTACATGAGCAGGCCAAAATTTTGCATTTTCACCTTCAGTGCCATAATCAAGAGAACTTACATAAATAAAAAGCGCATCAAGCCATACATAAATGATATGCTTTTCATCGTTGATTTCTTTTGGTAAATTAATCCCCCAATCAAAACTCGTTCTAGTGATGGATAAATCTTTCAAACCGCCTTGTATAAAATTAATCAGCTCATTTTTTTTGTTTTTTGGTAATATAGGATCTTTTTCTTCATACCATTGTAAAATTTTATCTTGGTATTTTGAGAGTTTGAAAAAATAACTTTCTTCTTTTAAAAGCGAAGTATTTTTGCCACAATCAGGACAGGCACAATCATTCACAAGTTGAGATTTGGTAAAAAAACTCTCACAAGATACACAATAATGCCCTTCGTATTCATCTTTATAAATATCGCCTTTTTGCCACATTTTTAAAAACATAGCTTTAACAAATTCAATATGTCTATTATCTGTCGTTCTAGCGTAAATATCATAAGTGATTTCAAATTCATCCCAAAGTTTTTTAAATTCTAAACTGATTTTATCGGCGTATTCTTTTGGGCTAAAATTTCTTACTTTTGCGGCTTCTTCTATCTTTTGTCCATGTTCATCAGTTCCGGTTAAAAATCTCGTTTCATGCCCTTGTAAACGATAAAATCTAGCCAGCGTATCGGCTATGATAGTCGTATAAGCGTGTCCTAAATGAGGCACATCATTTACATAATAAATTGGAGTAGTAATATAACGCATTCTTTTCCTTTAAAAATCAAATCCGCCCTCAGTTTTACCCTTGGACATACTATTATAAACTGCATCGACATAATTTTTTCTTGTCTCGCAGCTAAAAATTTCATCGCAATTATAACAAGACTTTAAGCCTTTGGTATTTTGACAAGAGATTAAAATTTCTTTTTTTTTATCCATTTCTTGCTCAAATTCATCTCTAATCTCACTCATTATATGCCTTTAAAAGCTTTGAAATTTCATAATTTGATCCAAAAAAGCAAGGCGTTGTGGCGTGGATTTCATCAAATTTAAGCTCCAATAAAGAATTATTTTTGCCATTTGTGGTTTTACCGCCTGCTCTTTCTATGATAAAGGCTAAAGGAAAGACTTCAAAAAAAGCACGCAATTTTCCTTTAGGAGCGTCTTTTGTTGCTGGATAGCTAAAAAGTCCGCCACCTTTGAGTAAAATTTGATTTATATCGCTTACCATAGCTCCTGAATACCTTAAACGATAGCCTTCATCAAATAATTCTTTAATGAATTTAGCGTGCTTTTCTTCCCAAAATTTTTGAGTACCACCTGTAGCGTTGATTTTGCCTTTTTCTTGCATTTTAAGTTCTTTGACAAAAATAAATTCATTATTTTCATTAACGCGGTAAAGTTTTGGTAAATCTTCACAAATCACAAGTTCCAAACGCGCTCCATACATACTATAAAGTGCAGCTTTTAAATTTTTCGCATCTGCTTTTTCTTCATAAATGGCAAAAATCGAACCTATAGCAAAATTAACATCCATTAAACTTGAACCATCAAGCGGATCATAAGCAACTACAAATTTAGCCTTTTCATTGATAGTTAAAATTTCATCTTTTTCCTCGCTGATAATAGCTTTAATGCTAGAACATTTACTTAAAGTTTTTGTGATGATTTCATCACTTAAGACATCAAATTTAAGCTGGGTATCACCAGTGGAATTTTGATTTTGACTGTAACTTGTATCAGGAAATTTCAAAGCTTTAGAAATTTCTAAAACTGCTTCTTGTATGTAAGAGATAAGTTCTTGCATTTTTATAATTCTCCTTTTAATTTTTTTGCATTTTGTAAAATATATTCACAAATTCCTTGTATATCATTTAAATCAAGCCAAACCAAACTTTTATGCGAAATTTTTTCATAACTTGCAACAGCATTTGAAAAAGCGAAATAGCTTTCATCAATTTCCTTACAAAAGACACTAATGCGTGGCAAATCAAGTGTTTTTAAACCCTCAACCAAACACAAATCAAAATCAGGCGATATTCTTAAAGCACTAAAAATATCCCTTTCTTGATGCGAAAAAAAAGTTGTTCTTGTAGGGCTAAGCACCATCACTTCGGCGCCACTTTGAAAAAATTTAAAGCTATCCTTACCGTTAAAATCAAATTGCGCTTTATCAGAAGGATCGTGTTTGATAATTAGCACTTTTAAATCTTGATTTATAAATTCATTTGCAATTTTTGTAATCAAAGTTGTTTTGCCTGAATTTGAAGGACCGCTAAAAGCCATAACCAATTGTTTCATTCTAATTTCCTTAAAACAAAAAAGAAATTATAATATTTTAAACCAAAAAATAGAGTTAAAAGGTTAAAATATGAAAAATTTTTTAGGATAGATTATGAAATTTTATATTTTAATTTTAAGCATAGTTTTACTGAGTGCTTGTTCGCGCGAAAGCATTAATTATACCAACTTAAAAGCACAAACTTTAATGCACACTCACAAACAAAAACTTAGCAAAGATCACTTAAGTGGCATTGCAAGTTTAAGCTACTTAAATCCTGTTTTGGATTATAAAAGCAAAGATGAAATTTTTGTCTTAGCCTTGGCACCAAAAGAATTTGAACACAAAAAAATGGAAGTTTTTATCAACAACAATAAAGCCCAAATCACGCCTTTAGAACACAACGATGAACTTTTAAAATATCTCATTAACAATGAATATTCAAACTATTATAAAGTTAGCATATCCAATCAAAACAATATCACTTTGCAAGCTAAAGTTTGTTTGCAAGATTTGCCTTGTTTTGAATTAAATTTTCAAAAATACTCGAAATCTTTATATTATCGTTCAATAGAGCTTGATACACAATATAATTAGCCAAAACTTTTTTAGCATAAATTCTGCTTTCTTGATAAGGCACAAGCTCCATAGATAAAAAAGGTTCGTATTTGCCTTCCTTGAACATATCTGGACGCTCCAACATTCTTCTAGTAAATCCTATACCGCCATTATAGGCATAAGCTACAAAAACAGGGGAATTAAGATAAGTTTCCAAATAATTTAAATGATGATTAGCAAAATAATAAGCTACTTCAGGTTTAAATACCTCATCTTGATCAAAATTTGGAATTTTCAACTCTTTTTGTCCTATATGATTAGCTAAAAATGGCATAAATTGCATTACGCCTAAAGCATAAGAGGTTGAAATAGCCGTAGGAATAAAGCGACTCTCTTGTCTGGCAATAGCCATAATTAAAGCTTGTCTTTGAACAGGATAATCTTTTAAATATTCAAAATAAGGCATAATAAAATAATTTTTCTTGAATTTAGAAACTCTTTCCATAATATAAGCATAAATAGCTAAGGTATGTTGAGAATTAAACTGCTTTGCAAGCTTTAAAAGCTCGGCTTCGTCAGCGTTTTGAATCTGCTTATTTAAATTTTGCCACAAAAAAGGATCTAATAAATCAAAATTAGATTTTTTATCGTCTGCTGTCAAAACAATAATTTCTGGAAAAGGTTTATTTCTAAGTTCCTTAGCATACAATGCATAAATATTTAAAGAATTGCTTTGTGCTAAAGTTTCCAAATATTGCTCATTTTTACTGATTAAATACATCCAAAAAAGCGCATTGTCTTTAGTATAAGACATCTTAAAACTTAAATAAGCTTGTTGAAAAAATGCAAAAGCCTGTTTTTCTTCATCATGCAACAAAGCATTTACTCCTAAATAAAAAGCTGTATCTTCCTTAACTATTTGTGGATTGATATTTACCAAAGAAGCACGGATTTTTGGATTTTTCTTCTTAATAATGATATTTTGAGCAAAAGTTTTAAAAGACCCATGTTTAGCAAGCTCATTGACAAATTCATCGCTTAAAACAAGATCATTATTTTTAAAATAATCATAAAATTGCAAAAAAGCTGATGAATTAAGTTTTTGAGCACTATAGGCTAAAGGATTATCTTGATTAAAAGCTTCAAGCTTAAAAGCCGAATTTGGATAGTTTTGTTTTAATTCTTTAGCAAGCTTTGTTCTTGTTGTTTTGTCTAAGGAAGATATAAAATATAAAGAATTGCTACGGTAATTTTTACAAGTAAGATTGGCATCTAAAATGGTTTTTTTATTATAATTAAAACATGGGGCATAAGCTGGATCAATATAGGTTTGAACAGGAACTAATTTCTCAAATTCGGTTTTTATTTTTCCCACATAACGAAAAATATGATTTGCTAAATTTTGCGCTTCTTTTTTATTGATTTTTTTCTCTTCTAAAAGTCTATGAATATAATAATCTTTTGCTAAAGAATTTTCTTTAATTCTTAAAGTTTTTAAATCATATTCAGCAGCAAAAGGAAAAGTCAAAAATAAAAATAAAAATAAAAATAATCTCATAAAAAACCTTAAAACATATTAGCAATCAACACACTAATAAATTGTAAAACCAAAATAATAATTAATGGCGCCAAATCGATATTTCCAATGCGTGTTGGAATTTTCCTTACCAAAGCATAAGCAGGATAGCTAAGTTTATATAAAATCTGCACGATAGGATTATAAGGATCAGGATTTACCCAGCTCAAAAAAGCCGTAATAACAATAATCCAAGTATAAATACTGATAAGAATTTGAATCATTTGTAATAAGGACTGAAACAAAGAATCAATAATCATTTTTTATATCCTTACCAAATCATAAATAAAATCTTTTATATGCGGATACAAATCATTAAGTTCTGGGCCATGGATGCTTCCTGTTAAGATGATTCTTAATGGCATAAAAAATTTCTTACCTTTAAGCTCGGTTTTTTTCATTAACTCATTTTTAAAGTCTTCATAATTTTCACTCAAAGCCAAATCACGCAAAGCAACTTTGATAGTTTTACACTCATCCTCAAATTCAGCATAATTTTTAACACCAAAAATCAAACTAATTTTTTCCTTAAGCTCTTTTATAGTACTTGCTTCTTGAGTATAAAATTTGGCTAGTGCTGCTACATCTTTACCTAAATTTAAAAGTTTATTGAGCTCATCATTTGGCATCATTTTTATATGTTCGCGATTAATCTGTAAAAGCTTTTTAAGATCAAATCTTGCCGGAGCTTTAGAAACTTTAGAAATATCAAACCAAGTAATAGCCTCTTCTAAAGTAAAAATTTCACAAGGAGTTTTATTGCCTAGCATGATAAGATAATTCGCAATAGTACTCGGTAAAATTCCGCTTTCAAGTAGCCATTTTACCGAAGAATGCGCCTCTCTTTTGCTCATTTTCACTCCTTCTTCATTTAAAATGATAGGCAAATGTGCATAAGTCATAGCTTTTTCATAACCTAAACTCGCACGGATATGTTCTTGTTTTGGCGTATTAGAGACATGATCTTCGCCGCGGATAATGCAAGTAACATTTTCGAGCATATCATCAACCGCACAAGCAAAATTATAAGTAGGCGTCTTATCTGTTCTCATAATCACAAAAGAGTCAATATTTTCAGGCTCAAAACTTAGCTCACCTTTAATAAAGTCTCTAAATTTCATTGTTTGATTAGGCTTTTTAAGGCGGATTACAAAAGGTTTTTCACATTTTAAAACATCTATATCAGCCAAATTCTCACAAGTGCCATCATAGCGATAAGCCTTGCCTTGCTTTTTGGCAAGTTCTTTTTTGCTTTCCAATTCCTCTTCTGTGCAAAAACAAGCAAAAGCCTTTTTTTCGCTAACAAGTTTTAAAGCCATTTGACGGTGAAATTTCAAATTCTCACTTTGCACATAATAATGCTGCCAAGAAATTCCAAAAAGCTTCAAAATTTCCTTAATTTCCTCTTCTTTTCCTGCGATATTTCTAGCTTTATCCGTATCTTCTATACGCAAAATAAAATCCGTGTTATTTTGTCTAGCACAAATGTAATTAAAAATAGCCGCACGCAAATTTCCTATGTGCATATCTCCAGTAGGAGATGGAGCAAAACGATACATTTTAAATAACTTCCTTTGAAATTTAGAATTTTTGGCTGATTATAAAAAAAAAATATTAATCAAAATAAAACCATTCTTTCATTTACAATTTCTTAGATACAATTTCGCTTATGTTATTTTTAGTTTTTTCATTCGGGATATTATTACTTTTCGCTATTGCAAATATCTACATTTATAAAAGATTTATTTTGCAAATTCATTTTTTAAAACCTTTTAAAAAAATATTCGCACTGCTTTTAATACTTTTGTTTTTAGGACAAGCTATTTTCTTGCTTTTTCGTAGGGATGATTATTTAAGTGATTTTATTTATGGACTTTTAGCAAGTTTTTACGCGGTAAGTTATTGCTTATTTTTAATTGCCTTGTTAGCAGACTTATTTAAAATTTTAAGTTCTTTTTTACAAAATAAAGGGCTATTTTTGGGTATAAATTCCAAATATGCCAAAACTTTTTTTGACATTTTCTTCATATTACTAGGATGTTTTTTTATACAATACAGCATAAATAATGCCCTTGGAACACCTAGCGTAAAAGAAAAGGAAATTGTCATTCCAAAATTGAAAGAAAATTTAAAAATCATTTTGCTTAGCGACATTCATCTTGGAAAAAATTTGCATGAAGATTTTTTGCAAAAACTTATAGAAAAAGTCAATGTTTATGAGGATATTGATGCGGTAGTTATTGTAGGAGATTTAATTGATACAAAACCACAAAATTTAAGCTCTTATATTCATAAACTTGATGAATTTAAGTCCAAATATGGAACTTTTTACGCGCTAGGCAATCATGAGTATTATCACGATGCCGATGAAGTTATAAAACTCTTAAAAACATATACTAAACTTAATATTTTAATTAATGATGTCAAAATATTACCTTCAATTAATATAGCCGGTATAGCTGATTTATCTAGCTATAGTTTTCAATCTCATATTCCTGATATCGATGCTATCAAAAATAAACTTGATCCAAATTTACCTAGCATCTTGCTTTCACACCAACCAAAAAGTGTCGATGTGCTCGATCTAAGCCATTTTGATCTTATTTTAAGTGGCCATACACATGCGGGACAAATATTTCCTTTTGCATTTTTGGTATTGCTTCAGCAAGGATATTTGCACGGTTTATATAAGCTAAAAACACAAAATCAACTCTATGTAAGCAGTGGTGCTGGATTTTGGGGTCCAAGTTTTAGGACTTTAGCACCAAGCGAAATAGTACTTTTAAATTTAAAAGGAGAATAAATGGCATTTTCAAATTTAACTTCAAATATTTTTGGACATATTGCAAAAATCAATTTTCCAAAGCCCTTACAAAATTTTATCAACCAAAAATACATAGAATTTTTTAACATTAATATGAGTGAATTTAAAAATGCAAACGAATATGAAAATCTAAATGCTCTATTTACAAGAAAATTGCAAAAAGAAAGAATGATAGAAGATGATTTTATCAGTCCTTGTGATGGAAAAATTTTACAATGCTCTAAAAGCCATAAAATTAAAACTAAACATTTTGCTTTTAGTATCAAAGGTAAAGAATACTCACTTGAAGAATTATTAAAAAATAATTATGATAAAAACGATTTAGAACAAAAACTTGAATATGTTAATATCTATCTTTCGCCAAAAGATTACCACCGCTACCATGCACCTTGTGATATGCAAATTTTAAGCGCTGCTTACACTAAAGGGGTGCTTTTTAGTGTCAATGAAAAACACCTTAATAAAATCAAAAGCGTTTATACTCAAAATGAGAGAGTCTCTTTAAAATGTTTGATTGATAATAAATTTTTAGTATGGCTTGTTTTTGTTGGCGCCCAAAATGTTGGAAAAATGCGTTTTAATTTTGACGAAAGCATACAAACTAATGCGAAAATCAAACATGATTTTATACATAATTATGAAAAGCTTTATTTTAAAAAAGGCGAAGAATTAGGAAATTTTGAACTAGGTTCTACTATAGTTATCATTGCGCAAAAAGGCTTTTTAGATTTCAAGCTTCAAGAAATGCAGCAGATTAAATTTGGAGAACAAATTGCTAAATTCGTAAAAAATTAAGCAATTTTTCGAAGCAGTCTTAAAGAATTTAACACCACGCTTAAAGAGCTAAAACACATCGCTAAAGCTGCGATATGTGGGCTTAAGACAATAAAAGAAAAAGCTCCCGCAGCAATAGGAATACAAAGCGCATTATAAACAAAAGCCCAAAGTAAATTTAATTTTATAATACTCATTGTTTTTTTTGAAAGCTTGAAAACATAGGCAGCAAGCATTAATTCATTTTTATTTAAAACAATATCTCCGGACTCTTTAGCCAAATTATTTGCATTATTTACCACAATGCCAACATCCGCTAAAGCAAGTGCTGCTGCATCATTAATCCCATCTCCCATAAACAAACACTTACCCTTACTTTCATACTGTTTTATCATTTGAAGTTTTTCTTCAGGTTTTAAAGCAAAATAAAATTCTTTAATGCCAAGCTTTGAAGCCACGGTTTTGACATTATTTTCATTATCCCCACTTAAAATCACATTAGTGATTTTTTCTTGAGTAAAAAACTCGCATAAATTTCTAGCATCATTTCTTAACTCATTACTCAAACAAACCACACCCAAACACATTTTATCTTTTGCAAAAAACACAGCAACAGGTGCTTTATCGCGATTTTTTTGGACAAAATTTAAGAATTTTTCATCAATGCTTACTTGATACTCTTGAAGTAATTTTTCATTTCCTGCAAGATATAAAACATTTTCTTCTTCATAAGCAATGCCTTTAGTAGGTAAAGTCTTAAGAGTGCCTTTTAAATTTGAGCCTTGTATTTCATCACTAAAAGCCTTAGAAATTGGATGATTACTAAGTTTTTGAATTTGTGTGAGTTTTTCAAAATCTTGCAAAGACATAAGACTTGCATAAATTTTAAGCTTATCTTCACTTAAAGTTCCAGTTTTATCAAAAATGCTAAATTGTATTTTATGCAAAATTTCCAAAACCGGTGGATTTTTAATCAAAATGCCATTTTTAGCAGCATTTGAAAGTGCGATCACTATAGCAATGGGCGTTGCTAAACCCAAAGCACAAGGACAAGAAATCAAAAGCACAGCACAAGCATGCAAAAAAGCAGAATTTAATCCTTCTTTAAAAGCCCAAAAGGCAAAAACAAAACAAGATAAAATTAAAATAAAAGCAACAAAATAAGCTGAAATTTTATCCGCAAATTGCGCAATAGGCATTTTTGCATTACCCGCTTTGTAAATTAAATCTTTGAGTTTTTCTAAAGTGCTATCGATAGATTTTTTTTGAGCTTTGATTCTTAAATTTCCATTGATTAAAAAAGTCCCAGCTTGGATTAAATCTCCACTTTGTTTAGTTAAAGGAATAAATTCTCCATTTAAAAAACTAAGATCCACCTCAGCTTTTCCGCTAATAACTACGCCATCAACACAAACACTCTCCCCTTCTTTAACTAAAATTTCATCATTCTCTTTCACAAAAGAACTTAAAATTTCTTTTACAACGCCATCTTTAACAAGCAAGGCTTTTTGCGTATCGATAGCTTCAAGTTTTCTTTGATAATCATAAGCTTTAAATTTAGCCTTTTCTTCTAAAAATTTCCCTAGCAAAATAAAGCTAATTATCATCGCTCCACCACTAAAATACAAATGTTTTTCTTCAAAAAAATCCAAAAAAGCCAAGAGAGAATATACAAAAGCACTAAAACTTCCCAAAGACACCAAGGTATTCATATCCAAAGCTTTATTTTTAAGCCCTTTGATGGCATGAATAAAAAATTCACGCCCACAAAAAAAGATCACAAAAGCTCCTAAAAATAATTGAACAAAACTTGAAAAAGTATTAAAAAGCAACATTTCAAAAGCCATAATCACACAGCTTAAAATTAAACTTGCAAAAAAATTCCACTTTAGCTTTTTTAAAGAATGCAGTTTATACTGAGCTAAATTTTCATCATCTGCCAAAATTTCAAAGCCAAGCGCAGTGATTTTATCCAATACCTTTTGTTTTGTCTTAGCATCTTTTAATAAAAACACTCCGCTAGAATTGATATAAGAAACGCTCGCATCCTCAACTCCATCAAGCTTTTTGCAAACTTTTTCTATGGCATTAGAACAATTAACGCAAGTCATTTTCCCGATTTTAAGCCTTATTTCTTGCATTAAATTTCCTCTAAAAGTTTAAAACCAAGTTGTTGTAATTGCTCCCTTAAAAGCGCTATTTTATCATCATTTAAATCCAATCTGACTATTTTTAAACCCTCTTCAAATTCAAAATTTCCAAATTCATCTTCTAAAGAATTTTTAATCAAATTCACACAATTTTGACAATTTACATTTTCAATTTTAAATCTTCTCATTTTTTTCCTCCCAAACTGGCTCTATAGTGCAATGCCCTATTTCAAATTCATCGTGCAGAATTTTAGCAATTTTTCGAGATAAAAATCTAAATTCTGCAATTTTTTCTTTTTGAATTTTTATATGCATAGTCGCTACATACATTTTATTTGTAATTTGCGTTACATGTAAATCAATAATTTCTTCAATCTCATCGCTAATTAAAATCGCTTGTTTTAATTTTTCCACTTCAATAGGAGAGCTTTCAAGTAAAATATTCACACTTTGTTTTAACAATATAACCGCCCATCTTAAAAGCAAAATAGATAAAATCAAAGCCAAAATCGTATCAATATACACAATGCCTGTAAAATAAACCAAAACTCCACCTATAATTACAAATAAAGATCCAAGCAAATCGCTCATCATATGCAAAAAAGCTGATTTCATATTAATATTTTCTAAATTTGCACCCTTAAACATCATAAAACCATTAATTGCATTCACCAAAAAGCCTAAAATTGCTACTATAATCATAGTTTTAGCATCAATACTACTTGGATTTATAAACTTTTCTATCGCCTCATAAATGATAAAAATAGCAGATATTATAATGGTTAAAGCATTGATAAAAGCTACTAAAATTTCAAGACGAAAATATCCAAAAGTTTTTTGTTCATTGTTAAATTTTTGCACCGCTAAGATGGCTAAAAAGCTAAGTCCTAGCGCAAAAACATCTGAAAACATATGCAAAGTATCACTTAATAATGCCAAAGAATTTGATAGTAACGAATAAACAAATTGCACAAGCATCATAGAGCTGGTCATAAGAAGGGAAATTTTTAAAATCTTTTTATCAACTTCTCTTGCATCAGCATGAGAGTGATGTTCGTGCGAATGATGCTCATGAGAATGGCAAGTCTGTTTAATCAAAGGTTGATGAGATAAATATTCATACATTATTTCTCCTTTTTTGGTTTGCAAATTAACACAGTAAAACTAAAAAATTACTTAAACATTTTAAAGCTTATGCAAAAAGAATTTAAACAAAAATTTATCAATTTTATTTTAGACTTACTAGAAATTTTTTAAGAAAGGCAAGAGAATGAAACAAAATGTTTTTTTTGATGATTCTTTAATTTTAACCCTTACTCAAACTCTTCGTTCTTGGCGCTTCTAAACTCTAATTTTATTCTTGACTATATTTTATTTAAAAATTTATTTATATCAACAAAGGTTTTAATATGCTAGATAAACAGGCAAATTTTTATTATAAACAAATTTTAGCAAAATGTGAAAATTCTTATTTTGCAGAGGATTTAAACCGTGTTATTATAGGGATTGATTGTGAATTTCTTGACAGCAATAACTTAACTTTTAGTGATTTTAAGGCTAGATTTTATGAATGCGCTTCAAAGGATCAGCTTTGCGATTATGCCGGATTGTTTGGGATTTTTAGCGCAAATTTCATTACACTTTTTGAAGAATTACAGCAAAGCGAAAATAAAAATTACGATTTTCCTTTGTTTTTATTTGCCAATGCCAAAGCTTACTTAGTGTATGAAAAAAATAGCAAAATGTTCTTTCAATTTGGCGAGAAAAAATATTTCGATTTTTTACAAAATGATTTTAAATGTCAAACCCAAAAGGAAAAAACACAGTTTAAAATTTTAAATTCTTTAAAGGAAGAAGAAAAAAGCTTTATTTCTATGGTTGAAAAAGCAAAAAACTATCTTTTGAGTGGAGATATTTTCCAAGTTGTTTTAAGCAAGCAACTTTGTATTGAGCATAATATCAAGCCATTTGACTTTTACGAAACTCTAAGCGAACTAAATCCTAGTGCTTATATGTTTTATTTTCCTACTAAATACGGCGTAGTTTTGGGTTCTTCACCTGAATTTTTACTCAAAATTAAAAATAAAGAAATTTTTCTAGCACCCATTGCAGGAACTAGAAATTTAGACAAAAATAGCGATATTGCTGCACTAGAAAAAGATCTTTTAAGTGATGAAAAAGAACTAAGCGAGCACAAAATGCTTGTAGATTTAGCCAGAAATGATGCATCAAAATTTGGCTATAAAACCAAAGTTGAGAAGCTTTTTAGTATACTAAAAAACGACTTTTTAATGCATATTGTTAGCGAAGTTTATAGCACAATGAAAGAAGGCACAAGTCTTTTTGATGTTATAGGAGCTACTTTTCCTGCAGGAACCTTAAGTGGCGCACCAAAAATCAGAGCCTTGCAAATCATAGCAGAACTTGAAAATTTAGACCGTGGGGTTTATGGAGGAGCCGTAGGGTTTTTAAATTTTAACGAAGATGTGGTTTTAGCTATCATTATAAGATCTGCGTTTTTTAAAGACGATAAAGCTTATATAGCAAGCGGTGCTGGTATAGTTTTAGACAGTGATTCAAAAAAAGAATATGCCGAAATTTGCGCCAAAAGAAAAGCTTTACTCGTTGCTTTTGAAAAAATTACAAAGGATTTTCAATGATACTTTTAATTGATAATTATGATTCTTTCGTTTTTAACATAAAAAATATGCTAGAAGTCCTAAGCAAAGATGAAATTTTAGTTGTTCGCAATGATAAAATTACCCTTGATGAAATACAAAATTTAAATCCCACACACATTATCTTAAGTCCAGGTCCAAAACATCCAAAAGATAGCGGCATTTGTCTTGAAATTTTTAAAGCAAAATTAAATATTCCCACTCTTGGAATATGTCTAGGACACCAAGCTCTAGGCTTAAGTTTCAATGCTAAAATTCTAAGACTTCAAAAGCCAACTCATGCCAAAAATTCAAAGCTTGAATTTGCAAAAGATAATGAGCTTTTTAAAGATCTGCCCGAGTATTTTAGCGTGATGCGTTATCATTCTTTATATGTTGATGATTTAAGCGATGAACTTGAAGCTTTGGCTTTTAGCGACGATGGAATTTTAATGGCAATGAAGCATAAAAATTTGCCATACTTTGGCATACAATTTCATCCAGAAAGCTATTTTAGCGAATATGGTTTGAAAATTTTTGCTAATTTTTTGCAGCAAAAAAACAAACAAGAAACACAAACTCACACACTTGTACCTTATTTGCAAAAATTAAGCAATGATGTTAGTTTAGAAAGTGATGATTTTAGCGAAATTTGTAAAATTATCATGAGTCAAAATTACGAACCTCTGCAAATGGCAGCTTTGCTTATTTTAATCACAGAAAAATCATTAAACGAAAAATCATTAAGTCATTTTGTGCGCCAAATTTTAAGATACTCAAAAACCTTTAGTGATGAAAGTGAAATGATTGATATTGTAGGCACTGGCGGAGATGGTTTTAAAAGCATTAATGTTTCAACAACAAGCGCTTTTATTTTAGCTGCCTTAGGCGTAAAAGTTGCCAAACACGGAAACAAAGCCATTTCAAGCACGAGCGGAAGTTCTGATGTTTTAACTGCTTTAAATTTAAAACTTCCTACAAGTTTGGAAGAAAATTTGAAATTTTTAAGGGACAAAAATTTAAGCTTTTTTCATGCCCCTTATTTTCATCCCTTAATTGGACATTTAGGTCAGATCCGTAAAAAATTAGGCATAAGAACTGTTTTTAATGTTTTGGGACCACTGCTTAATCCAAATCTTAAATTAAAATATCAAATGATGGGAAATTATCACGCTCCAGTACATAGGCTTTTAGCCGAAGTTTTAAGAACTTTAGGGCGTAAAAAGGCTTTGGTTGTAAGAGGAAATGACGGAATGGATGAGCTTAGCATTTGCGATGAAAGTAAAATTATCGAACTTAGAGACGGTGAGCTTTTTGAGTATAGCATTTCTCCAGAGCAATTTGGCTTTCGTCGTGCTTTTCATAGCGAGATTAGCGGATCAAATGCCAAGGAAAATGCAAAAGATTTGCTTGATATTTTAAGCGGAAAAATGAAAGGAGCTAAATTTGATATTGTTATTTTAAACGCAATGTTTGCGCTTTACACAGCCAATAAAGCTAAAACTCCACAAGAAGCCAAAGATATAATTTTGGAAGCCATTTATTCAGGTAGGGTTTTAGAGTATTTTAAGGAGTATCAAGACTATGCCAAAGCTTAAAATTTGTGGGATAAAAGATAAAAAAAATGCTATGGAAGTAGCGAATTTGGATGTAGATTATTTGGGCTTAATTTTTTCCAAAAGTCCCAGAAGGGTTGATTTAAAACAAGCAAAAACCCTTGCTAAAATCATTCATAAAAAAAACAAACTAGCCATTGGAGTATTTACAGATGAAGGGCTTGAATTTATCCTTAAAGCCGTGCATTATGCTAAACTTGATGGCGTACAAATTCATCGCCTGATCCCTAAGGATGAATTTAAAATTTTAAAAACACAGAAAATATTTATTTGGCAGGTTATTAGTGTGCAAGATAAACTTGAAATTCCAAAAAATATTTATGCTGATTTGATACTTTTTGATACTAAAGGTAAATTTAAAGGTGGAAATGGTGTAAGTTTTGATTGGAATTTACTTAAAATGTATAGTAAAGATTTTGCCCTAGCAGGTGGTATAGGCACACACAATGTTTTAGAGGCTTGTGCGTTAAAACCTAAAATTTTGGATATAAATTCAAAAGTAGAGGATGAAAATTTTCTTAAAAATATTTCCCTCGTTCAAGAAATTATCAATAAGGTTAAAACAATGAATAAAAAATCCTACTATGGAAATTTTGGCGGACAATTTTTACCAGAAACCGCTATGAATGCGATTAATGAACTTGAAAAAGCTTATTATAAAATTGCTTTTAGTAAAGATTTTAAAAAAGAACTTAAAAATTTACTTAAAAACTATGTTGGCAGAAAAACTCCGCTTTATCATGCAAAAAATCTTAGCAAACACTATGGGCACGAAATTTATCTTAAACGCGAAGATTTAAATCATACTGGCGCACATAAAATAAACAACGCCTTAGCACAGGCACTTTTAGCTAAAAAAATGGGTAAGAAAAAAATAATAGCTGAAACTGGCGCTGGACAACATGGACTTGCTACAGCAACTGCAGCTGCACTACTTGGCTTGGAATGCGAAATTTTTATGGGGACTTTAGATGTGCAAAGACAGGCTTTAAATGTTTATAAAATGGAACTTTTGGGTGCTAAAGTTAATGCGATTGATTTTGGATTAAAAACCTTAAAAGAAGCCACTACAGCGGCAATTCAAGCTTGGGTAAGTGATGTGGAAAATCTTTTTTATGTTATTGGAAGTGTGGTAGGTCCTCATCCTTACCCAAAAATGGTCACTCATTTTCAAAGCATCATAGGAAAAGAATGCAAAGAGCAACTTAAAAAACTTGGCAAAAATGCAGATATTATCATAGCAGCAGTAGGTGGAGGTAGTAATGCTGCAGGAATTTTTTATGAATTTTTAAACGATAAAAAAGTAAGACTTATAGGTATAGAGGCTGCTGGACTTGGGATTGACACGCCTTATCATGCTGCAACACTCACAAAAGGACGAGATGGGATTATACATGGCATGAAAACCAAAGTATTACAAGATGATTTAGGAAATATCTTGCCTGTGCATAGTATTTCTGCTGGACTTGATTATCCTGGTGTTGGACCAATGCATGCTCATTTATTTGAAACCAAAAGAGTAGAATATCATGCCATTAATGACGATGAGTGCATCAATGCTTTAAAATTACTTTGTCTTAAAGAAGGCATTATCCCTGCCATAGAAAGCGCGCACGCCTTAGCATTTTTAGATAAAATATGCCCTCGTTTAAAACATAAAAATACTATAATCGTCAATCTTTCAGGCAGAGGAGATAAAGATATGGATACGATTAGAACTTATGAAAAAGGAAAAATTTATGGTTAATTTTAAAGAATTTTATCAAGAAAATGCCAATGTGGCTTATATGGTAATGGGCTATCCTAATCTTGAGGAAAGTGAAAAATTTTTAAATTCTTTAGATCAAAGTTCTATTGATATTTTAGAAATTGGCATTCCTTATTCTGATCCAATTTCTGATGGGCGCATTATTTCAGAAGCAGCTCTACAAGCTTTAAATCAAGGTACTAGTATCCATGAAGTATTTAAAATTTTAGAGAATGTAAGCACTTCTAAAACTTTGGTTTTTTTGGTTTATTATAATCTTATTTTTTCTTATGGCATTAAAGCCTTTGTAGAAAAAGCAAAATCAGCAGGAATCAAAGGTTTAATCGTTCCCGAACTCCCTTTTGAAGAGAATGAAGAATTGTTTATTGAATGTCAAAAACAAGGTATTGCCCTAATTGCCCTTATTAGTATCACCACTCCAGAAGAAAGAATCAAGCAAATTCTTACAAGAACAAGTGGTTTTATCTATGCTGTAGCAAGCATTGGGATTACAGGCGGAGAAAAACTTGCCGAACAAAGACTTCAATCTTTAATTGAAAAAATTCGAAAATATACCAAATTACCTATTTTCGCAGGCTTTGGTATAAAAAACAATGAAGATGTGAAAAAAATTCGCAAAATCTCCGATGGAGTGATAGTTGGAACAAGTATTGTAGCTTTATTTAAAGATAAAAAAGATCAAGAATTATTAGACGAAATAGAGCAAATTTTTAAAAAATAAAAAAATTAAATTAATTTTTTATTTTTCATTGATTATAATAAAAGTATTTATTTTTAAAGGATTAATGATGCTAAAAATTCTTGAATATTCAATTATCCATTTTTGTGAACATATTTTAAATTTTAAACTCAAAGAAGCTAAGAGCATAGATGGGGAATTATATGGTGCATCTATTCCCATCATAAGTCAAAGCGAGGGAGAATATAATTTTTATTTATTTTTTCATCAAGAAACACTCAATGAATTTAAAACCGTTCTTTTAAATAATGCTAAAATGAAAGAAGATGATTGGTGCGATCTTAGCAAAGAATGTGCTAATCAAATTGTAGGTTATGCAAAAAATCTACTTAACGATGCTAAAGGCAATGATGAATTTAAGCTTGGAGTACCTGAGTATCTTGGAAAGATTGAGTTTTCAAAAATCACTTTAGATGAAGCGCTTACCTTTGAATTAAAAGGATATTCCTTTAGAATAGGTTATAAAAAATGGCAGAAGAATTAGAAAATCATGCAGGTTTATTGCAATCTTATGAAGATATTTTAGATATAACAGTTGATTTTGTCAGCGAGCTTGGCACAACAAACATGAAAGTAAGCGAGCTATTGAAATTAGAAGTAGGATCGGTTATAGATCTTGAAAAACCAGCTGGAGAAAGTGTTGAGCTTTATATCAATAAAAGAATTTTTGGAAAAGGCGAAGTGATGGTTTATGAAAAAAACCTTGCAATTAGAATTAATGAAATTTTAGATTCTAAAAGTGTTTTACAATATTTCAAAAAAGAAAGCTAATGAAATATCTAATTTTTATCCTACTATCCTTTTCTTCAATATTTGGCACAGAAATTCAAACGATAAATATCTATGACAGAGATAACAGAATTGATCTTATGCTAAGCTTTGACAATGCTTATAATGGAGTAGTAAGCCAAAGCAAAGATGGAAATTATACATTGATTGCCTTAGAAGATTTAAGTTACTCCAAAGAAGAAAGAAAACAATTGAATTCAAATTTAATTAAACAACTTCAAATCAGTGCAAAAAATAACAGAACTCTTATCATGTTAGAAACAAAACAAGATATTAATATTAATACAAGTAGCATTAATGATAAATTTGGTCTTAGAATTCGTATCCTTCCTAAAGAAACAGAAGTTAATCATCAGACCACAACTAATAGCACCCAAACATTAAATTTAGCAAATCAAAATACGCAAGACGAATTTAATATGTTTCGCTATATTGTTGTAATAGCAATTCTTATTTTTCTATCTTTATTGCTTTGGTGGCTAAAACATTCTTTATCTAAGAAAAACCAATCCTTTGAAAAACAGTTTCATATAGTGTTTCAAAAACAATTAGATAAATATAATCGATTTGTTATTTTAGACTATGAAAATCAACGCTACACGCTAATCTTAGGGCACAATAATATAATATTAGATAAAAAAGAACATAATGAAGAAGATAAAAAGGAAGAAAGTTTTGATTCTCTATTTGAGTCCAACAAACAAAAAATTCAAGATTTAATACTCAAAAAGCAAAAACAAAATTAAAAATTTTCTTTGTAAATTAAATTTACAGAAATGGGCTTATTGATTTTTTTAATTTCATCACTTATCATTTCAAGCTTAGAATTTACATAAATATGTAAAACATTTTGCGTATAATTAAAATGAATTTTTTTACAATCATGTGAAAAAACAGCAATAATCTTAGCTAAAGCCAAAATAAAATTTAACCACACAATAACTTGAGTATCAGGCAATAAACTTTGATAGGGATCAAGATTATAAGGGGTAATTTTTTTGCCATTTAATCTAATTAATACAGAAATTAACACTTTTTGTTCATGCGTAAATCCATAATTTAAACCATGCAAAGCCATATAAGCAGAATGTTCATTGGAAAAATAAAAATTTAAATATCTACCAATATAAGATAATTTAGCCGCCCAGATAAGAATTTGCTTATAGCTTGATTGTAAATTATGAACAGAAATTAAACTGTCGAAAATTTGCGTAGCATAATAAGGTATAACACACTTTTTATCCCAAAAAAAACGATCTTGTAGAGATTTAATACTAGGATTAAATGACGCAGGAAAAGTATGCAAAGGCCTTAATAAATCTTGCAAATAAACCCCTTCGCGCACCCCTACTCCGCTTGTAATTACTCTTTTACTGCCTAGTTTTTCAATCACTTTTAAAAAAATCAAAGCTCCTTCTTGAATGGTATCAAAACGATCTTTTTTAATACCACAATTAGCTAAAAAATCTGGGGAAGCTGTTGAGATTTTATTAATATGAGCTTTTTCATCTTTCAAAAGATAACAAAAGCCATGTAAAATTTTTAAAGGATAAGAATTCTTTTGCATAATGGAGCTAGAAATCGCCCTTAAGCTTCCACCAATAGCGATAAGATTTTCATTTTTAAAGTGGCTAGGGATAAGTCCCAATATGGGTTTTAAAAATTCTTCAAGCTTTTCTTGCTTATTATTATCATAAAATAATTCCTTTAGACGAACCGTTCCAATATCTAAAGATAAAGCATCAACAATCTTACCATTTTTAATTAAACAAAGCTCGCTAGAACCACCACCAATGTCTAAAGTTGTAGCATTATCAAATCCACCCAATAAATTTACGGCTGCTACACCGCCCAAATATGATTCTGTCTTGCCATCAATGCAACGAATATGCAATCCCAAGTTATTCCAAATTCTTTTAATAAATTCTTTTGAATTTGGTGCATCTCTTAAAGCAGAAGTTCCAACTATAAGCATTTTTTTGCATTTATTTTTTATTGCCTTTTCTTTAAAAAACGCTAGGACTTCTTCGGCTTTTGACATTGCCTCGGCTTGCAATATTTTACCATTGTTGTAAGCATTTTCACCTAATCTTACTTTTTGTTTATATTCGCCAATTACATGAAAAGCATATCTGGAAGTTTTTTCAAAAACCACCATACGAATGGAATTCGAGCCAAGATCAACAACAGCGGTTCTTTTAGCCATTAATCATCTTTATGCTGATTTTTTAAACGAAGTTCTTCTATTGTTTCGATATTATCAGGATCAGGAATAATACAATCTTGCGGACATGCAACAACACAAGCAGGCTCTGAAAAATCATTGACACACTCGCTGCATAAATCAGGATCGATAATATAAATAGGATCACCCTCATAAATAGCTTGATCAGGACACTCTTCCTTACAAGAATCACAGCATGTACAATCTTTTGTAATTAAAAGCGACATAATTTTTCTCCAATTCAAATTTTTAGATATGTTTAGACTTATACTATAAAAAACTTAAATATAATATAAAAATTCCAAAAATAGTAAGATTTAATTTATTTCAAGTGGCTTTTTGTATAGTATCTTCCCTCTTATAGAGGGAAAATCGCTTATGATTTTTTAGGAAAGCAGAAACGATAACCTCTACGGCGAACTGTTTCAATAGTAGAAATATTTAAAGGTTTGTCCATTTTTTGACGAATTTGATTAATTGCCACTTCTATAACATTTGGAGTTACAAGCTCTGGCTCTTCCCAAATGGCATCTAAAAGTTGCTCTTTAGAAACAATTTGATCGGAATGTCTGGCTAAATGAGTCAATACTTCAAAAGGTTTTCCTTTAAGTTCTATCTCTTGATTTTTATAAGTAATCTTCTCTTCATCAGGGTCTATTGTCAAATCATCTATTTTAATCACATTAGTTCCACCCATACGAAGTCTTGCTTCAATTCTTGCGAGCAAGATATCAAAATCTAAAGGCTTTGCCACATAATCATCTGCTCCAGCTCTTAAAGCCTTAATCTCATTATCCTTATCATTTTTTGTAGAAATAGCAATAATTGCGGTTCTTGGAGATTTTTGCTTAATAATATTAATTAAATCACCACCATCTCCATCAGGCAAAGTCCAACTCATAATTACTAGATCATAATGTCTAATCCCTATAAAATATTCTCCATCTTTAAAATTTTCTGAAGAATCACTTTGATAACCTGAATCATTAAGATTTTCGATCATAGTTTTATTTAGCGCTATATCGTCCTCAATAACTAAAATTCTCATATTTTATATCCTTAAAAAGACTTTTTAAATCGGATTATAACACAATTTAAGTAAATATTCAAAAAACTTTAAAAAAATTTTAAAAAAATTTTAAAAAAATTTTAAAAAAATTTTTCTAAAATTGCCCCTACTTTAGCATGTTTAATAATTCGTGGTTTGCAAGTCACAATTTTTACATAAGTCGCTTTTTTATACTTATCTTTAAAATTTACAACAATAAATTCTAAAGATTCTTCTATAGTTTTAAATTGATACTTTTTATAGCTTTTTTTTATCCACTCAGAAATTTCAGCATAATCTAAAAATTCATCAGATTTAGCTCTAAATTTCACTATAATTTTTTGTTTTTTTTTACGCTCAAAGTCTAAAAGCCCAATAATACACTTAAAAGTTATTTTTATTTTTATATAACTTTGCATTCTTTTTTGCACACCAATCTTTTAATATTAGATGAATGTTTATATAGCACTATAAAAGCAATGATAATAACAGGTGCATGCGTATCAATTATCGGCATATTATAATGATATATAAATGAAGTTGTAACAAATACAACGAGTGCAAACAAAGATGCTAGTGAAGAAATTTTAAACACTTTCCCTACAATAAACCATACAATAAATGCACTCAAAAGCTCCAAAGGAAGCATTATAGCCATAACCCCTGCTCCTGTTGCTACCCCCTTGCCTCCTTCGAAAAGCAAATATACAGAATAGCAGTGACCAAAAACACACAAAATACCAAAAGTCCATAAAATTCCATCACTCAATCCTAAATATTTCATTAATAACAAAGGCAAAGCAGCTTTTGCAAAATCCAAAATAATAGTTGCTATAGCAAGCTTTTTAGCCAAAATAGGATCAATCTCTTTTACCACTCTTAATACATTTGTCGCACCTATGCTTTTAGAACCTAAGTCGGTGATTTTAATTTTAGCAAATTTTTTTGCCAAAATAAGTCCAAAAGGGATAGAACCGAGCAAATAAGCCAAAGCATAAAGTATTAAATTTTCCATCACATAAACCTTAAACAATATATTTTAAAAATTCAAATTATAATTCAAATAAGGTAAAAAAATACTTATTTACAAATATACTCACTTAAATAAAAAAAATATTATATTTAAAGTTTATTTTGTTTTATATTTAAAATTTAGATTTATAATTCCTTGTCTCTGACAAAAATTATCAATTAGGAGGGAAAAATGATAAAGCTACTTTCGACTTTATCTTCGGCTTTAGTTGCTTCTGTTATCTGTGCAAACGCTGCAGACTTAATTCAAGAAGCTAAAGATTATGGCTTGGCACCATTACCAAAAGATCAAAAAGGAATTGATCTTATTTTGAAAGAAAATCAAATCAAGGCAAGTAAATTTAGCGAACAAAAAGCGGAACTTGGTAAAAAATTATATTTCGAACCAAGACTTTCAAAAAGCGGATTAATATCCTGTAACACCTGTCACAATCTCGGTTTAGGTGGAGCAGATGGAATTTCAGCAGCTGTAGGACATAAATGGACAGCAAATCCTCACCATTTAAATTCCCCAACAGTTTATAATTCTGTTTTAAATTCAGCTCAATTTTGGGATGGTCGTGCAGGCACTTTAGCTGATCAAGCGAAAGGTCCTATTGAAGCAGAACCTGAAATGGCAACCCCAGCCAAGTTAGCTGTAGAAAAAATTTCATCTTTACCTGAATATGTTCAAGAATTCCAAAAAATTTATGGCAAAGAAGGTGTAACATTTGATAATATTGCCGATGCTATTGCAAATTTCGAAAGAACTTTAATCACTCCTTCAAAATTTGATAAATTCCTAGAAGGCGATAAAAACGCTCTTACCAAAGAAGAACAAGCAGGTTTAAAAACCTTTTTAGATAAAGGTTGTGCAACCTGTCATAACGGTGTAAATCTTGGCGGCACAATGCAAGCATTTGAAGTAGCAAACAAATATAAATTTGCCAATCTTGGAGACTTTAAAGGTGATGCAAATGGTATGGTTAAAACTCCTACTTTAAGAAATGTTGCCGAGACAGCTCCATATTTCCATAATGGTGCAATTTGGTCTTTGACTGAAGCGATTAAAGAAATGGGGAGTATTCAACTTGGTATCGAAATTTCTGATACAGAAGCTAAAAGCATAGAAAAATTCTTACATACTTTAACAGGCGAAAAACCGGTAATTACTTACCCACAACTTCCAGTTTCTACGGAAAAAACTCCAAAACCTGAATTATAAAAAGCTCCCCTTTTTGGGGGCTTTTTAAATACTCTTCTATATTTTAAAACATGATTAAATTTTCTTTATATTAACTTGCTATAATAACTTCTTATTTTTTTAAAAAAAGGCGGAAAAATGAAACTTTTTGGGACAGATGGTGTTCGTGGCAAGGCGGGTGAATTTTTAGATAGTTTTTTAGCAATGCGTCTTGCTATGGCTGCTGGAATTTATTTTAAAGATAAAGCCCTTACAAACAATATCTTAGTAGGAAAAGACACAAGAAGAAGCGGTTATATGATAGAAAATGCTATCGTTTCAGGACTTACTTCTATAGGTTATAATGTTATAGAAATAGGCCCTATGCCAACACCTGCTATTGCGTTTTTAACTGAAGATATGCGTTGTGATGCAGGGATTATGATATCAGCTTCGCATAATCCTTACTATGATAATGGCATTAAATTTTTTGATGCACATGGAAATAAACTTGATGAGCAAGCAGAAGCAAAAATAGAAGAAATTTATTTTAATGATAAACTCATAGAAGAAGCAAGAACAACAAAATCACAAATTGGTCAAGCAAAAAGAATTGATGATGTGATAGGAAGATATATTGTTTCTATAAAAAATTCTTTTCCTAAAGAGCTGACTTTAAAATCTTTGCGCGT
Source organism: Campylobacter sp. CCS1377 (assembly GCF_040008265.1). NCBI lineage: Bacteria > Pseudomonadati > Campylobacterota > Epsilonproteobacteria > Campylobacterales > Campylobacteraceae > Campylobacter > Campylobacter aecornae. Next base: position 1,287,144 of record NZ_CP155620.1, read on the forward strand.
TGTTTTAGATGTGGCTCATGGGGCTTCTTATAAGGTAGCACCTACGGTTTTTAAAGAACTTGGTGCAGATGTAATTGTGATCAATGATAAGCCAAATGGTTTAAATATCAATGAAAATTGTGGAGCATTGCATCCTTTAAATTTAGCCTTAGAAGTAAAAAAATTTAGAGCAGATGTGGGCTTTGCTTTTGATGGGGATGCGGATCGTTTGGTTGTTGTGGATGAAAAAGGTGAAGTGGCTCATGGGGATAGTCTTTTAGGTGTTTTAGCTTTATTTTTGAAAAAACAAGGCAAGCTAAAATCAAGCGTAGTTAGCACTATAATGAGTAATGGTGCTTTAAAAGAGTTTTTAAGCAAACATAAAATCACACATGAAACTTGCAATGTAGGCGATAAATACGTACTTGAAAAACTCAAAGAATGTGGTGGAAATTTTGGCGGAGAGCAAAGTGGGCATATTATTTTTAGTGACTATGCAAAAACTGGAGATGGTTTGGTAGCTGCTTTACAATTTAGTGCTTTAATGCTTAGTGAAGCAAAAAGTGCAAGTGAAATTTTAAATCAAGTTAAGCCTTACCCACAACTTTTACATAATCTTAAAATTTCAGAGAAAAAAGACTTAAGCAAGCTTGCAGGTTTGGAAGAGTTGAAAAAAGATTTAGAAAAAAAAGGAATTGCTAGTTTGTTTAGGTATTCAGGTACAGAAAATTTAATACGCTTATTGCTTGAAGCAAAAGATATTAAGCTTTTAGAAAAAGAAATGAAAGCTGTTGAAAGCTTTTTTATGAAAGCATTGAATGGATAAAATAAAAACTATTTTAATTTTTATTTCAAGCTTTCTTTTAGTTTTTGTTTTAGATCAGTGGGTAAAATCCTTAACTCTGCAAGGCTTGAGATGGCAAAGTGAATATTTAGATTTTACTTACGCTTTAAATACAGGCGTTGCTTTTTCTATGCTTAGTTTTTTGAAGCATTATTTAAAATATTTACATTTAGCTTTAATTGTGGTACTTTTTATTTATCTTTTGTGGCAAAAAAATTTTCTAAAGGACCATCTTGTGGCTTTTGGCATCATACTAGGCGCGGGAAGTTCCAATTTATTTGACCGTTTTATACACGGTGGAGTTGTAGATATGTTTTTTTGGCATAAATGGTTTGAATTTGCTGTGTTTAATGTCGCTGATGTGTTTATCAACTTTGGCATTATTCTGATTTTAATAAAAGAAATTTTTCATAAAAAGGAAAAAAATGGAAATTATAAATGAATATTATCAATGGGTAAAATGGTTGCATTATTTGGCTTTTATTTCGTGGATGGCTGGGCTTTTTTATTTACCAAGGCTTTTTGTGTATCATAGCGAAAATAAAGATAATGTGGGTTTTGTAAAAGTGATAAAAATTCAAGAAGAAAAACTTTATTATTACATACAAAATCCAGCTATGATTATTACTGTTTTAACGGGAATTTTAATGCTCATAGTACATAAAGAAATTTTACTAAGTCATGGCTATATTCACGCAAAATTACTTTTTGCTATTTTATTGTTGCTTTATCATTTTGATAATTTGCGCTATTTAAAACAACTAAAAAATGATACTTGTAAAAAAAGTGGTAAATTTTTCAGAGCTTACAATGAAATACCGACCTTGCTTCTAATAGGTATTATTTCAATGATGATTCTTACACCATTCTAATCAATTTTAATCCGCTTTAAATTCCATATTAGCAGAATTTAGCGGATTAACTTTTTCTTTCATGATATCAATATAATCTTTATTTTTAAGTCTTACATCATCTCTAAATACAGCACGAACAAGATCCATACCCGTGTAAAAATCTTTCATCAAAACGACAAAAAGATACTGTCCAAAAGAAGTTGAATACAAACAACCATCTTTTTCATAAATAGCATTAGCAAATTTTAAACCTAATAATTCTATGTATAAATCTTTTTTTAAATCACATTCTAAAGTTTGATTAAATTTTTTAATTTCGATTTTTCCTGAAAAAATTTCGGTTAAAAAACAGTATTTAATAATCTCTTTTTTATTAAAATTTGCCTTTGCGATATTAGCATTTTGTTTTTGTCTTACAAAATTAGAATAATCATTTAAATTAAAAGCATTGATTAAGAGCTCCCCATCTAAAAAGCTAAAAGCACCGCTACCCACACCTAAATACTCGTGATGAGAACCTACATATTCATCGTTTAACTTAGTTTTTTCTAAAGAAAAACTCCAGCCATTATTACACTGATAGTCTTTAAAAAAATCGCGTATTATTTGATAAAATTCAAATTCATTATCCTTAATGCTTACACCCAAAGCTTTAGCAATATTTTCTTTTGTAAGATTTGATTTCATTAAAGGATAAGTTGTGATTTGCTGTGGAGCCAATTTTTTAGCAATTATCAAATCACTTAAAAGTTGTTCTTTGCTTTGCGAAGGAAAATTAAAAATCAAATCAATACTAAAAATAGGCAAAATTCCAAGTGCTTTAGAAATTTTTTCTTGCAAAAATTCACTAGAACCAAATTTATCATATCTAGCTACTTTTTTTAAAATTCTATTATCAAAACTTTGCACTCCACAACTCAAACGATCTATAAGTCCTTTAAACATAGAAAGTTTTTTTGGATCTATGTGATTTGGATCGCTCTCGCAAGAAATTTCTTTGATATTAAAAAGCTTTTTACAAAGCTCTAAAGTTTTAATCAATTCCTCTTCATTGATTAAAGTTGTCCCACCCCCAACATACATAGAAGTAAAATCAAAGCCCTTATCTTTAATTTGTTTGATTTCCTCCCTTAGACTTTGAAAATAATATTTTGCCAAATCTTCTTTGTAGTAATATTTATGAAAACTACAATAAGGACAAAAAGTATGGCAAAATGGAATGTGAGCATAAAGCATATACTCTTTGCTAGAATTAGGAATTTTTTCTTGCCCTTGTTTTAAAAGTTTAACATTAAAACCTTTTCTTAAAGATTGCTGCATCATTATATGAGAATATTTTAAAGCTAAATTTTGTATAAAATTCATTCAATTTTCCATAAATTGTATTTATAAAAGGCTAATTTTAACAATTTTTTTAAAAAAAATACTTAAATTTTATATAATAAATAAAAAGGAGTAAAAATGAAAAATAAAAGCGAAATAATTGAAAAGTTAAATTCATTATTTAAAAGTCGAGCAGAATTTTATAAACTTTTTGATAAACACATACCAAAGATTAACAACACAGAGGTTTTTGACTTTCAAAAAGCACAAAACATAGATGCAAAAGAACTATATGAAACTTTTTATCATTTTGACTATGCTATGAGAAAACTCTTACCTAGCATATATCAAGCTTACGAAATTCAACATGAAGATTTGGATAAAAATTTTTAGAGAGTTTATTGCTCTCTAAATTTCATATCTAATTGATTGCTTTTTTCCTCAACGCCTTGCATCAAATTTTCACTAGCATTAAAACCACCACCAAATGCCTTAATCACATCAACAATAGCAATAATCAAATCAAAATTAGAATCAGAATAAGAAATTCTCGCACTCAAATAATTTCTTTGCGCATCCAAAAGTTCGATCAAAGCAGAATTTCCATTCTCATAACGAAATTGTGCTAATTCATAAATTCTACTTTGAGCTTCAAGTAAATTTGCATAATTTTGATTATTTTCATAGGCACCGCTTCTTGCATTAAGTGCTGTTCTGATTTCTCCAAAAGCCATCTTTAAAATATTTTCATAATTTAAAAAAGCTTCATCTTTCGTAAGTTTTGCAAGATCTACACTTGAGCTAATTTCTCCAAAATGAAAAATAGGCATTAAAAAATTCCCTGCTACATTCCAAGTTTTACTTCCACCTTCAACCAAAGTATCCAAATCCCTACTTTCAAAACCAAGCAAACTTGTTAAAGATAAATTCGGCAAATAAGCTGTTCTTGCAACACCTACAAGATAATTTTTCTCTTCCAATCTCTTAAGTCCTGCCTTAACATCAGGTCTTAAAAGCAATACTTCACTGGTAATACCTTGTGGAATTTCAATTGCATACTCATTTAATTCTTTAGCTTCTATGCTTTTATATAAAATATCATCCATAGTGCTTGATACAAGTATCATCAAAGCTTTTTCGTTAGAATCTTTAATCACCTGAGTACTAACAAGCATAGCTTTAGCTTTATCTAACTCTGCTTTTGATTGATAAAGCTCATATTCACTAATCCCGCCAGCATTGAATTGCTCTTGTTTTAACTCATAAGTCATAGTATAAGCTTGAACTGTTTCGGTTAAAATTTGCACTTGTTTGGCATATTTTATAACATTAAAATAAGTCTTTGCGACATTAGCCGTTAGTGTCAAATAAGCCACTTCATAATCATAAGCACTGGCAGTATAAGCAGCCTCTGAAGCATTAAAAGTGTCGCGATATTTTCCCCACAAATCCACTTCATAGCTTAAATTCAAACCCAAGTTAAAATTGTTACCCACTCTACTTTGTCCTGATTGTGTATTTGTAGAATTTGCTTGAGTTTTTCCTCTGCTTGCACCGGCATTTGCATCAAGCTTTGGAAAAAGATTGCTACGATCTATGCCCAAAGTTGCCGCAGCCTGCTCAAGTCTTACAAAAGCGATTCTTAAATCAGTATTATTTTCTAAAGCCTTTTGCATTAAGGAATTTAAAGTTTCATCGTTAAATTGTTTCCACCATTCTTTATCATAGCTAAAATTGTTTTCAACCACAGGTGTATAATTTGCTTCTGGCTCTACAAGTTCTGGTTTTAAACTACAACCCACAATCAAAAAACCCAATAAAAATACTAAAAACTTATTCATGAATTTTTCCTCGTTTTTTATCTAACCAAGCATTAAAGCTTTCCAAAATATAGAAAAACAATGGAACAAAAAATAGAGCAAGAGTAGAAGCTGCGATAATACCGCCCAAAAGCCCAGTTCCTAAAGCGTGACGGCTAGCACTTCCTGCACCATAAGCAAAAACCAAAGGTAAAATTCCAAAACCAAAAGCTAAAGAAGTCATTACAATTGGTCTAAATCTCAATTTTGCTGCAGCAACTGATGCATCAAAAATACTCTTACCTTTTTTCAAATGCTCTTCCATTGCAAATTCAACAATTAAAATCGCATTCTTAGCTGAAAGTCCTATAAGTAATAAAAGTCCTGTCTGAAAATATATATCATTGTTTAACTCTCTAAACCACACAAAAAGCAAAGATCCAAAAGCCGCAAACGGAACAGCTGTAATAACAGCAACTGGCATGAGCCATCTTTCATATTGTGCCGCCAAGATCAAAAATACAAAAACCATACCAAAAATCAAAGAAATATAGCCCGCACCACTACTTGTTACTTCTTGATAAGCTGAACCTGACCAAGCAATAGAATAATCCTCGCCTAAAGTCTGTTTAGCTACTTCGCTAATGGCAGTAATAGCTTGTCCCGAGGTATATCCCATAGCAGGATCGCCTTGAATTTGAGCCGCTGGGAAAAGATTAAAACGCTTCACATCATCTGGTCCAGCACTTCTTTTTAAAGTTAAAATTGAATCTAAAGCTATAGTAGAACCATCATTAGATCTTACATAAATATTTTTAAGTGCTTCTTGGGTATTTCTAAAATCCCCTAAAGCCCTAACATTAACTTGGAAATTTTTTCCTAACATTGTAAAATCATTAACATAATAAGTCCCAATAGTTGAACTAATAGTGTCAAAAACATCTTGCATATTAAGTCCGTAAAGTTTTAACTTATCACGATCAATTTCCAATTTAAACTGCGGAAAACTTGTATCTAAAGTTGTTCTAACATTGGCAAGCTCTGGTCTTGTTCTTGCTACTTCAAGCATTTTATTTACATCGTTTTGAATTTCATCATAACTTTTTCCACTTCTATTTTGCACATACATTTCAAAGCCACCAGTGATACTCAAACCTGGAATTGGAGGTGGATTTACAAAGAAACTTTGTGCATTTCTATCACCTGCATATTTTTTACTTAAATGTGCAATGATATCAAAAGAACTAACATTTCTATCATTCCAATTTTCCAAAGAAATAAACATTGCTGCTGCATTTTCTTTCAAAGAACTTGTAAACAAATCATAACCTATCATAGCCATACTACTTTGCACTCCATTAGTTTGCATTACTTCTTTAGAAAGATTATCCACTTCTTCTATAGTTCGATACAAAGATGAAGCCGCTGGTAGATTAATAATACTCATTACCGTTCCTTGATCCTCAAGAGGCACTAAAGAATTTGGAACTTGCTTATAAAGATAATAAGTTCCACCCAACATCACACAAAAAAGAATTAAAAATATGGCTATTCTTCGGAGCGTAAAAGCAACCCCTGCGCTAAAAACTTTGGTAGACCAATCAAAAAAATCATTGAATTTTTGAACAAAATAAAAAGGCTTAGACTCATTGCGTCTTAAAAATAAAGCACACAAAGATGGAGTTAAAGTTAGAGCCACAAAACCCGAAATAGCAACCGAAATTGCCAAAGTTAATGCAAACTGTTTTTGAATTTGTCCAACAAAACCTGAAGTAAAAGCAACAGGAATAAACACAGCACAAAGAACCAATACTATTGAAACAACAGGAGAGGCAACTTCTTGCATCGCCTTAATAGCTGCTTCTTTGATAGTAATATCTGGTTCTTCGTGCATAATTCTATCTATATTTTCAACCACAATAATAGCATCATCAACAACAATACCAATAGCTAAAACTAAAGCAAAAAGAGTCAGCAAATTTACACTAAATCCTAAAACATATAAACCAGCAAAAGTCCCCAAAATAGAAACTGGCACAGCAATCATTGGGATAATAGTCGCACGGAAATTTTTAAGGAACAAATACATTACTATAAGAACAAGTACCAAAGCTTCTGCAAAAGTTTTCATCACTTCTTTAATAGAAGCATTAACAAAAATCGTCGTATCATAAGGCACTTTATAAGACAGACCTTGTGGAAAACTCTTGGATAATTCTTCTAATTTTTTTGCCACCAATTCAGCTGTTTTAACCGCATTAGCCCCAGACTGCAAGTTAATAATAATAGGCACCGCATCATTTCCATTTAAGCGCCCTTGTGAGCTATATTGTTGTGAACCAAGTTCTATATTCGCAACATCCTTTAGTCGCAAAAATGATCGGTCTTCATTAACTTTTAAAATAATATTGCCAAATTCTTCTGGATTTTGAAGCCTTCCTTGCATAGTAATAGAAAACACTTTTGGAGATTTTTGCACAACAGGCTCTTCTCCAATTTTCCCTGTAGCATACTGTGCATTTTGCTCATTAACCGCAGCTAAAACTTCAGATGCTGTAACACCATATTTGCTTAATAAATCAGGCTTTAGCCATATACGCATAGAATAATTTCTATTTCCAATAGCAAAAGCATCACCCACACCAGGTACTCTTTTCAAATCATCTAAAATATTTAAAGTAATATAATTATACACATCAACAGCACTCATACTGCCATCGGTTGAATACACGGAAATAGCTTGCAAAATACTTGAGGAGGATTTTCTAACTGTAACCCCAAGCTTTTTAACTGCTTCAGGTAATTTTGCGGTAGCGGCTGAAATTCTGTTATTAACATCTACCGTAGCTTGATCAGGATCTGTTCCTATATTAAAATAAACAGTTAATCTCATTTGTCCCGAAGAACTTGAAGTTGAATCCATATAAATCATATTTTCAACCCCATTAATCGCATCTTCTATAGGTGTTGCGACAGTCGAGGCAATAGTTTGCGCATCTGCTCCTGTATAAGTTGCACTCACGCTAACAGTTGGTGGTGTTAATGAAGGATATTGCTCTACAGGTAAATTCATATAACTAATTATACCCGCAATGGAAATAATAATCGCCACAACAGAAGCGAATACTGGTCTTTCTATAAAAAATTTAGAAAACATTATTTGCTCCCAACTTCAACAACTTCTGAGCCTATTCTGATTTTTTTAAAATTATCCATAATAATCTTATCTCCATTTTTTACACCTTCGCTTACTATGGCATATTCGTTATTTTGATAAATAATTTTAATAGGACTTTTTTCAACTTTACCATTAACTAAGGTATAAACATACACTTCATTTTGATTTTGCAAAATAGCTATTTGAGGAATTTTAAAACCGTTTTTTTGAACAAAACCTTCAGTTGTAATTGTGGTAAAAGTTCCAGGAAGTAAACTGCCATCTTTATTTTTAAATTTACCTTTTGCTTTAACGCTTCCACTATTGGCATCAATTATAGAGTCGATAAAATCAAGTTTTCCTGTAATGGTTTTTCCACTCACCACAATTTGAGTATCGATGTTTTTCAATTCCCATTTTCCTGTTTTTAAATTGCGATTGATATTTAATTTATCTGTATCAGAAATATAAAATTCTGCATAAATAGGATCTAAATTTGTAATCCTTACCAAATCAGAACTGGTAGCATTAACATAATCACCCACATCAACCAAAGAATCACCTAAAATTCCATCAAATGGAGCACTTACTTCAGTGTATCCAAGATCTAATTTAGCATCTTGTAATTTTGCTTCTGCGTTCTTTAATGTGGCTTCTGCGTTATTGAAGGCAGCTAAAGTCGTATCATAATCTTTTTGAGAAATAGCCTTTTTTTCAATTAGAACTTTATTTCTTTCATGTTCTTTTTTAGCATTACTTAAAGTAGACTTTGCAAGTGCAACTTCCGCAATAGCCATATCTACGCTAGCTTTATACTTATCAGGTTCTATCAAAAAAAGCTTATCATCTTTTTTTACCTTATCACCAGCTTTAAAATACTTCTTCACTATCGCACCACTTACTTTTGGCTTGATAATTACATCCATATCTGTTACAAGTCTTGCCGGATAAGAAAAACTTAAAGGTATATTTTCAGCTTTTGCCACATAAACACTTACAGCTTGAGGTGGCATTTTCTTCTGTTGTTGAGTTTTTGTTGCATTTTTATCCAACATTAACTTGAGTTTATCACACCCACTTAGTAACAATAAACTTGATACAACCAAAACTGTATATTTCGATAAAAATTTCATATTCTACCTTTTATTATTAATTTTTTATTTCGTAACCAATATTACAAAAATATATTGACGCAAATTCTATATTAAATTTGATTAATAGTTAGCAAATAGCATTCCTAATTTCAAACTCTACCTTTTTAAAGTGAATTTTGTGTGAATTTTATTTTTCAAAATTTCCGGTAGGAATTCCATTTAAAAACAACCTTACAACAAAATCCACATGTTCTTCTTGCTCTGCCTTATTCATAGGAGCTAAATCTGTTAAAATATGAAGATTATGAAAGGGCTGTATAAGCATAGTGCAAAAAATTTCCGAAAGTTTTTTTGCATTATTAGCTATAAAATTGTTCGTACTTTTGGAAAAATAATCATTCAAAACATTTCTGGCAAACATTTTATCGTCATCATCTAGCCATTTAGCGAGCCGTTGCTTACTATCATAAACTCTCGAAAAAATAATCTTTCCTATGGAAATGACTTGAGTTTGATTAAAAATTTCTACAAAAACCATTCCAAAAGATCGCAAAACATCTTCCAACTCGTTACTGTAAATATCTCCCATTTTAAATGATATTAATTCAGCGTGTTCTTTGCATAAATCACTTAAAATTTCAAAAAATAAACCTTCTTTATTTGTAAAAAAATCATAAATATTTGAAAAAGAACCATTTGCCTGCTTAATAATCTCACTTAAACTTGTTTCATCATAACCTTTTTGTAAAAAAAGCTGCAAGGCAATGGCTTTGATCTTTTCTCTACGAGCAAGATTTTTCTTTGTCAAAGGTTTATTTTGCTCTTGCACGCTCTAACTCCGTTGTTTTTGGATAAACAAAAATAGAATTTCTTTTAACAACAATGCGTTCTTTATCATCTATGGCATAAGCTGTAATAATTATAGGGATAATACTGTCTTTTTTATCATCACTAGCCAATTCCTTTATAGCCTTTAAAACAACTATTTTTTTAGCTTTTGCATTTGCCTCTAACTTAAATGGAGCACTTGGACGCACAATTTTAATATTTTGCTCATTACTTCCTTGAATTTGAACATCAAAATAATACTCATGAGTTTTATTATCAGTATTTTGAAATAAAAGGGTATATGCATTGGTAATTTCTAAGCCATTTTGTTTGTTTTCTATGCTATAAAGTTCGCTACTACGATTGACATTTAAAAGCATATTTTCTTTAGTTTGACTCATTAAAATTAAAGCAATTAATGCTATAAGTAAAACAATACTGTAAGCAACAGTTCTAAATCTAAAATATTTTACTTTTTGTCTTGTTTTTATGGCTTCTGAACTAGTCCAATTAATTAAACTTGGACGATTAAATTTAGCTTGAATTTTAGAACATGCATCAGCACACTCAAGACAATTAATACAATCAAGCTGCATTCCTTGTCTAATATCAATATGTGTAGGACATACACTTACACAAGCTTCACAACCTATACATTCGCCTTCTGGTGGTTTTTTATAAAGCTTAGTTTTACCATCATACACTACTCCGCCTCTTTGATCATCATAAATCACTTGCACAGTATGCCGATCAAACATTACTGATTGAATTCTTGCATAAGGACAAACATAAACACAAAATTTTTCCGCCAAATAAGTTACATCTAAAGTCAAAAATAAAGAAGCGCAAAAGATAATTCCCATAAGCAACAAATGCTCACTAGGATTTTGTATATATACAAAAAAATCTTCAGGCGGTATAAAATACCAAAGCAAATTACTCACAGCAATGATAGAGATACAATAAAACAACAATACGGCTATAATTTTTTTTATATAATCGCCCGAATATTCTTTTTGTTTATCTTGAATGCTTTTGCGAATACCGAGTATTTTTGTTTGAATTAAATCCCTATAAATTACCCTAAAGATAGTTTGTGGACAACTCCACGCACACCAAACCCTACCAGCTAAAGTTGTAACAAAAAATATAGTTAAAAATAAACCAATAAGAACAAAGGGCATGAGATATAACTCTTGCGTATCAAATGCAGTAAATAATAAATTAAGTTTCTTATGATCAAAACTGAGTAAAAAAAAGTGATTGCCATTAATGGTAATAAAAGGCAATACAAAAATCACAATAGTTGTTAAACCATACCACCAATACCTTTTTAAAACATAATTTGTTATCTTACTCATTTGCATAAAAATACCTTTATATGAACTTAAAAATGCTTATATTATAACTCTTTAAAACTAAAAAAATTTTTTAGTTTTAGCAAAAAAATATTAGCTGTTACAATTTTAATCACTCGTTTCTTAAAGTATCTAAAATACTTACTTCAGTTGCTTTTTTAGCAGGATAATAAGAGGACAAAGCTACAATGACAGCAGAACCCAAAAGAGTTAAAATAAAATCAACTACAGACAAATCTAAAGGCAATTGACTAGATCCGTAAACATCTGCTGGAAGTTCTATAATATTAAAATTTCCTAAAATTCCCAAAACAATAAAGGCAAGTAAAGTACCCACCACCATACCACTTCCGCCTATAAAAATACCCAAAATAAAAAAACTTTTTTTAATTTCAATTTTGCTCGCTCCAAGTGCCAATAATAAAGCAATTTCAGAGCGTCTATTCATCACTAACATCAATAAAGAACTGACTATATTCAAACTAGCAACTAAAATAATCAGCATTAAAACAATAAATAACACCCTTTTTTCCAAAGCCAATGCAGCAAAGAAATTTTGATTATTTTCCCACCAACCAAAACTTGCATAATTATTTCCTAAAAAATCTTGAATTTTTTTCACATCATCAAATGGCTTTTGTGAATATACATGTATGCCATCATAGCCGTTGCTATAAGATAAAACCTTGCGTAAAGCATCCACATCTGCATACATATAAGCCTTATCATAGAACAACAATCCTGAATGAAACTTCGCTTTTACATCGAAACGTTTGGTTTGCGGAATTAAAGAAAAACCACTGGCGTTTAAATTTGAAAATATTAAGGATAATTTATCATTTTTAGACAAAGAAAAACTATCCACAAGTGCAGAACCAACTACAATATCAAAATCCGTTAATTCTTGGTCACCAATAGCCTTTTGTATTACTTCATTAATTTTAACTTCATCTTTAAATTTAACTCCAAATAATACTCCCCCTTCAAAACGATTAGTCCCTTTAATAATAACTTGAGTGCTAATATATGGACTAAAAAGCAAATTTGGAAATTGTTGTTTTAGCTTATCAACCAAAGCATCATCAACTTGTGCATAAAATTTTGGCACAATGGTAATAGGATAATTCATTACAAAAAAGCGTTTTTCAAACTCTTTATCAAAACCATTCATGATAGCCATTGCAACAAGCAAAACACAAAGCCCTACACAAACTCCTAAAAAAGCCAAAAGCATAGAAAGCATGATAAAAGGTTGCTCTTTGTCAAAGCGCAAATATTTAAAAAGCAGATATCTTAAAACGCTTTTTTTCAAGCTAAAATTCCTTGTTTAGGACCACTTTTACCATGACATTCTTTAAATTTCTTGCCACTTCCACAAGGACAAAGTGCATTTCTTGGAACTCTTTTAAAATCTTGATTTGAAATACTTTGATTTTCTTCATTTTCCAAATTTTCACCTTGATTTTCTCTGGTTAAAACAATACTAAAAAGCAATTTAATACTATCAAATTTAATACGCTCTACAAGCTCTAAGAAAAGATTATAACTTTCTTTTTTATATTCAACAAGTGGATCTTTTTGATTATATCCACGAAGTCCAATTCCAGTTTTTAAAACATCCATTTGATACAAATGTTCACGCCAAGCATTATCTAAAACTTGAAGATATAAAATTCTTTCAATGCGTCTAAGTTCTACACTTGGGACATCTTTCATTTTTTCATTATAAGCATTTTCTAGCTTTTCATTTAATTTTGATTCAATTTCCACTGCGCTTAAATTCAAAAAGTCTTGTTCTAAAAGTTCCACAGAACATTCATGCAAAACCCTCTGTTTTATTTTTTCAAAATCAAAATTTTCATTTACACCATTCATTGCATCATTTATTAAATTTACACTATATTCAGAAATATTTTGACTGATTTTTGCACGGATATCAAATTCTTCATCCAAAAGTTCGTTACGATAGTGATAAATAGTTTTTCTTTGCTCATTTGCTACATCATCATATTCAAGCAAGTGTTTTCTGCTTTCAAAATGTAAACTCTCAACCTTTTTTTGTGCATTTTCAACCGCTCTTGTAACTATGCTTGATTCTATATGTTCACCCTCTTTTATCCCTAAACGCTCCATAATATTTTTAATGCGATCACCGCCAAAAATTCTTAAAAGATTATCTTCTACACTTAAATAAAAACGACTAATACCTGGATCACCTTGTCTTCCCGCACGACCACGGAGCTGATTATCAATTCTACGACTCTCGTGTCTTTCTGTACCTATGATATAAAGTCCACCCAAAGCCCTTATTTCATCATCGATCTTTATATCTACACCACGACCTGCCATATTTGTAGCAATAGTTACTGCGCCTTTTTTACCCGCATCTTGTATGATTAAGGCTTCTTGTTCGTGATTTTTCGCATTTAAGACATGGTGGGGGATTCTTTCCTTAACAAGCATATTATGAAAAACCTCACTTCTTTCAATGCTTGCAGTTCCTACAAGCACAGGCTGTCCTTTTTTATGAGCTATTTTAATTTCTTCAATAACAGCCTTAAATTTTTCATCTTGAGTTTTATAAATTAAATCATCTTTATCTTGTCTTTTAATAGGAATATTTGTAGGAATTGAGATAACATCTAAATTATAAATTTGAGAAAATTCCGTCGCTTCAGTTTGTGCCGTCCCTGTCATACCGGCTAATTTCTTATACATTCTAAAATAATTTTGGAAAGTGATATCAGCCAAAGTTTGACTTTCTTCTTGAATTTTTACATTTTCTTTAGCTTCTAAAGCTTGATGAAGTCCATCGCTAAAACGGCGTCCTTCGCTTAAACGACCCGTAAATTCATCTACAATTACAACTTCATTATTTCTTAAAACATAATGCACATCTTTTTCAAAAAGATTATGAGCTTTTAGAGCTTGATCAAGTTGATGGGCCAAAATAGCGTTATCAAGGCTATATAAATTTTCAACACCAAACAATTTTTCAGCCTTTGAAATGCCCTCTTCAGTGATAAGTATAGTTCTATTTTTTTCATCTACAACAAAATCGCCTTCAGGTTTTTCAGGAGGTAAAACCGCTTGTGCACGCTTCATTTGCTTAGCTACTTCATTAGCCTTGATATAGCCATCTAAAGTCCTATTTGCTGGACCACTAATAATTAAAGGAGTTCTTGCCTCGTCAATTAAAATACTATCCACCTCATCAACAATTACAAAATTATGCTCTCTTTGAACTTTTTCTGCCTTTGAAAATTTCATATTATCGCGCAAATAATCAAAACCAAATTCATTATTGGTCCCATAAGTGATATCGCAATTATAAGCTTGCCTATTTGCCTCATCATTAAACTGATTAGACAAAATAACGCCAACGCTAAAACCTAAGAAATTATAAATTGCACTCATCTGCTCTGCATCTCTTTTAGCTAAATAATCATTTACGGTTACAACATGCACACCCTTGCCACTCATAGCATTTAAAACTACTGGTAAAGTAGCCACAAGAGTTTTACCTTCCCCTGTTTTCATTTCTGCAATCTTACCTTCATGCAAAACCATACCGCCAATCAATTGCACATCAAAATGACGCATATTTAGCGTCCTTTTACCCACCTCTCTAACGATAGCAAAAACATCATTTAAAATACTATCCAAACTTATATTTTCTTTGATTACCTTATCTTTTAAATCCGCAAAAACTTTTTTTAAATCCTCATCGCTAAGCTTTTGATATTTTTCTTCTAAAGCATTTATTTGCGCTACTCTTTTAAAGTATTTTTTTATAGCTCTAGCGTTTTTTGTTCCAAAAATTGCTTTTACAATATTTAAAAACATCTTTAACCTTTTTCATTTAAATTTCATAAGTTGTGATTATAACTTTTATTTAATTAATCTTAGCTAGAATATCTTTAAAATTTGTTATTTTTTGGAGCAAATCAATGAAAATTTTATTTTTTCTTATCTTGATCGGTGTAAAAATTTTAGCTTTTGATCCTAAATTCAAAACTTTTTCGAGTGATTTTTTACAAAGAGTAGATTCAAAATCAAATTCAATTGAGTATAAAGGCAATTTCATTTTAACGCAAAATCAAGCTTTTTGGAATTACACCTATCCTAGCAATAAACAAATCTATATCCAAAACAATGAAATTATCATCATTGAACACGATCTAGAACAAGTCATTTTCGCCAAACTTCAAACCCTACCTAATTTAAGTAAAATTTTCAAACAAGCCACAAAAATTGATACAAATCTTTATGAGGCAAAATATCAAAATATAACTTATAAAATTACCCTAGAAAATGATGAAATCAAAAGCATCTCTTATCAAGACGAGCTAGAAAATATCATTACTATTGTTTTAAACAATGTCAAGCGCGACGAGATTATTGATAAACAAATTTTTGAAGCAAAAATCCCGCCACACTATGACACAATTTATTAATTAGTAGGATCAAATTTTATATCAAAGCCTGTGGAATTTTTTTCTACACTTTGATTATTTTCTAATTGCTTTAAAATTTGTTCGTTTAATTTTTCTTTTAAACTAGGTAAATTTATATCGTCGCTTCCATTTTCATCTTGAAAAAGAGTATCAATTTGTTTGATTTTAAAGGGTTGATTTTTTTGCATTTTCTGAATTTCTTCTTTAGGTTTTGTGCCTTTTATCTCATTTTTTTCATCAATATTTTGCAAAAAACGCTTAAACTCTTCCAAATCAAATTCTTTTACCCCATTTAAAGAAATGAAATAAATATTTTTAATCTGCAATTTATATTTTTTATTTATAAATTTTATAAGCGTTTCTTTAAATTTATTTTTCCCAAGTTCTGTAAAAATATCTTCATAAAAAAAACTCGAAATCACAGTATTAATACTGTCTTTAATTTTGGCGCTATTTTGCTCTAAATTTTGCCCTTCAAATTCCAAAGTCATTTCAATTTTTTTCAACGCATTTATTGTGCTTTTAGAATACAAATCTGTTCTAAAGTTTTCTATCACCAAAGCCTTTAGTGCTAAAACGCTTATAAATAAACATAATAAAATCTTCATATTATCCCTTCTTCTAAATTTAAAAAATGCGTTTGTTTGTAAAACTCTAATACTTTTATATCAAATTTTAAAATTTGTTTAAAATATAATTTAAAATCCATATTTTTTGAATAAAAAATTCTTAAAAAATTTGGATCAATCGCTCTAGAAAGCGCCACATAAAGTTGGCCGTTCTCAAAAATATTATCTATATCACAAATTAATTTTTCTATACTCATTCCTTGCGATTTGTGTATGGTAATAGCATAAGCAAGTTTGATAGGAAATTGTATCATTTTAGCACGAATTTGCTCATCAATTTTATCCTCTTGCAAATTCAATTCTTCAAGAGCAAAAGCATATGGTTCAAGGATAATTTCTTGATTATTGCTTTTACGAATTTTTAAATAAATTTGATCCTCTTGCTCAATAATATCACTAATAATCCCTTGCTCTCCATTATAATATCCTGCATCAAAATTATTAATACAAAAAATAATCTTAGCCCCAATTTTCACCTTCAGTTCTTCGGCCACATTAAGACTCTTAACCCAGTTAATCAAAATAAAATCATCTAATTTTTCATCAATTTTAATTAATTTTGATTTCAAAATTATGGGTTTTGAATGAAGTTTTTCAAGCTCTTGCTCATTGATTAAATCCGCCTTTTTATTTATCCCGCAAAGCAAAGTATAATCATTATTTAAGCCTATTTCTTGGGTAATAAAATTTTGAAAATAAGACACAATTTCTTCATCTAAAAATCCCTTTCGCAAAGCGGATAAATGAGAGTAAAATTGAATATTATTGGTTCGTTTTGCATTATTTAAACCAAGATTTATGAATGCAAAATCTCTCCACGCAAAAGAATCAAAGGCATAAAAACCCTGAGTAAATAAAGATTTATCTTCAGTTTTTACTACAGGAGGTAATTGAAAAAAATCCCCCACAACAAGTAATTTTCCATCAAATTCAGAATTTTTAAGTCTATAATAAATCATTTCAAAAACGCTTGCGCTAACCATAGAGATTTCATCAATGATAATCAAATGCGTCTTTTTTAAAATTTTCCTAAGTTTAATCAACTTATCCTTTTGTTTTCTATCATAAACCATTAATTCATCAAAATTCAAACAACGGCCTAAGGCAAAAAAACTATGCAAGGTAACTCCACAAATATTCAAAGCTGAAATTGCACTAGAACCCAAAGCTACAACATTTTTACCCTTATTTTTATAAGTTTTTTTAACTTCTAAAGTCAAATAAGACTTTCCAACCCCAGCGCCGCCACTCAAAAAAATATGATCTTTTTCTAAAAATTTTAAAATTTTATCCGTCATTGTTTTTATTCCTTAGTTATAATTATATCTTATATTTTAAAAACTAAAGCGAGCATAATGAAATACTTTTTTCTTTTTATTATTTGTATTTTTTTGACTTCTTGTTCCAATAAAAAACTGACTTCTAATTATTTGGATTTTAAATATCAACAAGATATTAATATCTTGCCAGCTCTTGACAAAAACCAAACCTTTTCTTTAAATAATTATAAAAAAAACTTTTTTTCTCCTTGGCATATGAAAATCACCCACAAAAATCCAGAGCAAATCTTTTGGTCTTTTAATTTCTATATGAATACTCAAAAAGAATTTTATTTCTTTAATAAACAAAAAATTCCAAAAACTTGGTTTGAAAAACAAATCACAAATGCCAATGCAAAAGATTTTTTAAAAATCAACAAAAAAGCACTTGTAATTAAAAATTCCTTACTAAAAAACTTGCCCGTGGATACTCCTATCTTACTTGATCCTTTTAAGCAAGGCGAAGGGATACCTTTTGATTATGCTCAAGATTCTGTTCTTAATATCGCAAGTGCCATTTTAGTATCTCATTATACTCTAGATAAACGCTTTGTTTTCGTTAATACTGAAAGTGGCTGGGGTTTTATCCCTGCGCAAAATATAGAATTTTTTAGCGACAAAAGAGCAAAAATTTATGAAAATTTAAATTTCATCACTCCTTTGAAGGACAAATTTCCTATTTATGATAAAGACGATAACTTCATATTTCAAACCCGTATTGGAGCTTTATATCCTTATTATAGTGAAGATAAAAATTTTTATTTTGGAAAAATTGGTTCTTTAAAATTTAAATTTCCAAAATCAAAAGCGGTAAAATTTCCTTTGGAATTTAATGAGAATAATTTAAAATCTCAACTCACTCAGCTTCTAGCTTTGCCTTATGGATGGGGAGGATATAACTATGAAAGAGATTGCTCTTTATTTTTAAGAGATGTCTTTGCTCCTTTTGGATTATATATGCCACGAAATTCAAAAGCACAAAGTGAATATTTTACCCAATTTAATATCAGCAAATTAAGCAATCAACAAAAACAAATTTTCCTCAAGAAATACGCCAAGACTTATTTAACTCTACTTTATATGAAAGGTCATATTATGCTTTATGCGGGGACTATTAATGATGATATTTTAGCCCTGCATAGTGCTTGGGGCGTTAAAACAAAAGATGATGGACGCTTATTAATCGCCAAAAATGCCATTACAACACTTGATATTGCTAGCGACAAGAAAGAAGTCGATAGCAAAGATTTATTTATTTCAAGACTTAGTGCGGTAAGTTTTTTATCTTTAAGCCAAGAAGAAAAAGAAGAAATTTCAAATTATCTTCAAAATATCAATTCTCATTAGCTTCTGCTAAAATTTTCTCTACATATTTTTGACGAAGTTTTGGAACAAATTCGCCAATTTTTCCATCATTAATCAACTTACCATCAGCTTTAATCACAGGCACTAGCAAAAGGGTTGCTGCAGAAATAAAAACCTCATCAGCCTCATAAACTTCATCCATACTAAAGGCTCTTTCTTCAATCATAAGCCCAACTTCTTTAGCAAATTTTAAAATATTTTTACGACGAATTCCAGGCAGTATTTCATTTGAAAAAGGCTTGGTAATTAAAGTTTTGTTTTTAATGATAAAAGCTGAAGAACTCGAACCCTCATTTACCTTACCATTTTCAATCATAAAAGCCTCATCAGCATTTGCCACAACAGCCTTTTCTTTTGCCATACATTGTGCTAAAAGCGAAATAGATTTTATATCGCGTCTTTTCCATCTTATATCACTCACGCTAACAATACTAATGCCTTTATCTTTTAACTCATTATCAAGCACTTTGCTTTCAAACACAAAAGCCATCACAGTGGGTTTTAAACCTTTTAAAAAAGCAAAATCCCTTGAAGCAACTCCACGCGTTATTTGTATATAAATTCCGCCTTCTTTAAGAGAATTTATATTGATTAACTCTTTTAAAATATTTTCAAATTCTTCTTTTTCATAAGGCAAAACCAATTGTATTGCCTCTAAACTACGCTTAAATCTCTCCCAAAACTCTTCCTTATCAACCATTTTACTTTTGATAACAGGTATTACCTCATAAATTCCGTCTCCAAAAATAAAACCCCTATCAAAAACACTCACTTTTGCCTCGCAAGACTTTAAAAACTCACCATTTAAAAAAATCATTTCCTTTTCTTGCATCATTTTTTATCCTTTTATAAGTTCTAAAATATCTTTATCTAATTCTAGCTGATTTGAGTAATAAAAATACTTAGCCAAAACTAAAATTCCAATATAAAATTCTCTCTTTTCATCTAAAAATTGCTCAATATACTCATGGGCATTTTGTATGATCTGTAATGCCTTTTTAGGGTGTGCGTTATAATAACAAATTTGCTCTTCTAAATTATTTTCATCGACCAAAATAAAATGCTCATTAGGAACAAGCTTTCCCTCCATAAACCAAGTTTCACAAGTCATCTTAGGCGATAAAACCAAAGAATTTGAACTTAAAGCCCATTTTAAATTACTTGCAACATCATTGCCTTCTAAAGAAATAATGAATTTATATTTCATTTGTTCTTGCTTACTTAAAAAACCTTTTCTCCACATTTTATAATCATTATTAGTACAACCCAAATCACACAAAGAACTCCCAAAATATCTTTCAAAAAATTCTTTTCTATGCTTTTGATAGATTGCACCTCTAAAAACTGCTTTGTTTTGCTTATTTTCAAAATTCATTTTATCTTCAAGAAAAACAAAATGCCTATTTTTATCAAGTTTTAAAATGATATTATTATAATTTTTCTCATTAAGAGGTCTTGATTTGCAAATGACTGGGGGGGGGCAAAAAGTGCAATTAATATCTCCGTATTTTTTCACCCACAATAAATCATCTTTAAAATATTTACTAATCTTATATCCATCATAAGCTAAAGAAGTTTTTTTAAAAGGCAGTTTGCCTATTTTTTCTTTTTCATGGCAGGCTTGTAAATCCTTAGAGAAATCTGAATTAATTTTATTATAATACCCTACTCGTTCGCTTATATAAGCTAAATTTTTCGCATCGTATTTTAAAATATCGCTAAAAATATCCTTTAATTTTCTTTGAAAGAAAATTCTTGGAATTAAAGCAACGCCAATACCTTTAACATTCATTACAAAACGACAATCAGACATTTCGCTCTCTTTAAATAATTTTATTTTAAAAAATTTCACAAAAATTATAATTATTTATGATAAAATTCAAAACAAAAAATTATACCAAAAACTCAGAAAGTTTATTTTGATGAAAAAAATCGAATCATTCGTTTTGAATTTCCTTTTTAAGATTTCAACACAGCCCGTGCTTTTAAGAGATTTATTAGAAGCCAATGCTTTATTTAATGAAGGAATGCTAGTTGATCCTGCAAAATTGAATTATAAATTAAAAGTATTTAATTCTTATTTATTATATGCTTTTATTTGTCTTATTGTCTTAACACCACTTCTTGCAATTACACATTATCTTTTTACTCTTTTAGATTTTCACATTAGCATAATCAGTGCTATTGTTGTAACCTCTACTATTTTTATAGGCTATGATCTTTTCAAAATTTACACACGCAAACTTATTTCTAAAAAACTCATACAAAAAGCTTGGATGATCCATTTTCCTTGTTTTCCATATGAAAAATATTCAAATTTAGTTGAAAATATCTATAAGCAAGCCTTAAAGGAAGAAATTCCGAAAAATTCTTTAGAACAATATGTGTTGGAAAAAATCGTTCAAAATTCTTAAATCACTCCAAATAATCCAAAATTTGATTTTGAAACCGCATATTTTCTAAACGCCTTTTAAGTTCTTTATTTTCTTCATTTAATACTGCTTCTTGCGATCTTAAAACAGCAATATCGCGGCTTAAATAATAAATATTATTCCTTATATAAATTTGAGGTATAAAAACAACCAAAGAAAACATTAAAATCAAAAAAGAAAACAATAGATGATTTTTATTTAAATTTGCATCCTCTTTTGTAGCAATTTTATAACCCTCTAATAAAATATCTTTTGTTTGCAAGTTGCTTTCTTGATTATTTTGCTCCAAAGATAAATTTTCGATTCGTGTATCTGATTTTTCTTTATTTTGTTTTTGACTTTTATCTTGAAATTTTATTTTTGTATTTGCAATTTTTAAATCAGATATAAATTTCTTTTTGCATTTTAAACTAAGAAAATTCTTTAAATTTAAAGTCCTTTTTTCAATGAAATTTATCGGATTTTGTTTTTCTTTATTTGCTTGATTTTTAACATCTATTTTTTGTTTTTTAATCAATTTTAAATTTTTAATTTGAATTCTTGAAAAAACTTTTGATATCAAACCCTGTTTTTCTTCGAGTTTTACATTAATTAAATCTTCTTTTAAATAAATACTTGCTTTTTTTTGTGTATTTTGCGTATTTAAAGAATCCAAAAATTCATACTTGTGCTTTTGAGTTTTAATTCTTCTTTTTAAAATGTCATCGCTTTTTAAAGACTCTTCATCTTCTATATTATCGTAATTAGGCTTTTTACCTTCCTTGATCGCTCTTGAATACTGAAGCATTTTTTTGCGTATATTTTGCTTTTCTTTTAAAAACTCATCCTCAGTCATTATTACCCTAAAAATTGAAATACTCTCATTTTTGCACAACTCGAGCGTGAATTATAATATATTTCTTCTTTACTTGCAATTATAGCTTTTTTACTTAGAATTTTACCCAAACTATGATTATTCCCGCATTCACATTTAAGCGCCATCTCATGACAGATGCAATTTTTACTCCATTCTTTAAATGCATTTTTAATCATTCTATCTTCTAAAGAATGAAAGCTAATAATCGCTACTTTGCAGCCCTTTGGTTTTATTTTTTTTAATTTTTCTAAAAATTGCTTTAAAACTCCAAGCTCATTATTAACTTCTATACGAATGGCCTGAAAAACCAAAATCGCTTTTAAAACTTTCCTACCTTTAAAATACCCCTTTCCTATAATTTCAACCAATTCTTTTGCCGTCGTTATTTCTTTATTTAAACGCGCTTTACATATCTTTTGTGCTATGATTTCTGCTTCATTTTCCAATTCACCATATTCTAAAAAAATATGCCGTAATTTTTCTTTAGAATAAGAATTTACAACCATCTTAGCATCTAATGTCGTACTTTTATCCATTCGCATATCCAAAAAATCAGAATCAAGAGCAAAACCGCGTTCATTATAATCTAGCTGCAAGGAAGAAACACCAATGTCTGCTAAAATACCCTTTAAATTATTCGTATCGATTTTATCCAAAATATCACAAAAATTACTTTTTATAATTTGCACTCTTTGCGAAAAATCTGCTAACTTTTTCTTAGAAAATTCCAAAGCCATTTCGTCTTGATCACAAGCATACAAATAGAGTTTAGGATAATGCTTTAAAAGCTCATAACTATGTCCTGCATAGCCTAAAGTACAATCTAAAAATACACCTTCATTAAGATCGGAAAATATATTTAAAACTTCATTTAATAAAACAGGAATATGTGGACTTTGCAAAAAATCAACCTTGTTTAAGTTTTGAAATTCAAATTATATAGTATGGATTTTAGAATTTCTATTAAATTTTACATATTTTCGCAAATTCTTAGCTAAAATTAAACTGCAATTAACACTTTTTAAGATAGAATTTTAAGTTTATAAAAAATACAAGGAAAATTATGATTACTTGGATGCAACGCCATAAGAAATATCTTGTTGTAACTATCTGGATTAGTGCAATAGCTTTTGTTGGAGCTGGATTCGTAAGCTGGGGAGCTTATGATTTTAACTTAAACCGTAGTTCATCTGTAGCTCTTGTAGGAGAAGAGCCAATTAAAATTAAAGAATTTGAAAATAGATATCAAAATTTATATAGAACACGCAATGCTATTTACGAAGGGGCTTTGACTCCAGAGCGCGCAAAAGCCGAAAAACTTGATCTTATCGCCTTAAATAATCTTATTGAAGACAAACTTTTACTTTCTTTTGCTAAGGATTTAGGTTTAAGCGTTAGCGAAGAAGAAATCATTCAAACCCTAAGCACAAAACAAGAATTTCAAAACGAAAAAGGACAATTTGATAAAAATTTATACTATAAACTCTTAGAGCTTAATCAAATGAAAGCAAAGGAATTTGAGGCTTATTTAGCAAATGATATTTTACTTCAAAAATTAGCCCAAATTTTTAATATAAAATCTAGCGATGAAGAGCTTAAAATGATTACCTCTAGTTTTTATATGCAAGATATTTTGAGCATTGACGTTATTAATGCAAATTACAACAATATTACTTTAGATGAAGAAAAATTAAAACCTACTTGGGAAAAATATAAAAATAATTTTACCACACAAAAAAGCTATGAAATTTCAACTTATTTTGTAAAAAATGATGAAATATCATACAATGAAGAAACCTTGAAACAATTTTATGAAAAAAACAAGCACAACTACAAAGACTTTAATGATAAAATTTTAAGCTTTGAACTTGCTATAGAAGATGTAAAAAAAGACTATGCATTAGAAGCAACCAAAACAAAGGCTAATCAAAATTATGTAGCTTTAAGAAAAAATGAGCTTAATTTTCAAAATGATCTTAATATTACCCAAGAGAATACAGAATTTCCAATTGAGCAACTTGACAAAGCAAAAAACCAAGATATATTAAAACCTTTTGTTTACAAAGAAGGTTATATGATAGTTCGAGTTAATACTATTAATCCCGCAAGAGTTAAAACCTACGAAGAAGCCAAAGAAGAGCTTGTTCCCATATTTAAACAAGAACAAGCAATGCTAAAATTAGAAGAACAAGCTAAACAAGCTTTAGAAAATTTTAATGGAAAAAATATAGGAACAGTAAGCAGAGACACGCAAAGGGACGCAAGAAGAGTTGGCAATGAAATTATGGATGATGCTGAATTTAGTATTTTCTTAATGAATGTTTTTAACTCGAAAGAAAACAAAGGCTATGTTTTACTTCCAAATAAAGCTATACTTTATAAAATCAATAACCAAAAATTATTCAATGAAAACAAACTCGCAGAAAATAAAACAATGCTAGAAAATGCACTAAAAATCGTCAAAGAAGAACAAATTAAAAAAGACTTAATCATACAATTAAGAAAAAAATATCCTATTGAAATTTACTACAAAGGGAGTGAATCTTGAATATCTTAGGAATTGATTTAGGCTCAACACAAACTTGTGCAATCTTGGCACAAAAAGATGAAGAAGGTTTAAAAGTTGTTGGCTTTGGGAAAGCTAAAACTAACGGTGTAAAAAAAGGTGCAATTACCAATATAGAACTTGCTTCTAAATCCATAGAAGAAGCAGTAAAAAATGCTCAAATGATGTCAGGACTCCACTATGATAGAGTTGTAGTTTCTATCTCAGGAGCTTATGCAAAAAGTGTTGATAGTGTTGGTGTTGTAAATATCCCAAATCATGAAATAGGCATACATGAAATTCACCGTGCTGTTATTACCGCAAAGCATACAGCCAATCTTCCAAGCGGATATGATATCATCCATGTTTTGCCTTATAATTTCAAAGTCAACGATCTTGAACATGTAGATGATCCTTTGGGAATGAGCGGAAACCGTTTAGAAGTTTCAACTCATATTGTTATTTCGCAAGAATCACATATTAAAAACCTTAGAAAAGCCGTTGAACTTGCAGACTTAAGAGTGGATAATATTGTTTTATCTGGCTATGCATCAGCAATTGCGTGCTTAGATGAAAGCGAAAAAGAATTGGGCGCTGTACTTATTGATATGGGTGGAGCAATCTGCGATATGGTAGTTCATGCAGGAAATTCTATAAGATATAATGAATGCCTTCCAATAGGTTCAATAAATATCACTCAAGATCTTTCCATAGCCTTGCATACACCATTAAAAGAAGCGGAAAAAATCAAGCTTAATTATGCAAATTTAAGCCAACAAGCAAATTCTCTTATTAAGGTTCCTGCAATGGGAGATGAAAAAAGAGTTAATGATGTTACTATTGATGTTGTTTCTAATGTAATTTACGCAAGAACAGAAGAAACCTTAATGATACTTGCAAAAATGTTAAGCGACAATCACTACGCTAATAACATAGGAGCGGGCATAGTATTAACAGGTGGAATGACAAAATTAGCCGGTTTGGATGAGTTGGCTCCTGCTATTTTCGATAATAAATCAGTAAGACTTGCAAGTGCTAGAAAAGATTTGATTATGGGTTTTGGTGAAATTTTTAGTGATCCTGAAAACACTTGCGCTATAGGATTATGCCTTTATGGAGCAGGATTTTTTACTCCTTATGAGCTAGATTCTAACGAGAAATTGCGCTACAAAGGTGAACCGGAAAATATCAATAAACAAATCAAACAAGAATTAATTATTTCCCCAGAAATTAATCAAGATGAAACAAAAATTGAATTTTCTGATGAAATTGGTCCAGAAAATGATACAATAACAAGCAAAGAGCAATTAAAAATCAACCACAACGATAAAGAAAAACAACCTAATGTCTTTTCAAAGCTGTGGAATAAAATAACAAATCAATTCTAAATAGGAGATCAAATGAGCGAATTTTCAGTTGAAGAAATGCAGCACACAAAAGGTGCAAAAATTAAAGTAATAGGCTGTGGTGGTGGTGGTGGAAATATGATAAACCACATGATAAAAATGGGACTTAACGATCTTGATCTCATTGCAGCCAATACCGATGCTCAAGCGATATCAAATTCTTTAGCAAAAACAAAAATTCAATTAGGAGAAAAGAAAACAAAAGGACTAGGTGCTGGTATGCTTCCTGAAATAGGTGCTGAAAGCGCTAGAGAAAGTTTTGAAGAAATCAAAGCTAGTCTTAGTCAAAGCGATATTGTCTTTATTGCTTCAGGATTTGGCGGTGGCACTGGAACAGGTGCAACTCCTATCATAGCTCAAGCAGCGAAAGAAATTGGCGCCCTAACCGTTTCTGTGATTACCATGCCTTTTTCTTTTGAAGGAAAACAAAGAAAAAAACTTGCTGAAAATGGTTTAGCTGAACTTAAAAAGGAAAGCGATTCTATCCTTGTTATTCAAAACGAAAAACTTTTAAGCATTATTGATAAAAAAGCAGGGATTAAGGATGCTTTTAAACTTGTAGATGATATTTTAGCACGTGCTGTAAAAGGCATGGTTTCTATACTTTTAGACAATGGCGATATTAATGTTGACTTTGCTGATGTTAGAACAATCATGAGTCATCGCGGACTTGCTCTTATGGGTGTAGGAAGCGCAAATGGGGAAAATGCCATCGAAGAAGCTTTATCAAATGCCATTCATTCTCCTTTACTTGATGGTATGGATATTAAAGGCGCAAGAGGGGTAATTTTGCATTTTAAAACAAGTTCTAATTGTTCTTTAATAGAAATTTCAGCTGCTGCAGCTAGCATAGAAGAAATCGTTGATGAAAATGCAAAAATCATTTTTGGTTCTACAACCGATGATAGCATGGAAGATAGGGTTGAAGTAACTATCATTGCTACAGGTTTTGAAGATAAAAGCGAAAATTCAGAAAAACATTCATTAAAAGAAGAAAATGCTGAAAAAAATACCAGCTATCTGAATAGCTTTAAAAAAGCTAGTGGTGGTTTTGATGAGGAAGTGGTTAATCATTTGGAAACCCCTGCTTTTTTACGCCGCCAAATGGATTAATTAAAAAGGCTTTATCGCCTTTTTAATTTTCTAAAACATTAAAATTCTCAATTTCATTTCTTATTTTTTCAAGCTTTTGTTCATCAACTTTCTCGCCTTTAACCTTTGCTATGCTTAATTTTAAATTTTCAAGCATATTGCTTTTAAGCTCTTCTTATCTAGGGCTTTGATATTAAAATTCACTTTTTGCTCTTGCAAATCTTGTAAGGTATGAATTTTTCAATGCCTTTTAAAGCACCAAAGCGAGTTTTTTGCTCATTATAATTATCAGCAAGCAAGACAACAGGTATACCCATAGCCGTACAAGGGCTAGCACAATGCAAAGCAATTGCAATGACTAATTTTGCTTCATTTTCATATCTTTTCAGCAAAGCCTTTATTTGCTCATAAAATTCTTTTTCGTTAGCCAAAGCACTTCTAACGCCTTTTTGGTTAATCCGCTCAGCATTTTGGAGTAATTCCTTAGGTAAATATTACAAATAACTATCTGGGACATTGACCAAAAAAACTTTATTTTGCAAATTTGTAGTTTTTCTTTTTGGCAAAGTAAGAATTAAGCAGCACGACAAATAAGATTTTAAACCTAAATTTTTACAAAAATCCAAAGTAAAGTCATCTCTGCAGCCTATTTCCTTATCTTTAAAATGCTCTGGATTTATAGCTAAAAATTGTCTTAAAAAATTTTATGTTCCACCTGTAAAATGCGTTGCAATAAAAACGCTTAAAACACTTGAGTTAGGTATGAAAGATTTTTTCCTTGCAAAATAGGCTTGCATAATTGCAATACCCCCCCCCCATTATAAAAGGAAAAATTATCACGATCAAAAAATTCATAAGTGAAATTTTGCTCTATTTTATCAAGAGCCTTTTTTACAGCAAAAGTTTGAACATAATCACCCAAATTTCTAAAGCTACTTCTGATATGATCGCTATATTCAAAAAGTATATAATGAGAAAGATTGCTCGTTTTTGGCAGAGTTTGTCTTTGAGAAAGAAATTCCAAAGTTCTTGCCATTTCCATATTTGCTAAACTTGCTTGGATATCTCGAATTCTTTTATCCACAAGTTCAATTTGGGCTTTTAAAGCCTTTATTTCTTCTTTATTTTCGCCCAAACACTCTTGAAATTTTTGCGAATTTTGACTTTGTTCTTCTTTTAAAGAAATCATTTCTTTTGATATGGGCTTAATTTCTTACATCAAAGGCTTAAATTCCTTTAAAGCGCGCGAAATACCTGTAATGTATTTATCTCTCAATTCCATTAATTTTTTCTTCATTCTTATCCTTTAAAATCTAAATTTTCATATTCTTTACCAATAAAAATTTTTCCCTCTTTTTCAACAACTGGTCTTTTTATCGTGCTTAAATTTGACATAACGATTTTTTTTAATTCCTCTTTATCCAAAGTTTGAATTTTTTCCTTATTTAAACCCAGTTTTTTAGCACTTGTTCCAGCACTATTAATAAGCTCTATAAAACTTCTCTTTTCAAGCCAAGAATTTAAGATACTCTCATCAATTTTTTTAATATCTAAAAATTCAAAGCCAATACCTTTATTTTTAAAAAATTCAAGTCCTTTTTGGACGCTATTGCAATTTTTAATACCATAAATTTTTATCATACTCTAGCCTTTTTTACTAAATCTGCAATCAAAAATGCAAGCTCTAAAGCCTGATCTGCATTTAATCTTGGATCACACTGGGTCTCATAACGCTCATTTAAGCTTTCTTGAGTAATATTAAAACTTCCGCCAACACATTCTGTTACATCTTGTCCAGTCATTTCCAAATGTACGCCACCAGGATAAAAGCCCTCGCTCATAGAAATTTCAAAAAACATTCTTACTTCTTGCATCACTTTTTCAAATTCGCGTGTTTTAAACTTCCCTGCTTTGACTGTGTTTCCATGCATTGGATCTATACTATAAATGATATTTAAACCTTCTTTTTTAAGCTCTTTATAAAGCGAAGTTAAACCAGAGGCGATTTTATCTGCACCCATTCTTATGATGATATTTAGTCTGCCTTCTTCATTATTTGGATTTAAAGCCTGCGAAAGTTTTATGATGTCTTGTGCTGTTGCATTGGGGCCGATTTTCACTCCTATAGGATTTTTAACCCCGCTTAAAAAATGCACATGTGCTTCATCTACATCACGAGTTCGCTCACCTATCCAAAGCATATGAGCTGAACAATCATAAATTTCATTTGTCAAGCTATCTACCCTTGTTAAAGCTTCTTCATAAGGTAAAAGCAAAGCTTCGTGCGAAGTATAAAATGCCGTTTGTCTAAGACTTGGGATATTATGAGAACTAAGCCCGCAAGCTTCCATAAAGGCTAATGCTTGAGTGATTTGCTCACTTAAAGCATCGTATTTATTGGCCAATTCTTTTTTATTTAAAAAACCCAAATTCCAACGATGCACTTCGTGCAAATCCGCTAAACCTCCATTAGCAAAGCCCCTAAGTAAATTCAGTGTAGTTGCACTTTGATAGTAAGCTTCTAACATTCTTTTAGGATCAGCCACTCTAGCTTGCTCACTAAATTCAAAACCGTTGATGATATCGCCTCTATAACTTGGAAGTTTTTTTCCATCAATTTCTTCATAATCAGAACTTCTTGGTTTAGCAAATTGCCCCGCCATACGACCAACTTTGACTATAGGACAGCCTCCAGCAAAAGTTAAAACTATAGCCATTTGCAACAATACCTTAAACATATCTCTAATATTAACTGCTCCAAAATTTGCAAAACTTTCAGCACAATCGCCCCCTTGAAGCAAAAAGGCTTGTTTGCGCGAAACCTTAGTTAGATCTTCTTTTAAATTTCTTACCTCACCTGCAAAAACCAAAGGTGGCAATTTTTCCAACTTATCTAAAGTATTTTGAAGTTCTATGGCATTAGGATAAATAGGCTGTTGTTTGATATTATAATTTTTCCAAGAATCTTTTTTCCAAGTCATTTTTCATCCTTAAATATATTTATAATAAAGAATTGATTGTATTAAAAAAAATATTATCAAATACTTAAGTTTCTAAGTCCTGCGATACAAATTCCTTCTCTTAAACCCTCATCAATAACTATAAATTTTTGCCTATTATAAAGAGCATAAAAAAGAAAACACCCCGCAACAAGATAATTTTTTCGGTTTTTTCCAACCCAAATTTGAGCTTTATGTTCTGGCATATGCCAAAGTTTTATCCCGTAATTTAAAAAATCTTGCAAGAAAATTTTTTTTCCATTAATTCTACTCGCTTGATAATTTTCGTAACTCATTTTCATTTTCATCGAAAGCAAACTTGTGGGAAGTCCAGAATTTAACACTATGTTTTTTCCTTTAAACTTACTTAAATGTCTTTGAGCGTGCATAACTTCATCAAAAGCTAAAAATGCAAGTTTTTTAAGCATTTTGTCTTTAATTAAAAAATGTAAAATAAATTTTTTATCCCTACTTTTATTTAGAGTATTTTTTTTGAATTTTTCTAACATTTTTTTGGAAAAATTTAAATGATTTGAGAAGGAATTTGTTTTATTTCTAATAGCTTTTTCATAAAAAGTAATGATGCCAAATTCAAAACTTCTAAATAGCTCATCAAAAGAAAGCTCACAAGATCCACCACCTAAATCACAAAAAGCCTTTTGTTTGCTTGAAATATTTAATTTTCTCAAACCCTCTTTCATACCTAAAATACTAAGTTTTGCTTCTGTTTTTTCGTCAATGATTTTAATTTTTAGCCCAAATTCTTCCCAAATTTCTTTGCAAATTTCACTGGCATTTTTTGCTTTTCGAAAAGCAGCTGTTGCGCAGACCTTAGCATTTTTTAAATCATAACCCTTTATAAGCAAATCTTTTAAAGCATTTTTTAAATTTAAAATAGCCTCAGAGCCTATATTACTACTTTTGTTAAGATCTTTAGCAGCACCTATAATATATTCAACTTCTTTGATTTTATTGAAATTTTCATCCATCAAAACAGCACGCAAAGTATTAGAACCAAGATCAATTCCAAGCATTATTATCCCTAAAAAGCAAATTTTTTAAGTATAATAGCATAAAATATTTCAAGGATGTTTAAATGCTTTTAGGGGTAAATATAGATCATATTGCAGTTTTAAGAGAAGCAAGAAAAGTAGATGATCCCAATGTATTAGAAGC
The DNA here is from genome assembly GCF_040008265.1 of Campylobacter sp. CCS1377. Taxonomy (NCBI): domain Bacteria; kingdom Pseudomonadati; phylum Campylobacterota; class Epsilonproteobacteria; order Campylobacterales; family Campylobacteraceae; genus Campylobacter; species Campylobacter aecornae. The sequence continues at coordinate 1,318,656 of NZ_CP155620.1, forward strand.
GGCTTTGCTTTGTGCAAATTTATGTGATCAAATCACACTTCATGTTAGAGAAGACAGACGCCATACCAATGAAAAAGATTTAGAAAATATTTTAAATTTTTGCAAAAATATAGTTAATTTAGAATGCTCCAGTGATGAAAAGATGATAGAGCTTGCCTGCAAATTTAAACCCCATAGAATTACTTTAGTTCCAGAAAAAAGAGAAGAACTTACTACCGAAGGTGGATTAAACCTTGAAAATGCAAAGCTTAAAACCGCTATTAAAAAATTAAAACAACAAAAAATAGAACTTTCCCTTTTCATTGATCCAAATTTAGAAGATGTAAAAAAAGCATCTTATTTGGGTGCTGATTTTATCGAACTTCACACAGGACATTTTGCCAATTTATATAATGCTTTATTTAGCAATATTTTAAAAACACCTTATGCAATAAAAGAGCTTGATTTGCCTCGCACACAATTAGAAGAAAAATTCAAATTAGAACTTGAAAAGCTAGCAAATAGTGCTAAATTAGCCCATGAGTTGAAGCTTAAAGTTGCCGCAGGACATGGGCTAAATTATAAAAATGTAAAATACATCACACAAATTACTGAAATTTGCGAGCTTAATATTGGGCAAAGTATTGTAGCAAGATCTATTTTTGTAGGCTTAGAGCGTGCAATTTTAGAAATGAAAGCCTTAATTAATGAAAACTAAAATTGCCATTAGCATTGGAGATCTAAACGGCATTGGCATTGAAATTCTTTTAAGAGCGCATAAAAAAATTTCCAAATTTTGCACACCTTATTATTTTATCCATGAAAATTTATACTATCGAGCCTGTAAAAAGCTGAATTTAAAAACCAAAAAACTCAGACTTGTAAGTTTTGAAAATGCAAAAGATATTTCTTTAAAAAAGGATAAAAAGTCATATTTGCTTTCATTTCATAGTCCTTTAATTTCTAAAGTCAATAGTAATTTTAATATCCAAGCAGGCAAAATTGATGCAAAGAGCGGGATGTATTCTTTTTTAAGCTTTCAAGCGGCCTGTAATTTTGTAAATTCTAATTTAGCTCATGGTCTAGTGACTCTACCTATCCATAAAAAAGCTTGGCAATTGGCTGATTTAAATTTCAAAGGCCATACCGATGCTCTAAGGGCTTTTTATAAAAAAAATGCCATTATGATGCTTGGATGTGAAAAACTTTATGTAGGACTATTTAGCGAACATATCCCCTTAAAAGAAGTTAGTTCTTGCATTGAATTTAAACAACTTGGCCGTTTTTTATGTGATTTTTATCTACAAACGCGTTTTAAAAAAATAGGTGTTTTGGGTTTTAATCCCCATGCTGGAGATTATGGTGCCATAGGCGGAAAAGAAGAAATTATCATCACAAAAGCCATAAAATTTAGCAATGCGTATTTGAATTTTTTATTTTCACCTAAAGAAGAACAAAGCAATTTTTTAAAAACCTATAAGATAGACTTAAAACCAAAATTTGAATTATTTTTAGAAAACAAAAAACTAAGACAAGAACTTTGCAAAAAATTTACAAAAAAAGAATTTTTTATCCCCTATCCTTTGGTAAGCGATACCGCATTTACAAAAAATTCCCTAAAAAGATGCAACCGACTTGTTTGCATGTATCATGATTTAGCACTTGCTCCCTTAAAGGCTTTGTATTTTGAAAATAGTGTTAATATTAGCTTAAATTTGCCAATTATTCGCACAAGTGTTGATCATGGAACTGCCTTTGATATCGCTTATAAAAATAAAAAAATAAATATTCAAAGTTACATTCAAGCGGTTAAATCAGCTGTGAAATTTGCCAAACTTAAGAAGAAAAACTATATAATGGAAAACTGAAATTTATTTAAAGGCTTTATTTTGTCAAAAGATAATCTTATTGCATTGTTTGTTTTTGTTATCAGCGTAGTTTGCTTTTCTATATGGGGTTATAATTATATCAGCGGAAATTACCTATTGCTTTTTGCTTTAGCGGGGGTATTTGGGATTTTTATGGCGTTTAATATTGGGGGTAACGATGTTGCAAATTCTTTTGGCACAAGTGTTGGCGCAAAAACCGTTACTATCAAACAAGCTCTAATCATCGCAGCGGTTTTTGAATTAAGCGGAGCAATATTTGCTGGTGGCGAAGTTACTAAAACTATACGCAGTGGCATTGTTGTTTTTCCAAATGACTTAAACCCAATGCTATTTGTCATCATTATGCTTTCAGCGTTGCTTAGTTCAGGAGTTTGGATATTTGTTGCTACAAAAAAAGGCTTACCTGTTTCAACCACACATAGTATAGTTGGAGGTATAGTTGGAGCTAGTATTATGATGGGAATATTTCAATTCAGCGGTGCACAAACTTTACAAATGGTCAATTGGAATGAGATTATAAAAATCATTCTAAGCTGGATTATTTCTCCTCTTTTAGGCGGAATAGTTGCCTACTTGATTTATTCTTACATTCATAAAAACATACTTAAGCCTTCAGAAATCATTGATGACACTTTAAGAATTTTTAAAAAAAATAAAAAATATTTCAAAGATCAATATTTTAATAATCTTAAACAAAAAACATACGAAGAACAAATTCAAGAATTAAGTGCCATTGTTCTAGACGAGGATGAAACCCAAAGTTTTTACAAAAACAAACTTAAGGAATTTAAAGAAAAAGAAAGAAATATTGATGCCTTTTCAGCTTTAAGAAAACACATTCCTGTTGTAGGATGCGTCGGAGCAATGATTATTGCTTCGATGTTTTTATTTAAAGGCCTTAATAAGGTGAGTACCTTAGACATAGTGCAAAATACTTGGATAATTTTTATTATAGGCACTATTACTTATATTGTTACTTATGCCATTATTAAAATTGTTAAAAAAACAGAATTAAATAAAACCATAGACAGAATTTTTTCTTGGTTTCAAATTTTTACCGCTTCGAGCTTTGCTTTTTCTCACGGCGCTAATGATATTGCAAATGCCTTAGGACCTTTTGCTGCAATCTTGGATGTATTAAAAAATCAAACCATAAATCCTACTTCTCCAGTTCCTTTAGCTGTTCTTATTATGTTTGGGGTATCTTTGGTTATTGGACTTTGGTTTCTAGGTAAAGAAGTTATTGCAACAGTGGGTTCAAAACTTGCAGAAATCAAGCCAACAACAGGTTTTAGCGCAGAACTTGGTGCTAGCATAGTTATACTTTTAGCCACTCAACTTGGAATTCCTGTTAGCTCAACACATATTTTAATCGGTGCAATTTTAGGCATAGGTTTTTATAACAAAAATGCTAATTGGAGCATGATGAAACCTATAGGTTTAGCATGGGTAATTACCTTGCCAGCTGCTGGCTTGATGGCCGCTTTTGTTTTTATGGTATTTAAATTTATTCTAGGAATCTAATTTTCCTAGTTAAATTTTTAATTTCATCTTTTCTTTAACAAAAGCCAAAAGTTCATTTTTAGCTTTTGTAATATCATTGGTATCAAGTTTAAAATCAACTCTACTTGGTTTTTTATAAACCTTATCATAATATTCTAAAAGCATGGCTATTAATTTTTGCCATTGTTCTTTTTTATAAGCCTGCAATAAATCTAAGCGAAAATTCATACTGATATAAGGACTGATGCGTCTTATGCATTCTTGAAATTTAGCCTCATTTATTCTTGCTTTATAAAAATGTTCTATGCGCATAATGCGATTTTCCAAAGAACAAAAACAATGAATTTTATAGGCATTACACATACTTTCATATAGTTTTAAAGGCAAAATAATATTGCCAATTTTACGACTCTCGCTTTCTATAAAAGCATATTGTTTAATTTTTGAAATTTGTTCAAACAACCTAGCTTCAAAAGCTTTTTGAGTAGGCTGATCTCCTAAAATATCACCAAAAGAAGAACCTAAGTGATTAGCCATTTTTTCTAAATCAATCGCATTAGGTAGAAGCCTTAAAAGCTCGGTTTTGCCACTTCCTGTATTGCCGCAAAGAGAAAATAAATCAAAATATAAAGGTTGAACAAAACTTTCATTTAAAAAAGCTCTATATGCTTTAAATCCTCCTTTTAAACGGACTACCCTATAACCAAGCTCACTTAAAATCACCGCGATAGACTTAGAACGTAATCCTCCATGAGCGCAGTAAATTCCTATCTTAGATCCAATGTGAAAATGCTTAGTTAATTTCGGAATATGTTTTGCCATATTTGCACAAATATACTGTGCGCCTTTTGACTTGGCTAAAGCTTGATTTTTTCGATATAAAATTCCTACCTCTTGATGCTCTAAATTGTTTAAGGCATAAAAATTTAAAGCATTAGGCAAATGCGAATGATGAAATTCATTAGGACTTCTTGCATCGATCAAAAGATCAAATTGATGCTTTTTAAATTCCAAAAAATCACTATCACTTAGCACAAATATTCTTTATAAGCTTGTTTGATTTGTAAATAAATTTTTCCTAAATCCTTACCGCAAACCCTTGTCTGTGCAATAGTTGTAATAAAATTTGTATCACCAGCCCAACGCGGTACTAAATGATAATGGCAATGTGGAGCAATCCCTGCTCCTGCTTGTTCGCCTAAATTCATACCAATATTAACACCTTTTGCGTGCAAAGTCTGTTTTAAAATCTTTACCCCAAACCTTACCATAGATGAAATTTCTTGCCAAGCTTCCTCGCTTAAATCTTCAATATTTTCCAAATGCTCGTAAGGAATAACCATGAAATGACCAGGACTATAAGGATAAAGATTCATTATCCCAAAGCAATATTTTTTTCTAAAAATTACTCCGCGTTCCTCATCTTTATCTAGCTCTTTACTGACCGAGCAAAAAGGACACAAATCATTGTTTTTGCTTTTAAAATATTCACTTCTCCACGGCGCGTGTAAATACTGCATGTTTAATCCTTTATCAAATTTAAAAGTGCTTTACCCTCATCAGCTTGACGCATAAAATACTCCCCGATCAAAAAAGCATCCACTCCTATATCTTGCAAATGTTTTAAAAATTCCTTATCCTCTAGACCACTTTCTGCAATGATAATTTTAGAATTTGGAATTTGAGGAATTAATTTTTCACAAAGGTCCATATGCATGGAAAAATCATTAAGATTTCGGTGATTAATGCCTATAATATCCGCTCCTGCAAAAATAGCCTTACTTAAATCTTCTTTATCGTGAATTTCTACTAAGGCTTCAAGCCCCACATGTCTTGCAAATTCAAGCAATTTTTTAAGTTCTTTCATGCTTAACATTTTTGCAATTAAAAGCACAAAATCTGCTCCATATACCAAAGCCTCTAAAATTTGATATTCATCAAAAATAAAATCCTTTCTAAGCAAAGGAACTTGAGTATAACGGCGTATTAAGCTTAAATTTTCCAATGAACCTTTAAAAAAATGCGGCTCTGTTAAAACAGAAATAGCAACAGCTTTGTTTTTTTCATAATTTAAAGCTATATTTAAAGGATCAAAATTTTCTCTAATCACGCCTTTACTAGGGCTGGCTTTTTTTACCTCAGCGATAATTTTCATCTCTTTATCAACTCGCCTCAAAGCCTTTTTTACATCTTTTGGAAAGAAGGGATTTGAAGCTAAAGATCTACCCAACATATCGTAAGGTAAAAGTTTTTTGCGAATTTCAAGCTCTTCTTTTGTTTTTTTAAAAATATCATCCAAAATCATTTTTTACTCTTTAGACATTTTTGTATAGCTCGAATATGTCTTTTGCTCTCATTGGAAGCAGAAAATTCTTTATCGTGTAAAGTTTTTGTCATTACATCCCATGCCTTAGAGCACTTATTTTGCTTATAATATCCCCACGATAAAGAATCAAGATAATATAAATTATCAGGCTCTGCATTTAAAGCCTTAATAACTAATTCTATGCCCTTATTTACATCTAAATTATAATCAATCAGCATATAACCATAATAATTTAAATATAAAGCTTCAGTATTTTCATCTAAAGCTTGTTCGAATTTTTTACTGACTGATTCTAAAACATTTTTATTGACCTGTTTTTTCTCCATAGCATCTTCAAATTCCATTACTGCAGCTTGCAATAAATATGACTTATTTTGAGTTTTTTGATAAAGTTTTAAGCACAACTTAAAAGCATTATCATATTGCTTTAAATTTTGATAAAAATACACAATCATATCAGGCTTTAAATCAAATTTCAAAGCCAAATCCAAAGCTTTTTGGTATTGTTTTTGCGTATCAAAAAGCTCTAAAATCGCATATAAAAAAGTTTGATTTTTACTTATTTCATACAGATCTAAATAAATTTTTTCAAGCCCATTATATTCTTTAGCATCATTATAAATTTTTACAAGTAAAATACAAGTTTTTAAAGTGCAGCCTTTTTTATTTCTAAAATCTTCAAGCCACATTCTAGCTTGATTTGTTTGTTTTGATAATATACTAGCTCTTGTCATCTTTAAAACCAACTCTTCGCTAATATTGATCTTATAAGCCATTTCATAAAATCCAAAAGCCTCTGTGATTTTTTGCTGCTGCATTAAAATATCACCTAATAGTTCATAGTTCTTTGCATCTTTTTGGATTTGCAAAACTTCTTTTAATAAATTTTGTGCTTGCTCTAAATCATTGATTTGCAAATTATAGAGCACAACAAGTTTTTTAAGTGCTATATTTTGATTCATATATTCTTTAGCTAAAACACTTATTTCCTCTTTATTATCAAGATTATTAAGCAAAGTAAGCAAAAAAGCTTTTTCCAAAAAAGCACTCTGCTTACTTTCTTCAAAAAGTCTTAAATACTCATCTCTAGCTTGTGTGTATTTCATAAAATACTCATCATTCAAAGCCTTCATTACACGAAAATTTAAATCCGCATTTTTATTCACCTCAACCGGTTTATACTCTACAACATTTTTTTGTACTCCACAAGCTGCAAAAAACAATCCGAAAAAAACTAAAAACAAACCCCGATACATTCTTTTTGTAATTCCTTTTTATTTTTTTTAAAATATTCCCAAAAGGGAAAAGTTCGACATTGACTAGGCCTTAACTCATAAATACTACATTTCCTTCGATTTTGATCAAAAAAAATACAAGCAAAGCCTTCTTCAAATCGCACTTCTTGAAAACTGTATTTTAATCCAATTTTTCTTAAAAATCCTTGCTTAAAATCTTCAAAATTTAAATTTAAAAATTTTGCAATTGCTTCTAGCTCATCTTTATTTGCAAAAATATTGCCACTTTCACCAATGCAACACTTTCCTCCACATTTTTCGCAAGCATTCTCATCAAAAGAAAAATCAAAACCTTGTTTATAAATCATCACTTTCAACCTTAAATTCATTATACACTTGAAGCATTTGCTGGCTAAACACATTATCTTCATACACAATAAAAGGCTCCAAAATTTCACAAAAATTTTTTGAACTTTTCTGAGCCAAAATCATAAGCAATCTTGCCTTTTGATCTTTTCGAGTGTGAATAAACTGTAAAGCTGTAAGCTTGATTTTATACTTTTTTAACAAACAGGCGATTTCTTCAATGGCTAGACTTTCATAACAAAAACACAATTTTCCTCTGGGTTTTAATAAAGAATTTGCACGGGCAATAAAGTCTTCTAATTTTAAATTATCTGCAAATTTACTAATATTTTGATGAGTATTTTCGCCTTTTTGGGCTCCATATCTATAAAAAGGTGGATTTGAAACAATAAAATCATATTTTTTTTCTGTATCAAAATCTTTAAAATCACATAAAAAAATCTTAGCATTTATAGAATTTAATTTTAAATTCTCTTCACAAAGAGTAATATTGCATTCTTGAATATCAAGTAAATCAAGATTAATATTTGGATATTTTTTTTTAAGCCCTATACCCACAATACCGCAGCCACAACCCACATCCAACACTTCCATCTTGGGCTTTTGTTTTGATGCAAAATCAAGCAAAATCATAGAATCACTATTATAACGATAACCATTTTTCAACTGTTTAAAACGCATTATTTGCACTTTTTATCCTATAAAATTAATAATTTTTTGCAAAATATATTTTTAATTAAAACTTTTAGAAAATTATACTATTATTTCCAAAAAGTAACAACTCAAAAAAGGTATTTAAGCTATGAAAGAAATTATTGTTAATGAAGATATACTTATTACATCTAAAACAGATCTGAAAGGCAATATTATCTATGCCAATGATGACTTCTTAAAATATGCTGGATATTCCATGAAAGAAGTTCTTTATAAACCTCATAATATCGTACGTCATCCTGATATGCCAAAAGCGGTTTTTAAATTATTGTGGGAATATATCAAAAACAAAAATGAAATTTTTGCCTTTGTAAAAAATAAAACAAAAAGCGGAGATTATTACTGGGTTTTTGCCAATATCACAGTATCTTTGAATGAAAAAGGCGAAGCAATAAATTGCTATTCCGTAAGAAGAGCACCTAATAAAGACGCTTTAAAAACTATAAGTGAGCTTTACAAAAACTTAGTTGAATGCGAACAAAAAGATGGCTTGCAAGCAAGCTATAAAAAACTTCAAGACTTTATAGCTTCATATAATATAAGCTACAATCAGCTTATATTTGAACTTCAAGGTTTAAAATAAAAGGAGATTAAATGAAAAAAACATTGTATTTTGGAATTTTTTTAAACATTTTAGCTCTTATCATTGGAATTGTTGCAAAAGAATATTACTCTTTAATATTCTTTGTATTTTCTCTTTGTGTGCTAGGTTTTATTTATTTTCTCTATGATGAAAATGAAAAAAATCTTAACTTGCTGCTTGAACTTTCACAAGAATTAAAAAATGGTAATTTTGATGGACGCGTGGTTTATACCTCAATGAAAAATCAAAAATTGGCAAAAATTTGCGACAATCTCAATAATACAATAGATAGTCTAGAAGCTTATTTAAGGGAAATTAATACCTCCATTGAATGTTCTCAAAAACATCATTTTTACCGCAAAGCTTTATCTAAAGGCTTAAAAGGAATTTTTTCTAGCAATATAAAATTTATTAATGAAGCCTTAGGAAATATAGAAAATACAACCAAATCGGTCTTTAAAAATGCCTTATCGAAAACCCTAATGGATTTAAGTTTAAATAATCAAAACAAAGATTTAGAACAAATTTCTAATTCCTTAAATGAAGATATTAAATTTATGAAAAATGTTCATAATGTTGTTAATTCAATTGCTCAAGTAGCCGCAGAAAATGGCTCTGAAGTTAATGCACTTAAAGAATCTATCAGCTCTTTAATGGAAGTAACAAACTCAAGCAACGAAAGCATTCAAGCCTTTGTTTCAAATTCTCAAAATATTACTTCTGTAGTAGAAGTTATTAGAGATATTGCCGATCAAACAAATCTTTTGGCATTAAATGCTGCCATTGAAGCAGCTCGTGCAGGAGAATATGGAAGAGGCTTTGCAGTGGTTGCCGATGAAGTGCGCAAACTAGCAGAAAGAACCCAAAAATCAACAAGCGAAATATCTATTGCTATTCAAACCATGCAGCAAGACTTTGATAATATTCAAGCAGGAAGCACAAGGGTGCTTAACATAGTAAGCGATTCAGAAGCCAAAATCACAAATTTCAGCACAGCTTTCAAGCATTTAGAAAATAACAGCATTTCTTTAGGGGATAATTTCTTAGTTTTTGCAAAAAAACTCATACTTTCTGCAACAAAAATTGATCATATTTTATATAAATCAAATATTTATCTTAGCTTAAATAACGGACAAATGGAACACATAAAAGAACTTGATCCTATTTCAAAACTGAGCATAAATGAAGAAAGTAAAAATGTTATCCTTGAGCTAGTCAATAGCGAAGAATTAGAAGAAAGTAAGGAATTTATAAAAAATAACGCTTATAAGGCTTTAGAACTCTCTCAAAATCATATCGATCAAAAGATCTATGATGAGATTGTAACAGATATTAGCGCCTTAGAACAAAAAAGCTCTCAAATTTTAGAAAAATTAAAAATCTAAAAGCACTCTCTATATTAAAGAGTGCTTTAAAACCTCATCAATAGTATCTACTGGTACAATTTTAATATTATCCTTAACCTCATCAGGAATTTCTTTTAAATCTCTCTCATAATTTTTTCTTGGAATTAAGGCACATTCTATCCCTGCTTTATACGCAGCAATCAATTTTTCTTTCAATCCACCAATTGGTAAAACTCTACCTATTAAATCTACCTCTCCTGTCATAGCAACATTGGAATGTACTTTTTTCTCACTAAAAATCGAAGCTATAGCAACACACATAGTGATACCTGCACTTGGGCCATCTTTTGGCGTAGCTCCATCTGGAACATGAAGATGCAAATTATATTGCTCATAAATACTGCTTTTACTATCCTTTGTGAGTTTTTTAGGGATAAGTAATTTACCCCCATCAATTAAAACCTTAATCACGCTCAAAGCAATGCGCGCAGACTCTTTCATCACATCACCCAAACTTCCCGTTAATAATAATTCACCTTTTCCTTTGTTTTTGATAATTTCAATTTTTAAAACATCTCCGCCCACCGCAGTCCAAGCTAAACCATTAACTTGTCCTACCCTATCTATTTTATCTTGTTTTTGAATTTCATAGACTTTTTTATCTAAAAACTGGTTAAGATTTTTAGTATTGATAGTAATTTTTTTACTACTATCAAGCAAAATTTCTTTTGCACTTTTTCTACAAAGCTCAGCAAATTTTCTTCTTAAATTTCTCACTCCTGACTCTCTAGTATAATCACTGATTATTAATTCAATAGCATTCTTAGAAATACTAAGTTCGGTATTTTTTAAACCATGTTTTTTCATTTCGCTTGGAATAAGATAATTCTTTGCAATTTGAAATTTCTCACTAGGAGTATAAGAACTTAATTCTATAAATTCCATCCTATCTCTTAAAGGCGCAGGAATATTGCTAATATCATTAGCCGTTGCTATGAAAATTACCTTACTTAAATCTACATTAAAATTTAAATAATAATCTCTGAATTTAGAATTTTGCTCAGGATCAAGAATTTCTAAAAGAACTGCACTCGGATCACCCTTAAAACTACGGTTAATTTTATCTATCTCATCTAAAACAACAACAGGGTTGATTTGTTTTGCTTCAATAAGTCCTTGAATAATGCGTCCAGGCATTGCGCCAATATAAGTTCGTCGATGTCCACGCAATTCATTAACATCTTCAAGTCCGCCAAGCGCAATGCGTATAAGTTCTCGCTTTAAAGCTTTTGCTACAGAATTTGCCAAAGAAGTTTTTCCCACTCCAGGAGGACCATAAAGGCACAAAATAACCTTGGCGCCTTCTTTGTCTTCAACCTTTCTTTTTTCTAATAATTCACGAACCGCGAAATATTCTTCAATACGTTCTTTTGGCTTATTAAGCGCATAATGATCAGCATTTAATTGCTTTGAAACTTCCTTAATGCTTAGTTTCTTCTTTGCTAAATTTTCAAAAGGAACATCCAATGCAACTTCAATGTAAGTTTGAAGCATAGAAGCTTCAGAATTATCTTGATGAATCCGTTCAAATTTTTCAATTTGTTTCTTAATCTCTCTATAGGCATCTTCATGCATAAACTTTTTCTTAGCTTCAAGTTTTTTATAATATTCTTTGGTTTCATTGTCTTTTTGTATATCTGAACCAAGTTCTTTTTGAATTTGCTTTAATTGTTCTTTTAAAAAATATTCTTTATTAGCTTGATCGATTTTAGAATGCACCTTGCTTTTAATTTCTTTTTGTAATTTATTGGCTTCTATTTCATCACTAATTAAACCAATAAGTCTTAGAAATTTTTTCTCAAGATCGTTTTCTATAAAGAATTCATAGGCAACTTGTTTCTTAACATGTATAGTATTTAAAATCAAATCACAAATTCGAGCTCCATCTAAGCCTTCTTCAATGGTTCTTAAAAGATCTGGCGAAAAATAATGGCTTATTCCAGCCAAAGCACGAACTTTTTCTTTTAATACACCAAGCAAAGCTTCATTTTTAACAGCACTTAATTCATTATGGACAATAAGATCCACACTAGCCACTAAAGGTTTTTGTGAAATTCTTTCTACAATTTTAGCCTTTGAATAACCTTGAAAAAGAATTTTTATCCTGCCATCAGGAAGAGGAACTTTACGCATTATGCTGCCTACAACTCCACAATCATAAATTTCATCAAAAGTTCTAGCACCTTCAAATTTAGATGGAGCAACAAAAATCATTGTGTCATTTTTAAGAGCTAATTCCAAAGCCTTAATATTTTGAACATCGCTCAAAAAAATAGGAGTAATCATAAAAGGGTATAAAAATAATTCATCTTCAACCAACACAGGAAGCTGTGCTGGATAATTTTGCATTTCTTCAACTTGCATTATTTTCCTTAAAAATTATTCAAATACTTTTCTATACCAAGGAAGTTCTGGTTTTATCATATAAGTATCATAAAAGTCTGAATTTTTGAGTTTTTCCTGATAAATTTCATAACTTTGGGTGCGATCTGTTCTTTGATAAAGATCAGCAATGGTTTCATCAAGATAATAATTTGCTAAATTAAATTTTGTAAGCATAGTTTGCACTAAAAGTTTATATTGGGTATTAGGATAATTTTCCAAAAATTGAGTAATTTCCTTAGAACTTTCAAGCATTAAAGCTTGATTACGATTTGGTTGCGAAAAAGCACTAAATTTTGCTTTAATCTTTAGATATCTTATATAATCTACATTTTTAGAATTACCAAATTTTTTATTATACTCTTCAAGGTAAAAATCCGCTAAAAGATATTCTTCTTCATCCATATGCGCCTGAGCTAAAATAAGTAAAGTTTGTTCCAATAAAGGATCTGCAATATGCTCACTAGCCATAGAATTATAATGCAAATCCGCTTTTTCCAAATCCTTATCTTGCAAATCTTTAATGATTTGCTGATACCACTCTATAGCGCTTAAATTATAAAGTTCATCTGTAGTTTTTGTACTACAAGCACTTATTATTAACAAAACACTAACAGGTAAAATACATTTTTTGATTATCTTCATCACAAACTTCCATTAATATTAAAATTTATTTTGCAATTATAATCTAATAAATTAAATAATTTTATTTTTTGGAATTATTATTGCTTATTTTATGTTAAAATAATTTCATAAAATTTTAAGGAGATAAAATGACCTTAACTGTTAAGTGTCCTATTTTGGGTTTTGAGGAAACAAAAACAATGGAACTTTCAATTATTGATGAAGTATTTGTTAGACTTAAAAGTTTAGATGGTAAAGATTTTTCTTTTGTAATGATGAGTCCTTATTTAATTAGACCAGATTACGAATTTGATATTCCTACCTATTATCAGGAATTACTTGAACTAACTCCAGAAACAAAAATGCAAGTATATACCATAGTTGCAATTAATAAAACTATAGAAGAATCCACTGTAAATTTCTTAGCTCCTATTGTAATCAACTTAGAAAATAATAGTTTAACACAAGTTATTTTAGACACAGTTACTTATCCAAATTTTTTCCAAGCGGATCAAATTTCTAATTATATTAAAAACTAAAAATCATGCAAAACATTTACATTCTTGGTAACGGAACCATGGCTAAAGCTTTAGCTTGTGGTTTGCGTGATCGTTATAATATTACCATTGTAGGCAGAGATGAAGCAAAACTCCAACACTTAAAAGAGCAAAATTTTCAAACTCTACACTACAGCAAATTAGATATACAAGATAAAAATATCATTCTAGCTTTTAAACCTTACGCACTTAAAGAGCTTGCTTCACTTTTTAAAAACCAAGCTCGTTTGCTTATATCTGTTTTAGCCAATACAAGCATTGAGGAATTGCAAATTATTAAAGCGCAAAACTATGCAAGAATTATGCCAAATACAGCTGCTAAATACAAAGCCTCTTCTACTCCATTTGTTCTAAAAAACTCTGCATTTAAAGATGAAATTATAGACATTTTAAATCATTTTGGCACTTCTTATGAGTTAAATGATGAAAAATTAATGAACGCAGCAACAGCAATTAGCGGTTGTGCTCCAGCCTTTCTAGCTTTAGTGGCTGAAAGTATTGCAAATGCTGGGGTTTATGAAGGACTAGATAAAAATTTAAGCCTAAAACTTACCCAGGGACTTTTTCAAAGTTTTAATGCTTTATTTACAAATAATCATCCTGCTATAATCAAAGAAGATATCTGCTCTCCAGCTGGCATTACAATTAAAGGTGTAAAGATTCTTGAAGAAGAAGGTTTAAGAGGAACTTTTTTTAAAGCTTTACACGCTAGTGCTAATAAATGAAAAAAGCTTTTTCTTTATTAGAGCTTGTTTTTTCTATTATTATTTTGGGAATTATTTTTACTGGATTTATCCCCATATATATACAAATTCAAAGAAATCATCAAAGTCTTTTTTTAAACCAAAAACTTTTCGAACTTGAACGCAAAATATTCAATAAAGATTATTCTGAACAAAAAACCATTTTGCTTAGAATACAAGATTTAGGTGATATTAAATTCATACAAAAAAGTAGTTCAGATTCAGTTTTTACTCTCAAAACGCTCTCCATAAATGATCAAAATTACACAAGCGAATTTAAAGATGAAAACAGCTTTTAGTTTATTTGAAAGCATTATTGTTATAAGCTTATTAGGTATTTTATTTCTTATACTTGCAAATCCGATAAAAAATTTATATTCTTATCAATTAGTGAGTCAAAAACAAGCTGAGCTCGTAACAAATGTTAATTCGACTTTTATCATTCTTGACAAATTTTTACAAAGGTGTATAAAATTCCAAAAAGAAGGTTTGGGATACACTTGTTATCTAAAAGATGATGATAATTTATTACAAAATATTTCGAATAAAATATCCATAGGCTCGAGCTCCATTTTTCTGCAAGATGAAAATTCAGAATTTTACTCTCCAAACAGTCAATTTTTAGATATTATGCAAAATCATAGAGATTTATTAGGCAAAAATGATAACAAATTATTATTTTATGATTTATTGCAAAAACAATTTTACAACACATCTATCATAAGTCAAGATAAAATATCCCATAATTTTATACAATTTCCTATGCGTTTTTATCTTATCATACAAAGCAAAATTACATTTTTCATGAAAGATAATTCTTTATTTATAAAATTTAACAATGGAAAAAATATTTTATTAATGCAAAATATCTCCAATTTTGAAATTACACAACAAAATAATATTTTAAAAAGCAAAATCTGTATTCTAAACACACCAATTTCATGCTTTGAAAAATGGAGTTTGCTATGAAGAAAGCTTATGCTTTGCTTGCTAGCATTTCTTTATTAATCGTTTTTATTTTTTTCATCTCTTTAAGCTTGCAAATGTCAAGTTATTATCCAAGACAAATAAAAGATTTATATCTTTATATTCAAGCAAATATTCTAGCGACAAATGCAAAAGAATTAGCAAAATACTTTTTATATATTGCAAAAAAGCAAAACAAGGAATGTTTAGAAAGAGTTGAATTTAATTATCCAAACGTGCAAAGCATTATAAGAATTGATTATTTTTATTCTGTTGCAACTTGCAAAAACTACTCTCTTGCACCTATTAATCAAGATATAAATTTAAGCAAAGATAATGTCATTAATGTAAATATTAGTATCTATCTAAATAAAGATAAGGAAGTTAATGAGGAAATTTTTATAAATAAAAAATTAATATTATTTCCGAAGTAGAACTTCGGATTAAATTTGTAAATATTATAAATTTTCAAAAGGGTTGTTGACCACTTCTTTACGATCTACAATATAAGGAATAAGTGCAACATGTCTTGCTCGCTTAATAGCTATTTCAACCATTTCTTGATATTTTTTGCTTGTTCCTGTTAAGCGACGAGGCATAATTTTAAATCTTTCAGATAAAGCATGTTTTAACATAGAAGTATCTTTATAATCGATAAATTCAACTTTAGCCTCTGTATATTTACAATATTTACGTGAATATTTTCTTTTTTCTGCCATAATTTTTTCCTTATTTAAAATGGTAATTCACTATCGTCATCATAATAATTATCCACATCAATCTCTTTCATCTTTGTTTCTTGCTGTGGTTGTCTTTGACTTTGCGAATTTCTGTTTAGAGTATTTGAATTTTGATTAGCCGTATAAGGATCAAAACTTTGATTTTGTTCAGCAGAATAAGTATTCTGTCCAATATTATTAAAATTGTTTTGTCCTTGATTGATTCCAGAACCAAGCATTTCCAAATTCTCAACATAAACACTATGTTTACTTCTGCTTTGTCCATTTTGATCATTCCATTGATCAAATTTCAATCTTCCTTCCACTAGAATTTTGCTTCCTTTAGAAAGATATTGATTGGCAATTTCAGCAGTACGTCCAAAAAAAGTGATATCAATAAAACAAGTTTCCTCTCGCTTTTCGCCGTTATTAGAACTAAATCTCCTAGTGACCGCAATTGCCGAAGAACCTATAGCACTTCCTGATGGGGCATAACGCATTTCAATGTCTCTTGTAAGATTTCCTAGCAAAACGACTTTATTAAACATAAGTTTTCCTTGTTTTAAATTTCTGGAGCTTCTAAAGGCTTAATTTCTTTTTTAGATTGTTTTACTCCATGGCTTAATTTCTCCCATGCAGCTATTTCTTTTTTATTCTCATATTTAACAATTAAAAATCTTATAACTTCTTCTGTAATTCTTAAAACCCTTTCAAGTTCTGCAATTAATGTTGTAGGAGCTTTAAAATAAATCACAAAATAAGTACCTCGCTCATACTTTTTAATCGTATATGCAAGTTTTCTAGTTCCCATTGGAACAACTGTTTCAATTTCTGCACCATTTTTTGTAAGAACTTCTTTTACGAATTCCAACTTAGCATTCACTTCCTCTTCGGTAAGTGTTGGTTTTAAAATAAATAAAACCTCATAATGTTTCATCTTTTCTCCTTGTGGATATTAAGCCCAAAAATTCCATGGGCAAGGATTTTGCTAAAAGCAAGCTAAGATTATAATAAAAAATTACTTAATAAAACTTTATTTTATATTAATTAATTCATCACTAATTTTAATCATATCATCTAAAGAATTTATTTCTTCTATATTTAATTTAAATTTACCATTAATAATAAAAATAGGAACACCTCCATAAATTTTAGCCGTTTGATGAACTTTTTCATATAAAGCCAATACTTTCTTTGCCTTCTCGCTTTGAACAAATTCTCGAATTTCTTGTTTTGTTATGCCTAAAATTTGAAGTCCAGCTTGAACCAACTCCTCATCATTTAAACCATCTTTTTTATTAGATTTATTAGATGAAAAAACAAGAGAAAAATACCTATCATTTAATTTCCTTACCCAACTTTTTTCATCTGTTACACTTATATTATTATCATCATCTTGCACTTGTGCATAAGCATAAATTTCCCTAAGTCCAATATCATTTGAATTAAAAGTAAATGGCAAAGCATAATACTTAACATGAGGCAGTTTAATCTTTATCTTACCCAAGGTATCTGTTTTATGATGTATATAACAATGCTGACAACCATAATAAAAAATTTCAATAACAGAATTTTGCATTTCAAAAGGTTCTTGAAGAATATCAAATTCCTTTCCTTTTTCTAAAGCACTCAAGTTAAAATTTAGCAACAATAGCGCTAAAATTAAAAACCCCATTTTTTTAAAAACACTATCCATTTAATCTCCTAATCATACAAAATTGTAAAAATAAATTATAATTCATTTTTGCTAATAAATTTAATAATACTTATTTCTTTTCAAATAATCATAACGATGAATTTCTTCTAAAGCATTATCATTTTTTGTTAATTGTTTTAATAAATGTTTGTCGTATCTAATGGTAAAACCAAAATGTACTGAGGTATTAGGATCTAATTCATTATAATCATGATGCACTAAACTTAAATTAAAAATGGAATATGGAGAATAACTTATTTTATAATCAACCTTTTCAAAATCTCTACTAATGTCTATACCCAAAGGCGTATAATAAGGAAATACAAAACTCATTCCAAATTCTGCTACTCTTTGTTTTGCTTCATCATCTGGAATATAATAATTTGCATAAGTTTTAAAATATTTACTATAGCCAAATTCTCCGCCAAAGCTGTGATTTTGCATATCTTCTTGACCATCGACAAAAGTATTTACACCCAATAAAAAATCTTCTTGCTTATATCGATTAATCAAACCACCGGAATAATTATAATTTTGTTCAGCAATATAAATTTCTTTTTGAAATAATAAAGTATTATTCTCATATTCATACAAAGTACTTAAATTTTTAAGCTCCAAACTCTGATTTGCAAAATCCAAATTGCTATCGGTTTGTTCTCCATTTTCCCCATTTTCAAGAATTTTTGCAAATTGAGCATTGAGATAATTTTTAAAATCAACTGATTCATCTTGTAAATTTTGCGGAGCTTCGAAAATAAACTTCCTGTCAAATTGTATCCATTCTTGATTTTGAATCACAACAGAAGAAGTGTTTGACTTTAAGGCATTTTCTAAATCATTGGCATTAGCAAAAAGAATCAAAAAACATAATAATAATTTTTTCATATTTACCCACAAAAAATACATCGGAATTATATTGTTAAGTTTTATAATACTAAAAAATAATAAATATAAATTTTTTAATATAAAAAATATTTTCACTATAAATTTTAAAGCCAAATGAAGGAGTAAATGGTGTCCACGGCGAGATTCGAACTCACGGCCTCAAAATTAGGAATTTTGCGCTCTATCCTGCTGAGCTACGAGGACAGAAAGCGGGAAAAGCTCCCGCTTGTAATTAGCCGTTTCTTTTCTTGATAATTTCTTCAGAAACATTTTTTGGAACTTCATCATAGTGATCAAATTCCATAGAATAAGTCGCACGGCCTTGAGTTTGGCTTCTAAGATCGGTTGAATAACCAAACATTTCAGCCAAAGGACAAAATGCAGTGATGATTTTATTGCCACCTCTTTCATCCATTGAATTTACTTGACCACGGCGTTTGTTAAGATCGCCGATTACATCACCCATGTATTCTTCAGGAGTTTCAACTTCAACTTTCATCATAGGTTCTAAGATTACCGCACCTGCTTTTCTAGCACCTTCTTTAAAGCCCATAGAAGCAGCAAGTTTAAACGCCATTTCAGAAGAATCCACTTCATGGTAACTTCCATCATAAACAGTTACTTTAACATCTTCTACTGGATAACCTGCTAAAACACCATTTTGCAATGCTTCTTGCACCCCTTTATCTACTGCAGGAATATATTCTTTTGGAATTACCCCACCTTTGATATCATTAACAAATTCATATCCACTACCAGGCTCAAGCGGTTCAAGGCGTAAGAATACATGTCCGTATTGACCACGACCACCTGATTGCTTAGCGTATTTATACTCTTGTTCAACTGTTTTTCTAATAGTTTCACGGTAAGCAACTTGTGGTTGTCCTACTTCAGCTTCCACTTTAAATTCACGAAGCATTCTATCAACGATAATCTCAAGGTGTAACTCACCCATACCCGAAATGATAGTTTGACCGCTTTCTTCATCAGTAGAAACTCTAAAGCTTGGATCTTCTTGTGCTAATTTATTTAAAGCAATAGACATTTTTTCTTGATCCGCTTTTGTTTTTGGCTCCACTGCAACACTAATAACTGGATCAGGAAAATCCATTCTTTCTAGAATTACTTTATCTTTTTCACTTGCTAAAGTATCCCCTGTTAGCGTATCTTTAAGACCTACAACCGCACCGATTTCTCCTGCATATAAAGTCTTAATTTCTTCTCTTTTGTTAGAGTGCATTTTCAATAAACGACCGATTCTTTCTTTTTTATCTTTAGTAGAGTTATAAGCATAAGAACCGCTTTCTAAACTACCACGATACACACGCACGAAAGTTAATTGTCCAACAAATGGGTCAGTCATAATTTTAAACGCAAGCCCTGCAAATTCACCATCATCTGTTGATTTTACAGAAACTTCTGTGCCATCTTCGTATTCACCTTTGATATTTGCAACTTCATCAGGAGCTGGTAAATAAGCTACAACTGCATCAAGCAAAGGTTGAATTCCTTTATTTTTAAATGCAGTTCCGCAAAGCATAGGTACCATAGAAAGACTTAAACATCCTGCTTTAATACCTGCTCTAATCTCTTCATTACTTAATTCTTCGCCACCTAGGTATTTTTCCATTAATTCATCGCTTGTTTCAGAAACTGCTTCTATCATTTTAGTGCGATATTCTTCTGCTTTTTCTTTAAGCTCTGCTGGAATTTCTTTTTCTACATAATCAGTTGGCTTATTTTCATCTTCCCAAACCAACGCTTTCATTGTGATAAGATCGATCACACCTTTGAAATTATCTTCAGCGCCAATTGGAATTTGAAGTGGAACTGGATTTCCTTTTAAGCGATTTTTAATTTGCTCTTCAACATTGAAAAAATTCGCGCCAATTCTATCCATTTTATTTACAAAAACAATTCTTGGAACACCATATTTATTTGCTTGTCTCCAAACAGTTTCAGATTGAGGTTGTACCCCACCTACTGAACAAAATACAGAAACCGCACCATCAAGAACACGCATTGATCTTTCAACTTCTATCGTAAAATCCACGTGACCTGGAGTGTCTATAAGGTTGATTTGATGATCTTTCCAAAAACAAGTAGTCGCAGCAGAAGTAATTGTAATACCTCTTTCTTTTTCTTGCTCCATCCAGTCCATAGTCGCAGCACCATCATGCACCTCACCTATCTTATGACTCATACCCGTAAAGAAAAGAATTCTCTCACTTGTAGTTGTTTTTCCTGCATCAATGTGCGCAGCAATACCGATATTTCTAACCTTTTTTAAAGGAGTACTTCTTGACATCTATTCTCCTTCTTACCAACGATAGTGAGCAAACGCTTTATTTGCTTCAGCCATTTTATAAGTATCTTCTTTCTTCTTGAATGAAGCGCCTTTGCTATTTGCTGCATCTAAAAGTTCAGCTGCTAATTTATCTATCATTGTTCTTTCGCTTCTTTTTCTAGCAAAAGAAATAATCCAACGAATCGCTAAAGCTTGTTGTCTAGCAGGACGAACTTCTACTGGAACTTGATAAGTCGCTCCACCCACACGGCGAGATTTTACCTCTAAAATAGGCTTGATATTCTCAATTGCATCATTAAAAATTTCAATACCTTTTTTCTCACCACCTTTTTTATCGATAGCTTCTAAAGCACCATACATGATAGTCGTAGCTGTGCTTTTTTTACCATCATACATTAAAGAATTAATGAATTTTGTGATTACTTTATTACCATAAATCGGATCAGGCAAGACTTCTCTTACCGGAGCTTTTCTTCTTCTCATTATTTTTCCTTCAAATTTTAAATTTTACTCAAACAAAATCAAATCTAACGGATTTGCCTGTCTAAAAAATTACTTAGCACTTGCTTTAGGACGCTTTGCACCATATTTAGAACGAGAAACTGTTCTTTTTGCAACGCCCGCAGTATCAAGCGCACCACGCACGATATGATACTTCACACCTGGTAAGTCTTTTACCCTACCGCCACGCACTAAAACAATGCTGTGCTCTTGTAGATTGTGACCTTCACCACCGATGTAGCTAATCACTTCAAAGCCACTAGTAAGTCTTACTTTGGCAACTTTTCTTAACGCTGAGTTTGGTTTTTTAGGGGTTGTTGTATAAACCCTAGTGCAAACTCCCCTTCTTTGTGGACAATTTTTAAGCGCTGGAGATTTAGATTTCTCTAAAACTTTTTTGCGCTCTTTTCTAACCAATTGATTTATGGTAGGCACAATAATTCCTTTCTTTAAAAAATATAATAAACTTTGGATAATATCTAAATTTCACTTATAAAAAAATAAAATATCGTTAATTTAAAATAACACAATTGTATCTTACCGTCATGCTTTTATATCTTGCAAAATTTCTCCCAAAACATCACTAACACAATCTTTCATTTGTTCATAAGCATAAGCTGAAAGTTGCTTCATTTGCCCATTTTCATCACAGTGATACCTTAGCGCCATTGTTTTTCCATCTTGCAAAATAGCAATTTGTTCTTGAATGTTTTGCCTAATTTTCATAGGATCTGTTTCAAAAGCACGCTCATCTTTAATTTTACCCAATAAAGTACTATCTACTTTTGAAGGATCACTAACGCCTTGAATTCTCATAGCCTCTTGCCACGCAGCAGCTAATTCTGAAGCAGTAATATCAAGTAAAACAGAGCCATCAAAGTTTGCATCATCAATCATTTGTGCGTAGGTTTTATTGTTTTCATCTTGTTTTTGGTTATTCTTACTCACATAATCAGTTTTTTGCAAATAGGATAGGTTATTTGAAATTGTTATTTTTATACCTTTATATTTTTTAATAATCCACTTAGATAATCAATAGCTTGATTTTTACTAGCTTGAAAATGTGCCTCACTTTCAGCTTGTCCCTTAAACAAGCCTTTTTGGATAGCATAAGGCTCTTTAATGATAGAAATTTGCTCTTCTAGCATTTGTGCTTTTAAAGAATTTGAGGCATTTTCAAAATTTTCTTGTCTTTTTCTTGTGTCCCAATAACTTACATTTGCATTACCCTCTCTAGCATTAGCTACCACCATAGAAGCTGTTAAAAAAGTATCAACTGCTAATTTTTGCTCTTTGGTATAATTCTTAGCTTCCATATCTGCACTAATTTTATTCCTAAAATTCTCATAATCACTAATGTTGGAAAATTCTGTTTTTTTAAAAAAAGAAATATTATGTAAATTTGTTTCAATTTTCATCAACAATACCCACCCTTTATATTTAATCATAAATAAAAGCAAAAATTTTTCCAAATAAGCATAAAAAATAATGAATAAAAAATGTAGAATTGCGTAATCAAATTCGCAATCAGCATTAAATACTAATTGCGAAATATTTTTAATCTTGTTGTTTGATTTTTAGATCATGATCCCCATAAAGACCAGTACCAACCGGAATCATTCTACCTAAAATAACATTTTCTTTTAGATCTTCAAGATAATCAATTTTACCTGCTATACTCGCTTCGGTTAAAACCTTGGTTGTTTCTTGGAAAGAAGCAGCAGAAATCACACTATCGCTTCCAATCGCAGCTCTTGTAACCCCCAAAAGCACAGGTTCAGCAATAGCTGGCTCTCCACCCATTCTAATGATTTTTTCATTTTCTTCTCTGAATTTTCTTCTTGAAATAAGATCTCCAACAATAAATTTAGTGTTTCCGCTATCTATAACTCTAACCTGTCTTAGCATTTGAGAAACTATAATTTCTATATGCTTATCAGAAATCACAACGCCTTGTCCGCGATAAACTTGCTGAATTTCAGAAATTAAATAGTAATGCAAGGCTTTTTCACCTAAAATTTTAAGCACATCATGACTTGAAATGATACCATCTGTAAGCTTCTCTCCAGCATGAACAAATTCACCTTCTCTTACTTGGATATGTTTACTTTTATCAATCAAGTATTCAACACTGCTACCATCTTCTGCTTGGATAATCAATCTTTCCTTAGAGCGCAAAGGCTTGTCAAATTTCACTACACCATCGATTTCTGCAATAATTGCTGCATTTTTTGGTTTTCTTGCTTCAAAAAGTTCTGAAACCCTTGGGAGACCACCGGTAATATCTTTAGATTTTGCTGCTGCTTTTGGAGTTTTTGCCAAAATATCAGCTTGAGAAACCTTATCACCATCATGTACAAAAATAACAGTTTTAGGTTCTAATTGATAACGAGAAGTCTTTCCACCTTTTCCTGTAATAATCAAGCTAGGTCTTACTCCACTTGGCAAATATTCATTGATGACTAAAGAACGTTTTCCGGTAGCTTCATCAATTTGCTCATCTGCGCTATAACCAGCTTCAATATCTTCGAAACTAATCGTTCCATCAATTTCTGCAATAATGGTATTATTATACGCATCCCATTCTGCAATAACAACCTTTTCTTTATTGACCGCACTTGCAATAATAGCATTAGGATCAGTAATAACCGAACTATCATCAAATTCAATCACTGATTGTCTAGGGATATAATGTCTTTTTGCTTCTCTATCATTTTCATCTGCAATTACAACAAAAAAGCCTTTTTCTTTTACTACATCACCTTTTTTTAGATTTCTAATCCTATCTAAGCCATCGCCTTTTAAAACATAGAATTTTAAAGTTCCCACTTCACCTGCTTTAATATTTTGCACCACAGGATCACCATCTTTAACAGAAATTTCACTCGCAAATGGAATACGATTTGGCACATTCCATCCCTCTTTGATAACTTCAACTATACTTTCATCTTGCCCCACTTCAGTTCCACTTTGATAAGGCAAATAAAGCTTACCATCTATACTACCACTAACACCAGCTAATTCATTAGGCTTAGCCAAATCATATTTTCTTAAGATATATTTTACTTCTTGCTTCTTATCTTTTACAGAAACAACCACATCCTCATGAATATTTTCAATATTCACTATACCTTTAAATGGTGCTTTAATTTTTGGTTCAACAAGTAAAATTGCCGCATTTCTGCGATTTGCAACTATACTTTTACCTTCTTTATTTTCATAAGTTTTAAGATTATAAAATCTTATAAATCCTTCTTTTTGGGCACTCACTTGTCTATCTTGCAAATCAGTACTTGCTGTTCCCCCGCTGTGGAAAGTTCTAAGTGTAAGCTGAGTACCTGGCTCACCAATAGATTGTGCTGAAATGATACCCACAGCCTCACCTGGTTTAACAAGTTTACCTTCACCAAGATTAATACCATAACATTTAGCACAAATTCCTTTTTTTGCTTTACAAGTAATAGGAGTGCGAATACTCACACTTTTAATGCCACTCTCAGTTAAAATTCTAGCTTTTTCTTCATCAATCAAAGCACCTTCTGCTAAAAGAGTCTCATTGGTAATTGGATCAATGACATTTTCAGCCAAAACTCTACCAAGAATTCTTTCCTCTAAAGTCTCTATAATGGCACCATCTGCAGTAATTTCATTAATCTCTACACCCTCATGTGTTCCACAATCTTCAATAGTAATCTTAACATTTTGTGCCACATCAATTAATTTTCTTGTCAAATAACCCGCATTTGCGGTCTTAAGCGCAGTATCTGCAAGACCCTTTCTAGCTCCATGCGTTGAAATAAAATATTCAAGCACATTAAGCCCTTCGCGGAAATTTGAAATAATTGGCGTTTCGATGATCGAGCCATCTGGTTTAGCCATAAGTCCTCTCATTGCTGCAAGCTGCGAAATTTGTGCCGCACTACCCCTAGCACCAGAATCGGCCATCATATAAATGGAATTAAATCCATTTTTGTCTTTTTGTACAAGCTCCATCATCTCTTTTGAGAGTATATTATTTGTGCTTTTCCAAATATCGATAATTTTATTATATCTTTCACCTGAAGTGATTAAACCAAGATTATAAGAATTTTGAATTTCTCTTACTTGTTTTTTAGCACTTTCAATATTTTTTTGCTTATGCTCTGGCACAATAATATCAGCAATTGATATAGAAACACCTGCTTTAGTCGCATATTCAAAACCTAAATTTTTAAGTCTATCTAAGAAACTTGCTGTAAGTTCTAAACCACCTTTTTTATAGACATAATCTACAAGTGCAGCAATATCTTTTTTCTTTAGAATTTTATTCCACATATTTTCAGGAACAAAGTCAGGTAAAATAGATTTAATAATCAAACGACCAGCGGTTGTAGTGATTTTTCTTCCATCAACCACAGTTTGGATATTAGCATGGATATCTAAGCAACCTGCTTCTAAAGCCATCATAGCCTCATCGATACCTGAACAAATTTTATGTGCACCCTTAGCATTTGTCTTTTCCAAAGAAAGATAATAAATTCCCAAAACCATATCTTGAGAAGGAACGGTTACAGATTTACCACTCGCTGGTAAAAGAATATTCATTGATGAAAGCATTAAAACTTTACATTCTGCAATTGCTTCTTGCGAAAGTGGTACATGCACCGCCATTTGATCCCCATCAAAGTCCGCATTAAATGCAGCACAAACCAAAGGATGAAGTTGTATGGCCTTACCTTCGACCAAAACAGGATGGAAAGCTTGTATAGAAAGCTTATGTAAAGTTGGTGCACGATTTAGCATAACAGGGTGTCCTTTAACAACCTCTTCCAAACATTCCCAAACTTCATTAGTTTTATTTTCTATCATCTTTTTAGCTTGCTTAACAGTTGTTGCATAGCCTTTTTCTTCAAGTTTAGCTAACAAATGCGGCTTAAATAATTCCAAAGCCATTTTTTTAGGCAAGCCACATTGATCCATTCTAAGTTTTGGACCAACAACAATTACACTACGACCTGAAAAATCCACCCTTTTACCAAGTAAGTTTTGTCTGAAACGACCTTGCTTACCTTTGATAATTTCACTTAAAGATTTAAGTGGGCGTTTATTTGCTCCCTTAACAGCATTTGCACGACGACCATTATCAAAAAGTGCATCTACCGCTTCTTGAAGCATTCTTTTTTCATTTCTTATAATGATTTCTGGTGCATCAAGCTCCATTAATCTTTTTAAACGCGTATTTCTATTAATCACACGGCGATATAAATCGTTCACATCAGAAACTGCAAATTTACCACCATCTAAAGCAACCAAAGGACGCAAGTCAGGAGGTAATACAGGAAGATTTGTAATCATCATCCACTCTGGACGATTAGGAACTGCTTCATCGCCATCTATATTGGCATTAAGATTTGAATTTAAAAAATTTTCCACAACTTTTAAACGCTTAATGATAGTTTTTTTCTTTGCCTCTGAATTCGTTGTCATCATTTCTTCTTTAAGCTGATTCAAAAGCGCCACAAGATCTAAATTAGCAAGCAAATCACGGACAACTTCACCACCCATTCTTGCTTTAAAACCACTATTTTCATAGCGTTGCATTAAGCTTTGATATTGCTCTTCATTTAAAACATCACAAAATTCAACTTTTTTATTGCTTTCATTATCATAATAAGCATCACCTGGATTTTCTACAATATAAGCTTCATAATAAAGCACGCGTTCAAGATCTTTCATTTTAACGCCCAAAAGCGTTCCTATACGACTTGGCAGAGAATTTACATACCAAATATGTGCCACTGGAGTTACAAGCTCGATATGCCCCATTCTTGAACGACGTACTTTCGAATTTGCAACTTCAACACCACATTTTTCACATTTAACGCCTTTAAAACGCATTTTCTTATACTTGCCACAAAGACATTCATAATCACGAATAGGGCCAAAGATTTTAGCACAAAAAAGTCCATCTCTTTCAGGTTTTAAGGTTCTATAATTAATAGTTTCTGGTTTTTTTACTTCACCATAGGACCATGATTTAATTTTTTCTGGGCTTGCAAGTCTTAATTGAAAAGCTTCAAAGTCTCTCGGTCTTGTTTCTTCTTTTACTTCAATGATTTTAAATTTACTCATCTTCTTCATCCTTATCAAAAATCTCAACATCTAAAGCAAGAGATTTTAATTCATTTGTTAAAACGAAAAATGTCTCTGGAATTCCTGTAGCTGGAACATTCTCGCCCTTAGTTAAAGCCTTATAAGCACTAAATCTTCCTTCTACATCATCTGATTTTATAGTAAGCATTTCTTTTAAAGTATGCGCTGCACCATAAGCTTCCAACGCCCAAACTTCCATCTCACCAAATCTTTGACCCCCAAAGAGTGCTTTACCACCAACTGGTTGCTGAGTTACCAAGCTATAAGGTCCTGTACTTCTAGCATGGACTTTTTCATCGACTAGGTGATGTAGTTTTAACATATACATACAACCAACATGAACTCTTTCTGCGATTTTTTCACCTGTGCGTCCATCGTAAAGCTCTGTTTTACCATCCATATCAATTTTTGCCATTTCAAAAAGCTTAGCAAATTCTTCTATATTTACACCTTCAAAAACTGGAGTAGCAAATTTTACCCCTTTGCTCCAATCTCTAGCATAATTTAAAAGCTCTTCATCGCTTAAATTTTTAACAAATTCTTTTTCACTTGCAAGTCTTGGAATAGAACAAATTTCAAGCATTTTTGCTCTTAATTCTTTAATAAAATCTTTTTGTTTTTTATTGAAAATTTCTTGAATTTGATCGCCAAGTCTAAGTCCAACAAGCCCCAAATGACTTTCTAAAATTTGCCCTATATTCATACGACTTGGAACGCCCAATGGATTTAGTGCAATATCAACACTCTTGCCATTTGCCAAATAAGGCATATCTACTTCTGGAACAATAGTTGAAACAATACCTTTATTTCCATGTCGTCCAGCCATTTTATCACCCACTTTAAGTTTGCGTTTAGTTGCAATGTAAATTTTTACAAGCTTAACAACCCCACTTGGTAAAATATCATCTTTTTCCAAAATTTCAAGCTTTTCATCATGTTCGGCTTTAAGCTTTTTCTTTTCATTTTGGAAGTGATTTTTCAAATCATCATATTGTTTTTGAATTTCTTTAGAATAAGCTTTAATCAAACTATTTAAGGCAAAACGATTGATTTTTTCAAGATCTTTTATATCAACAATATCGCCTTTTTTATACTCTTTATCGTTTATTTTTTGTGCTGCACTTAAAGGAGATTTTGCTAAAAGCGCACATACCCTTAAAATCTCTTCTCTATCCATCATTAAAAGTCTATCATGATGCTCTTTTTCTAAAGACATTTTTTCTTCATCATGTGCTCTTAAAGCTCTGTCATCTTTTTCATAACCTTTTTTGGTAAAAATTTTAACATCAACAACAACACCTTCTAAAGATGCGGTTGCATATAAAGATTTATTAACCACATGCCCTGCTTTTTCCCCAAAAATTGCCCTTAAAAGCCTTTCTTCTGGAGTTGGTTTAACCTCTCCCTTTGGAGAAACTTTGCCCACTAAGATCATACCTGGTTTAATGTGTGTTCCAATTTTTGCTATACCACTCTCATCTAAATGCGCCAAATCTTCTTCCTTAACATTAGGAATATCTTTGGTGATTTCTTCAATACCGTCTTTTAATTCTCTGGCCTCAATTTCTTTTTCATAAATATGAACGCTAGTAAAAGTATCTTCACGAATAATTCTTTCGCTTACAACAATAGCATCTTCATAATTGTAACCATTCCAAGGCATAAAAGCAATCAGTGCATTTTTACCAATAGCAAGCTCACCTTGATCCATACTTGGGCCATCGGCAATGATTTGTCCTGCTTTAACAACATCACCTTTTTTAACAATAGGATGCTGAACATAACTTGTATTTTGGTTAGTTCTTAAATTTTTCTCCATAGTATAATGATCAATAAAAGGGCCTTTGTCATCTTCACCTAAAATAAAAATACTTCTATTATCTACTTTCTCAACTACACCCGATCTCTTAGCTTTAATCGCTTCCCAAGCATCCCTTGCAATAATTTTCTCCATACCCGTTCCAACGATAGGAGCTTGACAAGTTAGCAATGGTACAGCTTGACGCTGCATGTTTGAACCCATTAAAGCTCTATTTGCATCATCGTGCTCCAAAAACGGAATCAATGAAGCAGCAACACCCACTATCATACCCGAACAAAGATCAATAAGTTGTACTTCTTCGCGTTTAGCTAATATAGTTTCTCCATCTTGTCTAGCTTCAACAAATTCTTCTATAATATTACCTTTGGCATCTATTTTTGTTGAAGCTGGTGCAATAAACAAACCTTCTTCTTGAGTTGCAGTAAGATAAACAATTTCATCACTTACTTTACCATTAACAACTTTTCTATAAGGTGCTTCAACAAAACCAAGTTCATTAACTTTTGCGTAAGTTGAAAGTGTATTAATCAAACCGATATTTTGACCTTCTGGGGTTTCAACTGGACAAATTCTTCCATAATGAGTTGCATGAACATCACGTACTTCAAAACCCGCTCTTTCTTTGACTAAACCGCCTTCACCGAGTGCAGATAAACGGCGTTTATGAGTAACTTCACTGAGTGGATTAGTCTGATCCATGAACTGAGATAATTGCCCACCTGTAAAAAATTCCATAATAATAGTCGTGATCATTTTTGGATTTACCAAATCATAAGGCATAACTTTATCAATATCTGCATTTAATGAGGTAAATTTATCTCTGATGGCTTTTTGCATTTTTGCAAGCCCTAAATGCAATTCATTTGCCAAAAGCTCTCCTATAGAGCGAATACGACGATTGCCCAAGTGATCTCTATCGTCAATATGTCCTTTACCGTTTTTAACCTTAATCAAATACTTCGTTGTTTTCAAAATATCTTCATTAGTTAAAACAGTGACATACTCTGGAACTTCAAGCCCTAATTTGTGATTCATTTTCATACGACCAACTTTTGTTAAATCATATCTTTCAGGATTAAAAAATAAATCATTGACAAAAGTTTTAGCAGCATCTTTTACTACAGGCTCTCCCGGACGCATTACTTTATAAATTCTAATTGCAGCCAAATCATTTTCATCATCAATATTTTCACTTTGTTTTAAAAGTTTCAATGTTTCATTATCTTGAATAAATGAGTTAATAATAGCCGCATCAACACCATTTGCTAAGTCATTTGCAATATCAAAACTTTTTTGTTCTTTTATTTTGGCAAGTTTACTCTCATCAAGTAAAGTGAGTGAATCAAATAAAACTTCACCTGTCTCTTTATCAATAATAGGATTTGCCAAATAACGATTTGTCAAAATTTCAACAGGATATTCAACCCATTTCAAGCCATCTTTTAAAAGTTGTTCAGCCTTTTTCTTCGTCATTCTTTTTCCAGCTTGATGGACAACATTACCTTTTTCATCTTTAATATCATATTCTATTCTGTCCATAAAGTCATTAGGATTAAACTCTGTTACAAATTTATCTTTTTTTATATGAATGGTTTGAGTTGGATAAAACAACTTAATAATATCTTGCTTCTTATAACCCAAAGCTCTAAAAAGCATGGTAATAGGAATTTTTCTTCTTTTATTAATTCTAACATAAAGTACATCTTTAGCATCGTATTCAAAATAAAGCCAAGAACCACGATCCGGAATAATTTGAGCAGTATAAACAAGTTTATTAGCTACTGTAGAACTCTCTTCTTCTTTAAAAATTACTCCTGGACTTCGGTGAAGCTGATTTACGACAACTCTTTCTACTCCATTGATAATAAAAGAAACCCTATCTGTCATCAATGGAATTTCCCTAATATAAATTTCTTGCTCTTTAATATCTTTTATACCAACTTTTTCGCCTGTTTTTTCATCTTTTTCATGCAAAGTCAAACGAATTTTCATTTTTAAATTTACAGAATAAGTAAGCCCTCTTTCCATGCATTCTCTAATTGTATATTTTGGCTTACCAATTTCACTACTAACATATTCTAAACTTAATCTATTTTGCGGATCGTGAATAGGAAAAATAGATTTAAAAACTTTTTCTATTCCGCTTTCGCTATTTGTATCATCAAGATTTAAAAAATAATCAAAACTCTTTTTTTGTAATTGTAAAAGATTTGGAATATCTAACTGCTTTGAAACATTTGAGAAGTCAACTCTTAAACGATTGCCTAATTGGTTATTTAACATTTGTATACCTCGTGTTGGTAAAAATTTAAAGGAAAGCAATCTATAAAAATATAGATTAAAAAAATACTGAGAGCGTTCTAAACCGCTCTCGATAAAACT
This sequence comes from Campylobacter sp. CCS1377, assembly GCF_040008265.1. NCBI lineage: Bacteria > Pseudomonadati > Campylobacterota > Epsilonproteobacteria > Campylobacterales > Campylobacteraceae > Campylobacter > Campylobacter aecornae. The sequence continues at coordinate 1,350,374 of NZ_CP155620.1, forward strand.
AAAAATTACTTAAGTTCAACTTTAGCGCCAGCTTCTTCAAGTTGTTTTTTAGCTTCTTCAGCATCAGCTTTAGCTACACCTTCTTTTAAAGTTGAAGGAGTTTGTTCTACTGCATCTTTTGCTTCTTTAAGACCTAAGCCAGTTAAAGCACGAACAATTTTAATTACTTCAATTTTCTTAGCACCACCATCAGTTAAAATGATATCAAATTCTGTTTTTTCTTCAGCAGCAGCTGCAGCTCCACCTGCAACAGCTCCACCTGCAACCATAACAGGAGCAGCAGAAACGCCAAATTTTTCTTCAAATTCTTTTACAAGCTCAGAAAGCTCAAGAACACTTAAATTTGAAATAAATTCTAATACATCTTCTTTAGAAATTGCCATTTTTTATCCTTTTATTAATATTTATTCAGATTCTTTTTTATTTTTAAGCGCATTTAAACCTATTGTGAAATTGGTAATCGGCGCATTCCAAACTTGCAAAAGCATAGCAAGCAACTCATTGCGTGAAGGCATTTTAGCCAGAGCCTTAACCTTAGCCACATCCGCAACTTCACCATCAACAAAAGCAGTTTTAATTTGAAATAATTCATTATTTTCTTCAAATTTAGCAGCTACTTTTGAAACACTAAGTTGATCTTCGCCCCAAAGATAAATATTAGTATCCTTAAGAACCAAACCTGTTTTACCGGAATTATTCAGAGCAATGTTAGCCAAAGTGTTTTTAATAATTTGAACTTTTACATTGTTTTCTCTTGCATTATTTCTAAGTTCTTCTAGTTTTTTAGTAGTTAGGCCTTTATAGTTGCATACCACGATAGCTTCACTAGCTTTAAAACTCTCTTCAAGCTTAGCAATAATTTCAACTTTTTCGCTTCTAGTCACATTTTCTCCTTTCCGATTGAGATTTCAAGTAGAGTGGAAAAATCCAATTAAGCAAACACCTCGACTATCTTCAATCTAAAATAAACATCTAAAAAACAATTTTTTCACATGTTTATTTTAAAGAGTTGAAAGCAACTCTTTAAATTTTTATTTCATATCAAGCAATTCTTGAGTTTCAAGTTTTACAGAAGGGCTCATTGTTAAAGACAAAGCCGCATTTTTAATATATCTACCCTTTGCAGCAGCAGGTTTATGCTTATTAATAGCTTTTATAAATGTAGAAATATTATCCAAAAGTTGTTCTTTAGAAAAACTTACCTTTCCAAGACCTGCGTGGATATTTCCTTGTTTATCTACACGGAAATTTACCTGACCACTTTTTGCGTTATTGACAGCTTGAGCTACATCCATAGTTACTGTACCTGTTTTTGGATTTGGCATTAAACCTTTTGGTCCTAATATACGACCAACTTTACCTACTAAGCCCATTAAATTTGGTGTTGCAATCAAAACATCAAAATTCATATTTCCTTTTTGAATTTCTTCCACCAAATCATCACTTCCAACTATATCTGCACCAGCATTCTTAGCTTCATCAGCTTTTGCATCTTTAGCAATTACCGCAACACGAACTTTTTTTCCTGTACCGGCAGGCAAAACAACAGAACCCCTAACCATTTGATCAGCGTGTCTTGGATCAACATTAAGTTTTAATGCAATTTCAACTGTCTCATCAAATTTAGCAGAAGCCAAAGTCTTAACAGTCTCAACAGCTTCATTTAAAGCATACTCTTTACTTGAGTCAATTTTTTGTGATAATTCTTTCAATCTTTTCGTAATTTTAGACATTTCTTTCTCCGCATTTTAAAGTGCTTCCGCCTTTTTAAAGCTCGGCGGTATAAGAGCTTAATCTACAATTTCAACACCCATAGAACGAGCTGATCCTGCAATAATTTTAGCAGCTTGATCTTTGTCTTTAGTATTCAAATCTGCAAGTTTTTTATCAACAATCTCCATAACTTGAGCACGAGTTAATTTACCCACTTTATTTTTTAATGGATTATCTGTGCCTTTAGTAATACCTGCTGCCTTTTTTATTAAGTCTGTAGCAGGAGGTTGTTTTGTAATAAAGGTAAAGCTTTTATCAGCATAAACCGTAATTACAACAGGAATATTAAAACCCGCCATATCTTTAGTTCTTTCATTGAAAGCTTTACAGAATTCCATAATATTAACACCTTGCTGACCCAAAGCTGGTCCAACAGGAGGTGATGGATTTGCTTTAGTAGCTGCAATTTGCAACTTAATTTCACCTACGACTTTTTTAGCCATAATATTTTCCTCTCTTTAAATATAATTAAACTATTTTTTCTACTTGAGAATACAAAATTTCAACAGGAGTTGAACGACCGAAAATAGATACATTAAGTTTCAATAAACCACGCACCATATCATATTCTTCAACAATACCTGTAAAATTAGCAAAAGGCCCTTCAATAATACGAACATTTTCACCCTCATCAAAAGATATTTTAGGTTTAGGTGCTGCTTTATTTTGAGCTTTTTCTAAAATAAGATCTATATCTTTATCTGTTAATGGAGTTGGTTTTTTTGCTTCACCAATAAAACGACCAACTTTAGGCAAAGACTGAATTTTATGCCAAAGCTCTGTATTTAAATCTAAATTTGCAAAAACATATCCCGAATAAAGACTTCTTTCGCTAATTTTTTCTTTCCCATTTTTAAATTCAATAATATCTTCTGTTGGCACAACAATTTCTTTTAGCTGATCTTCGATACCATTATCTTTTACTAAATTCTCAATAGCTCTTTTAACTGCCATTTCACTACCGGCATAGGTTTGAATAGCATACCATTTATGATTAGCCATTAATACTTCCTTGCCTCAAAAAATTTGTGATAGCGCAAAGGACATGATCCAATCCACTAATGCCAAAAATAAAGAAATTACAGTTACAACTATGAATACTGTAATATAAGCATTTCTTACCTGCTCTTTTAAAGGAAAAATAACCTTACCAAGCTCTAACTTTGACAATTTAAAATAACTTACTAATTTTTCCATACTTAAACCTTAATCTATGGCAGGGCAAGAGGGATTCGAACCCCCAACCATCGGATTTGGAATCCGGCGCTCTACCGTTGGAGCTATTGCCCTAAGGGCTTCTAACTCTTTAACTTAACTTCTTTATGAAGTGTGTGTTTTTTTAATCTTGGGCAATATTTTTTTAACTCTAATTTTTCAGTTGTATTTTTACTATTTTTATAAGTGCTATAATTAATATCACCACATTCTTCACATTTTAAACCAACTTTAATTCTCATTTTATATTTTCCTTAAAATAAAGCCAAGCTTTTTAAGCTTGACTTTGTAAATTATTTTATAATTTTAGATACGACACCAGAACCAACAGTTCTACCACCTTCACGGATAGCAAAACGAGTACCTTCTTCAAGCGCTACTGGAGCTATAAGACTAACTGTGATTCTTACATTTTCGCCTGGCATAACCATTTCCACTCCATCAGCTAATTTAATTGAACCAGTAACATCAGTTGTTCTTACATAGAATTGTGGTCTATAATTATTAAAGAATGGAGTATGTCTACCACCTTCATCTTTGTTTAGAATATAAACTTCCGCTTCAAAGTCAGTATGTGGAGTGATTGACTTAGGTTTAGCAAGAACCATACCACGAATAACATCTTCTTTTTTAGTACCACGAAGAAGAACACCAACATTATCGCCAGCCTCACCTTGATCCATTTCTTTTCTAAACATTTCAACGCCAGTTACAGTAGTAGTTTGAGTATCTCTAATACCTACGATTTCAATTGTATCACCTACTTTAACTACACCTTTTTCTATTCTACCTGTAACAACCGTTCCACGACCTGAAATTGAGAAAACATCTTCAATTGGCATTAAGAAATCTTTATCAGTGTCACGAGTTGGAGTTGGTATATAGCTATCAACTGCAGCCATAAGATCCATAATTTTAGCTGACCATTCACCATCTTGTCCAGCTTTTGCTTCTTCAAGAGCTTTCAATGCAGAACCAGAAATAATTGGAGTGTCATCTCCTGGGAAATCATAAGAACTTAACAATTCTCTAATTTCCATTTCAACTAATTCTAATAACTCAGCATCATCAACCATATCCGCTTTATTCATGAAAACAACGATATAAGGAACACCTACTTGACGAGAAAGAAGAATGTGCTCTCTAGTTTGTGGCATTGGGCCATCGGCAGCAGAAACAACAAGAATAGCACCATCCATTTGAGCAGCACCAGTAATCATATTTTTAACATAGTCTGCGTGTCCTGGACAATCTACGTGTGCATAGTGACGATTATCTGTTTCATATTCGATATGTGAAGTAGCAATAGTAATACCACGCTCTTTTTCTTCAGGAGCATTATCGATATTATCATAATCTTTTAGCTCAGCCAAACCTTTTCTAGAAAGAACAGCAGAGATAGCAGCTGTTAAAGTAGTTTTACCGTGGTCAACGTGACCAATAGTACCAATATTTACGTGAGGCTTATTACGTGAAAATTTTTCTTTAGCCATCTTAAATTTCCTCCATTATTTAATGATGAATTAATTACAAAAAACAAATCTATATTTATAATTTTTTAGAATCAATGGAGCTCATAGCGGGAATTGAACCCGCGACCTCTCCCTTACCAAGGGAGTGCTCTACCTCTGAGCCATACGAGCGCTCAGAAAAATATACAAATATAGACAACAAAAACCTAGAATCTCGGAAAATAAAAACTGTAAGTCAATAAATAAATACAGCTCCCAGTTTCCTTAATTATAATGGAGCGGGAAACGGGACTCGAACCCGCGACCCTCAGCTTGGAAGGCTGATGCTCTAGCCAACTGAGCTACTCCCGCAAAGCATGGTGGTGAGTCGTGGATTCGAACCACGGAAGGCGAAAGCCAGCAGATTTACAGTCTGCCCTCGTTGGCCACTTGAGTAACTCACCTTGAAAAATGTGCTTTTATTCTGGTCAAACACTGCTAAAATGGAGCTGGTTAAGGGACTTGAACCCCCGACCTGCTGCTTACAAGGCAGCTGCTCTACCAACTGAGCTAAACCAGCAAACTTTTAAAAATAAATTGGGATTGTATCTGAAATTTTATATTTTGTCAAGGCTTTTTTGACATTTTAATCAATTAATTTTAATTTTATTGTTTTTTGCTATAAATATTTATTGAAGTTTATTATATAATCACACAAACATAAATCATCAAATAAGGTAATAGTAATGAAAATTCTTTTTTCTCCTAGTGAAAGCAAAAACGAAACTTCTAATTTTTCTCCCATTGATGAAAATTCTTTTATTTTTCCCGAACTATTTAAAAAAAGACTTGAAGTAATTAAGCACTTTAATACTTATATATCTTTTGCAAGCCAGCAAGAACTTATAAATTTATTTGGCATTAAAAAAGAAAATGAAATTATAAAACTCAAACAAAATCTTTTAACCTTGTCTACTGCACAAGCTATTGAAAGATATAGTGGGGTTTCTTATGAATACTTAGACTACAGTACTTTAAATTTGGAAGCAAAAAATTATATTTTGCAAAATGTTATAATATTTTCTAATTTATTTGGTCCTATTTTAGCGGCTAATCTTATACCTTTTTATAAATTTAAACAAGGTGCCAAAATTGCAAATTTTAATATAGAGCAGTTCTACAATACCTATTTTTCTACTGCTTTAGATGAATTTCTCAAAGATGAAGAATTGTTAGATCTTAGAGCGGGTTTTTATGAAAAATTTTACACTCCAAAACGCAAATTTAGCAGCTATAAATTTATAAAAAATGGCAAAATTGTCAGTCATTTTGCAAAAGCTTATAGAGGAATTTTGCTTAAAATTTTAGCACAAAATCAAATTCAAAATAACAAAGAATTATTAGAGTGCTTACCGCAAACTTTAAAAGTAAAAGAAGTGCAAATTAAGGGCTTTAAAGAAGAGATAATTCTCGAAATAATTTCTTAGTTTTAATAAACTTATAAGCGTAATAATGTAAAATATTTTCTTATTTTTACCAAAGAAATAATAAGTATTTAGGAGTTAAAATAATGGAATTTATGTATTGGACTATGATTATCATTTTTTTATTAATAGTCTTTTTAATCACAAATCGTTACGAAAAAAAGCTTCAGATTTTTTCCAAAAATATAGAAATTCTCAAAAATGAAGTTCAAGAACTAAAAAATACTGTTGAAAAAAATCGTATGCTTATAGAAAAAAATCGCTCTAATATCGAAGTAATCTCTCAACAGCAAGATAAAATTTCATAAATTAGCTGCAATTAATTCCAAGGGATTTTTAAAAACCACTTTGCTATTATTTTGTTCCAAAGCATTAGAAATTTGCATTCTGCAAGCCGAACACTCCGCACTTACCACACAAGCTTGACTTTCATCTATCATCCTAGCCTTTTGCATCCCTACACCCAAGGCTCTATCGTAATAATCTGTTTGCATACTCACGCCACCAAAGCCACAACAAGCATTAGAATCACTCATTTCAACAAAACGATAATTTGCCTTTAAAAGCTCTCTAGGCTCTTTGAAAACACCTTGCATTTTTTTTGCATGGCATGGATCATGATAAGTTACGCTTATATTTAAATTCTTTTTATTTTTTAATATTTCTTGTAATGGAGTGAATTTATAAAAATACTCACTTGCCATATAAATTTTAGAAGAAACCACCTTAGCACGTTTTGCCCATTCTAGCTCATTTTGCATATGAAAAAAATGTTCATAATCGACTTTAATCATAGCTGAACATGTTGCTTCAGGAATGATGATGGCCTCTAAATTTTCTAGCTTTTTTTCAAAATATTCTATATTTTTTTTAGCCAAAATTTCAACACTTTTAAAATCTCCGGTAAAGTATTGTGGTGCACCGCAGCAAACTTGATCTTTCATTAAATCTATATTAATTTTTAACTCTTTAGCAATTTTAAGTACCGAATTTGCAGTGTCTATATAAAAATAATTCGCCAAGCAACCCACAAAAAATCCTATGGTTTTTTCTCCGCCATTATCAATAAAGCTAGGGTTTGAATTTAAAAAGCTTTTTTTATTAAAACTTGTTAGCAATCTTCCTTTTTTTATAAAAGGCATAGAAAATTTAGCTCTCATACCTACATTTTGATCTTTTGCTTGAATTTTAAACGCACAACTTTGAAACACATAACCAAATTTCGCAACAACATCTAAAATTTTGCGTCTTCTTAAAAAGAAAAATATAAGTTTCTTATACCACGCTATGCCAAATTCTTTAGCAATATCATGACGCACTTTTTCTATAGCACTATCAACTTTTAAATGACTAGGACAAACCTCAACACAATTTGTGCATAAAAAACAAGACTCAAATATTTTTTTTAAATTTTTATCTAGCCTCAACTCTTTTCTCTCATAAGCTCCCAAAAGATCCAAAAAACCTCTAGGACTAGTTGTTTCATCTGCACTAACATTATGAATCGTGCAACTTGGAATACACTTCCCGCATTTTACACAAGCATCACTAATTTCACTAAATTTCATCTCACACCGTTTTAGAAAATACTTTTTTATCTTCGCTAATATTTTTCATATAAGCATCAAAGCACATTGCTATATTTCTAATAAGCAAAGCACCTGTTTCATTAACTCTGATATAATTTTCGTCTAAATCAATAAAGCTCTTATAGTCTTCTAAGCTTTTTAATTCTTCCTCAAAATACTCTTTAAAATCAATTTTGAATTCTTTTTCTATTCTTTTAATATCAAGTCTAAAATTTGCCATCAATTCCATAATCACGGTTTTTCTAAGCTCATCATCATAGCTTAATTTAATCCCCCTTTCAAAAGGTAAAATTCCCTTATCAATTGCGGCTTCATAACTTGGCATATCTTTAAAATTTTGCGCATAATGATTTTGTCCTTCACCAATACTTGTAAGTCCAACACCAATTAAATCTGCGCCACCTTTAGTAGTATAACCTTGAAAATTTCTATGCAGGGTTCCATTTTCCAAAGCTTTAAAAAGTTCATCTTCTTCTTTTGCAAAGTGATCCATTCCTATCATTTTGTAACCATTCTTAGTTAAAAATGTCTCGCAATACTCTAAAATTTGAAGTTTTATATCAGGACTTGGTAAAGTATTTTCATCAAATTTTCTCATATTTTTCTTAAGCCAAGGTACATGTGCATAGTTGAAAATCGCTAAACGATCAGGATTGATTAAAAGCGCTTGTTCTAAAGTTTGTTTAAAAGTTTCCAAGGTTTGAAAAGGTAGGCCATAAATTAAGTCCATATTTACGGACTTTATACCTCTATCTCTTACCATATTAACCGCATTTTGTGTTACCCCAAAAGGTTGAATTCTATGAATTTCTTTTTGCACTTTTTCGTTAAAATCCTGCACTCCAAAACTAATGCGATTAAAGCCATTTTTGGTTAAAACATCAGCTTGCTCTTCATTTAAAAATCTAGGATCAATCTCGCAACTAATTTCTGCATCTTTACTAAAATTTGCAAACACAGACTTAATTTTTAAAATCAAACTTTCTAATTGCTTGGCACTAAAAAAAGTAGGAGTCCCACCACCAAAATGCATTTGCACCACTTCTCTTTTAGTGTCTAAAATAGTGCTTAAAATGTCAAGCTCTTTAAAAAGATAGTTTAAATACCTTTCTTTGCTTTCTTCTTTAGCAGTATAAATTACATTACAACCACAAAAATAACAAGCACTCCTACAAAATGGCAAATGAAAATAAAGCGATAAAGCTTTATTTTGTTTTTTTAAAATTTCCACATATTCTTCATATTTAAAATCTTTATTAAATTCCACTGCAGTAGGATAAGAAGTATAACGCGGTCCTGCCTTAGAATACTTTACAAAAGCTTTATAATCTCTCATTATTTTTCGCCCTTTCTATCATAGCTTGCATATCGACAAATAAATTTGGATGCTCTTTTTTAATGTCTGCAACTAATTTTTCAAGATCAATATTAACTTCCACATTGCCATCTTGTGCTTTGCGCTTTATCTCGTCCATCGCCACTATCCAAGCATCATTAAAATCAATAGGAATTTGCTGATAAATCGCTTTTTCAAGACGCAACTCAAAATTTTCGCTTTGACTTTGTTTTAAATTTTCTAAAATGCCTTTAAGACTCGATAAAGAAACAAGGGTGTGAATTTCATCGTTTTCATCTACAATAAACCAAGGCTCAGGAGAATCAAAGCTACCATTTTTAAGCACCAAACATTTTTCATTTTCATTCTCGCTTTGCTTCATTTCAAAAATAGCTCTATCTTCTTTTTTCATACCTAAAATTTGGCTAAATTCATCAATGCGTTTTAAACAATTACTATATTTTTTAAGCTCTTTCATATACATTTCTCCTTGTTTTTGTTATATTATATTTTAGCTTCTAAAATCAAATTTTGTCCTATAAATTTTATATTTTTAATAGTGGCTGGTAAAAGGCAAAGTATTTCTTCATCTTTGCTACTTTGATTTATTCTTTTAAAATATAATACTTGATAAGCCACTGGTTCAACTCCACAAGGTCTTATACCAAATGGTGCAATAAGCTCACCCATACAACAAGTAAATTTCTCATTTTCTAAAAAACACTCTTCGCCAAAAGCTCTAAGCAAAAAACCTTTTTCATTTTGCACAATACTATCGCTAAGTATGCAAGTTGGAATAGTTAAAAAAAAATGTATAATAAATGGCAATACTGCTAAAATGATAGGAAAAAATAAATAAACAGACTCAAGCAATTGATCTAAATTTACTTTTGTGCGTATGCGTAGCCCATTTATTTCTAATAAAAAATAGGCAAATAGAATTGCAAAAACAATCAATACCCATACGAAAACAATGCGTTTTGTAAAATTACTGCTTTTAAACAAAGGATTATCAATTTGAATATGTTTTTTTCTCAAAATATTTTTAAATCTTTTGCCAAAACGACAAACTTGCATATACTTATACAAATCCCAATAAAGGTATAAAGCTATAATAAGAAAAAACGCATCTGTTAATAATAATCCCAATGTTAGCTCCATAAGTCTTATTTTTCCTTATCCAAAAAACAAAGCAAGGCTTTTACCACATAAAGGCGATTTCTTGCTTCTTCAAAAATCACTTTTGAATGCTTTTCAAAACTCTCTTCGCTTACTTCATAACCCCTATAAGCAGGTAAGCAATGCAGTAAAATCGCATCTTCATTTGCCACACTCATTGCCTTTTCATCAATGATAAAGCCTTCAAAATCCTTGATTTTCTTTTCTTTTTCATTTTCTTCGCCCATAGAAACCCAAGTATCAGTAATAACTACATCTTTATTTTTTATAGCCTCAAATTTATCATTTGTTAAGGCAATTTTTGCTCCTGAAGTTTTTGCCTTTTCTTTGGCAAATTCTAAAATTTCACTATTAATTTCATAATTTTTTGGCAAAGCAATGCTAATTTCAAAACCAAGAATTGAAGATGCAATAAGCCAAGAATTGCACATATTATTACTATCGCCTACAAAAGCTACTTTTGCGGTATTATTTTGCATTTTGTTGTATTCTTTTATAGTGAGTAAATCGCCTAAAACTTGCGTTGGATGGTAAAGCTCACTTAAAGCATTGATAACCGGTGCTTTAGAATACTTAGCAAATTCCACTAAACTTTCATGCTTATTTACCCTCATCATCACAAAATCAACCATTGCACCAATGACTCTGGCTGTATCTTTTATAGGCTCGCCACGACTAAGTTGTAAGTCATTACTGCTTAAAAACAAAGCCTTTCCACCAAGCTCTGTAATAGCAAGTTCAAAAGCCATTCTAGTTCTTGTAGAATTTTTCTCAAAAATCATCGCTAAAGTTTTGTCTTGTAAAAGCTTTTTAGGATTTTTTTTAAGCTCGCTTGCGTGTTCTACAAGACTTAAAATTTCATCTTTTGAAAAATCTCTGAGTGTTAAAAAATGTCTCATTTTTCTCCTTTTAGCATTTTGGCTAATTCTTTAGCATGATAAGTGATGATTAGCTTTGCGCCCGCTCTTTTAAAAGCTATCATTGTTTCATAAAGAACCTTTTCATAATCAATCACTCCGGCATTTTTTGCCGCTTTTAGCATAGCGTATTCGCCGCTTACATTATAAACACACAAAGGCAAATTTGAATGCAGTGAAATTTCTTTTACTACATCAAGATAAGCAAGAGCGGGTTTTACCATTAAAATATCTGCTCCTTGCGCTTCATCTTCTAAGCTTTCTTCTAAAGCTTCTTTACCATTTGCAAAATCCATCTGATAGCTTTTTCTATCACCATAGCTCGGAGCTGAGTCTGCTACATCGCGAAACGGCCCATAATAGCTTGAAGCAAATTTAGTCGAATAGCTCATGATGGGTAAATTCTCAAAGCCTTCTTCATCTAAAGCCTTGCGCAAAGTTTCTATAATGCCATCCATCATTCCACTAGGTGCTATCATATCAACCCCAGCTCTTGCATGAACTAAGGCTTGTTTGGCAGAAATTTCTAAGGTCAAATCATTATCTACGCTTTTAGTTTTTGGATTAATAATCCCACAATGCCCATGATCTGTATATTCACAAAAACAAAGATCGCTGATAATAAAAAGTTCTGGAAATTCTTTTTTTATCTCTCTTATACTTTTTGCAATAAGCCCTTCATCATCCAATGCATCACTTCCACAACTATCTTTTTTATCATTTTCAAGGACACCAAAAAGAATGATGGCTTTTATACCAAGCTCGCTTATAATTTTACATTCTTTTAAAATTTCATCTAAACTCATTTGAAAAACATCAGGCATTGATGAAATTTCTTTCTTAATTCCTTTGCCATTTACTACAAAAAGTGGATAAATCAAATCACCAATGTTTAAGGAATTTTCTCTAACCATAGCTCTTAAATTTTCATTTAATCTTAATCTTCTAAAGCGTTTAAACATAATTTTTGCCTTTTTTGCTAAAATTTAGCTCAAAGTTTAACATAAAAATTATTATAGAAAGTATTGAATGGATATAAAAATTTCAGAAATTGCAAATTTGCCTAGCAAATGGGGAAATTTTAAAATACAAAGCTTTAAAGAAGGGGAAAAAGAGCATTTATGTATTTTTAAAAATAAACCAAAAGATACATTAAATTTAAGAATCCACTCAGAATGTCTAACCGGCGATGCTTTGGGAAGTTTAAAATGTGATTGCGGGGAACAGCTTGAATTTTCACTAAAATACATAGAAAAAAACAGTGGAATGGTAATTTATCTAAGACAAGAAGGAAGAGGAATTGGACTTTTTAACAAAGTCAATGCTTATGCTTTGCAAGATAAAGGATTTGATACCATAAAAGCCAATCACCAGCTAGGTTTTAAAGCCGATGAAAGAACTTATGAAATTGTGAAATTTATGCTAAAACATTATAAGATTTCAAAACTAAATTTGCTTACAAATAATCCTTTAAAAATAGAATGTTTAAAAGACAAAATCATTTCTCGTGTGCCAATCATCATTGATGCAAACAAATTTAATGCTTCGTACTTAGAAATAAAACAAAGTAAAATGGGACACTTGCTTTGAATTTAGATTTTTTATATACTTACTTAAATGATTTTAACAAAGAAGATTTTAAATGTAAAATTAAAATCTATAAAGATCTTTTGACTAAGTTTAATCACATTCATAATCTTACAAATTTTAAAAATATTGATGAGAATATCCTTGATAGTATTGAAATTTTAAAATTTTTTGATTTTCAAAAAGCAAAAAATATTGCTGATATTGGAAGCGGAGCAGGATTTCCTGCGGTTTTTTTAACTCTTTTACTAAAAGGACATTTTCATCTTTTTGAACCAAATCCGAAAAAAGCGTCTTTTTTAAGAATGGTAAAAATAGAATGCGCTTTATCAAATTTAAGTATTTATAAAGAAAAAGTGCAAAATTGCAAACTGGATTTTAAAGCTGATATTATTACTTCAAGGGCTTTAATGGATGTTAAACCCTTGCTTGAAATTTGCACAAATTTATGCGATGAAAATACAAAATTTATTTTATATAAAGGCAGTGAAATTTATGAAGAGTTAAAGGGTTTAGAAGAATATGAAATTTTTGAAAATGGTTTTAGAAAATATTGTATATTAAAAGCGACAAAAGAGTCGCTTTAAAATTATTGAATGATATTGGCACTAAAAGTAATATCCACTAAAGGCCAAGAAATTCCACCATGTCCTGGCGCTACATCACTTAAAGCTTTTAAAGCTTGACTTGCATTTTTAAAAGTATGCAAATCAAACTGACCTTTAGCTTCAAATTTATTATTTTCTATAGTATAAGTTAATGGAACCATAACACTTTTTCTATCCATGGTAATTTTAGCTGAAATTACACCCTTATTCTCACCCATAATAACTTCTTCAAATGATACTTTTATATCAGAATTTCCAAGTAAAGCAGGGAAAAATACTTTAACTACATTTTCAGTAATAATATCGTTATCTTCACCCATAAAAGCATCGCTTGGTTTAATAATAGCCTTAGCTCCTTTTAAATAACTTGCTAAATCTCCAGTATTTTTAGAAAATTTATACTTCACATTTTTAAATTCCCCAGGAACTCCTACCATTTGCTCTGTTTTATAGGCTTGAAAATTTACTTTTAAAGTATTTTGATCAAAACTAACAGCATTTAAACCTGAAACAAGTAACAATAAAGCCACAGCAAAAAAACTTTTTTTCATTTTTTCTCCTTAATTTAAAATTAATAAGAGAATTATAATCTTATTTAATTAACAAAGTACAGCTTGAAATTCAAGCACTAAAAAATACCCTCCAAAAAACAAAACCAAACTCAAAATCAAAGCCAAAACAAAAACCCTTAATCCACTTTTAATAAAATTCTTAAAATCAACCTGAAGCCCCAAAGCAGCCATAGCAAAAACAATACAAATATTACAAAGCATTTTCATTGCATTAATAATATCTTGAGTATAAATTCCCAAAAATTTTTCTTGATGAAATAAATAAGTATTTAACATTATAATAAATAAAAAAATAAGTGCAAAATAAGGTATAGTAATTTTTTTAAAACTATTTTTACCCTCTTTTTTCTGAGTTTTTGTGATCACATAAGCCACGATAAGCAAAAAAGGCACAAGTAAAATCACTCGCATCATTTTAATAATCACAGCTAAATTTGCCGCATTTTGAGAAAATCCTACCATATCTTTAGCTATTTGAGTTGCGCCAACAACATTAGCCACCTCATGTAAAGTTACACCCATAAAAATTCCCATAGCATTTTCATTTAAATTTAAAAAATCTAAAGAAAAAAGCACGGGATATAAAAACATAAAAATAAGTCCAAAAACTACCACACTTCCCACAGCCAAAACACCCTTAGAAGCATCGCTTTTCAAGCTTGATTCTAGAGCCAAAACAGCTGCAGCGCCACAAATAGCACTTCCTGCACCCACAAGCATAGAAGTTTCTTTATCAAGTTTTAAAATTTTAACTCCGACAAACACAGCAATTAAAAATATTATCAAAATGACAATAAATGACAATAAAAATCCCCATATTCCAACATTTAAAAGTTCATTTAAGGTGATATTAAATCCATATAAAATAATGCCTAATTTCAATAATTTTTTAGCACTAAAATGTACGCCAACACGCAGATGATGCTGGTATTTGAAAAAATATGGCGAGAATAAAACCCCTATAATAATAGCAAAGGCAGTGGCAGCTAAATGTGTATTTTCTTTTATACTTGGGATACTAGATAAATAAAAAGAAAAAGCAACAATACAAGCCGTAAAAACCAGTCCTTTAAAATTTGATTTTAATATGAGAAAAAGTGATAAAAACATTTTCATTATCCTTTAATTTAATTTTTGGTGTTATTTTAATTTTTTTTATATAATAATAAAAATATATTATTTTAATTTTTATCATAAATATTTTAAATTATTTTTTAAGGTTAAAATCATGAAAATCAAAGATATGGAAATTTTTTTAGATCTCTTAAATACCCAAAGTCCCACCTTAACTGCAAATAATTTTTCTACCACTCAACCTAATATTTCAATTATCATTAAAAATTTAGAACAACAACTGGGAGAAATTCTTTTTGAAAGGCTAGGCAAAAAACTTTTACCAACTCCAAAAGCGCTGTCTTTAGCACAAATATGGAGTGATCTGGTTAAAACATATTACGCAAGTTTAGAAAATTTAAACAATGAAACCTTATTAGGCGAAATTAAAATTGCCGCAACACAAAGTATAGCGGAATATTTTATAGCTGATATTTTATTTGATTTTAAATTACACTTCCCTAAAATAAAAATTTACTTTCAAACTTGCAATACCAAAGAATGTTTTGAATTTTTAAAGAAAGGTTTAGTGGAATTTTGTATTGTAGAAAGCGAGATTGAACCTATCATTTTACATAACGAACAAATTAAATCCAAACTATGGCATCAAGATGAGCTTATAATCGTTAGTAATGATAAAGCTTTAAGTCAAAAAGCAGTTTATATCGATGAATTGCTAAATTATAAATGGATACTTAGAGAACAAGGATCGGGTCTTAGAACTAGGTTTTTGGATGAAATAAATAAAGCAGGTATTACTTTGCCTATTTTTTTAGAATTAGATCGAATGAATGCCATAAAAGAACTAGTTTTAAACAAAAATGCACTTTCTGTGCTTCCAAAAAAAGCCGTAGAAAAAGAACTTTACAACAAAACTCTTTATGCTATAAAACTAAAAAACATTGATCTTAAAAGAAATTTTTATACACTTAAAAGAAAGGAGTATGATTTTAATCCTTTATTAGACAAATTTGAAAAATTCTTATTTTTAGCAAAAGATAATTTCAAATAATTTTTCATTTAGTTACAAGGAATGAGATATTTGCAAAAAATATTTTAATTTCTTAAATCCTTTATGCAACAAAAAGCAAATTTCAAACATAATTATATCTACACATTTTTTAAATAAAGGGCAAACTATGAAAAACGATAAACAAATCATCATTTTTGATACAACCTTAAGAGACGGCGAGCAAGCTTTACAACAATCTCTTAATATCAATCAAAAACTGCAAATTGCCCTTGCACTCGAAAATCTAGGCGTTGATGTAATAGAAGCGGGTTTTCCTGTATCTTCTCCAGGAGATTTTAACTCAGTACAAACCATAGCAAAAAATGTAAAAAATTCTACCGTTTGTGCTTTAGCACGTGCCGTGGATAAAGATATCGATGCTTGCTATGAGGCTTTAAAAATCGCTTCTAGGTTTAGAATTCATACTTTTATAGCCACTTCGACCTTGCATGTAAAAGATAAATTAAAAAAAGATTTTGATGAAATCATCACTATGGCACAAAAAGCTATTAAAAGGGCAAGAAACTATACTAATGATGTGGAATTTTCTTGCGAAGATGCAGGAAGGACGCCTATTGATAATCTTTGTTTGATGGTAGAAAAAGCCATTGAAGCAGGTGCTACAACCATTAATATTCCAGACACAGTTGGCTATACCCTACCTTATGAATTTGGTCATATCATTAAAACTTTATTTGATAAAGTTCCTAATATAGATAAAGCTATCATTTCAGTGCATTGTCATAATGACTTAGGCATGGCAACAGGTAACAGTCTTAGCGCCATCATACAAGGAGCAAGACAAATAGAATGTACCATAAATGGACTTGGTGAAAGAGCTGGAAATTGTGCTTTAGAAGAGGTTGCAATGGCAATTAAAACAAGGGCTCATTATATGAATGAACTTTACACTAATATCATTCACAAAAATATCGCCAAAACTTCAAAACTTGTAGCAGCTATTTGCAACGAGCCCGTGCCTTCACATAAAGCCATAGTGGGCTCAAATGCATTCTCTCACAGTTCTGGAATTCATCAAGATGGTGTGCTTAAAAATAGACAAACTTACGAAATTATAACCCCTCAAAGTATAGGTTTGCATGAAAACAGAATGTTAATGACAGCAAGAAGCGGAAGAGCTATGATAAAAACTTGTCTTGATAATCTTGGTTATGCCGAAAATACTTATAATTTAGATGATGTATATGAAAGATTTTTACGCCTTGCGGACAAAAAAGGACAAGTGTATGAGTATGATTTGGAAGCTTTAATGTTTTTAAGCCAAGATATGGAAGATAAGGCACAATTTGTTCTTGAAAATTTAAATGTAATTAGCGGCGGAAAAGGTGTGATTCCAACTGCTTCTGTACAAATGCTAATTGATGGGGAATTAAAAACAGAATCAAGCACCGGAAATGGTCCAGTAGAAGCGGTTTTTAACTGCATCACAAGACTCACTCAAATTGATTGCGTTTTGATAAATTATATCATCAATGCTAAAAGCTCAGGAGTGGATGCGCAAGGACAAGTGGATGTGGATGTGGAATTTAAAGGCAGAAAATTCCATGGAAAAGGCCTTTCAACCGATGTTATAGAATCTTCCGCACAAGCTTTTATTAGTGTGTGCAATGCAATTTATAGAGCTTTGATAATAGAAAATGCAAAAAGGAGTGAAAAATGAATTCATATAAAATAGCAGTTTTAGCAGGCGATGGCATCGGTCCTTTGGTAATGAAGGAAGCGATTAAAATTTTAAATTTTGTTGGTGCTAAATTTAATTTCAAACTTCACTTAAATGAAGCAAAAATAGGTGGTGCAAGTATTGATGCTTATGGGGTAGCATTAAGTGATGATACTTTAAAACTTTGCGAAAATTCAGACGCTATTTTATTTGGCTCTGTAGGTGGACCAAAATGGGATAATTTACCCATAGAACAAAGACCCGAAAGGGCTTCACTTTTACCTTTACGCAAACATTTTAATCTTTTTGCAAATTTTCGTCCTGCAAAAATTTATCCTAATTTAGAGCATTTATCGCCTTTGAAAAATGAAATTGTCTCAAAAGGCGTAGATATTTTATGTGTAAGAGAATTAACAGGAGGAATTTATTTTGGCAAACCTCAAGGCACTAAAGATGACGGTAATACCGCTTTTGACACAGAAATTTACTCACGCAAAGAGATAGAAAGAATCGCTCAAATTGCCTTTGAAAGTGCAAGACTTAGACGCAAAAATGTTGTTTCTATCGATAAAGCAAATGTATTGCAAAGCTCTATTTTATGGAGAAAAGTTGTTAGCGAAGTTGCAGGGAATTATCCTGATGTAAAATTGGAACACATGTATATAGACAATGCAACCATGCAACTCATCAAAAATCCATCTCAATTTGATGTTGTGCTATGTAGCAATCTTTTTGGTGATATTTTAAGCGATGAAATGGCAATGATCACAGGCTCTATGGGAATGCTTTCTTCTGCTAGCATTAATGAGAAAAAATTTGGACTTTATGAGCCAGCCGGTGGGAGCGCACCAGATATTGCACATTTAAATATTGCTAATCCTATAGCGCAAATTTTAAGTGCTGCTTTAATGCTTGAGTATTCTCTTAATGAAGCCAAAGCTGCTAAAGCCATCGAAAATGCTATCAGTAAAACCTTAAAACAAGGAAAATTCACAAAAGATCTAAACCCACAAAATTATCTTAGCACTGATGAAATGGGTGATGCAATTTTACAAAATTTGGAGTGTAATAATGGGTAAAACTTTATATGAAAAAGTTTATGAAAGCCATATCGTTTTTCAGGGACAAAATGAAATTCCAACGCTTTATATCGACAGACATTTAATTCACGAAGTTACAAGCCCTCAAGCTTTTTCAGGACTTAAACTAGCAGGACGAAAAATGGCAAGAGCAGACTTAACACTTGCAACAATAGATCATGATGTTTCAACCAAAAGTAGTGATTTAAACGCATGTTCCACTATGGCACAAGAGCAAATCACAACCTTGATGCAAAACACAAAAGAATTTGGCGTAAGGCTTTTTGGTTTAGGAGATGAAAATCAAGGCATAGTCCATATCATAGGTCCCCAGCTTGGTTTTACTCTACCTGGGACTACTTTGGTATGTGGGGATTCTCATACGGCTACACATGGCGCATTTGGCGCTTTAGCTTTTGGCATAGGGACTTCTGAAGTTGAACATGTTATGGCAACACAAACCCTAAAACAAGCAAAATTAAAAACCATGAAAATAGAATGCAAAGGACGCCTTAAAGAAGGGGTTTATGCAAAAGATTTAATTCTTTATATCATAGGAAAACTAGGCACTGCAGGTGGCACAGGTTATGCGGTTGAATTTTGCGGTGAAGCGGTAAAGAAATTAAGCATGGAAGGGAGAATGACTCTTTCGAATATGGCTATAGAAATGGGCGCAAAAACCGGAATGATCGCTCCTGATGAAGTAACTTTTGAATACATTAAAAACAAAGAATTTGCCCCAAAAGATAAAGAATTTGAAAGCCAAGTTGAAAAATGGAAAGAGCTTAAAAGCGATGCGGATGCAAAATTCGATCAAGTCATAGAAATTGACGCTAGTCTTATAGAGCCTCAAGTAACTTATGGGACAAATCCTGGACAAGTTATAGGCATAAATGATCATATCCCTACTCAAAGTACATTCCAAAACGAAGTGGATAAAAAAACCTTAATGGACGCTCTAAACTATACAAAACTTCGAGAAGGACAAAAAATTAATGGAGTAGATATTGACTTAGTTTTTATCGGATCTTGCACCAATGGTCGTATTGAGGATTTTAGAGCTGCAGCAGAAATTTTAAAAGGCAAAAAAATCAACCCTAAAGTAGTAGCTCTAGCTGTACCAGGTTCAATGTGGGTAAAAAAACAAGCCGAATTAGAAGGCTTAGATCAAATTTTTATCAATGCGGGTTTTGAATGGAGATTACCAGGTTGTTCTATGTGTCTTGCCATGAATGATGATAAAGCTGGGGCTGGACAAAGAGTGGCTTCAACCTCAAATCGCAATTTTGTTGGAAGACAAGGCAAAGACTCTATCACTCATTTAATGTCTCCTGCAAGTGCTGCAGCTGCGGCGATTGAGGGCAAAATTTGTGATCCTAGAAAATATTTAAAGGCTTAAAATGGAAAAATTTATCACTCATAAAGGCATTGCTTGTCCTTTAGACTTTGCTAATATCGATACAGATCAAATCATACCTAAGCAATTTTTACTTTCTGTTTCTAAAAAAGGTTTTGGTAAACATTTATTTCACGATTTGCGTTATTTAGATGACAAAGAAAGTGTTTTGAATCCTGAATTTAATTTAAATAAAACAGAATTTCAAAATACTTCCATTCTTGTTACTAGAGATAATTTTGGCAATGGATCTTCAAGAGAACACGCACCATGGGCTTTAATGGATTATGGTATTAAAGTCATCATTGCTCCAAGCTTTGCTGATATTTTTAAAAATAATGCTTTGGGAAATGGATTATTAACCATCACACTTGAAGAAAGTAAAGTGCAATGGCTCATAGAAATACTTCAAACAAATGAAAACAAATGCTTAGAAATCTCTCTTTTAGAAAAAAAGGTTTATGCTTTTGGGAAAGAATTTGATTTTGAAATTGATGAATTTTACCGCAATTGCCTTTTAAATGGTCTCGATAAGATAGATCTTACTTTGCAATATCAAGATGAGATTAAAAAATACGAAAATCATTCTCAAGTTTATTTGGTTTAAACATTATGGATAAAAATTTATAACTTTCTTGCCACAGAGATTGTTTATTTCACTCAGGATGACAAAAAGTATTACTCTCCCAGATAACACTACACTCCGTCATTCTGAACGAATGTGAAGAATCTCTTATTGTATTAAAACTTTTTTTAATGAAAAACTTTATTTAAATAAAGATCCTTCACCATGTTCAAGATGACTAAGACTACTTAAATCCTTCGTTTCACTTGGGAAGAAAAATTATTTTCTTTAAGACAACTGAAAAACACATTGCTCTTTTATAAGGCTAACTGCCTAATCTTTTTTCTAACACTCATAAGATAGCGAAAATGCTCTTTCGTAATAATGAATTTACACATCATTATGAGCAATACGAAGAATCTCCCTACTCTTTCTAGTCATTCTGAATGAAGTAAAAGAAATGATGAATCTCTATATATATCGCGTCTAAACCCTAAAATGAAGAAAAAATCTGCTAAATTTAACTCCCACTCTCTCGCATTTTTCGCTTGGCTAATCCCATTTGCTCATAACCATCAATTTCTGATTTATAAATACTATAACGCTTATTAAGCTCTCTATTAAGAAAAGAGATATTTTTCGCACTCGCATTAGGATGTGCTGCAAAAAGTGCGATAAAATCAAGTTTTTCTTTCATGGCTTGACTAAGTTGTTTTGATTTTTTTTTATCAAATTTTTGAGTGTTGATAAACATAATAGCAAATTCTTGAAGTTGCTGGGAATTTAATCTTGTATTTTCTAAAGCACTTTTTAAAGCCTCTAAATTTAAAATTTCATTTTTTTGTTGAGTTTTTTGAGATTTTTTAACTAAATCTCGATTTTTATGCAGTAAAATCAAAGCCACCACACAAGCAATAACAAGTGCAATGGCTAAAATTAAAATAAATATTAAAACCGATTTGTCATTCATACTTTTTTAACATAAGAACGTTTAAAATACGCCACAAACCCTAAAATAACCATTGCTAAAAATCCCCAATAAACATAATCTGGAATTTTCGCAGCCTCTCCTGCTGCATAAGAATGAAGTCCCACAAGGAAATAATTCACCCCAAAATAAGTCATAATAATACTCCAATAAGCAAACATAGAAATAAGAGCGAAATTATATTGATTTAAAAAGTTCGGTATCATTCTTAAGTGCAAAATGGCAGCATAGACCAAGATACTCACTAAAGCCCAAGTTTCCTTGGAATCCCAACTCCAATATCTTCCCCAGCTTTCATTTGCCCAAACCGCACCTAAGAAATTTCCAACAGTAAGTAAACAAAGTCCTAAGATCATTGCCATTTCACTAATTCTTGTCGCTTCGGTAATATTTCTTAATATATTTCCATTGGCTTTTCCATCTTTTCTAAGAAAACACATTAAAACTAAAACAAAAATTCCAAGCAAGGCACAAAGTCCTAAAAATCCATAACTTGCAGTAATAACAGATACATGGATACTAAGCCAATAAGAATTTAAAACCGGCATAATATTTGTAATTTGCGGATCCATTTCATTAAGATGTGCAACCATTAAAGTTATACCCGCTAGAATAGAAGTTAAAGATAGCGCTATTGGACTTTTACGCGAAAAGAAAATACCTGATAAAGCCAAAGCCCATGCAATATAAACCATACTCTCATAAGCATTACTCCAAGGCGCACGCTCAGCTAAATACCATCTAAGTCCGAGCCCTAAAGTATGGATTAAAAACGCAATGATATTAAAAATATAAATAGCTTTAAAAACAAAATTTATTTTTAAACTAGATTTTAACATCTTGGTGAAAACCAAAACCAAAAGCAAAATACCTGCAACTAGATAAATTTTAATAAGCTCGACAAAGATTTGTGCTTTATTAACAAAAAGTTCTGTTTTTATTTTACTATCGCTTGGTATAATCGACGCACCGTATTCATTTTGATAAGCTTTTATATATGTTAAATTCTGATTTGCTTTTTCCCAATCTCCAGTTTGAATCGCTTGTATTGCAGAATTAATATAATTTTGAAATAAAGTAAAAATAATAGCTTGTTCTTTATTTTGAGTCTGATTCATTGCTTCAAAAAAAGAATACCATTCATTATTAATAGCATTTTGAGCAGGGAAAATTTTAAAAAGTTCTCCATAAAATACCAAAGCAACGATATTAAATCTTTCATCGAGCTTGAGTATTTCTTTATTAAAAACCCCTCTAGCATTTTGATTTTGACGGTTAGCGTTTTCTACATATCTTTGAATTTTATAAGTATTATCAGCATTTAAAAAATCATTGTATGAAACATATTTATGATCTATATTTTCATCCAAACCTAAAATTTTAGCAATCTCTTTTCTTACAGCAGTATTTGGTGGCATGGCAATGATTTTTTCATCAGCCCATATTTTTGCATTAACCAGCATAGAAAGCATCACCGCATTAGCGTTTTGTCCCTTATAACTTGAGTTTTTATGAACTTTTTCTAAAATTTCCCTTGCCAAAGTATCAAAAGGAACCATTCTACCACCATTTCTTTGCACGATTAAAGTGCTTAAACTTTTGGCATGCTCGTCTGAAATTTGTGGTAGTTCTTGTGCTTTAACTTCATTGGTAAAAAACACCAAACTTGCAAAAGCAATAGCAGAAGTATATTTTAAAGCGTCCTTATTGACTAATTTTGCAAGAATTCTAAACCTTGAATTTGGATTTAAAATATTTAAAAACATTCCCAAAGAAAGCAAAATATAACCTATATAAGTTGGTATTTTACCAGGATCTTTATTTACCGAAAGTATAGTGCCTTTTTCATCCTGATCGTAAGAACTTTGATAAAAACGATATCCTTCATAGTCTAAAACATTATTCATGAAAATCCTATAATCAAATTTTTTGTCTCCGTGAGTCACAGTGATTTCGCTAGCATAAGACTTTGGAGACATTGAACCCGCATAGCGATCAAGCTGAAAATCTCTCAGATAAACTTCAAAAGGTAGCTCATGAACAGAAGTATTCCAAGCGATGAAAAATTTCTCTCCACTAAGTTCTACAACACTAGGTTTAGCAAATTCAAAGACAAAAATGTTTGCTTTTTCACCCTTATATTCAACCTCTAATTCTAAAGCATTTCTGGCCATTTTCAGATCATGAGGCTGGTATTTGGTATCCATAGCAAAAGTTTTTAAAGAAAGCAAAGGTTCATTTTTCCACGCACTTGCCTCACCAAATAAAGCAATTAATGAAGTTCTTGCAAGTTCTATCCATCTAGTGCCAAACCATAACCAAAAACTCTCATCTTCAGGACGATTAATTCCTTGAATTTGAGTGCTTGCATACAAAGAGGCAAATTGTATTACAAAGCTATTTCCATTTATATTATATAAGCGTTTTTGATCTGTGCTTGCATTTTTTCCAGCTTTTAAAACACCATTTTCGCCAGTTTGCATAGCAAAAAATTCCAAATCATTGCTGGAGCTAAGATTTAAATTTTGATCAATTTTTACATAAGGACTAGGAAGCTTATCAACTAAGAAACCAAAATTAACACCATCAATGGTTTTAATTTCTCCTTGAGTAAGTTTAATGATTTGCGAATTTCCATTTTTATCCGCTAACATAAAGCTGAGTAAAGCACTAGCATTTTCATCTTCTATCATCACTTCTTTGGCATCTAAAATTAAATTTTTATAACTTAATTTTGCCTTCTCATCCCCATCTCCGACTTTAAGATTTAATTCAAAATTATTTGCAAAAGGAAGTACGGCTATGTCTTTTTGCATCGCTTGACCATAAATTTTATTATCTTTTAAAGTTGAAAATTTAATAAAAGATTTGGAGCTTACGACAACAGAATTAGACTCGTTTTCTCTAATACTTAATATCCCTTCATAACCTCCATAACGAGTCATTGCAGAACCTAAAAGAATGAATAAAAAAGAAAGATGAAAGAGCATCAATGGAAATTTTTTCAACATAAACATTTTGTAAATAAACATTGCACAAAGCAAATTTATGCCCAATAAAAGCTGCAAAAAACCAAACCACAAAGTACCATAAATCATAGCCCAAGCAGTAGGTGTTCCATAAGCACTTTCTATAAAAGTTGCTAAACCGCTAAAAAAAGCAAAAAGTAAAAATAGTATGATAGAATTTTTAATATTCCCAATACTTTTGATTATTGTTCTCATTTAGACCTTCTTTTTGATAATTTAAAAAAACAAATTATAAATCAGAGTATTTAACTCTTTGTAACATTTATAAGAAAATAAATATACTTCAATGATTTTGATAAAGCAATTACTTTTAGTAACAAAATCACACACCTAAGTATTTTTTGCGAATCTCATCATCACCTATAATATCACTAGCTTTACCGTGCATAGGAATTTTTCCATTTTCTAAAACATAAGCATAATCACTGATTTTTAAAGCAGAATAAGCATTTTGTTCTACTAAAAGTATAGTAATACCCTCTTCTTTTAAACGCACTATGGTATCAAAAACTTCTCCAACAATTTTAGGCGCAAGTCCCAAAGAAGGTTCGTCAAGCATTAAAAGCTTAGGTTCGCTCATCAAAGCTCTTGAGATAGCAAGCATTTGTGCTTCTCCTCCACTTAAAGTTCCAGCTAAAGCGTTCTTTTTGCTTGCAAGTCTAGGGAAAATTTTATACATTTGCTCCCTTAAGTGCTCATAATTTTCAGCGTTATTAAATGCTCCAATTTTTAAATTCTCATCAATGCTAAGATTAATAAAAACACGCCTACCTTCAGGAACTAAAGCTATACCTTTTTCTACTAAAGTATGAGTAAGATGTCTTTTGGTATCATAACCCAAAAAATTAATCTCCCCTTTTCTTTTAACGATATTAAGCATTGCATTTAAGGTGGAAGTTTTTCCAGCACCATTAGAGCCTATTAAAGAAACAATATGTCCTGTTTCTACTTTAAAATCAATACCTTTAACCGCTTCAATCAAACCATAATAAACATGCAAATTCTTAACTACTAGCATTAAAATCCCCTAAATAAGCCGCTATAACATCTTTGTTTTCTACTGCATCGCTAACCTTGCCTTCAAAAATTGTTTTACCATAATCTAAAACCAAAACTCTATCGCAAAGCTTGTTTACAAATTTCATATCATGTTCTATAAGCAACACGCTAATCTTATAATCTTTTCTTAATTTAAAAATAAGTTCTGCAAGCTCATCGCTTTCTGCTCCATTCATTCCAGCAGCTGGTTCGTCAAGCAAAAGGAGTCTTGGACTTGTCGCCATAGCTCTTGCAATCTCTACTTTTCTTTGTTGTCCATAGCTCAAACTCGTAGCCTTTTCTTGTGCAAGCTCCGCAATACCAAGTTCTTCTAAAAGCTCATAAGCCTTAGTTTGAAATTCTTTTTCTACTTTTCTAAAACGCCCAAAATGTAAAAAAGCTTCAAAAATACTATACTTCATTTGATGATTAAAACCTATTAATACATTTTCTAACACATTCATACTTGAAAAAAGGCGTATGTTTTGAAAGGTTCGCGCTATCCCCAAATGCACTATTTTATGTGGTTTTAAATGATCTATCCTTTGATTTTTAAAAAAAACCTTACCGCTTGTAGGTTTATAATTTCCGGTAATAATATTAAAAAGTGTAGTTTTTCCAGCACCATTTGGTCCAATAAGTCCAAAAATTTCACCCTCATTGATACAAAAAGAAGTTTCATTTATAGCTTTTACTCCACCAAAGCTCTTAGAAATTTTTTCCAAATTAAGTATCATTGTTTTCTCCCATTTTTAGGGTTTTTCTTAAATTTCAAAAAGTCTAAAAGCTCTTTATCTCCCATTAAACCTTTTCGTGCAAAAAGCATAACAAGAATAAGCGCCAATGAAAAAACAACCATTCTAAGTCCTGGTCTTGCTTCAGTTTGATAACCAAAAATATTCATACTTTCATCTAAAAATCTTAGCCATTCACTTCCACCTATTACCAAAACAGCTCCAATAATTGCCCCAGTTGTTGATCCTAGTCCGCCCAAAACAATAATAATCAATAATTGAAAAGTTAGCAAAAAGTCAAATTGTTCCGGAGAAACAGAAGCTAAAAAGTATGCCAAAAGTCCGCCACCTACGCCTTCTAAAAACGCCGAAGTGCCAAAAGCTAATGTTTTAATCCAAAAAGTATGAATTCCCATCGCACTAGCGGCATCCTCATCATCTCTTATGGCTTTCATAGCTCTACCGTATTTTGAATAGGTAATATTTAAAATAAGAATAACAGAAATAATTGCTATACCACCTGTCCAATAAATAAGATCTGAAGACTTAGGCAAATCACTAGAGCTTAAAGTAAGCCCCAAAGAACCATTGGTTATTGAAGGAAAATTAATTGCCAAAAGCTTAATGATAATACCAAAACCTAAAGTTACAATAGCCAAATAATCCCCTCTTACGCGAAAAACAGCAAAAGAAAGAATAAAAGAAAGCAAACAAGAAAAAAATCCAGCCGCCAATAAAGCTAAAATAAAATTTGGAGAATGAAAAGCTAAAATAAAAGTGCTTGGATCCTCTAATGAAAATTGATCGATTTTACTTTCGCTATTTAAAAGCAACAAGGCTGTTACATAAGCTCCTATGGCTACAAAACCATTGGGCTCGAGTGAAAATTGCCCTGTAACTCCGTTGATAAGATTGTAACTGATAGCCAAAATAATAAAAATAGCAATATTGCTTAATATTCTTTCTCCATAATCATCAAAAAAATACGGAGAAACAATAATAAAAGCGATAGCAATAATTAAAAATAATAAATGAAAAAACTTGTTTTCAATTTTAGTGAAATCCATATTTAAAACCTACTTTTTTCAAAATTAATACCCAAAATTCCTGTGGGTTTAAAGAGTAAAATAAATACCAAGAAAATAAAAGCGAAAGCATCTTTAAATCCTGCCATTTCTGGAATTAAAGCCACGAAAACAACTTCGGTAAAACCAATGATTAATCCGCCTAAAACCGCACCTACAACCGACCCAATACCTCCTAAAACCGCAGCTGCAAAAGCTTTAAGTCCTATTAAAGTTCCCATAGTAGGATCAACGGAAGGATAACTACTTGCCCAAAAAACACCGCCAACTGCAGCCAAAGCAGAACCCAAAGCAAATACAATAGCAATAATTTTATTTGCATCAATTCCCATTAAATTTACAGTATGTATATCAAAAGCTAAAGCTCTAATGGCAATACCATACTTGCTTTTATAAAGTATAAAAAGCACAATAAGTAAAATTAATAAAGTTAAAATTGGTATTACTATATTAATCACGCTCATACTAATACTACCAAAATTTATCACCTCTTGAAGGTATTCAGGAACTTCAAAAAATCTTGGTGTAGAACCAAAAAACATATTGAAAAGATTTTGTATCAAATAACTAATACCAATAGCTGTAATAAGCAAAGAAATCCGAGGAGCTTTTCTTAAGGGTTTATAGGCAATTTTATCAATAGCTATACCCACACAAGCTGCAAAAATCATCGCCAAAGATAAGGCCCCTAAAAAAGGGACTCCCATAGAAGTCACGCAAAAAAGTGCAGCATATGCACCCACCATCATAATATCGCCATGTGCAAAATTTATAAGTCTTAAAACACCATAAACCATTGTATAACCTATGGCAATAAGTGCATACATACTGCCAAGACTAAAACCATTAATAAGTTGTTGAATTAATAAAGTAGAATCCATTTTTTTCCTAAGGGTTAATTAAATCTTTATAACTTTGTTTTTGATTTTTAATTTCTTTTACTACTACTGATCTAGTCGCATTGCCACTTTTATCAATGCTTATAACTCCGCTTACACCTTCATAATTATTGGTTTGATGAATTTTATCATTGACACAAGCTGGAGTGAGATTATCAATACAACGATTCATTGCATCAAACATTACAAAATATGCATCTGCACCCATTGCTGAAAAATTAGGCACTTCTTTAGAACCTTTAACTTTCGAATAAGCACCGATAAATTCTTTACTAAGCTTAGTAGGAGGGTTGTTATAATCAAAACTATCAGTAAAAATATAACCTTCGCTTGCATCTTGTGCAAGTTTAACAAAAGTCTCATCTGCTACGCCATCAGCTGAACCCATAGGCAATTTAAGTCGTGCGTTTTGAGCTTGGCGCACAAACAATGAGGCTTCATTATAATAAATTGGCAAATATACAAATTCAGGATTTAGTTTTTGAATTTGAGAAATAATGGCTTTATAATCTTTATCTCCCGAGCTCACACGCAACTTAGCCAAAATTTTACCGCCATTGGCTATAAATTCTTTTTCAAAAGCCTTTGCAAGTCCTAAAGAATAATCTGTCGTTTGATCCATTACAATAACAGCATTTTTATAATGAAGTTTAGAAAAAACATATTTTGCCAAAGATGAACCTTGAAAGCTATCCATAAAACATACACGACTAGAATAATTCTTTTTATTAAGTAATTTATCCCCAGTTGCAGCCGGAGCAATTACGGGTATTTTATTCTCTTCTGCTACTCTCATTACTTGCAAGGTATTAGCCGTTACCATTTCGCCAATAAGACCTATAACTTTATCTTGAGAAACAAGTCTAGTGGCCGCAGTAGAAGATTCTATTTTATCCCCTTTAGTATCTACAACGACGAGATTGATTTTATCTCCGTTTTTAAGAGTATTTTGCATAGAATTTGCAATTTTTATCCCATCAAGCGCACTTTGTCCATAAGCTGCTGTAGCACCAGTTAAGGGCATTACTATACCTATATTAATTTCTTTAGCTTGCAAGCTTAGAGTTAAAGCACAAAGGATAATTAAACCAATTTTTTTCACTTTTAAACTCCTTAAGGATTGATTGTTGTTTTATAAACTTGTTGTTGATTTTTAATTTCTTTTATCACTACTGATCTTGAAGCATTTCCGCTTTTATCAATGCTTATGATACCACCAACTCCTTCATAATTATTGGTTTGATGAATTTTATCATTGACACAAGCTGGAGTAAGATTATCTTTGCATTGATTCATAGCATTAAGCATTACATAATAAGCATCTGCACCCATTGCTGAAAATGCAGGTAAAGCTTTGCTATTTTTTTCTTTTTCATAAGCACTAATAAATTTGCGTCCCAAATTTGTGCTTGGGTTATTATAATCAAAGCTATCAGTAAAAACCACACCATTAACAGCATCACCACCAAGATCGATAAAAGTTTGATTATTTACCCCATCTCCTGCAGAAAATAATTTATCAAAACCTGTTTGTCTTGCTTGTCTTGCAATCAAAGCAGCTTCTGGATGATAAATTGGCATATAAACAAAATCAGGATTTAAACTTTTAAGCTGCGAAGCAATAGCTTTAAAATCTTTATCCCCTGAAGAAATGGTAAGCTTTTTAATAACCTTTCCGCCTTTAGCCTTAAATTCTTTTTCAAAAGCCTTTGCAAGTCCTAAAGAATAAACATTGCTTTGATCTACAATCACAACAACACTTTGCAAACCTAAGTCTTTATAGGCATAAGTAGCAAATTTATCTCCTTGAAAACTATCCATAAAACACACACGACTTGCATAAGTTTTTTTATCTAAAAGCTTATCTCCTGAAGCTACTGGGGCAATAACTGGAACTTTTTTATCTTCAGCAATAGAAATAACTTGCATGGTATTTGGAGTAACAGCCTCTCCAATAAGTCCTACAACCTTATCTTGAGAAATAAGTCTTGTAGTCGCAGTTGAAGTTTCAATTTTATCCCCTTTAGTATCTACAACTACCAATTTTACTTTATCTCCATTGTCCAAAGTAGGATTAAGTTTATTGGCAAGCTCAATACCTGTATAAACATCCTGTCCATAAGCCGCTAAAGATCCTGTTAAAGGCAATACAATACCTAAATTAACTTCTTTACCATAAGCTAAATTAGCCAAAAGTAAAGCACCTAATAACAAACTTCTTTTTTTCATAAAATCTCCTTAATTAAAATTAATCATTTAATAAAAGTTCCGTGTTTTGTTTTTTTCTCAGGCTCTTCTTCAAGCAAGTCTTTTGCTTGCATCTCTATAGCAAAATTCCCACCCTTTAAATAAGCAATAATATAATTCATCTCATCATGACTTAAAGAATTTGCATAAGGTAGCATTTGAATTCTTGTAGCAGACTGTTCTCCACTTGCATTAGTCGTATAATCAATCAATGCTGATTTAATATCAGCAGGCTCCATATTGCGAAGTATTCTTGAACCAGCAACAATTTTTTCCCCATTATCGCCATGACAAATATGGCATTTTTTTTCAAAATACAATTCCTTTGCCTTAGCCATATCATAACTAGCACCATCAAAAGTATAAGAAAATAGAGATTTTAAACTAATCCCAAAACCAAAAGTAAAACAAATAATGAGTATAAACAATATACGAAACATAAAAAACCTTTTATAAAATAAACGCAATTATATAAAAAAATGATAACAATTTCTATCTTTTATTTAATAGTGATATTTGTAGTAGCACGATTAGATTTCTTATTATTTTGCTTTAAATTTCCCTTAACTCTTTGATTTTCATAGCGATAACGAATAGTTCCCGAAACTTCTACATCTTCAAACACATCATCTAAAGGGGTAGCATGTGCAAAAGTGCTTAATATAAAAATAGAGATGGTGCACAAAATGATTCTTTTCATCATTTTCTCCTTATATTTTTAAACTTCAAAGATTATACCAAAAGAAATATTAACTTGATATTTGAAAATAAATTTTCATCTTGTTTTTCTTTAAGCGTGTATTTTGATATTGCTTAAAGTTGATTTTGATACAATTAGATATTTTTAAGTATTACACAAAAAGGTTAAAAATGCTGATTTTAGGACACAAGCTCGTAGAAAGTAAAAATTTTACTTTTGTTAAAGAATTTACAAAAAATACTGATGAAATTTTTTGCATAAAATACAATGAAAAATTAATACAAAAATTAAAAACAAATCACAAAGAATTTGCAATATTTATAGAAAATAAAAATGAAATTTTTCTCGCCAATGCCTTGGGTGCCAAATTTCTAATTTTTAAAGATAAAAATCTAGCCAAATTTGCCGTTAAAGTAGCCGAATTTTATCTTTTTGATAGTAAAATTTTATTTTTAGTTGATGATTTTAAAAATTTAGAAGAATTTTATGAACTTGGCGTAGATGGTGTGATTTTAAAAACTTTTATACGAAATTTCAGCTAATTCTTCTAAAGAGTGGTTGGCTATTTTGTCATAATCAAAACCTTCTTTTTTTATATAATCAAGAAAGGTTTTCTCCATAATTTTACTCGCAGTAACAATTTCTTTTGACAATGTAAAACTCATTGCTTCTATGCGTTTTGGAATACAAGCTAAAATTTGTGTTTGAGGTAAGTCTCCCATAAGCTCCACATATTGCAAGGTTTGAAGCATTTCCACCTCATGAGCACTTCCGCTCCAATTAATTTTTTTAGGCATCGCATCATAAGGAAAGAAAAATACATCGCCAATCTTACCATCGTCAGCATCAATACAATCAAGCACTATCATCTTATCATACTCTGCGATAATATAGCTTAATTGCAAAGCTAAAGTTCCACCATCAACAAAATCTAAAATATGAGTTTTGTGAGTGAATTTATAGTTTTTTTCCAAAAGCTTGCAAAGATGAACACCTAAGCCTTCATCTGCAAACATAATATTCCCTATACCCAATACAAGAAATTTCAATTTTTCTCTTCTTTTTTCTCGAATTTATATCCACTAACAATGGCATCAAGTGCACCATTTCTTCCTTTTATGGCATTAAAAATTGCCATATAAATATGCACAAATACAAAAATAATAATAATCCACATCAATATCCTATGCAAAGTCCTAACTTCAGCCAAACCACCCATCATTGCTTCAATAGGTCTTAAGATGCCATATAAAAATCCGCCCAAGCCCTCATGATAAACATGGGTGTATAAAATAAGCCCCGTAACAATAATGCCCATTATAATGATATAAAAGAAAAAATAAGTTACAAATTGCAAAGGATTATAAACCCCTTTTAAATGTGGATGTTTTCCCAAAAATAAATAAAATTTAATTTGTTCTATCCATAATTTTGGACTGAAAATATCTCGCACGCTTACACGCTCTTTATGACTTAATTTATCAAAAAAGAAAAGATAAATTTTAAAAATAACACAAGCAATGAGTACAAAACCTGCCACTTGATGGGCTAAACGGTATTTTGCCTGCATAAAATTAACAGGCTCACCATTGCTAATAGGACTTTGAAAAACATAAGATAAATAAAAACCAGTTCCTACCAAAATAACAATAGCAACCGCTCTTATCCAATGCGTTAAACGTAAACCTATGCTAAATTCATATTCAGCTTTTCTTTGCAATTTTTCTTCTTGGTTTTGCATAAAAGCTCCTTTTATAAATTTACATTTACTTTGTATTCGCTTAGATTATTTCCCTTAGTATCCATTACATGTACCGCGCAAGCAATACAAGGATCATAAGAGTGAATTTTTCTAATGATTTCAAGTGGTTGTTTTACATCAGCGATCTTAAGTCCTATCAAACACTGCTCATAACTTCCACCTATACCGTTAGCATCTTTTGGGCTTGCATTCCAAGTAGAAGGCACTACAGCTTGCCAATTTTCAATCACACCATTTTTAATTCTACACCAATGACTTAGCGTTCCACGAGGCACATGTCCCATATAACGACCTTTGTATTCTTTGGTATTATCAATCACATAAGGAGCACAAGTGCTTTCATCGACTTTCAAATTTTCTACCAAATTATTAAACGCTCTTAAAGCATTGTTTGCAACGATTTTTGCCTCTATACAACGCGCGGCAGTTCTTCCAAGCGTACTAAATACTGCATTTAATGGCAAACCCGTTTCTTTTAAGAACTCATCGACCACAGGAATAACATTTTTATTGCCCTTAGCATAATTTACCACTATATTTGCTAATGGGCCAACCTGCATAGGATTTCCTTCATAACGAGGAGCTTTAATCCAGCTGTATTTTCCTTTGGTATCAAACACTTTTGAAGTTACATTTTTACCATGATGATCGATACTCTCGCCCTCTACAAGTCCTGTATAATTTGGATTTGTCTTGCCATCATATGGATGAAGTGCCTCATTATCTTTATACCAAGAATGTGTTGCTTCTTCAGTGATTTTATCCTCTTCTACTTCATAAACTTTGCTTATATCGCCATTTTTAATGATTCCACTTTCAAACAACCACTCATTTTTGCCGAGCTGAAACTCTTGGAAAGTATAAAGATTATTTACCCCAATATCATTTAAAACACTAGCTTCGTTAGCATAAGCTTTTCCAGCCATTACAAGATCAGGATAATAAGCACGATTAACAAAATCTTGCACTTCTTTAAATTTTTCCATATATTCGCCCATTCTTGAAGGACTTAAAAGATCCATAACACAAGTTACACCACCAACGGTTAAGCTTTGAGGATGAGGGTTTTTAGCCCCAAAAATTGCCATACATTGTGCAATAATTCTTTGAATTCTTAAACATTCTAAATAATGCGAAAGAACAATTAAATTTTGCTCTGGAGTTAAACGATAAGTTGGATGTCCATAGTAAGCATTAGCAAAAGGTCCTAAATTTCCTTTATCTACAAAAGCTTTAAGTCTTTGCTGCACTTCAAGCAATTTGTCTGCACCTGTGGCATAAGGATTTGGAGTGTATTTAAAAGCTTCATCGCTTGCTTTTTTAACATCGGCACTCAAAGCGCTCACAACATCAGCCCAATCAAGTCCGTGAAGTTGATAAAAATGCACGATATGATCATGCAAGAAAAGCGCTGCATTCATCAAAGTTCTAGTTAAAAGCGCATTAAGTGGCGGAGTGATACCTAAAGCATTTTCAACCGCAACAATACCTGCTTTATAATGTGAAAAAGTACAAACTCCACAAATTCTTTGAGTCATAAAACCCGCATCTCTTGGATCACGACCTTTTACAATGGTTTCTATTCCACGCCACAAAGTAGAACCTGCATAAGCTTCTTTAACCACATTGTTTTCATCAACAACAACCTCAACTCTTAGATGTCCTTCAATTCTTGTAATTGGATCTACTATTATTCTTTGACTCATTTTTATTCCTCATTTTTTTTCATAGAAGCAATAACTGCATGTGCTGCAATCGCAACACCAGTAAGTGTTAAAACACCTATGCCGATTTTATCTGACACGCTATCAGCACCAAGTCCAAAAACCGTATCAAATTTATGGCTTGCCATTGGTTCTTCAAATGGTCCCATAGTATCCCAAAAATTTGGCTCAGAGCAACCTATACAACCATGTCCTGCTTGGATAGGCCAAGAAGTGTGCTGATTAAATCTTTCTCTAGAACAGTTGTTAAAAGTATAAGGTCCTTTGCAACCCACTTTATAAAGACAATAACCATTTTTTGCGCCTTCATCGCCAAAGCTTTGCACAAATTCACCCGCATCAAAATGTCCGCGTCTTTCGCAAAGATCATGAATTCTTAAACCATAAGCCCATTTTGGTCTATTATAAACATCAAGTGCCGGCAACTCACCAAAAAGAAGATAATGCAAAACATTTCCGACTATATTTTTTTCACTTGGCGGACAACCTGGAACATTAATCACAGTCTTGCTTGTTACCTTACTTAAAGGCTGAGCATTGCTTGGATTTGGTCTTGCAGCTTGAATTCCACCAAAACTAGAACAGGTCCCTATAGCAAAAATAGCCAAAGCATTCTCACTTGCCATTTTTGAAAGCTCATAGCCTGTCTTTCCATGTGGTCCTATGGTTAAAAAATGTTCAGTATCACCCATAGGAATACCGCCTTCAACCATTAAAATGTATTTGTTTTTATATTTTTCAATAGCACTTTCTAAATTTTCTTCAGCTTGCCAACCCGCAGCAGCCATAATAGTTTCATGATATTCTAAAGAAATATAATCAAAAATTAAACTATCAATCGTTGGTGTATCGCTTCTTAGCAAACTTTCACTACAGCCCGTGCATTCAGCCATATGAAGCCAAACCACCGGAAGTCTATCGGCTAATTCCGCGGCTTTTGCTACCATAGGAGTTAAACTTGCCGGCAAAGCCAAAAATGCCGTCATAGCTCCTGCCCATTTCATAAAATCTCTTCTTGTAAAACCTGATTTTTCTAAGGCTTGTGTAATGGAAGAATCGTTTTTTAAAGAAGGAAGTTTTTCCAACTCATTAAGACGAGTTTGTAGATGATGAAAGTCTAGCATAATTATTCCTTTTTGACTTAAAATACTCAAACAATATGATAAGACATTTTAAGTTAATTTAAGTTTAAAAATAAAGAATTGTTTTGATAAATATAAAAGAGTTAGTAAGCATTCATATAGTTAATAGATTAAACAAAATTCAACAAATATCTTAAGGTGAAAAGTCTTGACACAAGAACACTAAGCTTATATATCTTTTAGTAATTCACTTAAATAATCAATAGCCTTGTTTTTCCTCGCCCTAAAATGTGCCTCACTTTC
This sequence comes from Campylobacter sp. CCS1377, assembly GCF_040008265.1. Taxonomy (NCBI): domain Bacteria; kingdom Pseudomonadati; phylum Campylobacterota; class Epsilonproteobacteria; order Campylobacterales; family Campylobacteraceae; genus Campylobacter; species Campylobacter aecornae. The sequence continues at coordinate 1,386,522 of NZ_CP155620.1, forward strand.
AGCTTGTCCCATAAATAAGCCTTTTTGAATAGAATTAGATTTTAGAATATCAATCATATCATTGATACTCTTTTTTTTGCTCAATAACGCTAGAATTAACCAATTTATCATTATAATCTTTAATGCGAACATCTCCATTTTTTCTAAAATTTATAATAAACTGACTTTCCCAAACAAAGCCAACTAAATTCACATATTCTTCTGTGGATAATTCTTTCTCCGCCTTATCTAAAGCATTATCAAGAACACTTTTGTTTCGGCATTTTTACTTGCATAAAAATTATTTTGTGCATATAAAGCTGCATAAGAATGATTTGTAATTTTCATGGAATTTACCTTTTATTAATGCCTATTTTGCAAAACAGCTAATGACTTACATTGCCATCGCAAGCAAAAATTATTCCGTATAGAAAATATTTTATAAAAGCTCACAAACCCTTTTTAAGCTTTCGTATTAAAAATCTAGCAGGATGAATAGCATGAGTAAAACTTTTAAATAAGCCTAAAGGCTCATTACAAATCAAAGCACAAATGTATCTTGCACCTAAAATTGCTGTGCTAAATCCTCTTGAACCATGGGCAAAATCAAGATATAAATTCTCAATATTTTGTGGCAAAATTTGTGGCTTATCTTTAGTCCATAATAAAGCCTTATAAGATTTTTTATAAAACTCCTCATCATAAGCTGGACCAATAATGGCAAATCTATCGCTTGAATAAGATCTAAAAGCAACCTTAGCACCTTGCACGACAAGCTTTTCATTGCCTTGTAAAAATTCCTTGATATTTTGGATATTTTCCTCATTATCTTTTTGCGTAGGATTTATATCCTCATTTAGCCTATCATAAGTCGCGCCAATTAATTGCAAATCATTTTTTATAGGCGTAATATAAGCTTTTGAAGATAAGGCAAATTTTGTATCTAAAAAAGGCTTTAAAAGCGTGACTTGCCCGCGAACTTTACTTAAATTCATCGCTTCATAAGAAAGTATTTTTTTAGTATCCGCACCGCTAGCATAAATGAGTATATCAAAGCCGCTTTTGCTATTTTGCGTATTAAAATGCAAGGAAAATTTATTATCATCTTTTGTAAAATGCATAAATTCATAACCAAAGTGTATTTTAGCACCACTAAGTCTTAAAAGCTCACTTACAATCGTTTTTGGTTCGATAACACCGCCATCTTCCAAAAAAGCTCTATTATCACAAATTTGAAACAAAACATTATCTTTTTGTAAATCAAAACGCGTTTGCATCAGTTCATTGTAAGCAAATTCATAAACACCTTGGGGCTTAAAACCCAAAATTTGCTGATAAAATCTACTCGCTTCAATAAAAGCATTTTGAGATAATTCCCCCAAAACAACCTCAGGCTTTAAAATAAGAGAACTTAAAATTCCGCTTGCATTTGTGCTTGCATTTTCAAAAAGCTTTGTGTTTTTTTCAAAAATTTCTATCTCAAAACCCCTTAGCGAAAGTTCATAAGCAAGACTTGCGGCACTGATTCCAGCACCAATTATAGCAAGTTTTTTACCTTTAAAATCTTTTTTAACGCGTGAAAAATAAGCTTCTTTGCATTCAAATTCAAAGCCCTTAAAACACGCTTTAATCATTTCTCTTTTTTTGAAGCCTTTAACTTTTTGCACTTCAAAATTATATTTTTTAAGATTTTTTTGCAAAAAACTTGATGCAGAAAAGGTAAGAATTTGGGTATTTATCTTAGAAAGCCTTGCGATTTCTTTAATGATTTCTTCATCAAACATTGTTTTATTCTTGCTTGGAGAAAAACCGTCTAAAAACCAAACATCAGCTTTAAAATCAAGCTCTTTTAAAGAAAATACAGCATCTTTAAATACAAGATCTAAAAAACAATCCTTGAAATAAAAACGATAATATCCTTCTTTATTTTTAGGATAAAACTCTAAAAACAGCTCCAAAAGCTCTTTAAATTCTTCATAAAGATTTAATCTTTTATAGCATTCTCTTAAAAGCTCTTTATCAATATAAAAATTTTCCAAACTTACATAAAACAATCTTTTAGGGCGTTTAGTGGAATTTAAAAAGCGTTTTAAGCTTAGAAAAAAATTCAAACCTATGCCAAAACCTAGTTCAGCGATAATAAAATTTTCATCTTCTGTAAATTCAAAGGCTTGCGTGTATACAAATTTACTCTCATTTACTCCATCTTTGGAATTAAAATAAAAATCATCAAAATCTAAAGAAAAAGGAGTATTATCCTTAAAAATCAAACGAGCTTTTTGCATTAGTAGTTATTGCGAAAATAATTTTCTACGCCATCTGCGATACCATCTGCTAAGGAATTTTGGAAATTTTTATTTGCAATTCTTTTTCCTTCATCAGGATGAGTAATATAGCCAATTTCTATCAACACAGCAGGCATTTGAGCACCGACTAAAACCCAAAATGGTGCTTCTCTCACTCCGCCATCACTGACTTTATATTTTGTTCTTATAGATTTTAAAGCCCCTTTTTGGATATCTATAGCAAGCTTATTTGATGCAATAATTTTTTCACGATTTAAAAAATTTAAAAAAGTTTGCTTGGAAAAATAATTCATTTCTTCGACATCAGATTGATTTTCAAGCTCTGCAGCTTTTTTACTTCTTTCGCTTCTGGCCGGACTTAAGAAAAATGTTTCAAAACCTTGAGTGCTTTTTGCTTTTTCTTTAGGCACTGCATTTGCATGCACTGAAATAAACAAATCTGCATTTTTATCATTTGCAAATTTAGTTCTATCTCTTAAATTAATAAATTTATCCTTATTTCGCGTATAAAAAACTTTATAGCCTCGTTTTTTAAGCTCATCTCCAATTTTTAAGGAAAGATTTAATACTACATTTTTTTCTTGCAAACGATTACCCAAAGCTCCGCTATCCTTACCGCCATGCCCTGCATCAATTACTATAATTTTATTTGCTTTAAAATTCTTAGACACGGTCGTTTTTTGTTCTAAATTTTTACTGCTTTGTTCTTCAAGCTCATAGCTTAATTCTAAATTTGTATCGTTTAATTTTTCTTTTGGTTTTTGATTTAAAGTAGAATTTAAAACCACTCTTACTGTGCTTGGATTAAATTGCGCTACAGTTATACTATCGCTTTTATTTAAAGTAAAATTTTTTCTTTTTCCTTTTAGCGTAGCCTTGATATCCCAAACATAACGAAAAGTATTTTTATCCTTCATTGTAAAACTTGAGATATCCTCTTTTGAGATTTTTTCATTAAATTCTAAAATAATAGCATTTTGCGTTTTTTTAACGCTAAGTATTTCTAATTTCCTTTCTTTTTGTTGTGTATTTTCCGAATTTTTAGTTTTTTTCTCATCATTTTCTTTTTTAACACTTGTGTTTGTTTTTTCTTGCTTTTTATTATTTATGGGTTTATTTTCTTGAATTTGCTTAGGTTCTTGAGTTTTAGTATTTTCCTTTTTTTCTTTTATTGGTTTAGACTCTTGAACTTTGACGTTTTCTTGTTTTTCATTCTTTTTAAATGCAAAACGCATTTTTAAATCTTCAAAACCTACCGCACATTCCAATTCTTCTTTAGAATTTAAAACAATACGAGCGGTTTGTGGATCGTATTGTGACAGAGTGATTTTTACTCCATTATTAAATTCATAAATCGTTCGATTCCCCTCTAAAACAGCATTAAAGTCTATAATATAGCGAAAATTATCTTTCTCTTTTAAAACAAGATTTTTCAAATCTTTAATTTCTAATTTTTGGCTTAAAAGAAGTTCTATCCCATTTTGAAATGGAAATGATTTTAAAATAAATAATTTTTGATTTTGACCAGCACTTATTACTTCTTTAGCTTGAGTATTAAAAGTAGAAAGCTCTTGCTTTTTATCATCATTTTTTTTCAAAGATAACGAATTTTCTAATTCTTTAGTGTCAACACCAGAATCTTTTAGTTCTTGAATATAAGGCGTACTATCAAAGTTTAAGGTTTTGGAGCTAATGACCAAGCGTTTTAAAATTTCATTTTTACTCTTTTCATCCTCATCAATAATACTTTGGATATACAAGCTTTTTAAATGATGGTGATATTTAATTTGTGTTTCTGTTTTGGAATTTGAAAACTCTTTATCAAATTTTTGAAGTTGAGCCTCAAAAGCTCCAAAACACTGAGTTAAAAAAATAAAAAATAAAAAAATAAATTTAAGCATCTTCACCATTGACTAATTTGTGAATTAATTCTTTTACGCTAATAAGTTTATTTAAACGATAGCCATTTGCACCTGTGAAAAATAAACCTGTTTCTTTTCTTCCAGACCAAGCATCAAAAAGCCTATCAGCAATGCAATAACCCACCTTTGTCGCCTCTTTTCCTCTTTGACAAGGGGAAACACAGTTGCTAACACAATTAATTTTTGGTCCCATTCTTTTATCTACTAAATTTAACAAATTGGTTCTAATGCCCCTTGCAGGATATCCAACCGGAGATTTAATCAGCTCAATATCATCTTGTTTGCATTCAAGTAAAACATTTTTAAAATCATCACTTGCATCACATTCAAAAGTTCCTATAAATCTCGTTCCCATTTGAACACCACTTGCACCTAAAGAAATCATTTTTTCTATATCATTTTTATCCCAAACTCCACCTGCTGCAATAATAGGAAAATTTCCCCATTCTTTAGCTTCTAAAGCTATAGGGGTGATTAAATTTTCAAGTTGATAATTTGGATCTAAACACTGCTCATAAGTAAATCCTTGATGTCCGCCACTTTTAGGACCTTCAACAACAACAGCATCAGGCAAGCGATTATAGCGCCCTTGCCATCTTTTGCAAATGATTTTTAAAGCCTTTGCTGAAGAAACAATTGGAACTAAAGCAACATCAGGAAAATCTGCAGTAAATTCTGGTAAATTTGTCGGAAGTCCAGCTCCTGAAATAATGACATTAAATCCCACTTCACAAGCATCACGGGCAATTCTAGCATAATCATTGCTCGCACATAAAATATTGCAACCCAAAGGAGCATCGCCACATACTTTTCTTGCGTTATTAATTAAAGCGTGTAAGCCTTCTCGTGAGTAAAAATTATTGCTTCCATAGGGCTTAGCGTTAAATTCCTTGCTGACATATTTTAAATTTTCATAATAACCTGTTCCTACCGAAGAAATAACACCCAAACCACCATTTGAAGATACAGCAGAAGCAAGCCTATCCCAACTGATTCCCAAACCCATTCCACCTTGGATAATGGGATATTTTATCGTATGCTTACCTATTTGTAGAGGTTTTAAATCCATTATATCACCCTTAGTTTTGCAAATTTTCTTTTACCTACTTGGAGAATATATTCCCCTTGAGTTAATTGCATTTGTTCATCTTTTACTTTTTGAGAATTTACACTCACAGCATTTGCACCTATACTTCTCCTTGCTGATGAAGTAGAGTTTTCCAAACCGCATTCAACCAAAGCTTTTGCAAGCCAAATAGTGCCATTAACGCTAAATTCTTCCATCTGACTTGGCAATTCATTAGCACTATGTACCTTGTCAAATTCCGCCTTAGCTTCATTGGCTAAAGCCACAGAATGAAATCTTTGCGTAATTTCTAATGCTAAATTCTCTTTTGCTTTTTTAGGATGAAGTGTGCCTTGCTTTAAATCTTGCTTGATTTGCTCAAGTTCTTTGGTGCTTTTAAAACTTAAAAGCTCGTAATACCTTAGCATCAACTCATCACTAATGCTTAATATTTTAGCATACATATCATTAGCTTTTTCTGTAACACCTATGTAATTATTTAAACTTTTACTCATTTTATTAACACCGTCTAAGCCTTCAAGCAAAGGCATCATCATAACCGCTTGCTCTTTTCCTGTGTTATAAATTCTTTGCAAAGTTCTTCCCATTAAAAGATTAAATTTTTGATCTGTTCCGCCCATTTCTATATCGCTTTTTAAAGCTACACTATCATAACCTTGAAGCAAAGGATATAAAAATTCACATATTGATATAGGGCTTTGCTCTCTAAAACGCTTTGTAAAATCATCACGCTCTAGCATTCTTGCCACGCTAAAAGTTGAAGTCAATTCAACTACACCAGCAGCGCCCAAGCTATTCAGCCACTCAGAATTAAACTTAATAAAAGTTTTTTCCTTATCAAGAATTTTAAATACTTGCTCTTCGTAGGTTTTTGCGTTTTTCAAAACTTCTTCTTTGCTTAATTTTTTTCTTGTTGCATTTTTTCCGCTAGGATCGCCAATTTGTCCTGTAAAATCTCCAATCAAAAAATAAACAAGTCCGCCATGTTTTTGAAGTAAAGCCATTTTATTTAAAACCACACTATGTCCCAAATGCAAATCAGGAGCCGTAGGATCAAATCCTGCTTTAATGTAAAAATTTTCACCTTTTTCGTAATAATTTTTAATCAAAGCTTCTAATTTTTCCTCATCTATGATTTCAGCAACCCCTCTTTTTATATCAGCAATAATATTTTTTAAATCCATATTTACCTTTCTAATTGGTTTTATACGCATCATTTAAAGATGTAAAATCTAAAATTTTATAACGCGTTTTGAGTCTATCTTTAACATTTTCAACGACAATATCATCAGGAATTTCTATATTAATTTCAAAATAATCCACAACAGAATTAGGCTCTCTTGAAAGATTAATAGTGAGTATATTAATCTGCATTTTTGATAGCGTGGTTAAAAAGTCTGCTAAAGTCCCTTTTTTATTTTCCAAAGAAAATATTACCTTATAACTTTTTGGAACATTGGCATCCCACTTAATAAAAACCATATCTTTTTGCTTTTCTAGCAATTTATCAGCCTTATCACAAAGCTTATGATGAACGACAACATTACCTGATTCTATAAAACCCATAATTGCATCACCTCGTTTTGGATGACAACAATAATCAAATTCCACATTGGCTATTTTGTGATTTGAATATACAATGATATTGCCAATTTTTTGCTCTTTTAACTCATACTTGTCAAACCAATAAGATTTTTTGGCGTATTTTTTCAGCGTATTAACCACATCTTTAAAATACACACTATCATTAGGAACTTGTCTGATTTTTTTGCTTAAATTTTCTTTTTCTATCCATTTTAGGATTTTATCATTTTTGACACTAAACACCGAAGAAAGGATATTTAAAGAAGTTTGTAAATGAATTTCTCTTAATTTTTGCTTACAAAATGCACGAATGCTTGCCCTTGCTTTTCCTGTTTTGACACTATCTATCCAAGAACAACGATAAAATCTCTCACTAGCGGTAACAATACGCACTATATCCCCATTTTTAAGCTCTGTTAGAAGCGGAACTTTAACACGGTTCACATAAGCGCTTTTAGCATGCAGACCTATTTTAGTATGCACCTCATAGGCAAAATCAAGCACAGTAGCACCACGAGGCAAGGTAAAAATTTCACCTTTAGGCGAATAAACTGCGATATCTTCTATATACAAACTATCTTTTGCATACTCATATAATTCTACCGCGCTATAATCTTCCGTGCCTTCGATATTGCTTTGCATCGAAATATCAGCCAACCAATCAAGTTTTGGCGTACTTACGGCATTACCACCTTCTTTGTATTTCCAATGAGCTGCCACTCCAAATTCTGCAATTTTATGCATATCAAAAGTGCGAATTTGAGCTTCGATAATATTTTTTGCATCAAATAAAGTCGTGTGTATGGTTTGATAGCCATTTTGTTTAGGTAAAGCAATATAATCTTTAAAACGCGAGATTAAAGGATTAAAATTTGTATGTAAAATTCCCAAAGCCAAATAACAATCAGAAACCGTTTCTACCATAATTCTAACACCAAGCAAATCTAAAACTTCTTCTATACTAATGCCCTTTCTTTGCATTTTAAGATATACAGAATAATTGTGCTTGATACGTTTGTGAATTTCAAAACTTCCTTGTCTAAAACCATTTTTAAGAAATAAAAGCTCGATTTTAGAAATAAAATCATTAAGCCCTAATTGCATATATTGATCATTTGAATTAATATAATTATTGATTTGCGTAAATTCATCCGGCATTAAATACTTAAAACTTAAATCTTCTAAATAATTTTTAATGCTTGAAATTCCTAGTCTATGAGCAATAGGCGCATAAACAACTAAAGTTTCTTCGCTAATACGTCTTTTCTTATCATCTCTTAAGGCATCAAGAGTAAGCATATTATGGAGTCTATCGCAAAGCTTTACAACCAAAACACCTACATCTTCAATGCTAGCAAGAAGCATATTGCGGAAAGTTAGGGCTGATTTTGTTAAATTTTGATTGGACTTTGAACTGATTAAGTTGTCTTCTCTAATTTCTACAATTTTAGTAAGACCATTAACCAAACGCGAAATTCCAGCACCAAATTCTCTGATTAAATCTTTCTCTTCGCAATGAGTATCTTCAACCACATCATGAAGCAAAGATGCTGCTATCATATCCTCATTTGAACTTAAAAATGCAACCAAACAAGCCACAAGCATAGGATGAACCGCGTAAGGCTCTCCACTTTTTCTTTTCTGCCCTTCATGCTGAGTAATACAAAATGTCACCGCTTTTTCAAGAATGGGGCTTGGTTTGCAAAGACTGAATAATAATTCTTTAGCCGAATTTACATCTTTACAAAATTTTATATCTTCAATGAGTTTTTCAAGCAATAACTCTTCATCGATTGGTTTCAACGAATCCCTCTAAAACGATTTTTTCTTCTGCAATTTCATAAAGTGCGATATCTGAAAATTTATATTTATTTTTATCCAAATCCACCAAAGGCAAAGCGCCATTAGCTAATTCTTCAGCTCTTTTAGCCACCACTAAAGAAAGTTTGTATCTGTCATCATTCATTTTTTTAAGCGCTTTAGCTGCTACTTCTTCTATTCTGTTTTCCATTTGTTTTTCTCCTTTTAATTTTTTACTACCGAACAAAGAGAGGTGTCTCCTTGTATGATTTTTAATAAATTTCCTGTTTCAAACATATTACACACTATAATAGGCAAAGAATTATCCTTAGCTAAAGCAATGGCTGTATCATCCATAACTTTTATATTATCTTGCATTGCTTCATCATAAGTTAAAGTATTTAAAAACACTGCATCATCAAATTTTTTAGGATCTTTATCATAAATTCCATCCACTTTTGTCGCTTTAATAATAGCATCTGCGTCAATTTCTACCGCTCTTAAAATCGCTGTAGTATCTGTTGTAAAATAAGGATTTCCAGTACCTGCAGCAAAAATTACCACACGACCTTTATCTAAATGTCTTTGAGCACGACGCATTATATAAGTTTCACAAAAAGCTTCCATTTGTATTGCACTTTGAACCCTAACATCAAGTCCTGCGCTTTCTAAAGCTTCTTGCATTGCAATGGCATTAATCACTGTAGCCAACATCCCCATATGATCACCACTCGTGCGTTTAATCAATCCACCCTTAGCAGCTGAAACACCGCGGATAATGTTTCCTCCACCTATAACTATACCCACTTCTATATTATTTTGAACTAATTCTTTAATCTCCGAAGCTATGAATTTAAGAATGGAATTTTCTATACCAAATCCACTCTCTCCAGCCAAAGCCTCGCCTGAAAATTTTACTAATACCCTTTTTCTCTCTCGCATCATTTCTCCTTAACAAACTTGAAATTATATTTTAAAACGCTTTAAATTTAGCTAATTTAAACTAATCAACTCCAAAGGATTGATATGAAAATTTTTTTGTGTCACTTCAAAAGTTAATTCATCTTTTACTCTGCCTAATACCGCGCCTTTTTTTACATTTTTTCCCACTTGAATGGTTGGCGCTATCTTATCTAAATGGGCATAAATAGTATGAATTCCATTAGAATGCTCTACAATAACCACTTTTTGAAGCATATTCGTATCTTTGGCAAAAACTATTTTTCCATTTAAAATGCTTTTTACAACCGCATCAGGAGTTTTGCTCTTTAAAACAACATTTTCATTAAAAATTTTAATCTTATAAACAGGATCGGTATAATTTCCAAATTTTTGCTTTACAATAAAAGAATCTAAAGGCGCAATAGTTTTAGCACCGGAATATTTTTTAACCGCACCACCTTGATAACCATTTCCAAGCCTTCTTATTTCTTCGCTATCGGCATTTTTAATCTCTTCTTTTTCCTTATTTTGCGCTTTAAGCTTTTTTTCTTCTATGATTTTTAACTCGGCCAGTGTTTTTCTTAACTCATCTTGCTGATCTTTAAGAGTGCTGAGTTTTTTAGTATAAATTTCTTTATCCATTTTTTGCTTTTTAATTTCATTTTCTTGGTTTTGCTTAAGTTCTTGAAGCTTCTCTAATCTTTTATTGTATTCTTTTAAACTGATGTTAATGGTTCTAATTTGACTTTGTTTTTCATTGATGGTTTTATTGATACTTTCATAATCTTTTGAGAGTTGGTAAAGCTCATTGGTTAAAATAGCATCAAGATTTTTTAAAACTTCAAAAGCCATAAAACTCTCTTCACTTTCTAAATAACCCTTTGGGATAGGCAAATCATACACAAAATCTTTAGCAATTAAATCTACAAGTTTATTTTCCATAATATTTCTATTTTTTACCAAATCTTCATTTTGCGCGTTAAGGGTGCTTAATTCTTGGCTTTGAATTTTGGCATTTTTTTCAAGTTTTTTTGTTTCATCGCTAAGCTTTTCAATATCATTTGCCAATTTCTTAAGTTTTTTTTCGCTATTTAAAATATCGACGGCCAAATCTTCAAGTTTTTTATTGAGTTGGCGTTGAATTCTTTCATTTTCTTTTAAATTTTTAGTTTGTTCGTTGATGCTTGTTTTAGCACAAAGCAAAGAAAAACAGCACAAAAGGCATAAAATGATTCTCATTTTTTCTTAACCTTAAGCATCACAGAATTTACACACAATAAGCAAATAAAAAGCGTAAAAACAAAAACTCCGCCTAACTGAAATAAAAAATTCACCTGAGGCAAACTGATATCAATGTTTGCTAAACTTTCTTGCACCAAGGATGATTCATAACCTTTAGTAAAAAGTAAAAGCAATAAAATAAAAGAAATCAAACAATCAAAAAACACCATTTTATAAAGCGCTAAAGAGCGAAACCAAAAAGGCGCACCAAATAAAACCATAATTTCCACCCTTTGACTGTGCTCATAAAGCCAAATTTTCATCTGCTTTAAAAGCAGAGCAAGACTTAATAAAATAATAATAAACAAAAATACCCAAAAAACAGCATTAATCAGCACAAGCAAGGTATAAATTTTATCGTGTGTTTTAGCAAAGGTTTCAACCCTGCTCACAGAAGGCAATTTAAGCAATTTTTCTTTTAGAGAATTCAGCTCATTTTGATTGAGTAAATTTTCAAGTTTCACACTATAAAAAAAGGGTAAAGAATTTTGCAAAACCTTTAAATTTTTATCCGAAATATCGCTTTTTAAACGATCGATTAAATCTTTGGGATTTAAAATTTGCAAAGATGAAATATTTGAAATTTGAGTTTTTAAAATATTTTCATCCAGTTTTATAGAGCTAATGAGTATGATATTATAATCTTTGTTTAATTTTTCTTCATAATGTCTTAAAGTTGCATTTAAAAATAAGATAAATTCAAAGGCAAACATCATAAATATCAAAGGAATGATAAGAGATAAATGCGTTTTAAAGAATTTCATTGATTTTTCCATTTTCTATTTCAAATCTTCGGTAATTAAGCCTTAAATTACTTGGAATTCTATGGGTTACCACAACAATGCAAGTACCAAGCAATTCTTTAGCTGATTTAAGCAAAGTCCAAATGATATCCGAAGAATACTCATCTAAATTGCCCGTAGGTTCATCACAAAGCAAAAGTTTTGGATTATGCGCTAAAGCCCTTGCCATAGCGACGCGTTGCTGCTCGCCACCTGAAAGTTGATTTGGCATTTTATCGGCTTTAAAGCTTAAATTTACATGCTTTAAAAGCTTAGTGGCTTGATCTTTGCAAATTTTTTTACTGTATCCTTTTATCATCAAAGGAAGCATAATGTTTTTTTCCACACTGTATTCTTGAATGAGTTTATAGTCTTGAAAAATGATGCCTATTTTTTGTCTTAATTTTAAAAGCTCCAAATTCCCTATTTTTTTCATGGAATTTTCATACACCTCAAGCTTACCTGATGAAATATCTAAATCTCCATAAAAAGATTTTAAAAGTGTGCTTTTTCCGCTTCCACTCTTTCCTGTGATAAAAATAAAATCCTCTTGGTTGAATGTAAAATTTGCATCTTTTATCACAAGTTCATCATAACCCAAACACAGATTTTGCGCTCTAATCAATCTTTATTTCCTTAGCTAAATTTAAATTTTTTATTCTCTTTTATTTTCACTTAAAAATCAAGAAAATTTGACATTTTTATAAATAATTTTTAATTTTTTCTTTTAATAAATTCAAAGCCTGTAGATTTTCTTCGGTTTTAAAAGGTTCATCAAAAAGAAAAGTCATACTATCATTTAAAATCAAATAACAATGTTCAGGCTGATTAAAAGCTCCAAAAGCTATTTTTATCACAAGCTCTTCATCTTTTTGGTAAATATTTTCAAAATGCAAAAAGCAATTTTCCTTCGCAAAGGTCTCATTTTTAAATTGTGTTTTTATCTTTTGCAAATCATTTTGATTTAATTGCAATTCTTCTAAGCCAAAATCTGATAAATCTTGTTTTTGCAAACTCTCATCTTTTATCTTAATGATAAGATCGTAAATATCCTTTTGCTGTTTTTTCCATCTGTCTTCATATTTGCTTGAAATTTGCAAGTCTTTATTTTTATGAATTTGGGCTTGTAAATGCGTAAAATTTAAAAAAGTTTCCAAAGTAAAATCAAAATACAAACGACTATCTGTTCTCACTTCAAAGCATCCATCTTGCTTTAAAACCCTTTGGCATTCTTTAGCAAATTTTTCTCCCACAACACGCCTATGAGGTTTTTTATCCCAAGGCACTGGAAAATGAAGGAAAATTTTATCAATAAAATTTGATTTTAAAACACTTAAAAGCAGTCTTGCATCACTTTTTATGAGTAAAACATTATCAAGCTTTTGCTCTTTTGCAAGCTTTGCTACTTGCTCTAAAGCAGGAGTATAAATTTCTATACCCACGATGAAAATTTCAGGATTTTTCTTAGCTTGAAAAAGCAAATGCCTACCCGATCCAAAACCTATCTCTATATAAATTTGCCTTTTTGTTTCAAGCTTGCTTAAAAGCTCTTTTAAATTGCTAGCAATTAAAGGTGATTTCTCAACAAGTCTAGTGCTTTTTAAAGCCACTGCTTCGCTAAGTATTTCATCGCAAAAATTCTTTTTAAATTCCAATAAAGCTTTTTGCAAATACCCTATTTTTGAAGGTTTGCTGTGCTTATCACCCTTAATGATCCAATTCCCTTTTTCATCTTGTTTGATTTGTATGAAAAAATTTTCATTCTCAAAACGCGTTAAAACAAGCTCTACTTTCTCATTACAAGCTTTCCAAAGAAATTCCACACCCTCGCTTTGGCGTGGAAAATTTAAATTTATGAGTTTTTTACATTTAAAATTTGGCATTATTTTCCTATTCTAATGCGTCCTGAAGGTTTTGACTCAAGTCCGTATTGATCTATAGCGATAACTTCATAAGTGTAGCTAACACCTGCTTCTATGGTAGTGTCTTTAAATCTTTTATCTTTCAAGCCTTTAAATATCGCATCTTGTTTACCCCCATAGCGTTTGAGTGTATACTCACTCGCTCTATTATCCCCATCTGCCCACTCAAGCTCCACTCCATCTTCTCGTATGGCTGATAAAATAATACTTGGCGCCAAAGGAGAGCTTAGAGTTTTACCTTGCACTCCCTCTTTTGGCATAGGGCTTTCAAGTCCATCTTTATCCACCATAGTTACCTTATAATACTTAGTTTCATCAACGCCTTGTATATAGTCTTCATAGCTATTAGTTTGTGTTTTTGCTATAGTCGTATAAGGTAAAAAGCTACTACTTGTCGCATAAACTTTATAATAGTCAAAATCCTCATAAGGCACACTATCCCAAGTTAAAATGATTTTATTGGCCGCATCTTGACTAGCACTTAAATGCTCCACTTGTGGCGGTAAGGCTTTTGTAGTGGAATTAATGATTTGACTTGGATTGCTTTTAATGCCATCAAAAGTTACACAAATAATCCTATAATCAAAACTTTCATTTGGTTTTAAATTTTCGTCTATGTATTCAGCATTTAAGCGGTTTCTCACTTCTGCAATTTTTTCAAATTTATTTTCTGCACTGCGCGATCTTTCTATGATATAAGATTTAACCCTTAAATCCGTATGCGGTCTCCATATAAGCTTGGTTTTTCCTGGTAAATTTGTAATGGCTTGCGCAAAGGTCACAGAATCAAATCTTGGCTCAGTCATCACCTCAACCACAGCACCTTGCTCTGAAATATGTTTTTGATTATTAAAAGTTTTTAGCGTGTAGTAATATTTCGTTCCTGGCTCTAAATCATCATCAACATAATGGGTTTGGAATTTGTTTTTAATTTGCGCTACAAGCTTAAATTCTGGCTCTTGTTCGCTTGATCTATACAGATAAAAACCGTCGATATTTTGATCATACAAAGGTTGCCATTCAAAAGCAACATTGCTCATATCACTCATACTTTTTAAATTTTCAATCTTTGGCAAACTTGCGTTGATTTGTTCGCTTTGCGATGAAGAATTTGGCATTTGCGAAACGCTACACGCATTAAACAAAAGTGCCAAAAGTCCTAGTGATAAACTCAAGTGAAATTTTTTCATTTTCCTCTCCTTTATAATTTTTTTTTAGAATTGTATCAAAATCATCAAACAAAGGTGCTTTAATATATAATTTTTCTTTTGTTTTTGGATGAAAAAAATACACAAAATACGCATGGAGCATCACTCTTGTAAATTTTTCCTTGCCCTTATAGCCATAAAGCTCATCGCCTAAAATATGGCGATTTAAGTCCGCAAGGTGGGCTCTGATTTGATGAGTGCGCCCTGTAAAAAGCTTGGCGGCGATTAAATTCACTCCTTGTGCGCTCAAAAGATTGATAAATGCCGTTTTTGCGTTTTTAAGTGAGCCAAATTTTTTCAAATTTTCCTCGCTAAATTCCACGCTGATTTTTTTCATTCTATTATGCAAAGATCTTGCAAGAGCCTTTTGAGCGATGATTTTATCTTCTTTTAAAGGTAAATCAATCAAAGCCAAATAATACCTTCCCATACTTTTATCTTGTAGTTGCTCGCTTAATTTTTGATGCGTATGATTATCCTTTGCAATGACTATAGCTCCGCTTGTGCCTTTATCTAAACGATGAACAAGTCCTGCGCGATTTATGCCATTTAGCGTTGATAAAACATAATTTTTAGACATAAGCCAATCCACCAGCGTGGCTTCTTTTACGCTACTTGCTCCATGCACGGTTAATAAAGGCGGTTTGTTTAAAACAAGCAAATACTCATCTTCGTATAAAATTTCTATATCAAATTTAGGCTCAAAATCGCTTTGAATTTCTTTTGCTTTTGGGAATTGCACGCTGATTTCATCATCAATTTTAAGCACAAAGGAAGCCTTGTTTTGAATTTGATTATTTACTTTGATATGATTATCTTTAATGAGCATAGAAACTTGATTGCGGCTTTGGTTTAATTTTTTTGCTAAAAAAACATCCAATCTCACACAAGAATCTACCGAAAAATTTTGCATTTTCTACCCTAATTGCTTTGTAAAGTTAAAATTTTAGCATATAATAATGCAGTATTTTTAACAAAGGTTACTCATTTGCTTAAATTTGATAGAAGAATTTTTACTCATTTTGATTTTGTCCAGCCTATTTTGATTTTACCCATTATCCTTTTATCTTTTATTTTGGTTATAGAAGCCAATGTGGCTTTAGCTGAAAAACAATTCATTTACATTTGTATAGGTTTTTTAGCTTTTACTGTGTGTTTTTTGTTGCCGATTAAAAAATTTCAATGGCTCATACCGACTTTTTATTGGGTAGGTATTGCTTTGCTTTTAAGCGTGGATATTTTTGGTATAGAAAAATTGGGCGCTAAAAGGTGGCTTTTGATACCTATTATCAATTTTACCATTCAGCCTTCTGAAATTTTTAAACCCTTTTTTATCCTCATGCTCGCTTATCTTATACATTCTAATCCACCGCCTGAGAAAGGATACAATCTTAAATCTTTTCTCAAACTCAGCTTTTACATACTCTTGCCTTTTGTCTTAATATCGCAAGAACCCGATCTTGGAACGGCTACTGTTTTGCTTATCGTGGGTTTTGGAATGCTTTTTATTATAGGGGTAAATTATAAAATTTGGCTAAGTATTTTCATCGCCTTAGCCATTGTATCACCTATTATCTATACTCATTTTTTAAAGCCTTATCAAAAGCAAAGAATTCATGATTTTTTAGCAGAAGAGCCAAGTTATCAAGTCACGCAGTCCATCATCGCTATAGGAAATGGCGGACTAACAGGAAAGGCACACGAGGAAGCCACGCAAACGCATTCTAAATTTTTACCTATCTCAACGAGTGATTTTATCTTTGCTTATTTGGTTGAAAGGTATGGATTTATCGGCGGATTTATCTTGGTTTTACTTTATGCTTTGCTCATTTTTCATATTTTAAGTATTAATCATAAATTTAAAAATGATTATTTTACCAAAGTGATTGCTAATTGCATTGCATTATTTATCTTTATATACACAGGCGTTAATATTTCCATGACTATAGGCTTTGCACCTGTTGTGGGAATTCCTTTGCCGTTTTTTAGTCATGGCGGAAGTTCATTTACCACTTTTATGGTATTTTTTGGCATTTTGCAGCATTTAATCACTTTTAGGTATTTAAATATTAATAAAATTGTTCGTATTAAGTTTTAATATAAAATAATTTTAAGAAAATTTGGCTATAATTCTTACTTTTTAAGCACGGATTTATAGCTCAGTTGGTTAGAGCAACCGGCTCATAACCGGTTGGTCGCAGGTTCGAGTCCTGCTAAATCCACCATTTTTCTACACAAACTTACATTTTTTCTATCGAGTTTATAAAATTCAAACAAATAACTTTAATATAAAAAGCATTCTCTACTGTTATCTTGAGTTCTCTTTTCGTCATCTTGAGTGAAACGAAGAATCTCTGTTTTAAAGAAGTTTTTGTTTTACGAGAGAAAAAGCTGCAATGCATAGAGATGTTTCGCTACGCTCACATGATAGAGTAGAGATTCTTCGTCTAAAGGCTTAGAATGACTGGGTTAAAAAAAGGGTGTTTTAAATAGAGATTCTTCAGTTGTCTTACTCCTTCAGAATGACAGTTTTTTGTGGAGGACGAGAGGCACTCTCAGAATGACGGGTGCACTGTGCTCAAAATGACAAGAAAATGGGATATTTAGCAAAGCCAAGAGCCTTGCTCTCTTGGCGTGGATTTTGTTTAAGTATAGGTTAAGCAAGGCTTTCTTATAATTTTAATTGATGTTAAAAGTTATAGCTGATTAAGTAATTTAATCAGCTCATTTACTATCTCTAGTAATTTTAAAACAATATCTAAAATCCTATTTATCATAGTAATTCCTTTCCCACCAAGAGAAATTAACCACTTAAACAAAGCAATTCTATCAAAATTTTCTTAAAATTTGTGATATTGTCATCTTGGGCTTTTCGTCATCTTGAGTGAAACGAAGAATCTCTGTTTTAAAGAAGTTTTTGTTTTACGAGAGAAAAAGCTGTAATGCATAGAGATGTTTCGCTACGCTCACATGATAGAGTAGAGATTCTTCGCCTAAAGGCTCAGAATGGCTGGGTTAAAAAAAGGGTGTTTTAAATAGAGATTCTTCAGTCGTCTTACTCCTTCAGAATGACGGTTTTTTGTGGAGGACGAGAGGCGCTCTCAGAATGACGGGTGCACTGTGCTCAAAATGACAAGAAAATGAGATATTTAGCAAAGCCAAGAGCCTTGCTCTCTTGGCGTGGATTTTGTTTAAGTATAGGTTAAGCAAGGCTTTCTTATAATTCTTTAGGGTTTTTTAGAGTTGGTTAATGAATTTAATCAACTCGTTTGCTATTTCTAACAACTTCAAAATTACATTTAAAATCTTTTCTATCATTAGTAGCACCTTTCCCACCAAAAGAAATTAACCACTTAAACAAAGCAATTCTATCAAAATTTTCTTAAAATTTATTGTGTGAGCAGTTCTAAGACTTGCAACGGCAGGGTTTTACTATCCCAAGTAGAGTGAAGCAAAATGAAGGATCTTTGTGTATTACAGTCATTTTTTAAATAAAGATTCTTCACCTAAAAACTCAAAATGACGCACCACACTAAGGCTTTAGAACGATGGTTTAGGTGTTTTTTTGAGAAAAAAAGTGTGTTTTGGGAGGGATTTTTCACATTCGTTTAGATAATTTAAGGTATTTTTTGAAAAAAGGGCGAGGTAGAATTCTAAAATAGATAGTTTAAATAGAAATGTTTCGCTGCGCTTCGCATGACGGGCGCAACGAAACAAAAAAAGGAGGGGAGGATCAATCTCCCATCGCCAAGCAAGGATTCATCGCTTTAGCATTATCGCTAACGATGCAAAGTCTTGCTTTTTGTTTGCCTGCAGTTTCATCGATATTACCACCATTAGTATCAATAACTTCTTGATTTTCATCTGTTTTATCTTCAGCAAAAAGTCTAGAATTTGGAGAGTCAGGCTCTTCTCTACCTTGCTCTTTTTCATAGCTTGGCACATCTAAACCACTTGTATCTAACACATTGTTTTTATCGATGATTTTAAAATGACTATTTGAGTCTACAAAAACCTTAGCTATTGCATCACTAATGCCTTTTGATGTACTTTCTAATTGTGCTTTAAGACTAAGAGTTTGTGTTCTTAAGCTCTCATATTTCTTATACGCATTTTCGTATCCAGCACTTCCAGCCTCGCCATATTTGCCACTTTGTAAATCTTTGATAAGCGCGTTAAGCTGATTTGAAAGATTTTTAAATTGTTCTAAATTTTTCAAAAACTCATTAAAATCACCCAAAATTCCGCCACTATACTTACCATCATCTCCCTTATTGCCGAAGCTATCATTTTTGATGTTTTGTGCGACATCTTTAAGATTTTTCACATCGCCATCGAATTTTTTCAAATTCTCATCTGCGAAGCCAGCAAGCAAGCTTCCAGCACCATTTTCGCCATAGAAAGCCTTCAAGAAGTCTATACCTTGTGCAAATTCATTTGTTTGCACTTCATTTAGCCCCAAAAGCTTTCCAAGCTCTGCATACGAGCCTGAGTCGATGAGTTTTAAGGCAGTGTCAAGATCTTCAATGCCAAGTTCTAAAAATTTATTTTTCACTTCATCTAAAATTCCATTTAAAACCCAAGAGTCAAAGTCGCCTTCACCTAAGATCACATCGCCTTTTTCATCGACACTATTTGCTTTGAAGGTATACTCACTATCTTCTATCTCGCCTTTATCAGTCCATTCGCCACCGCTATTTACTGTATCATCACCACTGATTGCGATATCGCTATCGTTGTTTCCATTATTGATCTCGTTATAGTCTTTATCGGTATTTTCAGCACCGCCTACATTACCGCCATCTGCAAAACTACCTTCAATATCATTACTTTCATTGCTTCCTGCACCAGTACTTCCACTCATATCGCCTTTATCGCCACCGGTGATTGGTTTATTTCCTATATCCCAGATAGGATCGCTTCCACCTGGAGGTGTAATAGGATCAATAGGTAGTTTATCTTCAGGGATGATAGGATCAACTTTGGTATTTTCGCCATCATCTATAGGCTTATACTCAGGCACATCTACATTGATATTTCCACCGCCATTGTCTCCATGATCAGGATTATTTATGATAGGATCTGTTCCACCTGTGTTTACATCACCACCAGTTCCTATATCTGGAATTTGTATATTGTTATTATCATCCCAGCTTGGTTTGCCACTTTCATCTTTACCTGTACTTGTGTCGCCACCACCTTCTGGTTTATACTCAGGTTTGCTTGTATCTATATCACCAGTAGTTACATCATCGCCTGTGCTTGTGCTAAAGTCATCATCGCCTTTAATCTTATCCACATTATCATCAGTGATTTTATCAATGGTTGTATCTCCAGCATCTGCTACATTGCCTATATCATCTTTTGGAGTAGTGCTTGTATCACCCTTGATGGTATCTTTGATTTCATCATTTAGATCACCAATTGTTTCACCATTATTATCGCCTACCTCGGTATTATTATCTGTGATACTATCGATTACGGTATCTTTTACACTATTATCAAGATCATTAATTGGTCCAACATTAATACTTCCTAAGCCAGAATTTCCTGTACTTGTGCTATCTTCAATATTGCCAGCATTATAGTCGTGGTTGATATCATCTATAGGATTTGCTCCAGTGTATTTGCCACCATCAGTGATAATAATATCGCCTGTATTACCAGCAGTATTATCATTTGTGATTTTATCCGCTTCATTATAGGTAGTATCGCCTAGTTCATTACCAATTGGTGCGTCATTTACATCGTCTTTTGCATTACCAGCTGTGTAGCTATCATTCCAGTTGATACCACTGTTTTCATCACCAATAACCACCATATCACTTGGAGTATCAGGACCTTTGATATCTGGATTGTAAAAACCATTATTCCATGATGGATACTGAGATTTTACCTTATTTAAAAACTGATCTTTGTTAGTATTTCTATATACACTACCTTCAAATTTACTTGCAAGTCCATTATAGTCTAACAACAAATTATCCACACCATTGTTATTATTCATTTGACCGCCATAATTAACATATATGTGAGTATTGTTTAGTTTAATTCTAGGATTATTATAATCCCAATTTCCTCCCATACCTCTAATATCTCCTGCAATAAAAAATGACACACTGCTATCTTTTCCACCTGAGACTGAAAGCATATCATTGCCTCTTATGTTAATGAATACATTATTAAAATTAATGCTATAATCTTTCCATCTAGAATATGTGGAAGGGAAATTTGCAAACATAGAAGCATAATTTGGATTTCCTCCAGTTGAGCCATACCATGGACTCTTTGCACTAACATAACTATCATTGCCAGAATCAATCACAATATCTGAAATTGTTCCTGTGAAAAATTGGCTCTCATCATCAAAACTTCCAATAAGTCCAATAAATCCTGCAGCAAAAGCACGACTATTCTGATCTGTAGATTCTGCAGAAACTTTAAAATTAGAAATATATATATGATTTATATTAGCATTGCCATAAGTTTGCCCTACAATCCCGCCTACATAAGTATATTTATTATTTTTACCTTTTACGGTTATATTATTAGCATCAATATATTCGAAATTTGATCCGCCTAAAGCAGCTCCTACAATGCTTCCTATATAAGCACTGCTGTTATTATTAAGAGTAGCATCTACTATGGAATTGTCCAACTTAATATTTCTAAACATTGAATTAGAATCTGCTTTACCTACCAAAAGCCCCGCATGAGTGATAGTTGAACCACTCAAATACATTTGAGCATTAGTAATTTGAACATTTTCAAAAGTAGAATTTTTAGCTTCTCTAATAAGTCCAACATAAGTACCATATTGATATCTATTATTTGTATCACCTATACGGAAATTATTAAGCGTATGTCCTTGACCATTAAAGGTTTGATTTTCAAATTTATTAATGATACCAAAAGAATTATTGCTAGTTAAATTAGCTCCACCAAAATCAATATCATTAAGCAAGTTATATTGATCATAAGAGTTAATTCCGCTTGTTCCATCATTAAACCATTTTACAAATTGATACCATTCACTAGCATTACTTGAAGCGTTAGAATTGGTTGCAATGTTAAGATAAGATTTAGCTCCACCTGTCATTTTCGGACCCTGTTTACCACTCCATGCACCACTCATTAATTCTGAGATATTCATAGAAGTCCAACCGGATTTATTGTAAATTTCATTAGCAAATACAGTGCTAGCATTAACATAGCCCGTTGTATCAATAGTAACTTTACTTACATTATTTTTACCATCTTTTGCATGTATGGTTGTGCCTTTGCCTTGCTTATCTTCGGCTAAAATTTGAACTTCTTTACCACCTAAAGTAATAGTATTTGCATTTAAATTTCCACCGCGTAAAAATACCATACCAGTTCCTGCACCCGAAGAAGTTTTAAAGGTATTTGCTGTAATGGTTCCGCCTGTCATTACAATTTTACCTGGGGTAGATAGATCTACAGTTCCTGCTTTAATATCTGCACCATTTGCAATATCAATCCAATTCGCATTAACTTTAAAATTATCTAACTCATTTGTCATTTTAAGTCCTGCAAGATTGACTTTACCGCCTTTGTTATCTTTTGTTTTAGCCATAATATCAAGAAGAGTTGTCGCACCATTTTTTTCTTCAAAAACAGTGTTTACGAAGTTGATATTTAGCGTAGCGTTATTTCTACTTCCGATATAGAAATTTGTTGTGCCACCGTTAGCGTAAAAGTTTGCGTTATTAAAGTTTATATCACCAGTTGAATTAAAGTTGATATTTTGAGTGTTATTATTTGTAGTAAGCTGCGAATTTATAAAATCAATTTTTTGACCTTCAAAAGTTAAAGTGCCACCATTAGTGCCATTTACCCAAAGACCTTTGCCACTATCTTTATTGTTTTCAAATTTTACATATTTAGTTGAAGCATTACCAAAAGCAAATCTGCCACTGTTTAGAGTGAAAATAGAGTTTTTGAAAAGGATTTGCTCTGTGAAAATTCCACCCACATCAGTATCTTTAGTTGCACCACTTACTTTAAGATTTGCATTATCAAATGTTGCTTGTTTACCACTTACTTTGAGATAATTTGCAATGATTTCTGTAGTATTTTTAAATTCAATCAAATTACTTAAAGCTAAATCAATATTGGTAATATTAAGATTTGAATTATCTACTATCATATCTTTTGCATTGGTAACAACTAACTTACCACCAGCGATATTAGAATCGCCCTTAATATCAATGCGGTTAGCAAGTTTAAAAATCATATCTTTAGCATTAATGGTTGAACCATCAATGACCAAATCATTTGCGCCAGCATTGTCACCAGATGCGTTATAGATATGGAGCTTATCAAGTGCATTACTATCAGATCCAAAACTTGAACCTATAATCTTAATCTTGCCGTTATTTCCACTACCTGCTGCATTTGTAGTTCTTAGCCACATATTAGCCGTATCGCCTGATTTTTCAATATTCGCTTTGTTAAATTCTATCTCTCTACCGCCATCAATGGTTAAGTCACCACTTAGTTTAATAGAGGTTTTAGCGGTGTCATTGCTTGCTAAGAATTTGCTTAGAGCTTTAATATATGAACTTCCACTTAGTACAAGCTGTGAATTTTTAAGATTAATTGCATCAGCATAAATATTTGCAGATTTATTTGAAGTAATACTTGAATTATTCAAGATATCAATAACCGAACCTGCTTTATTATCTGTGCCAAGTGTTAAACTATCACTAGCTGTAATGGTAGCATTATCAATTTTTAGATAAGCACTTGCATAGCCGTCAGAATTTAGTTTAACTGTATTGCCTACAAGTTTAGAACTAGCATTGATAAGAAGATACTTCGCATCAAAATTTATCGTATTTGCATTGATATTTGAGCCTTCAATTTTAAGCTCATTTGAAGCATCTATATCAATGGTGCCAATACCACTTATAAAGCCTTGATTTTCACCGGTACCAGTTTTTATTAAAATACCTTTTGCGTCTACATTAATAGCATTTAAATCTTTAAAATTCGTGCCTGTTAAAAACTCGATTTTGCTTTCTGTATTTCCGCCAGTTAAATTTGCGAAGTTAATATTTGCTTTTGAATTTGCATCTTGGCTTGTAAAGCTTGAATTAGTATAGCGTTGGAAATTAGCTTTAAAATTATTTGTTCCACTTAGTTTGAAAGTCGCTGCATTTGCTGTGAGTTCTTTATAGGAATTTAGGCTTAAATCTTTTGCTGTGAGTGTGCCTGCAATGCTTAGAAGATTTTGTGCTGTTAAACTTGCTGCTTTCGCAAAGCTGTTATTACCTTTTAAATCAATATTTTGTGCGTTAGCGGTAAAGTTGCTATTTGCATCAACATTAATATTTTCAAGATTAATCACATCATTTGCATTCTTTCCTTCCTCACTCACGCCAGTAAATCTTACATCAGCAACCGAAGCACCATCACCATTTTTTGCAAAGCTTACTGTGTTTGCATTGATTTTATTAGCTTTGAAGTTGAATTGATTATTTCCTGCACCTGTTGAATTTTGATGTTTGAAAGTAGCATTTTTAAGATCCATTACATTATTTGCTACAAGATTTAAAGTTGATCCACCACCTAAAAGGGCTGAAAGACCATCTTTTGCACCTTCGATAATAATATCTTTAGCATTTGCATTTAAAGTCGAAGTGCCCAAAACGCTAAGCTGTGAATTTAAGGCTTTAAAGGTGGTTGTAGCTACAATGCTTGCTTTTGAGCCGTTGTTTAAAGCGAGTTTTGAGTTATCAAATAAAATGCTAGCACCTGCTTTGATACTGTTGTCATTCTCACCGATTCCACCGTTTATGTTGATAGCTGAATCTTTTACTGCTAAGTCTTGACCTGCATCGATTTTAAGACTACTATCTGTTGTAAGTGTGCTTGAAGCAATACTCATATCATCTTTTGAAGTAAGTTTCAAGTTTTTAGTGTTGATAGTTGTTTCTTTAAGCTCTAAGCCTTTGCTTGAATTTAGACTTACATTTTCAAAACCGTTAATACTTGAACCTTTTGTCTCACTTTTTACAAAGCCTATATATCCATTTTCACCTGTGGTTTGGAAAGTGATAGTGCCTTTGCCAGCTTCTGCGTTAAAGCTTGCACCACTTGCTAAAATACTGTTTGTTGCGTTAAATGCAAGGGCTGTAGTACCTGTAGTGTTTATAGTCGCATCAAGGAATTTTAGATAATTGCTCGCATTAAAGCTTGCACTTGTATTTTCAAAGCTCACTGTGCCACCTGCGAAGTTGATATTTTTCGCATAAGCGTGAATCTGATCTTTAAATGCTCCACCTGTAATGATGAGCTCAGCAAGGCTTGATTTATTATCCGCTGTTGTGCCTGTGCCTGTGATACCATTAATTTCAGTTTTTATTTCAAATTCACCGCCTGAAATTTCGATTAGATTGTCAGAGAGAAGTTTTAAAGTGCCATTAACTGGGTTGCCTGCAAGGAATATAGCATTGCCACTTATGCCAACTTTTTCGCTTCCTTTTAGAATGATATTATCACCACTGATGACACCACCACTGATGGCTATTTGTTTCGCATCAAAAGTCGTGCCATTTTTTGAGTAAATTTGAGTTTTAGCATCACCTGATACACTGATTTTATCCGCATCGATATTAAGCGTAGCGGTTTTGTCATATTTACCAAGATTTCCACCACTGATTTCTACCACTGTGCCTGTTGTACTTGCGTTGGTTTGAGCGCCATCATTGTCTTTAATGTTAATAATATTTGAGTAAATATTACCCGCTGACATTGTAAAGAGTTTAGTTGCAATTAAATCTACTTTTGCACCATCAATTGTACCACCACTCATTGCGATTTTTTGAGCTTTTAGTTTTACATTGTCACTATCAGCACCTATAGTACCGCCTGTGATATCAATAAGATTTTGTGCTAAAAGCTCTAACATGTTTGCACTTAAACTTGCAGTATCTTTAACTTCGATTTGTTTTGCATTTACACTAAGAGTTTCTACATTAATATTTGCATTGCCTTTAAATACCACTTTGCCTTTTTCGCTTGTAGCATTGAAAGTAAAAGTTTTACCTGTGATAGTTCCACCACTTAGGGTGATTTGATTTGCCGCATCAAAAGCAGCTGTGCCGCTTGCAGTGATTTTACCACCACTCATTTCAATCACATTAGCCGCATCAAAGTCTAGATTTTTAGTATTTATAGTACCACCGCTGATTATAATATCATCTGAATTAACTTTAAATAGTTCACTTGCCTTTATAGTACCACCGCTGATTTCTACATCTGGTTTTACATTTTTATCGCTATTTTGCATAAAATTGATGGTTTTTGCGTCTAAAGTTCCACCTGTCATTTTGATGAGATTGCTTGCTTGGAGTGCTATTTGCACTGATGCGGTAATATTTGCATTACCTTCGATTAAAATATCTTTAACATATCCTGCATTTTGTATTGTGTTTGAACCATTTGAGCTTTTATGATTCACAAAAAGTCTATTTACATTGATTTGTAAATTTCCACCAAATTGAACTAAACCGTCATAAGTTTTATTAATATTGTTTAAATAAAAATCTATAGCATCGATCTTAGTGATTATACCTTCGCCATCTTGTTTTGCTGTAAATTTAGTCCATTCATTTTCGCCCTCGCCCTCGCCTTTTTCTTTATCTAAAGTATAGCCAAGTAAAATACTTTGAGCTTTAAAGTCTATATTAGACTTTTCATTTTCGCCCTTGCCTTTTATTACAGAACCACCGCCCACAACTATAGCTTTTCCAGCATCAAAGTCTATATTTGTAGCATTAATTTTTGCATTTGTAAGTTCAATTAAATTATCACTATCAAACATCACGCTATTTGCATTGATAGTTGATCCACCATCTACATAAACCCAGTTTTTACCCCAAACCTTAAAATTGCCCGCGTTAATAACGGCTCCATTTGTGATTTTAACTACACCTTGATTACCATCAATAGTTTGCGTACCTTTTAGATCCTCACTCGGCGCATCAGTCCAATCATACTTATCACCTGCATCAAGGAAGAAATTGTTTGTGATATTAAAAGTTCCACCATTTAATCTGATTTGTTGTGCTCTTAAAGTAAGATTTGCAACGCTAATATCAATACCTAATTCAATGTATTTTTTAGACAAGAAAACAAGGTCGTTAATTTTTGTTCCAAGTTTTGCATCACCTGTAACGCTGACTTTTTCAGTACCTTCAAGTATAAGTTGCCCACTGATATCAAGGCTTCCGCCATTCATCATTACTTGATTGTTTCCTTTTGCATGGAAATTCTCTGCTGTTACACTTCCGCCTGTGATGTTTACTTGCTCTGCGTTAGCTTTGATATCACCTTTGCCTTCGCCAGTGCCTGTTGCTTTGATAACCGCACCACCAAATTTAATAGTTCCTCTTGCAGCTTCGCCAGTCTCGCCGTTGCTTGCTGTGAAAGTGATATCGCCATTATTAGCTGTGATATTTCCGCTTTGCAAATCAATCAAATTCTTGCTTAAGAAAGTTAAAGCGTGTCCTAAAATATTTGAAGTACCTTTTACTAGAATTTGATTATTTCCATTTAAAGCAATATCAGCTGTTCCAGCATTTAAAGTTGTGCCGTCAATGATGAGTTGATTTTGTGCGTTTAGATCAATTTTACCCGTGCTTTCTATATTTGTACTTACAAGCTCGATATCTTTTGCATCAAAATCAATACCCCCATTTTCTTTAATGAAACCGCCGTTTATATTGATACCTTCATTTGCTTGTAGGCTAACAGTTTGATTTTTCGCCCAAAGCTCTACATTATTAAGATCAATTCTACCTACACTGCCTTGTGCTTTAAAGTCAATTCCAGTTCCACCTACCGTAACGCCTGAAATACTAATTTGCTCACCACCATTAAGAGTGATTTTACCAGAGTTTCCTTTTAAATAATCTTCTTTAGTATTTTCACCAGTAATTTTAATCTTATTGCTTGCGTTGATGGTGATGCCATTATTTGCATAAATATCTGAATTTTTGATATTAACTTGCTGTGCTGATGTATCTTTATTATCTTCACCTTTAATGCCACCGATATAAAGTGCGTCATTTCCGCTTACATTTACACTAGTGTTGCTTAGATCAATTAAATTTTTAGCTTGCATTACAAGGCTTTTTGACTTAATGCTACCACCTGTTATAGAGATATTATTATTTTGTGCTAAAAGTTTTACAGCTGCATTCTGTGCATTAATATTTGAGTTACTAAATTTAATGTTATTTCTTGCTTGTATATCTAATAAAGTAGAGATATTGAGTGTCGCATTTAAAAGCTCGACTATACCACCTACATTTGCTTCGCCTGATTGCTTTAAGGCTTTTAGATATAAATTATCTGCGTTAATGGTATTTCCAGTAAGCGTGATTTGCTCACCTTCCAAAGTTAGATTATCAGTTGTAATATCAATGCCAAGTTTAATGTGTCTTTCGGTTAGGAAAACAAGATCATTAATATCTGTGCCAAGCTCTCCGCCTGTAACTTCGACTCTATTTTTACCATCGAGTGTGAGTTGTCTTGTCACATTTACAATTCCACCTGTCATTTTTGCGATATTTTCAGCATCAACTAGGAAATCTACATTTGCTGTGATAGTTCCGCCTGTGATATTGATTTGCTCGCCATTTGCATAAATGCTTCCTGTATCTTGCTCTTTAGTGCTACCAGCTTTGCCATTTGCAGTGACATTTGCACCGCTAAAATCTATAGTTCCAGTTTTTTGACCATTTTCTTCACCGCTTGCTGTTAGGGTGATATTACCTGCTGTTGCTGTGATATCGCCGCCTTTAAGCTCTATCCAATTTTTACTTGCAAAGCTTAGAGAAATGCCTTTAATCACACTTGTGCCATCTACCTGTAAATGCTTATCCCCACTTAGCGCGATATTGCTTGCGGTGCTTTCTAGCTTGGTATCTTTAATGATAAGTGTTCCGCCTGTGGCTGTGGCTTTGATAGCGCCACTTGCTTTAAGGTCTGAGCCTTGTAAATTAATACTTTGAGCGGCTAAATCTATGCTTTGCATGTTTTCGCTGTTGATTTTTGTATTTTTAAGCTCTGCTAAATTTAAATCATTACCTTCTAAACCAGCGATTTTAAAGCTTGTTCCGCTGATAGTCACTCCATCAAGACTGATCCAATTTCCTGCTAGCATTTGCACGCTTGATTTGCTTGTAATGGTGCTGTTGCCGCTTATGTTGATATCATTTCTTGCACTGAAATTCACAGTGCTACCACTAAAGGTTGTGCCGCCATTAACTGTGATTTTACCGCCTGTATTGCCACTGCCAGCTGTTGCATCGATATTTAGCGCGCCGTTTGCTGTGATGCTACCACCATTAATATCAATTTGATTTGATTTAAGATCAATTGTATTAGCATTTAAGCTCATATTAACAAGGCTTAATTTGCCTACACTGATTAAATCAAGATCTTTTGCATTTTCAAATTTAAAGCCATTCTCACCACCATTTAATTCAAGTGCATTTTTACCATCAAGGCTGATAGTACCAGCATTAAATTTACCACCCTTTGCGATGATTTTATTTTCCATATCAGCACTTATGCTTTTTGCGCTTACGCTTCCTGCGTTGATATTAAGTTGCTCGCCTTCAAATTTTACTTTTGAATTTTCACCATTTGCACTTATCGTTGTACCATCAAGATTAATTGTCCCTGTTTTTGTATTTGGATCGTCTTTTGAAGTTCCGCTTGCTGTGAAAGTAATATCGCCATTAGTTGCTGTGATAGTGCCAGCATTTAAATCGATTAAATTTTGGCTGATGAAAGCTAGAGATCTAGTAGCATTTAGTGCACCTGAGTACATTACAACCTGACCTTTGCCATCGATTGTCATTGAGCCTTCGGCGCTTAGGCTTGGTTGATTTTCTGCTTTGGTTGCTTCTTCGCCGATTAGAATTTGATTTTCGGCATCAAGTGTTAAATTTGTTTTTGCTTTTAAAACCGCACTATTTTTGATGAATATATCTGCACCAGCTATATTTAAATCACCGCTTGTGCTTTCTAATTTACCGCTGATATCAATAGTCCCGGTTGTTCCGCCATTTACGCTAATGTTTGCGCCAGTGATTTGTCCAGCTAAAACTGCCATATTTGCCGCTGTGAGTGTTATTGCACCGCTAGCACTTAAAGTGGTGCCATTTGCGATATTTAGGTAATTGCTCGCGTTAAGATTTAAAATTTCAGCTGTGATGGCAGCTGAATTTAAGAGTTCAAATCTTGCAGTAAATTTAGTGTCAATTTGTTTTGCATCAATGCTTCCACCTGTAATTTTGGTGCTATCATTTGCAAATTCTATGCTTGGTTTTTTACCTTCACTTTTGCCTGATATAGTTACGCCATCAAGGACTAAAGCACTAGTTTGTCCTGTTGTGTCATAGAATTTAATCATTGCATCTGATTTTAATTTTGTGCCACCTTTAAGCTCGGTATAGCCATTGCTTGCAAACTCCATATCTCCAGTGCTTGAAAGGGTAGAATTATTCACACTTATGCCACCGCTTAAACCTTTAAAAATCATATTTAAGCCAGCATTTGCTGTGATAGTGTCTAAAACAAGTTTTGTGTTGGCTACGAGTTGGACTTTGTTATCTGCATTAAGGGTTGAGTTTTTAACATTGATTTGATCAGCACCGATTTCTATGTGACCATAAGCACCGTTATTTACTTTTTTGATATCAATATCAGAATTTTCTATAGAAATTTTAGTTCCAAGATTATCACCGTTATTGGTATCTGTTGCGGTGATTCTCAAAGTGCCTTTTGTCATATCAATATCAGCATTTGAAATTTCAATCACATTATTTGAGTTAATATCGGCTAAATTTCCATTGAAATTCAAATCCATTTTAGTACTACCACCTTTGATTTGCACCACATTGCTTCCACTAAGTTTAACATCACCACCACTTGTTATGGACTTAATGCCATCAAGGATTAAAGAAGTTGCGATGAAACTTAAAGTTGCACCACTTGTAAATTCGGTTTTATCACCGCTTGCATAAATTTTATTTGCTTTGAAATTTAAAGCCTTAGACGCGTTAATGATAGAATTTGAGATATCAAGAGCTTTCAAACTATCATCACTGGCAATACCTTTTATTGTAATATCGCCATTTGTGGCTTTAAGATTTGAGCCACTTATACTGATGTAATTGTTACTTAAAAGCGTCAAAGAAGTAAGCTCTAATACACTATCAGTAATTTTAAGACTATCGGCTGCTTTTAGAGTGATATTGCCTTTTAGAGCATCTTTGGTTAAATTGCTTAAGGCAAGATTGAAATTCGCATCAATAGAAACACTATTTGCTCCATCAAGTTTAGTTTTATCGCCACTAATATTAATAGTATCTGCGCCTATATTTATTTTACCGTTTTCGCCAGAACCTGAGGCTGTTAATGTGCTGTCTTTAATATCTACTTTTGTGCTTGTTTGTTGTCCTTCGCCCTTAGTGGCACTAATGTTGATATTACCTTCATTAGTAGTTAAACTTGCATTAGCTATGGAAATAACATTATTTGAGATGAAATCGATATTTTTAGCACTAAAAATTCCACCTGTGATATCGATATAATTACTTCCTGTAAATTTAAGCGCTTCGCTGATAGTGAAAGTGCCACTTTTTACATTTAATACATAAGCGTTAGCATCAAGGTTTTTAGCTTTTAAGGTTGCGTTTGCAAAGTCGATAAATTTAGCATCTAAGTCTAGGTTGGCATTCTCTGCGTTGATAGTTCCACCGCTTATGTTAATATAAACATTATCCGCACCGTTTGCATTTTTCATTGTTAAGGTATTGCCCACATTGATAGTGCCGCCGCTGATTTCGATGATATTTGAACCGATTAGATTTGCTGTGCCAGTAGTGATGGTTCCACCGCTGATTTTCAAAAGCTCGCTCGCGCTAAGATCAAGTAAATTTGCGCTGATTTCTGCGCCATTTGCAATAGCAATTTGTCTTGCATATGCATCAAGATCGGCTGTGCTGATAGTACCGCCGTTGATTTCGATTTTATCAATTTGATTTGCACTATCGCCAAATTTAATGCTTCCTGCACTGCCATCATTAGCCACGCCAGTTTTTAGCTCGCCATTGTCTATTTTTACATAAACATTACTTGCGCCATCTGCTTTGCCAAAATTAATGCTATTATCCGCATAAATTTTGCCATTTTCTAAAACAATAGCGCCACTTTTTAAATTTACATTTTCAGCGTCAAGTAAAGTTTCTGCATCTTTTATGTTAATACCAGCTTCTTTTGCACTTAAAGTTAAGTCTTTTAGGGCTTTAAGCTGTGAGCCACCGCTTATTACGATTTTTTTGCTTGCATTTAATAAGACATTGTAAGCTGCGTCTAATACGGATTTATTTTCGACATTGATTTGATCAAAGCCTTGTATGTTGATATTGCCTGTTCTGCCATCGTTTGCATTATTTGAATTTGCGTCTAATTTCGCGTCATTTAAAACGATTTTTGTGCCGAATTGATCTTGTGAATTTTTATCTTCGCCTGTGATGTTGATATTTCCAGCACTAGCTGTTAAATCTACCTTTGTGATTTCAACCAAGTTATTGGCCATGATATTGATATTTAAGCCCTCGATGAGAGTTCTAACTGTATCGCCTGTGATTTTTAGGTGATTGCTAGCGTTTAGGTTTATATCGCCAGCTGTGGATTTGATTTGCTTGATATTTTCTGCGATGATTTGTTGTGCTGTTAAATCTATAGCATTTTGCGCGTTAAGCTCGGTTGTTGCACCGCTTAAATTGATCGCATCAGCTTTTAAATTTAGTGTGTCACTTGAGCTAAGAATAGAATCTGTGATTTTAATGCTTGCACCAAATTCATCACTTGGATTTGCATCCGTAGCTGTGATTTTAAAGGCTCCGCCTGTTGTTTTTAAATTTGAGCTTGCAATTTCGATTAAATTATTTGAAGCAAGAGTTAGGCTTGTAAAGCTTAGCGTGCTGCCTGTGATGCCAAGGTATTTTTTACCTGTGAGTGAAACTGCGCCGCTGATATTAAAATTCGCATTCGCATCGCCGTTTGTAAGGTTTGCAAGAGTTAAATTATCCGCTGTGGCATCTAGGCTTGTGCCTTTGATTTTAGCGTTGTCTATGCTGATGACTTTTGAGTCAAGATCGATATTATCATGAGAACTTAAAGTCGCATTTTTAATATTTAGATTATTTGTCGCATTTAAAACGATAGCACCAGTATTTGAAGTCAGTGTGCCACCGCTGATATCGATAAGATTGCCAGATAATAAATTTAAATTTCCACCGATTAGTGAGCCTGCTTTGATTTGGATATTATCGCTTGCGTTGATTTTTAGCTCGCCTGTAGCAGTTAAAGTCGCGCTACCATTTAAAAGCATAGCTGCCACTGCAAAATCAATACTTGCACCACTTAAATTTGCATTTGTGATATTAACTGTATTTGCGTCAAGATCGATTACTCCATCACTTGTGATAGAACCACCGATTAAGTTGATAGCTAATTTACTTGTGTCACCATTTGTCGCGCCAAATTGCACACTACCTGCATCGATAGCGCCACCTTCGATATTGATCAAATTATCACTTAAGAATTTCAAAGCTCCGCTTGCTGTGATACTTGTAGTGTCACCTTTGATTTCTACACCTTTAATGCCTTTTAGAATTATATTGTTGGCATTAAATTTTCCGCCACTTATACGGATAAGATTAGTCGCGTTAAAGTTAATGTCACCCCCAGCTTTAATAACAGGATCTTTACTTTCTGCCTTAGCACCTTCGTCTGTATTTACTTCATCTTTTGAGATATTGATTTGCTCGGCGTTAAAAGTAATATTGGTTTTTGCATCAAGCTCCGCACCATTTGTGATATCGATAACTTTTGCATTGCCACTCTCTCCATTGCCAAGTAAAATGTCACCAGTTTTAGCTGTGAATTTTCCACCTGCAATATCGATCCAATTTGCTGAACTTAAAACCAAAGAATTTGCATTTAAGATAGAATCAGTGATTCTTAAAAGCATAGAGCCATCAAGCCCTATTTTGCCACCGGCGCTTAAATTTGCATTTTCGATGAAAATTTCTTTTACACCCGAAGTAATAATATCGCCACTTGCATTAATAATTGTATCATTTCCGCTTCCTGCAACACCATCGCCTAAATTTACTTTTCCTTTGATAATTAAGTAAGTTGTTTCAAAACTAATGTTTCCAGCTGAAGTGATATTTGAATTTACTATGCTGATTTTTGTATCATGCTCACCGTTTGTAGCCTTAAAGCTAATGTTTCCACCATTTATAGAACTAATGGTTGAATTTTGCACTTCAATGAAATTATTCGAGATGAAATTAACATTTAAACCTTGAATCGTTGAGTTAAAAATACCCAAATAATTTGTTCCGATTAGATTAATATCTTTATTTCCTATATGATTAGATCCATCAAGCTTATTATAAACAAGACTTTCGCTTCCGCCAATATTCAATTGTCCATCGCCATCTATGTCGGTGTGTGGATCATCAATTTTTAAATCCGGCGCTATGATATCAATATCTGTATTCGCCCCTTCATCTCCACCTTTTTTAGTTGTAAAATAATTATTATCTCCACTAATATTAACTTTATTTAAACCCGTGATATTAATGCCACCACCTGTAGCTGTTAATTTCATATTGCTAATATCAATAACATTACTACCCAAAAAGTCTAATGTTTTACCTGTGATGGAACCGCCTGTTAAATTAATATGATTATTCGCACTTATATCCACTGCACCGCTAGCAAGAATTTCACCACCGCTCATATAAAACTGCACGCCATTTGATATAAATGCTCCGCTTGCTGTGAGTGTTCCGTTTTGAATATCGACTTTATCAACTGCAAAACTGATATTGCCATTATCGCCGTTTGTAGTGATATTAGTATTGCCTCTTATGGTTGCCACGACGCCAAGTTTTTGATTTTCTTCTTTGCCATTAATCAAACCTGAATCTGGATCAATCTTTGCAAAAGATACATTGCCAGTTGCACTTAAATTCGCATTATTTAAATCAATCAAATTTGCACTAAGTAGGCTTAAATTTCCTTGCATACTAAGGGTTGCGCCTTCGATATAAAGTTTAGCAATGGCTTTTAAAGTGGCATTTTTAGCACTAATGTTTTTACTGTCTTTGAGTTCAAGAATATTATTTGCACTAAGGCTTAAATCTTGTATTGCTGTTAGTTTGGTATTTGTGCCTTGTATTTTTACATCATAACCTTGTATGTCAATGTTGTTACCGCTTAGCTCACTAGCATCTGAAATTTCGATGATACCGCCTTCTTTGTATTTTTCACCCTCTTTAAGCTCTGTTGCCTTGAGTTTTAAATCGCCAGTACCGGCATTAAGAGTTGCTGTTTGAATTTGTATGTTTTTGGATTCAAAACTGATACCATTAGCTGTAAGTGTTGTTCTAGAAGAATCTTTTTGTCCTACAATAATGCCTTTATCAGCCTTAAATGTGATACCGCCTTGTGTGGTTAGAGTTGCGTTTTTAAAAGTGATATTGGTTTTTGCAGTGAATTTCACATTACCTTTTGCATCGATAGTTCCACCTTGGATATCAATTTCGCCACTTGTGATAGTAAAATCATTTATTTTTAGCATGCCATTTGTTTGATTATAAGTAACTTTGCCACTGCTTTTTACTTCTAAAGTGGTATTATCTTTTGAAGTGGTAAAAGTTGCACCGCTGATTTTAACCTCTTTATCGCCGTTTAAAATAAGCTTGCCATTTTCTACTTTTAGCGTGCCGCCTGTGATATTAAGTAAATTTTTGGCTTCAAGATTTAAATCTTTTGCTGCATCTAGGGTGCTACCACTTAGGGCGATGTCGTTACCTTTGATGCTGAAAATATCATCTTTACCATTGCCAGTTGCTTTAATTGTTCCACCTTTAAGCTCTACAAGGCCGCCTTTTAGGATATCATTTTCTACATTGCCATTTGCTGCGATATCAACGCTTTTTCCACTTAGGATTCCACCCTCTATGGTAATGCGGTTATTTGCTAAGAGTTTAAGCATAGCTGTAGCTGTGATGGTACCTGCGTCGATTTTTATGCCACCATTTGCACCAAGTCCTTCAAGAGTGATATTTGCTGCATCAATAGTCGTGCTGCCACTGATAGAAATATCATTACTTGCTTTAAAACTAATGTTTGCCCCATCAATATCACCCCCACTAATGTGAATACCATCGGCATTTGCACTTAAATCGCCAGTTGCCTTTATCGTGCCACCGCTGATTTTAATCTCTTGGATTGTGTCTTTGTCAAAATTATCATTGAATTTAATCGTGCCAGAACTGATTAAACTACCGCCTGAAATGTCAATCAAATTTGCACTATTTAAGATAAGGCTTGAGCCTTCAATTTTTGTGCTATCTCCTGAAATTAAAATTTTATTTTGAGCTTCAAATTTAATGCTTCCAGCCTTTAAATTCGCGTTTTTAAAATCAATAGCCCCAGCATTCACACCAAAATCTTTAGCTTTAAGCGTTCCGCCTATGACATTGAATTGTCCTTGTGTATTTAGAGTAATATTTGAGTTTTCATCGCCTAGATTACCATTAATTTTGATTTCTTTTTCTGCATTTAAATCAATATTACCTGTGATGCTTCCACTACCACTTACGCTGATTAAATTACTCGCATCTGCGTCGATTTTACCGCTTGCACTTATATTTGCACCGCCAAAATTAATATCTCTACCTATTAAAATTATATCGCTAGTCTTAGCAGTGATAGTGCCACCAAGCAAATCAATAGTTCCGCGGTTTTTACCATCGTTTGGATCGTTATCAACCGCCTTCATAGAAATTTTACTGGCTGTAAGTGCGCCTTTTTTAACTTCTATTAAATTTCCACTTTCTAAATTTAAGTCCGTTGTACTATCAGTTCCAATTTTTACAGTATCACCATCAATGCTGATTAGCTCATCGCCTTTTAAAGTGATAGTCGTGCCTTTTAATTCTCCGCCGGTAATAGCGATTTGCTTACCTTCTAAATTTAAATCTTTCGCACTAAGTGTGCCGCCTTTAACATTGATACGGTCAAGTAAGATTTTAAGTGTACCTTGATCGGCTGTGATAGTTGCGCCATTTTCGATATTGACTTGGGTATTTTTTGTTGTGTTTTCGCTATTTTTAAATTCAATATTTGTTGCGTTTAAATTTGCACCTGATTTTAACTCAATTAAATTTTGAGTCAATAAAGTTAAGGTTTTAGCGTTGATGGTTGAGTTTGTAACGCCTAGATAATTTTTTCCTTCAAGTTTTAGGGTGTCATTTGATTTTAATTTTCCGCCTGTAATGTCTAGATAATCACTGATGAGCTCTAAATTTGAAGCGGCGTTAATATTACCATTTTTGATATTAATGCGATTTGCGTTAAATTTAACACTGTTTATATTTTCATTTATATTTGTATTACCGCCATCCACTTCGATGATGGAATTTGTGTTTGATCCTTTAAATTCAAGTGTTGTTGCATCATTTCCATTAAAAGTGGTATTTTCGATCTTAGTTTGATTTGAAGCAAAAATTGCATTTGTGCCAAGATCAAATTTTGAACCGTTTAAATGAATGTAATTGCCTGCATTCCAATCTAAATTTGAGACATTGAAATTGTAATTTTGTGCAATGATTTTATCTTTAAGATCAAAATCAAGAGTGTTGGCTTTGATAGTGTTTTGAGTTTGATTGCTGTTTTTAAACTCTGCTTGATTAGCATTAAGAGTAAAGCTGTCAAGAGTGAAGTCGCTATCTTGAATGCTTACCGTGCCGTTTTCGCTCTTAAGGCTTAATTCGCCTTTATTTTGAGCTTCGTTTTTATTAATACTTGAGTTTTTGAATAAAATATGATTTGTCGCTTCGATATCTAGCTTTGTAATGTCAAGCTCGCTATCTTCAAAGGCGATTTGATCATTTGCTTTGATGTTTACTTCGCCTTTGCTTGTCAGTGTCGAACCTTGGCTGAATTTAATCTGATCACCATCTATATCTAAATTTGAATTTGCTGTGAGCTTAGAATTTGTGGTATCGATAAGAGATTTATCGCCATTTGCTTGTAGTTTTAAATTTGAAGCTGTGAAGCTGGTGTCATCAAGGTTGATATAATTGCTTTGTAAAAGGGCAAGATTTGTGGCATTGAAATTTGAGTTTGAAAATTCTAGGGCATTAGTGCCTTGTAAAGTCATATCGGTGGCACTTAGGGTTGATCCTAGTGATTTGATTTTATTTGTGGCATTGAAATTTATAGTTTTTGCATTAAGTGTGGCTTCATCAAGATTAATTTGCTCAGCATTTGCATTTAATTCAGCATTTTGTAAATCTAAATTTGCATTATTAAAATAAAGGATTTTAGTGCTTAGATCCATTTTTGTAAGATCGTTGATTTGGATGTTGCCAATTTTAATCTCGCCGGTAACTGCTTGATCCTTTGGTGTGGTGTTAAGATTTATAGTATTTGCACTGATAGTTCCGCCTAAAAGTTCGATGGATTGAGCTTGTGCGTCAAAACTACCTAACTGACCGTTATTATCCTTAAGATTGATGTTAATACCGTCTTTAAGTACGATTTTATTGCCCACAAGCTGAAGGTTACTAACATTTAAAATCGCATCACCTTGTATAGTGATAGTGCCTTTTTGAGCCGGAGAAAAAACCGGAGAGAATTTACCACTTGTTGCAAATTCTTTGATTTGTGCTTCATTCATCGCTCCAGTTGAAATACCAAATTTCCCCGTATTAATCACTGCACCGTTGCCAATAATTGTTCCGTTTGGATTAACTAAGAAAATATCATGACCATTTCCGTTTAATTGACCATAAATCTGAGATGCGTTTTTGCTATAGTCAAGATTTAAGAATTTGTGGTGTCCTTGTCCACTAAAATTAACGCTTTCATCTTTGCCAATGTTAAAACCACCACCCCAGTTGATGACATGGTTACCATTGTTACCATTGCCGTGGATATTCATATTTCCACCGCCACTAGTGATGCTTCCACCACCTTGAACGAAATTTCCCCCTTGAGGTAAAGCAATCGCTTGATTATAAAGCATAGAGCTTGCCACAAAGCTCAAAACCAAGTGCTTTCTTAAACTCATTTTCTTTGCCATATTTCAACCTTTGATAATTTTTATTTACTTTTTAAAATTTGCAGATTTTTATAATTGATTTTAATAAATTTAATATTAAATTATATTTAAACAATAAGTATTAGAGTTTGAACTCTAAAAATCACTATATTATAGTAATTTGATAGTGTTTTTGTATTTTATATTTACTTATTATTCTAATTAATTTTAAAAAATAAATATTATTATTTACTATATTTTATCTTAATTTTTTTGATAAATATTATATAAATTTGATAAAAAAAATTGTAAAAATTTATACTTTATTTATGGAAAAATAGTTGTTTTTGATATAAAATATTTACAATTATAGATAATAATAAATATCATTTTATTTAGAAATTTTTTATTTAAAATACATTCAAATTATATAATTTATATTTATTATAATTTTAATTATTTCGTTACTAAAATACTCACTTTAGTAAAAATTCTTGACAATAAATGAAAAGTGAATTAAGACAAAATTCTAGAAAGTGAATACTAAATAAAGCAAAACCCTATTTGAAAACTTGTCATTCTGAGTAACATGAAGAATCTCTATATCGTAACTATTTTCTTAAATAAAAATCCTTTATTTCACTCAAGATGACAGTATATAGGCAAGTTAAATATGAGAAATTTAAGATAAAAGAATACACCGAAAGTGCTTTAAAGTATAAGTTGCGAGGAGAGAATGATTTGATATATTGAAAAATAATTTAAAAACAAATAAAATAATTATAAATAAAACGCAAAAAACACTCCAAAATGGAGCGTTTAAAATCATTTTAAGCGAATGACGATGTCATCTTTTGTGAGCGTGTAACCATTATCGCCATTTTTACTGATTTTAAAGATGCCTGTAAGGCTTGTTAATATTTTATCTTCAAATTTCATTGATTCAGGCTCACACATCATTTTAGTCGCAGCAGCACCTTTAAATTCAATACCTTCATCACCTAAATTACCCAAACCACCAAAAAAGCGATTGCAACCCGCAAAACCGAAGAATCTATCTCTTTCAAAGGTAATGCTCGGTATTTCACCACCCTCTTTTGGAGTATAAAGTTTACCATTGGTTTCTATGGAAACAAAACTTAAGGTTTTATTTTCAATTTCAATAATACTAAGACTGGCATTTTTAACACAAGCACTCATCAAAAGTCCTAAAGCTAAAATGGAAATTTTTTTCATTCATTCTCCTTGAATTTAAAATATTTAAGATTATGCCACAGTATTTTTAACCTTTTTAGTAAATTAAATAAATATTTATATTTTTTTAGAAATTTTTTATAGAAATGTTTTAAAGATAGTATTTTTTAGGGAAGGATAGAGATATTTCGCTATGCTCAACATGACGAAAAGATTGCTTAGAATGATGAGTGCTTGTCATCCCGAATTTACCTTTCGTTATCTTTAAACCAACATTTTGTTATCCCAAGTGAAACAAAGGTTCTTTATCTGCTCATCCTGAATCCTTGCGATGAAGGATCTCTATTTAAGAAAATAGTTACAATATAGAGATTCTTCGCTTAAGGTTTGGAAAACAGGCTTGTAGTTTTAGTTGGGTTGTAAAATTCTTCACATTCGTTCAGAATGGCAAGATATTTCGCTGTATTCAACATTACAGAGTTGGAGTTTACAAGATGCGCGGAGATGAATTAAAATGATGAAAAAAGGGCTTAGATGGTAATAAATTAGCCCTTTAGATTGTTTAAAAATTTGTAAATTTAATGCAAAAAGTGTCTTACACCTGTAAAATAAAGTGCCACTCCGTATTCATCGGCAGCTTTTATCACTTCATCATCCCTTATGCTTCCACCTGGCTCTACTATGGCTTTAACACCCACTTTACTTGCTTCGTCTATGCTATCTCTAAATGGAAAAAAAGCTTCACTTGCCAAAACACAACCCTCTAAATCAAGCCCCATTTCTTTAGCTTTGGCAATAGCTGCTTTTGCGGCATCAATTCTGCTTGTCATACCCATTCCAATGGCCACCATTGCGCCATTTTTTACATAAACTACATTGTTTGATTTGGTAAATGCAGCAATTTTCATCGCAATTTCAAGATCTTTTAGTTCACCTTCACTTGCCTTTCTTTGACTCATAAGTTTTGCATTTTTAAGCTCATTTTCACTTACTTCATCGCTATTTTGATAAACAAAGCCTCCATCAATGTGCTTAAAATCATATTTGTCAAAACTTCTGATTAAATAAGGGCTAAATTGTGTAAAAATTTTAATGCGTTTTTTGTTTTCAAATACCGCTAAGGCCTCATCTGTAACATTTGCAGCAATGATAACTTCTACATAAATTTCATTGATTTTCTCAGCCAAGGTCTTATCCAGCGTGCCATTGATCGCCACCACACCCCCATAAGCACTCACACTATCACATTTTAACGCGTGTATATAGCTTTGTACCAAATTTTCTTTTATAGCAAAACCGCAAGGATTTCCATGCTTTACTATAGCTACCGCGGGAGCTTTTTCAAAACTACTGGCTAAATTCAGCGCGGAGTTAATATCAGTTAGATTATTAAAGCTTGCTTCGCCTTTTAGGGCTTTAAAATTCACGCTAAAAAAGGCATCAAATTCATATAAAGCTCCTTTTTGATGAGGATTTTCGCCGTATTTTGTATCAAAAACCTTTTGCCCTACGATGAATTTACTTGCTCCAAATCCCCCATTAAACCTTTCATTCATATAATTTGCGATATAGCTATCATAATTTGCTGTATGCTCGTAAGCTTTTATCATCAAATTTAGGCGAAATTTTTCATCATTTTGATTGTTTTTTAAAGCATTGATAGTTTTTTCATAATCAAGCGGATCGCAAAGCACCATAACATCTTTGTAATTTTTCGCCGCACTTCTTATCATCGCAGGTCCACCAATGTCGATGTTTTCGATAATCTCATCAAAATCATTGCTCATTATAGTGGTTTTTTTAAATGGATATAAATTTACACAAACCAAATCAATGCCTAAAATTTCATTCTCTTTTGCTTGTTTAATATGATTTTCATCACTTCTTTTATGTAAAATTCCGCCGTGAATTTTTGGGTGCAAGGTTTTTACACGCCCTTCAAAAAGCTCAGGACTTTTTGTAAATTCGCTAACTTCTACAACCTTTACTCCATTTTCCTTTAAAAGCTTAAAAGTTCCACCCGTTGAAAGTAGCTCAAAGCCTAAATTTTCAAGTTCTTTTCCAAATTCTACTATGCCTTCTTTATCGCTAACGCTTAATAATGCTCTCATTTTTTCCTTTCTCTTAAAATTTACCTTCATTTAAATCATAATAATTATCACAAGCTATTTGTTCTCCCAAATCACAAGCTTTAGAAAAATAATTTTTAGCTGTGAGTAAATCTTATTTTACTTCTTGTGCATTGTAATAAAAACAAGCAGTGTTATGACCACCATCGCAAGCTTTTTTGTAAAATTCATTGGTTTTTTGATAATCTTGTTTTATACCTTGTCCATATTTATAAATAATACCTAAATTAAAACAAGCAACATAATCATTGCCTTTACAAGCTTTTTCGTAAAGTTCTTTTGCTTTAAAATAATCTTGCTTTACGCCAAATCCATTTTCATAAGAAATACTTACATTACGACAAGCTTTATAAACATTAGCTTTGCAAAGCTTAGACATTATTTCATTGCCCTTTCGAAATTTATTTTTTTTCATAATACCAAAGCCCTAAATCAAAACATTCTTTATCGCTTTCCATTCTTGCTCTGCTCTTAAAATTCCTAAAAAACAAACAAAAATAAAATTATCTTTTTCATTTTTACTCTTATTTTTCTAAATGCTTTTTGATTTTTTCATAAGCTTCGTTAATTTTTTGAAATTTTTCTACACCTTTTTTTAATTCTTCTTCGCTCACATTATTTGCGTTTAAAATATCAGGATGGTATTTTTTAGCTAAGGCTCTGTATTGTTTTTTTACCGCGTTTAAATCTGCATTACTTGAAAGCTCTAAAACGCTATAGGCTTCATCAAGACTTAACTCTTTTTGTCCGCTTTTTAAATTTGAAAGACTGGCGATAAAATTATCAAGCTCGCTTTTTGCTATATCAAAAGCCTTTGCGATTTGTTCTAAAATCTCTCTTTTTTTGTTATTAAAATCTGCATCGATTAATGCCATAAACACAAGCACACGCAAAACATTAAAACGCTCGTTTTTTGGCAAAGGAACTTCTTTTAAAAAATCCTTTGCCACATAAAAAGCATCGCTTAAATTATCTTTATGCTCATTAAAACTTGCTTTTAAAAACGCCCTTTCTCTTTCATCTTTGGCATTTGCATCTAAAATTTGACTGATCATTTCAGCTTCATCTTCGCTTACTCTGCCATCGCTTTTTGCGATTTTTGCTAAAAGTGCGATGACATAGTAATTCATACGCCTTTTAAACTCATCTATTCTTTCTTCCATAACGCCCTTTGCAAAACCCCTTGCAAAGCCTTTAGCTCCACGCGTAGCTGAGTTTAAAAAATCTTGTTTTCCCCAAGTTTTGTAATACCAATAAAACGCTAAAATAGCGATGATTAATAAAATATAAATCATTATTCCATCATTTCTTTAAAAGAATTAAAATACTTAGCTTTTAGCTCTTTGCTTCCTAGTCCAATTTCATCTAAAACAAACTTAGCTTCACTCACACTTTGACCGATTTTTTGTACTTTGACATCAAAATTTTGCGCAAGTTCTAAAAATTTTTCTTCATCTAAAACCCCAACTATGGCACGACTTGGACTTTCATCAAAAATGATATCATTATGTTTTGAACTCATCTTTGCTTCAATTCCCACGCTTGATCTAGCCGCCATTTTAGCCAAAGTTAAAGCAATACCACCTATACCAACACTATTAGCACAATGAAGTAAATTTTGTTTATTAGCTTCTATGAGTAAATTCCATAGCTTAATTTCTGCTTCATAGTCTAACTCACAAAGCATTCCTTCTACTTTGCCATCTTGAATTTTTGCCGCCAAAGAGGCTCCAAATTCCCCTTTGCTTTCACCCAAAACAAAAATACTGATATTTTCTTGACTAAAAGCACTTGGCAAAGTTTTACTTGCATCTTCGTTCAAACCCACGCAAACTATGGTTGGACTTGGATAAATACTTACTCCATCGCTTTCATTATAAAGTGAAACATTTCCGCTTACAACTGGAGTGTTTAACTCTTTGCAAGCTTCTTTTATACCTTCGCAACCCTGTGCAAACTGCCACATGACTTCAGGATTTTGCGGATTGCCATAATTCAAACAATCACTTATTGCTAAAGGTTTTGCACCTGTGCAAGCTACTTTTCTACCTGCACTTGCTACTGTCATGCTAGCACCAATTTTTGGATTGATATAATTTAAACGCGAATTGCATTCTATCGCCATTGCTACGCTTGCACCATTTTCTTTAACGCGTATCACGCTTGCACCCAAAGCTCCATCGGCTTTTATGGTATTAGTTTGCACGCTAGAATCAAACTGATCATAAATAAAATTTTTATCGCTAGCATTTTCATTTTGCAAGATTTTTTCAAAAAGCTCTTGTTGAGACATTTTAAGTTCAAATTTATAATTTTTAATTTCATCTAGGTATTTTGGTTTAGAAGTTGGACGATCTAAAATCGGTGCTTTTTCGCTTAAAGGTTCTATTGGGATAAGCCCTACAAGCTCATCATTCCAAAAAAGCTCCATTTTACCCGTATTGGTAACTTCGCCCATTACCACAGCGTCTAAATCCCATTTTTTAAAGATTTCTATAACTTTATCTTCGCAGCCTTTTTTAGCACAAATTAGCATTCTTTCTTGAGACTCGCTAAGCATTAATTCATAAGGAGTCATTCCTTCTTCTCTCATCGGCGTTTTATCCAAGAAAA
The DNA here is from genome assembly GCF_040008265.1 of Campylobacter sp. CCS1377. Classification (NCBI taxonomy): domain Bacteria; kingdom Pseudomonadati; phylum Campylobacterota; class Epsilonproteobacteria; order Campylobacterales; family Campylobacteraceae; genus Campylobacter; species Campylobacter aecornae. The sequence continues at coordinate 1,431,449 of NZ_CP155620.1, forward strand.
GCTTCATTCCACTACCACTTCTTCCTGCCATTTCAAAAGAACTTGAAGTAAGACCAGCTGCACCCATATCTTGAATTCCAACGATATAATCTGTTTTAAAAAGCTCCAAACAAGCTTCCATTAAAAGCTTTTCGCTGAAAGGATCACCAATTTGCACGGTTGGACGCAAAGACTTACTTTCTTCTGTAAAGCTATCGCTCGCCATCACAGCTCCACCAAGTCCATCTCTACCGGTTTTTGAACCCACATAAATCACAGGATTTCCTATACCTTCAGCCTTAGCATAAAAAATATCTTCACTTTTGCAAATTCCTAAAGCAAAGGCATTGACTAGAATATTTCCATTAAAGCATTCATCAAAGGCACATTCTCCTCCAATCGTAGGCACTCCCATACAATTTCCATAATGAGAAATTCCACTCACAACGCCTTTGACAAGGTATTTTTGATGTTTGCCACATTTTTCATCGTGGATATTACCAAATTTTAAAGAATTCATTCCTGCAACCACTCTTGCACCCATGGTAAAAACATCACGCAAAATTCCACCCACACCTGTAGCAGCACCCGCAAAAGGCTCGATAAAGCTAGGGTGATTGTGACTTTCTACTTTAAAAACTGCTGCCATTCCTTTACCAATATCAATCACACCCGCATTTTCTCCTGGACCTTGTATCACCCAAGAAGCTTTGGTTGGAAAGCCATTAAGGTATTTTTTACTTGATTTATAAGAACAATGCTCGCTCCACATCGCAGAAATCACACCAAGCTCGAGTAAATTTGGCTCTCTACCTAAAATATTTAAAATTTCAGCATATTCATCATCGCTGATTTTATGTGCCTTAATCGTTTCTTTATCCATTTTTCTACCTTTCATTTTCCTAAGCAAAAATTACCAAACATTTCATCTAAAATTTCACTTCGATTGAAATCTTTGGTAAATTTTGCAAGCTCATCAATAGCTAAATTAAATTCAAACGCAAAAAGTTCTAAGGAATTTTCATTTAATAAATCTTTTGCTCTTAAAATTGCCTTGCTAGCATTTTCGCAAGATTGAATAAGGGTAAGATTAGTCGCAATCAAATCGTATGTTTGTTGATGATCTAAATAATTTATCAGGGCATTTTCAAGCAAAGTAATATCATTTTTAGCACTTAAGTTTAAAAAATTCAAATTTTCTTCGTTGAATTGACACGGCAAATCCATTTTATTTAAAATCCAAAAGATTTTTTTGTCACAATTTTGCAAAAGCTTTAAAATCTCTTCATCTTCCAAATCTTTAGGTCTTGAAGCATCAAAAATCGCTAAAATAATATCAGCATCTTCAATGGCCTTAAAGCTTAATTGCACGCCTATTTGTTCTATGCTATCTTCACTTTGTCTTATGCCCGCAGTATCAATAATTTTAACTAAATGCGTACCGATTTTTAAATTTTCTTCGATACGATCTCTTGTTGTGCCCGCAATATCTGAAACAATAGCCCTATCATAATTTAATAAGGCATTTAAAATAGAACTTTTTCCGGCATTTGGCTTGCCTAAAATTACTATTTTAAAACCATCTATCAATCCTTTTTTGGATCTTGAAATGGCAACTATATCTTCTAAAAGTTTAGAATTTTTTAAGCACATATTTTGAATTTGTTCTAATAAATTTGGCGGCAAATCATCATCAGCATAATCAATACTCGTTTCAACATAAGCTAAAGTTTTAACCAAATCCATACGAATTTGATCTAAAAATACTCCTAATTTTCCTTCTAAATTTCTAGCAATGATTTTTGCGCCTTGACTTGATTTTGCAAGAATTAAATCTTGAATATTTAAAGCTTTTAAAACATTCATTTTGCCATTTAAGCAAGCCCTTTTACTAAATTCTCCACCTTTTGCGAGCCTTAAACCTAAGTTTAAAAATTCTTCAAGCACCACCTGAGCTAATGCAGTACCTCCGTGAATTTGAAATTCCACAACATCTTCGCCTGTAAAACTAAAAGGAGCTTTAAAATAAATCACAATTGCTTCATCAATAAATTCATCATTTCTATCATAAAGCTTGCAAAAATGTGCATATCGTGGTTTTAATATGGGTTGTTTAAGGAATTTTAAAGCACTCTCATAAGCTTGTGTTCCACTGATTCTAATAATAGAAATCGCACCAAGCCCATGAGCTGTTGCTAACGCGACGATGGTATCATTCATTTTATTTTATAAAATCATTTACTATGATAATTTTTTGATCGCCTTCACACTGTCTGATTCCAACATACTTGTGCGGAAAGCGCTCCCTTAAAAGCTCTAAAGCAATTTTCACTAAAACGCCATCTAAAGGCTTTGTTTGTGCCCTACCCGTGCTTTCGATTTTTTCTATCACGCCTTGTAAATATTGCTGTACTACTTGAGTTTGATTTTCTAAAAAATGAGAAATTTCAAGTCTAATAAATAAATTATATTTTGAATTAATCCAACTATGCAAAAGATAAGATAAAGCCTTATATCTACACGCTCCCTTGCCGATTAACAACGCAGAATCCTTGCCATCAAGCTTAATTAAAATATTATTATCATCATACATACGGAATTCAACAAGTTCAATATCAAAACCTAAAGAATCAATTAAAGTTTTTACTTGTATTTTTATTTCATCCAAACGATCAGTGTTTTTTTCTTCGCTCTCTTTATGAAAGGAATCAAAAATTGCATCGCTTTTGACTACATATTTTTCCTTTTTGATTTTTAATGACTCTTGCTCTTTGTGTTCTTCTTGAGCTAGAAAATCTTTTTTTACCTCTTCATGGCTGTTTTTTTCCTGTGTAAAATTTCTTAACTTTTCTACACTATCTTTTTTCTTACTTATTTTTTCCTCGGTTTTAATTTTATAATCTTTTTTTTCTACTTTTGGTTTTACCTTTTTAACACTGCGTGCTTCTATAATGGCATTTTTTCGAAAAAAACCTAAAAAACCTTGCTTTGGATATTGAATAACAGTGTATTCTATATCCATTACTGAGCATTGAAGTTGAATGGATGCCTGAGTTATCGCACTTTGTAAATCTTTAGCCTCTATAGTCATTTTGCTTGCTCCGTATGTTTTTTATGATGCTCTTTGGCAAACATTTTATTGATCACCCATTGTTGAATGAGAGAACAAATATTATTAACACACCAATAAAGCGTGAGACCTGCTGGGAAAGTGATAAAGAAGAAAGTAAAAATTACCGGTAAAAATTTCATAATCTTAGCCTGCATAGGATCTTGAATAGTCATTGGCGTGATAAGCTGTTGCACAAACATTGTTGCACCCATAAAAATAGGTAAGATAAAATAAGGATCCATTACCGATAAATCATGTATCCAAAACGCCCAAGGCGCAGCTTTAAGCTCAATAGCATTAAGTAAAACGCGATAAATTGCAAAGAAAATTGGAATTTGTAAAAGTATAGGCAGACATCCGCTCATAGGATTTGCACCATGCTTTTTATAAAGCTCCATCATATGCATATTCATTTTTTGAGGATCGCCTTTGTAACGCTCTCTAATTTCTTTCATTTTCGGTGCTAAATCTTTAAGCTTATTCATAGAAATCATTGATTTATAAGTAAGTGGGAATAAAATCAAACGCACAATCAAAGTCATTATTACAATAGCCCAACCCCAATTTCCAATATAATTATGCAAAAAATTTAAAAATTCAAACATAGGTTTAGCAATAAAAGTAAACCAGCCATACTCCACAACCGCTTCAAGACGCTCATCAATCATCCTTAAAATGGTGTGCTCTTTGGCACCTATATATCCACCTGCCTTAAATTCGTTATTTGAAAAGGCAAAAACGATAGGATTATCATTTTGATCTTTAGAAATCGTAACTTGCAAAGGCTGGTTAAAATTATAAAAAAAGGTTGCATAATATCTATCAAAAGCCGAAGTCATTAAAACCTTATTGAAAACCTCATCTTTTTCCACATCGCCATCTTCAAGAGTATGCAAAGTTTCTTCACTATCAAGTACCAAGGCTCCATGTACAGTATAGCTATCTACAGCTATATTTGGTCTATAGCCTGGACTTATAAAATAATTAGCATTTTTACTTAATTTTACTTCAATGTCGTAATTCCCTTGTGGGTAAAAAGTGATTTTTTTATACACGATTAAATCATTTAATTTTTGAGTTAAATTTAATACTGCTCCTTTTGAAGAATTCACATCAAGCATAGCAGTATCAGCCTTATAACTGTTTTCAAAAGCTTGTTTATTTAAAATTTGATCCGAAAAACGAAGTTCTAAAGGCAAAGGGGAAAACTGAGTTGAGATTAAATTTAACGATTGATTATTTTCATCTTTATACTTTTCATCTTTAAGATAAAAAGCCACAATACGACCTATGCGATCAATGTGTGCTTCAAAATGACTACTTTTAACGGTTGTAATAATATCGTTTTTATTTACATTTTGAGTATTTGAAGGCTTTAAATCACTTTGAGTAACTTGAGTTTGCGGCGCTGCTTGCGTGGTAGTACTTGCATTTTGCACAGTGGTAATATTTTGTTCTGTGATATGATTTTTAGGAATAAAAAAATAATCATAGACGATAAAAAACAAAAAAGACAAAATAACAGCAAGTAAAATGCGTTTTTGTTGAGTAGGATTGTTATTGTTGTTGTTATTCATAATAATTTTTCCTTAAAATATAATCTTAATAAGATAAAAATGTTTATAATCACAAGGAATATAAATAAATTTAAGTCTTGTTTGAGCTAAAAATAAAGGTTGAAAGCAAGCATTGGCTATAGTAAAATCTTTATGAATGCGAGGATAATCAAATCCGCCTTTAAAAAAAGGGTTGCATTTTAAAATTCTCACAATAATCAAACATGATGCTTGAATGAGACTATTTTTATTAAGTTGCCACAAAGCATACTCAGAACAAGTTGGATAATATCTACAACTTCGTGGTTTTAGTGGACTTAAAAAATTCTGATAAAATAAAACCATATTCATGCAAATACTTTTAAACATCCTAATTTTTTAAAACCCCATTTTAAATTTTTTTCAAGTTGAAAAAAAGAGAGCTGTGTAATCTCATTTTTGGCTACGATAATATATTTTCCCTTTTCTAAATTCTGCGACAAATTTAAAAAAGCCATCCTTAACCATCTTTTAGATTTATTTCTAACAACCGCTTTTCCAACCTTTTTACTTGCGACAACTGCCATTTTATTTTCTATATCTTGAAAATAAAAAATAATAGCACCCTCGCAATGCCATCTTTTTCCTTCTTTGTAGATAGAAGAAAATTCTCTTTCAGTGTTGATTTTTAAAAATTTACTCACACTGCTAGTCTTTTTCTTCCTTTTGCTCTTCTTGCATTAATCACTTTACGACCGTTTTTACTTTTCATGCGAACACGAAATCCATGAGTGCGTTTTCTTGGAGTGTTATGTGGTTGATATGTTCTTTTCATCACTATTTCCTTAAAATTGTAAAAATAAAGTCTGAATTTTATCTCAATATTACTTAAAATTGCTTTTAATTAAGAGTAATTTTTAGATTATTTTGCTAAATTTATAAACTTAAAACCTTTTAAGGATCAACATATGAACTCTTTTAGAATCAGAGAAGCACAAAAAGAAGATTTAAAAAATATTCTCATTTTGCTTAAGGAACTTGCCATACATGAAAATATGTTAGATGAAGTAAAATGCAGTGAAAAAGAACTTGAAGAATCCTTTTTTACAAACAACTATGCCAAAGCTTTAGTTTTGGAATTTCAAGGGCAAATGATAGGTTATGCAATGTATTATTTTACCTTTTCATCTTTTTTAGGGCTTGGTGGAATGTATCTTGAAGATATTTACATTAAACCGGATTTTAGGGGTAAAGGTTTTGGAAAGGCTGTTTTTAAATATTTAGCACAAATTTGCAAAGAAAAGAACTTAAAAAGACTAGAATGGGTGTGTTTAAATGACAATCAAATTGGCATTGATTTTTATACTTCTCTCAAAGCAAAACATATGCACGAGTGGAGAACTTATAGACTTGATGGAGAAATTTTAAATAATTTAAGCAAATAATGAATAAAATTAAAGATTTATACTATTTAAGAGCTTTTGGTTATGAATTTATTGAACAAGATATTTACAATCAAACCTTAACAAATGATCAAAAAACCTTGTATCATCAAGTATTACAATGCAAACTTTGTCATTTGTCTAAACAAAAAAAACACGCAATGATAGAAAAACACATTCAACATAAAGCTTTAATGATAGTGAGTGATTTTGCAGACAAAAACGAAAATGAAAGCGGGGAGCTTTTAGACTCAAAATGGGGAGAAAAACTGAAATATTTGCTGAAAAAATACTTAAATTTAGATCGTAAAGATTTTTATATGTCTTATATTTTTAAATGTTTTAATGCCTATAAAGATACAAGTTCGCTCCAAACTTGCATACCGTATTGGTTTAATGAATTTGCACTTGTTGCACCAAAAATTGTATTGTGTTTAGGCAAAGACACATTTTGCCATTTTGGTTTTGAAAATTTTACGAAATTAAGAGGAGAAATTTTTGCTTTTAATAATAGCTTATTTATGCCAAATTTTGATATGGACTATCTTGTTAAAAATCCTAGTTCTGAAGCTGTATTTATCCAAGATTTACACAAATTGAAAGGAATATTATGAAAAAAATAATTTTATTATTATTAAGTTTAAATTTGCTTTTTGCGCAAAATCAAAAACTCTCTCCAATAGAACCCGCAAAAGACTTTTATCCTAAACTTTCCACTCAAAATTGCGACAGTGGTTGTTTATTTGATCTCTTAGAATCAAAACTTTATCTTAGCTTTTTAAGTGAATTCAATCAACAAAATGCAGATAATTTACTTAATAATATTTATATAAAACTTTTAAATTCTATTACTGATTTTGATAAAATTTTACAAAAACAAGCCTTAATCAAGCTTGCTATTATTGTGCCTGAAAAAACCATTAAAAGCTATTCAAACACTATTATTAATGCAAGTATTTCTTATCTTTTAAAACAAAGAGCACAAATTAAAGTCAAAGTTTTTCGCATAGGAACCGAAGAGGAAGCAAATATCCAAAATGCGCTCGATGAAATCGAAAGCCAAAATTACCAATACGCCATTGCTGGATTCACTTTAAAAGGTGTAAATTATTTAAATTCTCATCTTAAAAATATCAAGGTTTTCATTCCAACCGTCCATAAAAACAATACCCAAATTTCTCATCCAAATATTTATTTTGGCAGCATTGACTATGATGCGCAAATTGCGGCTTTGTTAAAATTAAGCAATGATAATATTGCAGTTTTTTCTGATAATTCAGCACTTTCAAATCACTTAAATGAAAAAATCAGCACCCAAATTCAAAATCCTATTCGTTTTTATAAAATTGATGGCGCTAAATTAGATTTTAAACAATTATTCCAATCCAATGGAGATTTAAACAACGCTTCAATTTTTCTTAATACGCCTTTAGTCAAAACCGCGCTTATAAGTTCGCAATTGCGTGTCAATGAAATTTCTCCATATATTCTTTTATCAACACAAATTAACTACAATCCTACTTTCTTAAGCATCACCCAAACCAACGATAGAAAAAACTTTATTATCGCCAATTCAATTTTTAATGAAGATCAAGGTTTAGCTTATATTAATTCTATTTTTGGACAAGATATTAATTATAACTGGGTTGCTTATGCTACAAGCGTAGGACTTGACTATTTTTATACTTCATTTATAAGTCAAGATTCTGAGAGAATTTTTGATGAAAAAATGCAAGATTCTCAATTAATCTATGATATTAAATTTATGAGAGGACTGGGATATTCGTTTGAAGAATTTAAAGAATTTAAATAGATTTAAATTTTGCAACAAAATTAAATATTAAAAATGACTTAAGCTTTTAATAAATAATACAAAGAAATTATCAATATTAAAGGCTTGTCATACAATAAATTCGCAAACCAATATAATATTAGCAAAATAGGCGGTATGCTACAATTAAGCCAAAGGGAAATCTTAATCCCCTTATTGCTAAGGAGACTTTGCTTTAACTTATCACCTTAATAGGCATTGACAGTTAAAATACAAAGTAGTATAATAACTATTAAGATAAGATTTGTGACATCTTTCATCACCTCCTTTTTGGGTGTGATTAAATGCCAAAGGTAGCCGCCTTTGGCACTCTACCCACTGAAATTATATCTAACTTAATTTAAAATCCAATTTTTAAAATTACAGTCTATTAAATAAAAATTCTTCGCTTTGCTCAGAATGACGATGAAAAACTCATAATAAAAACTCAATTTTTTTCAAATTTGGACAAATTCCCTAGTTTTGTCCAAAAAATTTTTATAAAATCCTTAAAAATTAATTTTAAGGAGCAAAAATGGCATTAACTTCAAGTGGCTTTACCGCACCTATGACTAAAAATGTAAAGCTTAGATCTAGTGTTTATGAAACGATTATTCAAGTAGGACCTGATGAGACGCCTATTCTTTCCAAGATTGGCACTTCGAGCGTAACTAACCCGCTTTTGCATTCTTAGCTTACTGATACTTTGGCAAAACCAAAACAAAATAAAAACCTTGAAATCACAGGTTTAACTGAAGTAACTAAAAATACCGTGCAAAAAACTTCCAATGCAACACAAATTTTTAAAACAGAAGCTATGGTGTCTGATTCATTACTTAAGGCTAGACAATACGGTGGTAATGAAATGGCTTATCAAATGGGTAAAAAAGCTAAAGAACATAAGCTTGATATTGAGTATGCTTTATTTGGTTTGGGAAGAGATAGCGACACTAAGGTTTCAGTCTTTAAAGAATATGTGCAAGCCAATGAAAGCGTTGAAGGTGAAATGGCTGGAATGTTTTACTATATCGCAAAAGATGCAAAAAGCTTTAGTGATGGAAGAAGGGGTAATGTTTTAGCCTTTGATGAAAACGGTGACTGGACTGGTAATGCGACCGAACTCACAGAAGATAAGCTTAATCAAATTTTACAAAGCATTTGGGATAAGGGCGTAACAGCTAAAGATGTATTTGTAGGGGCTGATTTAAAAGCAGCAATTAATAGAATCGCTACAAGAATTCTAGGCAATGAAAAAAGAGTAACATCGCACATTACAAGCATTGAGACAGATTTTGGAGTGGTAAATTTTCATTTACATAGAATGCTAAGCAAAGAAAATAACTTGGCAGACTGCTTAATCGCTGGGGATTTTTCATTTATGAAACACGGACTTTATATCCCAACAAAAATATCAGAAGTGCCAACCGATAAAACAGCACTTGCAAAGAGAATTTTTACTCAAGGCACACTAGAAGTTAGAAATGCGGACGCCTTTGCTATCGCAGTGGGTTTAAGTTCTGTGGCAAGTAAAAAGATGGTTAGTGTGTATCAAAATTAATTTTTTTCAAAAGAATTTAAGCAAGTAAAAGCTTAAATTCTTCCTTTAATTTTTCATCCATTGCGACAGGTTTTGAATTTTTAATGAAAGCCAAAACAAAATCTGCACTAAATAATTTTTCCTCTTTTCTAAAAATCTCTTGACTTATCACAAGCGAAGCCTTTTTAAGCTCTAAAAGTTTTGTTTTTATTTCTAAAATATCACCTAATTTTGCAGGTTTTAAAAAATTACAATTTGCTTTAACAAGTAAAAAATGACCCTTTGATGCGTCAAATATATCCACATTTTTGGAAAAAAATATTTCACTTCTAGCTCTCTCGCAAAATTTCAAATAATTACTATGATAAACCACTCCACCCGCATCAGTATCTTCGTAATACACGCGTATTTGCATTTTTACTCCTAAATTTTTCATTTAAATAAAAAATATAATACAACAATCTAGCTTTTATGTAACTTTTTTGGTTAAAAAGCTATGAAATTTGATATAATTTTGGACTTATTTTAAGGACTTGTTATGGTTTTTTTAATCTTTTTTCTTATTGTTATCATTTTACTTTTTGGAATTGATTATTTATACTTTAACGATGAAAATGTCAAAATCAAAACTCATCAACAACAAAACCAACACCAAGAACGACGCATCGATATAAACCAAACGCCTTATTTAAATCAAATTTTAAAAAATAATAATGCACAAAAATAATATTTTTACCCTTACCCTGCCCGTTTTGATGGGTTACATACCCTTAGGAGCTACTTTTGGAATTTTAGCTGCTAGTAATAATTTTACTTTTTTAGAAACCCTGCTTAGTTCTGTGATAGTTTATGCAGGAGCTGGACAATTTGTTTTAGTGGGACTTGTAAGTGCAGGAGCTGGATTTTTAGAAGTATTTTTTGTCTCCTTTTTACTCAATTTCCGTCATTTTTTCTATACTCTATCCTTGCTTGATGATTTTAAAAAGCTAAATTTTTTAAAACACTACATTATGTTTGCATTAACAGATGAAAGTTTTGCACTCATTAGTGGCTTTAAAAAAAATCTCGAAAATTTAAATACAAGAGAAAAATCTTTTAAAATTTTTAACATTTGCGCTTTAAATCATTTTTATTGGATTTTGGGTTCTGTGCTTGGGTTTTATTTTCAAAAAAGCATTAAAATAGACTATTCTGGGGTTGAATTTAGCCTTAATGCGCTTTTTATAGTTTTAAGCTATGAGCTTTTTAAACAAAATCCAAATATTAAAATTTTATTGTTTTCAACTTTCATATCTTTATTTGCCTTATTTTTTATAGATAAGTCTTATATGTTAATCTTTTGTATAGCCTGCGCTTTAAGCTTGCTTTATTTTGGGAAAAAATATGTTTAGCGCGACTTTATTATTGATTTTTGCAGCGTTTTTGGGGACTTATTTGACAAGGGTTTTGGCGTATTTGATTTTCAAAAATCAAAACTCAAACCATAGGCTTGATTTCATCCAAAAAAATATGCCTTTAATTATCATCATTGTTTTATTTTTCTATACTTTTTATGAGGTTGATTTTACCCAAAGTCCTTATGGAATGAATATGATTTTGGCTTGCATTTTTGTATTTTTACTTCATTTTAAATTTAAAAATGCGCTTATTAGCATAGTTTTAGGCACGATTTTTTATATATTCATCTTAAGGATATTATAAAATGGATTATTTTTTATTTATTCTAACCTTTGCTTCAGTCTCTCTTTTGCCAGGATTATGTATGAGTTTAGCCTTTTCTTTGGGAGTTAGTCTTGGTTATAAAAAAACCTTATGGATGATGTTGGGAGAACTTGTAGGTCTTGGTATTGTGGTGTTAATTTGTGGCTTTGGGGCACATTTTGTTTTACATACGATTTTGCTTTTAAAATATTTAAGATTTTAGCAGCCCTTTATCTTTTTTATATTGCCTTCATTTTGCTACGGACAAATTTAAGTCTTAAAGAAATTACAATCACGCAAAAAGAAAAATTTACTCTTATCTCACAAGGCTTCTTCACTGCAGTTTCTAATCCAAAAGCATGGATCTTTATGCTTTCTTTGCTTCCTCCATTTTTAAAATCTTATTCCGATTTATTCCTTTTAACTCTTATTATTTTAATGATAGAATTCATCGTTTTAAGTCTTTATGCTGCAGGTGGAAGTTTTTTAAGAAAAATTCTAAACGAACATATCAAAAAATTAAATAAATTTAGTGCTTTATGTGTTGCGATTTTAGGACTTAGCTTGTTATTTGAACTATAATAAAGATAAACTTAAATTGCTTTTTGTTAAAATTATAAAAAATTTTTAGGAAAAAAAATGAAAAATACCATTACTGAAGCATCAATTTATGAAGCACAAGGGCTTAAAGATGAAGCTTTAGAAATTTATAAAAACATACTCAAAAACGATCCTAATAACCAAAACGCCATAAATGCAGTAAGAAGACTTAGTGGTATTAAATCTTACCATGAAGAGCTTAACTCTCAAATGCTTGACTTTTTTATCCATATGAAAAGTGAAAAAGAAATCAATGAATTTAAAAGGTGGTTAATAAAAATATGAATTTAGAAGATTTAGCAAAAAAAACAATTGATGAAGTTAATATTCAATTAGAAGAACAATTTAAACAAGCTCAGCTAGAACAAGCACAAAATATCGAAATTTCAAAAGAAGAAATAAATATTGAAAGAAATGATGAAATTTTAACACAAGAAGAAGTGGAAAAAGAAAGCTTTAGTGTCCATGAGCATTTTGAAGATACTTCTTTGAAGGAAGTTTTAAGCACAGATGAATTGTTTTTAAAAAATATTAGAGAAAGAATTTTAGTCTTATTTGAAGGACTAAATAATACTCAAAAACAAGATTTAGAATCCAGACTTAATTTAACCATTCATTTTTTAGAGTTTTTGCTTGCAAATATCGAAGATAGACTTAAAAAATAATATAGAATTAGCCTTTATCGCTGATTTTCTAAAGCCCTATACAAAAAGAGCTTATTTGGTGGGTGGAAGTGTAAGAGACTTACTCTTAGGGCTTGATATTCATGATTATGATATAGAAATTTATGATATCGAGCCTTTAAAATTTGAAAAAATTATGCAAAAACTTTGCGCTCAAGGATTTGGCAAAAGCTTTTTTGTGTATAAATATAAAAATTATGATTTAGCACTCGCACGCACAGAATCTAAAACAACACTAGGACATAGGGGATTTGAAGTAAAACTTTGCCATGATGAAAAAATTGCTGCAAAAAGAAGAGATTTTACCATCAATGCTTGTATGATTAATTTATTTAATAATGAATTTTTAGACTTTTATGATGGAATTTATGATTTAAATCATAAAATCATACGCCATATTGATGATGAAAGCTTTCAAGAAGATAGTTTAAGAATTTTGCGCGCAATCGTTTTTGCTTCAAGATTTGATTTTCGCATCGCAGATGAAAGCCTCAAACTGATGCAAAAAATGGATATAAGTGATTTAAGTCTTGATAGAATCAATACAGAGCTTTATAAATTTTTCAAAACAAAACATTTAAATTTGGGGTATGAATATTTGCAAAAATTAAATTTAGATGAAAAAATTTTTGGTTTTCATTTTATAAATGATGAATTTCAAAATTTACTTAAAAAAGCACAAGAAAAAATCAACGATGAAGCTTTATTTTTATATCTTTATCTGAATTTTTTTCAAATAGATCAAAGGGAATTTTTTCTAAAAACAAAACTCAAAAAAAACCTGCTAAGAAGCTCAATGCAAGCTTATTTTCAAGATGAAATTGATGATTTTGAAATGATGGAAATTGCACTTGAAATGCCTTTGAAGAATTGGCTTGGTTTATGGAGCAATTTAAGAATAGAACAAGCAAAAAGACTTAAAATTTATGATCAAAAATTCAAAATCCAAATCAATTCTGATTTATTGACAAAACAAAGTTTAAAAGGAAATGATTTGGCAATTAAAATTAAAGAGCTAAAAAAAGAACAAATTCAAAACTATTTAAATAAGGAAGAAAAATGAAAAATTATATATTAAAAATTTCCTGCAATGATGAAAAAGGCTTGATTTACCGAATTTCTGATGTTATTTTTAAATATCATATCAATATCATCAAAAACGATGAATTTGTAGGCGAAGATCGTTTTTTCTTCCGTTCTGTTTTGGAAGGAGAATTTGACGAAAAAGCATTTATTGGTACTCTTGAAGCAATGCTACCAAAAGGTGCTTTTGTGGAATTAAACACGAAAAGAAAAAAAGATATTGTGATTTTTGCAACAAAAGAAGCGCATTGTTTGGGAGACTTACTCATTAGAGATTATAGTGGCGAATTAAATGCCAATGTAAAAGCCGTCATTGCAAACTACGATACTTTAAAAAGTTTGGTTGATAAATTTAATATTGCCTATCATAGCATTGAAGCAAGTAATCTTGAACGCAAGGAACATGAAAATTTAATCTTGCAATGTTTGCAAAATTACGATTTTGATTATATTGTGCTAGCAAAATATATGAGAATTTTATCGCCCGATTTTGTTAAACATTTTGAAGGAAGAATCATTAATATTCATCATTCTTTCTTGCCTGCATTTATAGGTGCAAATCCCTACAAGCAAGCCTATGAGAGAGGAGTTAAAATCATAGGCGCCACAGCTCATTTTGTAAATAATAATCTGGACGAAGGTCCTATCATTACCCAAGCGGTTATCCCTGTAAATCACGAAGACACTTGGCAAAGTATGCAACAAGCGGGTAGGAATGTAGAAAAAAATGTGCTTTCTAAAGCTTTAGATCTGGTGTTTGATGATAGAATTTTCATTTATAAAAATAAAACCATTATTTTTTAATAAATATTTACTTATACCAAAAGATTTGCAAACTAAGGTCTTTTGGTATATATCTTTGCTTTGATAAGTTCTCTTAAATTTATCAAATCCAAAAAACCATATCATGCAAATTTTATTTGTGTTTTTATTGTTTTGTTTAATTTTAAAATTTGATGATTAAATTATATATTAATAATTTATTTTGAATAAATTTCATAGCTTATATGTAATTAATAGCTCTTTTGTTTCTAATCTATAGCTTTAAATTTTTATAATAAAAAATCATTTTATCTCATATGGCTAAAAAATAATATACAAACGCAACATAGCAAACCATAAATATTAAACTCAAACTTATCCTATGTATTTTATAAAAAATATTAATTATAAATACTATAATAATAATTAACAAACAAAAAACAACAATAAATTCTGATATATCGTTAATAGTATGAATATCAACATTAAAAAACCACTGCATTGGAGCTAAAAGCCACCTAAATTCTTCACCTTTTATTAAAATAAAATATATAAATGGAGAGATTATCACAATACCAAAACATATAAAACAATCTAATATAAATTTAACAAAATAAATTTATTATTCATAGATATTCCCTTGCTATATATTGATTATTTTTTAATATCTTATTGGTTGCAACATTAATAGAATTTATTCCAGATCCAAAACCCCAAAAACCATCATTGAATTCATTGGTTGTCGTTGTGTCATACTATTTATGTTCTTCTTTTCTAAAAGTTACCAATTTACCAAGATTGTAATCCCAATATTTTACATCTCTTTCAAATTTCATCGTATCTAACTCATCAGGACTTTTGCCTTTGGTAAGTCTTAAAAAGGCGTGGGTGAAATCAAAATAAGTACTCAGTTGTTTATATTAAAAATAATTTATCAATATAAATCGTTACATAATGTTTCATTTATAAAATCCTAATGATAAGTTCCAATTGCATGAAGCAAGAGATATGAACAAATATAACCCATTATAAATAATAAAACGCTAAACATAAGCTTTCTTTTAAAAATAGCCAACAAAAACAATATGCCTACTCCACAACAATTAATAATAAAAAAATCTATACTAGAATACATAACTATTAAAAACATAATTACACTAGACAAAACCAAAGGAATAGCATTGTAAATATATAATAGATTAAAAGGAATGCAAAAGTATATGATGAGAATAAGGACATTTGGGTGAATCAAATTAAATATTGTCAAAAATAAATTATCACCATCTTCAATAATTGCTTTAAAATAGAAAATAAGAAAAATTGTAAAAGTAAGAATCAAACTACATACAAACCAAGCAATTTGCCCACTTGATATATTGTCTATTCCTTTACTTTCTAGCTTTGTTTTTAATTTAGAATAAATAGGAATTTGCAAATTTACTCCTTTATGAAAGAATTAAATTCTCATCAATTAAATGTGCTAACATCGGATATATCAGTATAGTCTTTGATTTGAGTGATAAGTTCTTTAGCATTCATTAATACCTTTCCCCTTTATACTCTTCATCACTTTTTACAAATTTGCCATTAATAAAACAATGAAAAGATCCGTCGGCAGCAGAACTATAGCTTGTATTTGTAAAGCTAAATTCTCTTCCTTCATCTCTAAACAATCCATAATTTTTTACTTTATAATCTATCATGATATAAAAACTATAGGATATTTTTACCTTTACATACATAATAAGTTGTCATACCTAAATAAGGTCTTAATTTTTTATAAGTTTCTTCACTCATATATACTTTAAATTGATCTTCATAATATGCAAATTTAGGTTTATCTTTGAAGTTAAAATTAACTTCTAGCCTATTTTATAGCTATTTATGCACTCATCACGATAATATTTACAACCATTGGAAAGGACTTGAGGGAATTTGTTTTTTAAGTAGGTAAAATCCACAAAATAAGTTTCATTTCCTACTTTGATTTCGCTACGCAAATATTTACTATGAAATTCTTCTCTTTTCTTTTTTCAATATCTCTTCTCTTATTGCCTTATCAAAGAATAAATTCTACCATAATTACTTGCAAGGTTTTCTAACTCACTGGTTTCTTTTCCTTTAAAAAAAACAAGCACTTAAAAAGATGAAAGTAAATAAAGCAAAAGATAATGACTTTGGTGATTTTTATTAATCATTTTTATTTTAATAATGTAGCATTTTGCAATATAATTTATTAAAAACTCACTTCATATCTTCCAAACACTTTAAACATCATAAAAAATATTTAATCTTTCTAAAATTTTTTACACCCAATAAACCTAAAAACAAACAACACTAAAAACCAAGAAATATTGTTTTGTAATTGATTGATAAAAAAATAAACGAGTATAAGTAATAAGTGATTTTAAAGACTACATTAAACCCAAAAATAAAGCAATGTTACAAATAAATCTAAAATGCTACAATCAACAAACCTAAAAACAATAATCATTCTAATAAATAAAAATAATCTAAACAATAAATCTATAAAAATAAAAGATATAAAAGATATAAAATTAAATCAACAATTAAATAATTAAAAACCCAAACAAACAAATAAGAATTATTCATTAAGGATAATAAAATAAAAACACCCATGCTAAAATTTAACCCCATTTGTTTAATTTTAAAATCCAAACAATTGCATCATACTAAAATAACTCTTTCTAATCCAAAGGTATGCCAACACCTATTGCATCTCATAACCAATAATAAAAAACCATTAATTAAACAATAATCAGCATAAATAATAAACTATAAAATAAAAGCAGCTAAAAACAAATTTAAAAAAATAAGCTCAAGAATAATAAAATAAAAATAAGTTTTGAAAAATATTATTAGAAGTTTAAAATATTACAAGTCATAAAGAAATATACTGGTTAAAAACTAAATAAAACTATAATAAGTATAAAGATATAACATAAATCAGATAAAAAAGAAGCTTTGAAGTATAAAATAAATTATACAAGAATTAACAAGTCCGCAATGAGCTACTTTCCCCCTGCCAGTAAGGCGTAGTATCATCACCCACGATGTGCTTAGCTTCTTGGTTCGGGATGGAGC
The DNA here is from genome assembly GCF_040008265.1 of Campylobacter sp. CCS1377. NCBI lineage: Bacteria > Pseudomonadati > Campylobacterota > Epsilonproteobacteria > Campylobacterales > Campylobacteraceae > Campylobacter > Campylobacter aecornae. The sequence continues at coordinate 1,448,798 of NZ_CP155620.1, forward strand.
AAGGCGTTTCCACATCTGTATAATCACGGACATTGTTATTTAAATATTCTTTGAAGGATTTAACTTAAGAATAAAGCTTTTATTTTTTTATTTATCTTGTTTATTCTTTCTTCTTTTACTTTTTAAATCTTATCTTTCTTCTCGATAAGCCTTTAGTCTTAGAATACTTAAAAAACAATGTTAAGAGCAAGTTCTAATATAAACCCTACTTGCAAGATTTCCATATCACTTTGAATGATTATTGTTATTCAAAGCTTTACTAAAAACCTTAACAAGGAAGTGATGCTTTATTAAAGATAAGCCAAACGCTCTATTAGTACTGGTCAGCTAAAGGACTTTCATCCATTACACACCCAGCCTATCAAACTAGTAGTCTTCTAGAGAGCTTAGAGAAGATTCATCTTAGAGTTGGCTTCACGCTTAGATGCTTTCAGCGTTTATCCTTTCCAAACTTAGCTACGCTGCGATGCTCTTGGCAGAACAACAGCTACACCAGTGGTTTGTTCAACCCGGTCCTCTCGTACTAGGGTCAAATCTCTTCAATCTTCTTACGCCCACGGCAGATAGGGACCGAACTGTCTCACGACGTTCTGAACCCAGCTCGCGTACCGCTTTAAATGGCGAACAGCCATACCCTTGGGACCTGCTCCAGCCCCAGGATGCGATGAGCCGACATCGAGGTGCCAAACCTCCCCGTCGATGTGAGCTCTTGGGGGAGATCAGCCTGTTATCCCCGGGGTACCTTTTATCCTTTGAGCGATGGCCCTTCCACACAGAACCACCGGATCACTAAGACCGACTTTCGTCTCTGCTTGACTTGTATGTCTTGCAGTTAAGCTGGCTTATACCTTTATACTCTACGAACGATTTCCAACCGTTCTGAGCCAACCTTTGTAAGCCTCCGTTATTATTTGGGAGGCGACCGCCCCAGTCAAACTACCCACCAGACATTGTCCCACTTGAGGATAACTCAAGCTGGTTAGCTACCCAAATAAGAAAGAGTGGTATCTCAACAATGGCTCATATACAACTGGCGTCATATACTCAAAGCCTCCCACCTATCCTGCACATTCTTATCCAGATAGCAGTGTCAAGCTGTAGTAAAGGTCCACGGGGTCTTTCCGTCTTGCCGCGGGTAGGAGGAATTTTCACCTCCACTACAATTTCACTGGATCCCTCTTTGAGACAGCTCCCATCTCGTTACGCCATTCATGCAGGTCGGTATTTAACCGACAAGGAATTTCGCTACCTTAGGACCGTTATAGTTACGGCCGCCGTTTACTCGGGCTTCGATCAAGAGCTTCGCTAATGCTAACCCCATCAATTAACCTTCGAGCACCGGGCAGGCGTCACACCCTATACATCCTCTTACGAGTTAGCAGAGTGCTGTGTTTTTGGTAAACAGTCGGGAGGGACTCTTTGTTGTAAGTTTCTTCGCTTTCGGAGTAAATCCTAATACGAAGCGAACCACACCTTATACCGAAGATACGGTGCTATTTTGCAGAGTTCCTTAAAGAGAGTTCTTCCACGCGCCTTAGAATACTCATCCCACCCACCTGTGTCGGTTTACGGTACGGGCAACATTAGCTAAACTTAGAAACTTTTCTTGGCTCGACGGCATCAGCATTACTCTTATCCATCCGAAGACTTCAAAAAGCCTATAGGTTCTCGGTGTATTCTTACACGGATTTTCCTGTATAAGCACCTACAACTTTCGACTAGCACTTCCATCCGCTAGCAATGCTTAGCCCTAAGCGTCCTTCCATCGCACACTAATGTTGGTATTGGAATATTAACCAATTTGCCATCGTCTACCCCTTTCGGACTCGACTTAGGACCCGACTAACCCTACGATGACGAGCATCGCGTAGGAAACCTTGGGTTTACGGCGTTAATGATTCTCACATTAATTATCGCTACTCATGCCTGCATGCTCACTTCTATTCGCTCCAGCACTCCTTACCGGTATACCTTCGACGCAAATAGAACGCTCTCCTACCGCTTGACAAAGTCAAGCCTACAGCTTCGGTACTTACTTTAGCCCCGTTATATTTTCCGCGCAAAATCACTAGACCAGTGAGCTATTACGCTTTCTTTAAAGGATGGCTGCTTCTAAGCCAACCTCCTGGTTGTTTAAGTAACTTCACATCGTTTTCCACTTAAGTAAGATTTAGGGACCTTAGCTGGTAGTCTGGGTTGTTTCCCTCTTGACGACGGATTTTATCACTCGCCGCCTGACTGCTGTGATTACATATAAGGTATTCGGAGTTTGATAGGGTTTGGTACATTGGTGTATGCCCTAGCCCATTCAGTGCTCTACCCCCTTATATTACGACACAACGCTATACCTAAATATATTTCGGAGAGAACCAGCTATCACGAAGTTTGATTGGCCTTTCACCCCTATCCACAAGTCATCCCGGGGCTTTTCAACGCCTATGGGTTCAGTCCTCCACTAGTTCTTACACTAGCTTCAACTTGCTCATGGATAGATCACTTCGTTTCGGGTCTGCAGCATCTGACTAAGCGCCCTATTCAGACTCGCTTTCGCTACGGCTTCGCGTGTGCTTAACCTCGCCAGACACCACAACTCGCAGGCTCATTATGCAAAAGGCAGTCCATCACCCTGTATTGCTACATAGGGCTCTGAATGATTGTAAGCAAATGGTTTCAGGTTCTATTTCACTCTGATCACCTCAGTTCTTTTCACCTTTCCCTCACGGTACTTGTGCACTATCGATCTGGTATTAGTATTTAGGGTTGGATCGTGGTCGACCCAGCTTCAGACAGGATTTCTCGTGTCCCGCCCTACTCAGGATACTGCTAGCTAAGGTTTGTTTTTCGCATACGGGACTATCACCCTCTATGGCTATACTTTCCAGAATGTTCTGCTAAACTCACCTCTTGCACATTGCAGTCCTACAACCCCCAGTGCAAGCACTGGGTTTGCCCTCTTGCGCTTTCGCTCGCCGCTACTGACGCAATCTCTATTGATTTCTTTTCCTGAGGGTACTAAGATGTTTCAATTCCCCTCGTTCGCTCCTTATTAGGTAATGTATATCTCTATACATTGGGTTGCCCCATTCGGAAATCTACGGATCAAAGCTTCTTGACAGCTCCCCGTAGCTTATCGCAGTCTAGTACGTCCTTCATCGCCTTTACCAGTCAAGGCATCCACCATTCGCTCTTAGTAGCTTACCTTTTTTACCTTTTTATTGATTCTAAAACGCATCACTTCCTTGTTAAAGTTTTTATGATAAGACTTTGCTATCTTAAGACGGAAAGCATTCAAACACTTATAAATACTAATATAATTAATATCTAAATAAGCTGTGAGTTTGAAACTTGTCTCTAGTTTTATTACTAAAGAAAAGATAGTTGAGTTTCATCCTTTAACAAGTCCTGTAAAATTGTTTTTATTAAAACTTGCTTGTGACTCTTAACAATAATAATTATAAAGAACTTTTAGGCTTAAAACCTAAAGGAAGTATATAAAATAAATCATATACTTACTTTAGATTTTAAAGCTTTACTTCAAATCTTATTCATTCTTCTAAGATTGATTACTATGGTGGGCCTAACAAGACTTGAACTTGTGACCTCACCCTTATCAGGGGTGCACTCTAACCAGCTGAGCTATAGGCCCTTTTATGGTGGAGAATAGCGGGATCGAACCGCTGACCTCCTGCGTGCAAAGCAGGCGCTCTCCCAGCTGAGCTAATTCCCCATAAACAATTAGCTTTTTCATCAATCTTTGAAATCTAAACAAGGATGATTGAGTCTATATTGAAGTAATAGTTGTGAGACTTATTACTTTGTACTCTAGAAAGGAGGTGATCCAACCGCAGGTTCTCCTACGGTTACCTTGTTACGACTTCACCCCAGTCGCTGATTCCACTGTGGACGGTAACTAGTTTAGTATTCCGGCTTCGAGTGAAATCAACTCCCATGGTGTGACGGGCGGTGAGTACAAGACCCGGGAACGTATTCACCGTAGCATGGCTGATCTACGATTACTAGCGATTCCGGCTTCATGCTCTCGAGTTGCAGAGAACAATCCGAACTGGGACATATTTTATAGATTTGCTCCACCTCGCGGTATTGCGTCTCATTGTATATGCCATTGTAGCACGTGTGTCGCCCTGGGCATAAGGGCCATGATGACTTGACGTCGTCCACACCTTCCTCCTCCTTACGAAGGCAGTCTATTTAGAGTGCTCGGCCGAACCGTTAGCAACTAAATACGTGGGTTGCGCTCGTTGCGGGACTTAACCCAACATCTCACGACACGAGCTGACGACAGCCGTGCAGCACCTGTCTCTAAGTTCTAGCAAGCTAGCACCCTCATATCTCTATAAGGTTCTTAGGATATCAAGCCCAGGTAAGGTTCTTCGCGTATCTTCGAATTAAACCACATGCTCCACCGCTTGTGCGGGTCCCCGTCTATTCCTTTGAGTTTTAATCTTGCGACCGTACTCCCCAGGCGGTACACTTAATGCGTTAGCTGCATTACTGAGATGACTAGCACCCCAACAACTAGTGTACATCGTTTAGGGCGTGGACTACCAGGGTATCTAATCCTGTTTGCTCCCCACGCTTTCGCGCCTTAGCGTCAGTTGAGTTCCAGCAGATCGCCTTCGCAATGGGTATTCTTGGTGATATCTACGGATTTTACCCCTACACCACCAATTCCATCTGCCTCTCCCTCACTCTAGACTATCAGTTTCCCAAGCAGTTTAATGGTTAAGCCATTAGATTTCACAAGAGACTTGATAATCCGCCTACGCGCCCTTTACGCCCAGTGATTCCGAGTAACGCTTGCACCCTCCGTATTACCGCGGCTGCTGGCACGGAGTTAGCCGGTGCTTATTCCTTAGGTACCGTCAGAATTCTTCCCTAAGAAAAGGAGTTTACGCTCCGAAAAGTGTCATCCTCCACGCGGCGTTGCTGCGTCAGGCTTTCGCCCATTGCGCAATATTCCCTACTGCTGCCTCCCGTAGGAGTCTGGACCGTGTCTCAGTTCCAGTGTGACTGATCATCCTCTCAGACCAGTTAAGCGTCATAGCCTTGGTGAGCCATTACCTCACCAACTAGCTGATACTATATAGTCTCATCCTACACCGAAAAAACTTTCCCTACTCAACTTGTGTTAAGCAGGAGTATAGAGTATTAGCAGTCGTTTCCAACTGTTGTCCTCTTGTGTAGGGCAGATTAACTATACCTTACTCACCCGTGCGCCACTAATCCACTTCTAGCAAGCTAAAAGCTTCATCGTTCGACTTGCATGTATTAGGCACGCCGCCAGCGTTCACTCTGAGCCAGGATCAAACTCTCCATAATAAACATTCTTTAGCGTTAAGGCAAAGCCTTAACTAAGAAGCAAGCTAAAGGCTTACCCTGCCAAACCTAATAAATAGATATTAGATTATTATTAAAGAGATAAACCTTATCGCTCTTATAGATAGTTTAATCTTTTTCTTCAAAGAAAAAGTTTTATAATTGATTAAGATTTAAAATAAATCTTTCTGGCTCAATCGATCACTTATTTAGATTTCAAAGATTGACTATAAGATTTGAAACAACAATATTAATTTTAAAGAACAATACAAAAACTCAACATAAATAAAAGTAAAAAGGCTTTTAATTACTTTGTTTAGGTCCTTTTTTAGAAAAGGAAATGAAAGTATAGCTAGTTTTGCTTAAATTATTATTAAAATATATAAAAATAAAATAAGAATTTGGAAGGGTTTTAAATAAAGAAATGATTTGAATTTTTGAAAGATGGAAATTGAAATGAAGAAAATTTAAAAAAATGCAAACAATGATTTGAAGAAGGTTGATTATTTAAAAAAAAGAAAATAATGATGAAAAACAGTAGATTGAAGCGAAAAATTCAAAAGCAAAAGCAAGAAAGATTATAAAAAGATATTTGAAAATAAAATCCAATTTTAGTGGAGTAAAAACAATATTTTCCCATAAAACCATTTAAGCATTAAACACAAATGAATTACAAACACTCCTTAAAATAAGGAGTGTTTTATCATTTTTCTATTTAAAACCACCATCTCATATTAAACATAGCAGAATGAGAGGTGAGTCTATTTGAATAAATGCCATTATAGCCTAAAGCTATATCGGTATTATTGCTAAGTCTAAGACCCAAATCAATCTTGTTAAAATAATAAAAATCATCTAAAACATAGCTATCGCTATATCTTATGTTTTCAATCATAAAATCAGAATTATAAGTATCATCTAAATTAATATTGACTCCTAAATTTGCAGCAATATACATTTTATCATTAAAGTCATATCTGGCTTCAAGAGCAGGAGATAGTGTATAAAGATTGATATTGTTTTTAGAATACCTTTCATTACCTAGGGTGAAAGAATCAATATTTAATCTATCATAAGCTAAACTCATTTTTGGAGTAAGGATAAAATTATTAATTTTTTTCTCATAACCTAAACTAAAAGCCACACCATAGCTTAAAGTGTCATAATTGCTATTATCTTGCGAGCTGATTAAAGTTCTTTGCATTTTTGAATCTGTATAAGAAAGTCTTGCTTGTGTTTTAGCAAACAAATCTCCATCTTCTCCTTGCATTAAAGATAAATAATAATTCACTCCACCATAAAAGGCTTTATCTTTTATATTTAAGCGATTCATTGTATTATCCAAAGACAAATCTTCATAACCCATATAAAAACCTAGGATTTTATCTTCTGTTATTCTTTTATTTAAACCAAGGATTAAACCATAGCCATCACCCTTTAAAGAGCCATTGTTATTTGCTAAATCATAATTATCATCTACATAATAAGTTTTTATGAAACTTTTATAATCTTGATTGAAATTCTTTATCTCTTCATCTATGACATTAGCTATCATATAATTTCTTCTGATATGACTTAAGGTGCTAGCTTGAGCTGCAACATAGCTTTTAGAATTTAAAGTATCGGCTGTGATTTTAAATTTAGCATTATAATCACTTTCTAAGTCTGCGCTTGCTGTATTATCTCCTTTGATATATTCTGCTTTATAGATATTATTATCAAGATAGATAAAATCCACACTGCCTATTCCTTTGCCATTATTCACTTCTCCGCCTACGGCTTCTAGTTTTCCAAAGTTATTTGTGGTGTTATCTTTTTGATTGGCTAAGACTAAAGAATTACTATCATATACAGTATTAAGTCTAAAAGAACTTTCTTGTTTAATCATGGAGTCCATATCTAAAAACACACTGCCTTCTTTAAAATTAATGCTACTCCAGCCTGCATCAGGGTGTCCGCCTGCAGCATCAGGACCTAGGACTATGATGTGAGATTGTTTATCTGTATTATCTAAATCATTTAATTTATTATTATCTATGTTATAGTTATTGTTATTTGCATTATTAAAATCTTCAGCACTTTGAGTGATACTTAGTTTATATTTATTGACATTTAGGGTACCATAACTTGCTATACCTAAATGAGCTCCTTCTCCTGTATTTTTATCTGCACTGAATTTTAATTCTCCTGTGTTGCTAAATTCTGTTGTAAAAGGTGTAGTGCTTGAAGATCCATCACCGTGTAAGTGTAAAGCCACAATACTGCCTTGCAATACTCCTTGATTATCAATGTTTGCTCCAGCTGCAACAGTGATTGCATAGCCATTGTCTGATTTAATGGTGCCTGTGTTGGTGAAGGTATCAATGTTTTTTATTTTTACTGCTTCGCCTTCATTTGTAGAGATAATGCCTGAGTTAGTGAAGGTGGTGATGTCGCTAGCATACACTGCTATACCTTTGTCGATGGAGATGATGCCGTTAATATCATTAGTAAATGTGGCAATGCTATCAATATTAATAACACCAAATTCATTATCTATATTTTTAGATGTCACTACATTAATAGAACCATTATTGTAAAATTCTTTTGCACCACTAAAAGATATAGCCGTTGAAGAACCGTTATTAATTGATGTGATTTCTGAGTAATCTATATCAATTTGGCCTTCATTAACGAAAGATTCCATCTTTCCAGAATATGAAATAAAATTCATATTTTTAAGATTAATCTTTCCTTCTTTGCTATTAAAAAAATTATCAATTGGCTCACCGGATACATTTATAAAAGTAGAAAAAAATCCAAGTTCATTGCTTGTGCCCGTAGCATTGATTGTGCCATTATTGATAATAAAATCAATATTGCCAAAATTTGTAAAAGGTGCATCCGTCTGAAGTGTGCCATTGTTAATTATTTTACCAATATGACCATATTGGTTTTGAATCATTGAAACACTACTGAAACTGTTAGAATAAATAATTTCGCCATTGTTTATTATCTCCTTAATTTCACCATCATTATCTAAAGCATATGAATGACCATTGCTTATATGCTCTATTTTTCCATTATTGACAAATGAATTTATTACACCATCATCATGATTTTTTAAAAAAGTATGAGAGCTTAATTTTATAGTTCCATCATTTTGAATCAAATCAATAACTGCTTTATTAACACTATCATCACCACCTTCTTTTGTGCCATTTACTATAGTATAAGGATTTGCGTTACCATCACCCGCAATATGTTCATAGGTAACACCTTTGCTTACTATAATCTTTGATAAATTCCCTTTATTCCAAAGCAAAGAATTATAATCTTGTAAATAATAATGATAAGCATCAATTTTAGCTACAATGTCAGTATTAATAGCAATACTTCCACCATTTCCTTCGTATGTAAGATTAATATTCTCTATTTTTCCATCTGTAATATTACTTGTATCTAAAATACAATCATTTATCGTGCAAGGATTTGTTGTGGTTATGTTATTATCTTGCGGATTATGAGTGCTCCATCCCCCCCCCCTGTGACATCATTACTTGAGCAGATGAATTTACTCTTGTTACATCAATTTCAAAAGCATAAATAGGACTTAAAATACTTGCCGTGATAGCAGATATCAAACAAGTCTTTTTTATCGATTTCTTTTTCATTAACAAACCTTTAATTTTAAATATTTTAATTACAAAAAATTAATTTGAAGTTTATTAATTTTAAACTTAAAAAGCACTTTGAAATGAAGCACTTTCATCCAAAAATACAGGGGGGGGGAATGGTAACTTTCGGTAACATTTTATTTTGATTTTACATTATTTTTTGCGCATTTATAGTTGAAATAAAATTTTAAAGAGTGATTAAAAGTTTTGTTTGATAAATTTTGCTTGGAATTTTCAATTTAAGGAGTTTTAATAATGAAAAAAGTGATTTTAGGTCTATTGATATTTTTAGAATTAGGCTTTTCTCAAATTAGTGGTAGCATAATGGGCGAAGAACTTAATCGCTTACAAGAAAGTATAGAAGAAAAAGAAAACTATCTTGTTGTTGACTTACGCGATATAACAGAATATAAAAAAGGACATTTAAAACATGCAATTAACATCCCTTTAAATTCTTTAAATCAAAATTTTGATTTTTTAAATACAACAAGAGAGGAAAATATAATCTTAATTAGCAATGAGATAAAAGATATTAAAAATGCAGCAAACATTCTAACCCAAGCAAATATCAAGAAAAAAATCATTGTCGCACCTGATCTTAACACATATAACTATACCTTATATAAACAAAAAAATATTAAAGGCAAAGATCTGCAAGCATTAGCAGATAAAGGAGAGGTAATCATTTTGGATGCAAGATTAAAAGAAGATTATGTCAAAGCTCATTTTAAAAATGCCATCAATGTCCCTGAGGCAAAAATGACGCCTGAAATTTTAGATCATATTAAAAAAGCAAGTCAAAATGGTAAAAAACCTATCGTTACTCATTGCTACAGAGGAAACGATGGAAATAAGCTATCTCAAATTATGCTTAAAGAAGGTTTTGAAGATGTTACAAATTCAGTAGATGGCACAAAAGAATTTAATTTTCATTTTAATGAATAATCATAATTTAGAACAAGCTTGTTGCTTGTTTTTTAACAATACCAACTGTGTGTTTGTGTTTTGAAATTTAGGAATATAAGCATAACCACTTGCGTTTTCTATCACTATGCAAACACTTTTTTGAGCTTTATTACTTAGTTTAATGATGCAATTATCGCTTTTTAAAGCAAGAGTCTTATCATAAGCGCGTTTAGCACTACGCAAAGGCGAATAAAGCCTTCCAAATTCATCAAAAATTATCCGAGTACTTCCAGTGCAAGATCCTTTAAATTCAACCCTTTCAATACCATAGCTTTGCTCTATGTTAAATCTCTTACTTGCCCTTTCATCATCCTTGCTAATTACCCCACTCTGACCTGAGTTCATTAATTTTTTAGAATTTAAAATATCAACGCCAATTTCTCTATCTATATTCTCATTTATCTTGCCAATATTGGCATTTCCATCACCATTTTTATCAAGAAAAATCGTATAAGTTTGCTCATTATTTGTAGCACTTTTAGAACGAATGAAATAAATTTGCCAACGACTCTTAAACCACTCATCTTTTGCAACACTTAATGAAGTATTAGGAATTCTAAAGCTTTCTTGTATTAAAGCCAAAGTTCTTGTATAACGAATATCGTTTAATATCGCATTTGCACCCATTAACAAATCATCTTTGGTGTAAAAAAATTTTGCTATAGCTAAAATAAAACCCACGATCACCATAACAAAAACAAATTCTAATACACTAAAAGCTTGTTTCATTAATTATAAACTTTGAATTTTATAAATTTGAGTGAATTTTCCAAGTTGTATGGTGATTTGATCTTTAGAATTTGTATTTTTTTTACCGCTTTGCTTTAAAGCAAATTTTGCCCCTTTTTCAATCCCATAAAATTTTAGACGAAGTCCTAATTCTTCATTTGTAGAAATTTGAAAAATCCCTTTTTCTTTTAATTTTTGCGCAAGCTCTTTGGCTTCATGATAATTATTTGCAAAATGTGAATTTTTAGACTTTATGACATAATAAAGCAAAGGATTAAAAATGATAATCAAATAACAAAACAGTAAAAAAATCATACTGCATTCTATAAAAACTTTATACTTTAGTCTGAATTTTGGCAAACGCACTCTATAACTTGCCATTAAAGTTTTGATGAGTAAAGGCGTGCAAATTACACAAAAGGGTAAAAAATCTTCTAAATATAACTTCTGTCTCATTGATAATAAAGAACAAAAAACAAAAGTCACACTCATTAAAAACCAAAGTAAGCTTTTTTCGCCCTTAAACAAAGATCTATAAATCACATAGAAAAAATAAATAAAAACAAGAGGAGAAAAACAAGCTGCAAAAATTCCCAAAGTATCCAAAAAATATCCCTTAGGTTTTCCGCCCGTATCAAAACCGTAAAAACTCATTGATAAACCAAATAATACCAAATTTACAATGAAAAAAGTCCGCTCTTTCTTATAAAGAGCGAAAAAGAAAAAAGTTAAAAACAAAATACTAAAGGATTTATCCATAAATAAAGCCAAAATTAAAAGAATATAACAAAGGGTTTTTTTATTATATTCATAACAATAAAGTATGGCCAAACTTAAAAAAATCACAATAGAAGCTTCATTAACCAATAAAGCACTAGCAACTGTTCCGGGTAATAAAATAAAAACCAATAAAGATAAAAAAGCATCTAAGTCGGTTTTGGTGTATTTTTTGGCCAAAAGATAAAGCAAAATGCAACTTAAAACATGAAAAAATAAAAAAGGAAGTCGCAAACCAAAGTCATTTTGTCCAAAAATAAAAGTCCCAAAATGTGCAAGATAAGAAAGTAAAGAATGTTCATAAAAATAAATTTTCGCCTCATCAAAACTAATGCTAAGTGTTGAAATTCCATAAAGCAAAGCCAACAAATCAAGACTAAGTAAAATGATAATAAATTTATAATATTTGATTTTTTCCATAGCAAGGATTTTACAAAATTAAGCTTAAAATATCAACTAATATGGACATTAAAAAGCACAAGCCAAATAACACAAAAAGCCAAAGTATTAAAAAATGCCAAGAAATTTTTAAACATTCTTAAAATCAACAAAGATAAACAAAAATACAACAAGAAAAAATAAATATTAGTATTATGCCACATTTTAAAAGGAATGATGAGAATGAAAAAGACAACATTAACCATCAATAAAAATAAAAAATTTCGCCAATAAATGGTATTAAAAAGTATAAAGACTAAAATAAAAATACCACAAATTTCAACAATAAAATGCGCAATAATCTCTATTTAATCTTTTAAAGTTAAAAATTTACTATTGTATTTGCCTTCAAGCAAATCTTTTTCATCTGCTTGGCTCATGTTTTGAAGCAATTTTTCATATCTCAACTCATCTTTTTGTCCTAATTTTTTTATATACGCTAACATTTTTGCCTGAATTTCTTCATCTTGCCAATGAAATTTATTAATAGAAGTTATACCAGCAATCAAAGCAAGTATCAAACACCAAATACACAAAATTTTTGAAAAGAATTTGCTTCTATAAAAACATAATTTTGTTTTTTAAAATAAGAAAAAATTTGTTTTAGCATATAAAACCTTGTATAATTTTGAAAATTATATCCAAAAAGGCAAAAATGCAAAGTGTTGATAAAATTTACAAAACACAAATCGAAATTAAAAAATCTACTTTTTTATCCTTCCTTTGTCCTTTTAAAGAATTTAAAATTTTAATCACAAATCTCAAACAAGAACACCCAAAAGCCGTGCATTTTGTCTATGCTTACCGCGCTTTGAATGACTTAAATCAAATCATAGAAGATAAAAGTGATGATGGAGAGCCAAAAGGCACTTCAGGAATGCCGACTTTAAATGTTTTAAGAGGATATGATTTAGTTAATGTGGCTATAGTCACAGTGCGATATTTTGGTGGGATAAAACTTGGCACAGGCGGACTTGTAAGAGCTTATAGCGACGCAGCAAATGCTGCTATAAGCTGTGCCAATTTAATTACTTTTGAATTTAAAAGTGAGCAAAAAATTTGTGTGGATTTTGCAAATTTAGGAAAAATAGAACATTTTTTAAACAAAAATTCTTTTGAATTTTATAAGGAATTTAAAGAAGATAAAATCATTTTAAATATCAGCCTAAACGAAGAAGAAAAGAAAAAACTGCAAGATTTTTGTAAAAATTTTTCGCCTCTAAATTTGCAATTTTTAAACTAATTTTAAACTAAAACCCTCCAAAAAGGAGGGAAACTCACAAAGCATTCAAAATGCTATTTAGCACGGATGGCTGCTTACTTGAAGTTTGAGCATTAGCTTCTTCACTTTGAATGCCTTGATCTTGTTTGAATTTATATGCGTAAAGATTAGCTTTACTTGCATACGCACTATCTGTGTTAAAGGAATTTTGATTGCTACTAACAAAACTTTCTTTGAAAACATCGTTTTCATTTTCTTGATTTGCTAAAACCATATCCATAAAACTTTGTTTAGAACCAGAAGCATCTTCCACTTCCTTATCCACCTTCTTAAAAATCCCACTTTGCACATCATATTCATAAGAGCTGATGGTTTTGTAAGTTACTTGCATAAATCTCTCCTTTTCAAAATATGCTCAAAAAACAAGCAAATTTCATTCCGAAAAGTTTAGTTTTGCATTAGTCTCCGTTGGTAGATAAATGCTCCATATCAAGTTCGTTATTGCGGATAAATTCTTCTTTTGCATGCTTACATTTAATATCCCTAAGCTTGCGGTATTCGTTACGAATAGTAATCTCTTTATCACTCAAAGGCCTATCTTCTAAAAAACTAATGTGAAAATAAGTATCATCTTCCTTTGAATAAGCCTTATAAAAATCCATATAGTCAAAATAATCTTTTCCATTGTCAAATTCAACAATTTCTTCTATATAAATAGTTGGCCCAAAACCCTTGTGATTTTGAGTAAAATGCCCAAAGCCTGCACTGTATTGAACCCTAAATTTAGCCATCATTTTCTCCTAAAAATTCTTGATAAGTCCCACGAAAATCCGTGAGTTTTCCATTTTCTAAATGCCAAATACGATTAGCAAAGGCAGAAACTAGCTCTCTATCATGGCTGATGCAAAGTACTACACCTTTAAAATTATACAAAGCCTCGCCAAGTGCGATAATGCTTTCAAGATCTAGATGATTATCAGGCTCATCTAAAAGCAGAAAATTTGGGCGTTCCAGCATAAGTTTAGACAACATCAAACGATGTTTTTCTCCCCCGCTTAAACTCGCTGCCATTTTTTCTTGATCACTACCACTAAAAAGCATTCTACCTAAACACTTTCGTATTTCGTCTAAGTCTTTGAATTTTTCACTCATAAGCCATTCATAAAGTTTCAAATTTTCACATATTAAATTACTCGTATCTTGAGGAAAATATCCAAGCTCTATGGTTGCTCCTAAATGTAACACTCCGCTATCTGGAGCAATAGCACTTGCTATAATCTTAGCTAAGCTTGATTTACCCACACCATTAGCGCCGATTAGGGCGATTTTGTCGTTTTTTTCGATTTTTAATTCCAAATTTGAAAACAATTCTTTATCATAAGCTTTACTAATGCCTTTAAGTTCTAGAACTTCATTGCCTATCTCGCGATTTGTCCTAAAAACAATACTCGGATCTCTACGGCTTGAAATTTTAATCTCTTCAAGCTCTAATTTTTCCAAAGCTTTTGCGCGGCTTGTAGCTTGCTTTGCCTTAGAAGCATTAGCGCTAAAACGGCGGATGAAATTTTCTAATTCTTCTCTTTCTTTTAAGGTTTTATCGCGTTTAAGCTCGGCTTGTTTTGCCAAAAGTGTCGAAGCCATATACCAATCATCGTAATTTCCAGCAAAATCACGAATTTGTTTAAAATCCACATCTAAAATTCTTGTGCAAATTTTGTTTAAAAAATGCCTATCGTGAGAAATGACAACCAAAGTTCCCTCATGTCTTAAAAGCTCGTTTTCAAGCCAAGAAATCGCTTCTAAATCAAGGTTATTTGTAGGCTCATCTAAAAAAAGCACATCAGCACCTAAAAACAAAACTTGTGCGAGTAAAACTTTAAATTTATCCGCACTTTGTAAGGTACTCATTAAAGCATTAAAATCTTTGATTTTTAAAGAGCTTAAAATTTTCTCGCAACGCGTTTCACAGTCGTAATTTGGATCTTCTTCAGCCGTTATCATTTCAAGTTCGCCTAAGCGCTCGTTGATTTCATCAGTAAATTCTTCGCTCATATAAAGCTTTTCTTTTTCTTTCAAAGCATCGTATAATCGCTTGTTCGCACACATTACCGCATCTTTAATGGTGTAGTTTTCAAAAGCGAATTGATCTTGGCCCAAAACTGCAATTTTTAAACCCTCATCAAATACAACTTCTCCACTACTTGACTCTAACTCACCTGAAAGAATTTTTAAAAAAGTAGATTTTCCCGCACCATTAGCGCCAATTAGTCCGTATCTTTGACCACGAACAAGCTTTAAATTTACATTTTCAAATAAAAGCTGATTTGCAAAACGCATAGTAAGGTTTTTAACTTCAACCATAATTTTCCTTAAATTTTTTAAGGTATTGTAGCAAAAAAGACTTGAAATTAATTTAGTAGTAAAAATTTAATTAAGCAATGATTTCTCATTGCTTAATTTTATAAGCCTTATTCAAAATCTCCATTAACATAAGCTAGATCTGAAATTTCTGTTTTATTTGCACTAGAAACTTTATAAGCAACACTCCAAAGACCTTTCCTATTTTCTCCTTTTAAAGTAGCATTTACCATAGCCATGCAAGAATCGGAATTAAGATCAAAATTTGAAATGGAGTTAATTTCAATCATATCAGTGTAATTTATTTTTCCATAATGTTTAGCCATTTCTTTCATGCTTTTTTCATAAGATTCATAATCAATCCCTTGAGCCTTAAATCCTGATAATTCATACATATTTTTAAAAATTTCACTAGGAATTTTTTCTTTAAGATTTGAAATAACTTCATGATTATTACATTGTTCCAATGGATTAGCTTGAAGACATATAAATCCCATAAATAAAAACAAAATTACTTTTTTTAACATATTTACTCCTTTAACTTTTAGGTTTTGAAACCAAAATACCATTTTTAAACTCTTCTTCTTTAATAATTTCACCATTTTTATAGTATCTAAAAATTCCATTTTTAATTCCATTTTTATAATTTTCTTCAGTCTCTAATGAACCATCTTCATTGTATTCTTTTTGCACTCCATCCATTTTACCCTTATTATCAAAATTATATTCAGCAATTAAAGTGCCATTTATGGAATATTCTTTATAGTTACCTTCAAAATCATCATCATTAATCTTTTTCCCCTTAAATCTTATATTTCCATTGTCGTAATATACTATCAGATCACCATAATAATGGTTGTCTTTAAAATTAGCTTCTGCGATAAGTTGCCCATTTTTAGAATATTCTCTACTCACACCATCTTTTTTTCCATTTTTATAATTCTCTTCAGTTTTTAGCTGACCATTATCGTAAAAAGTTCTTTTTACTCCATGTATCCTTGACTCTTTATTGTAAGGAATTTCTTCCTTCAAATTTCCAGTTGTTGAATATTTGTTTTGTTGAACTCTAACCACATCGCTTGGTTGTCCAGGAAAATCACTTCCGCAACCACTTAATAAAATCGCAATTAAACTACAAGCACTTAAAAATTTTTTCATTTTTTCTCCTTATTTTTCATCTTTTTCTTTAACAATAATAGTTTGTTTGAAACTTCCAGTAAAAGACCATATTAAGCATACAATCCACACAATAAGAGTCCAGCCAAAAAATAAATTCAATAAAGAAATTATCAACCAATTAGAATGTTTTCTACTTAAGCCTATGATAGCGGGTAACATATACAATACAAATAGTAGCATTGTTACAAAAATAGAACCGCCACTTACACCTTCCATTAATTCTCCTTAAATATAGAAATTTAAAAATAAGATTATTCCACACTATAACTTAATTAATATTGAAATATTAAAGGTTTTTAAAATAAAAAATTGAATATTTCAAGTGTTTTTAATAAAGAATTTTTAATGTAAAATCTCAACCAAAAGCTAAATTTTTAAGGTAAAAAATGGCAAAAAAGAGCAAACGCGATATGGCATATGAATTAGATATTGATGTTAGCACTTTGTATAATTGGAGAAAATACAAACCTAATTTATACCGCATCGTTATGCTTGGCTTTAAATTTGACGAACTTTTAGAAAATAGTAGGCAAAATTATGAAGAACTGCTTAAAATAAAACAAAATATACAAGACGAAATTAATAAATTCAAATAAAACCATTTTTAAGCTTTTTTCTATAAAATTTCTACCATAACTTTATCAAAGGCTTATTTAATGTTTTTTTTGCAATCTTTAAGTGTTTTTAGTTTTGTGTTTGAAATTTTGGCTCTTTTTTTATCTTTTTACCTTAAAAATACAAAAATTTTCTTTCTCGCTCTAGCTTTGCTAAGCTTTAGACTCGTTTATCTTTATAGTTGTATTTATCAAGCACATTTGTTTGTTTCTTTGTTTTTGCCTTTTGTATTTTTACTCTTTATCATCACTCAAAATGGAATTTTAGTTTTCGATAAAATCAATTTAAATAAAATTTTCATTTTACTTTTTACTTTATTTTTGTCATTTTTTCTAAGCAAAAGCACAGTTTTTAATGGCTCTTTAAGTAGCTTTGAACTTGGAATTTTTCATCCTATTAGCACCATTAGTTTTTTATGTTTTTTGGCTGAAATTTTATTTTTGTTATTTTTAAATTTAAGAACAAAAGAATGGTATTTGCTCGCCGCTTTTATCGCTTCTTACATTCAATTTTTATTTATTCCAAGCTTACAAGCTTCGTATTTTGAATTTTCATCTTTGATTTTTGTATTTTATCTTGGCTTTAAAACTTATAAAAATGCCTTTTATGATTCTAGCGTGGGACTAAAAAATTACAAAGCACTAAAACGCTTTTGTTTGGGTAAAGAAGGGATGTTTTTAGGTATTTTGCATTTTGAAAATTTATCCTCATCTTTTTTGAAAAAAATGGCTAAATTTATCCAAACCTCACTAAAAACAAAAGTTTTTTTTCATCAAAATCAATTTATTTGCATCTTAAAAAATGAAAAAGACTCAGAAAAATTAGAAAAAATCAAAAACACGCTTTTAAATTCTAGCCTGAGTAAAAGTGAAAATTTTAACATTCACATTAGTGTAACAAAATACGAAAAGTCTTTAGAAGAAAGTTTGAAAGAAAATTAAGCTCCAAAAAAGGAGCTTTGATCATTTTTCATTAGCTTCAACTTCGATAGTAAGCTTGATTTCATCGCCTAAAGTTAAAGTTGGAGTACTTGGAGAGAATTTAAAATCTGATCTTTTGATTTCTCCACTTAAAGAAAATCCTACCTTTTCTTTGCCATTTGGACCTTTAGCTACGCCACCGATTTCAGTATCTAAAACTATATCTTTTGAAACACCAGCTATGGTTAAAGTTCCGCTCATTTTACCTTCATCATTGCTTGTTTTTTCATATTTTTTCATCACAAAAGTCATATCAGGATATTGCTTTGCTTTGAAAAAATCATTTTGCTGGAGGTGATTATCCCTTGTTTTATTATCCGTATCAACAGATGCTACTTTAATAGTTGCTTCAAGTTTTTTAAATTCACTTGTCGCAGGATCATAATCAATCACAGCATCATAATCTTTAAAATTTCCTTTTACATTGCTAATTTGCAAATGTTTAATTTTAAAGCCAACATCAGTGTGGGTTTTGTCTAAAGTGTATTCTTTAGCCAATAATCCAGAACTAAGCAAAGAAACCGCTACAAGCGAACTTAAAAGAATTTTTTTCATCTTTTCTCCTTATAAAATTTTAATTGAAAGTGTAAATTTAACAAACAAAAAATAACAAAAACATAATAATGAAAATAATTCTTAAATTAATCAATTTTCATTTTCAAAAAAGAAACAAAATCATCAAAACTTGGCAATTTTAAATCCTTAACTTCTCTTTGTTGCTTTCCCCACATACACTCAGGAAAAAACGCATCATCTCTAAAACGTGCCATAATATGAAAATGCACTCTTGGAACATAGTTTGCAAAAGAAGCTATATTAATTTTTTCAGGTTTATAAAACTCTATCATAGCCTTTTCGCAAAGTAAAATTTTATCAAAAAGCTCTTTTTGCAAATTACTAGGACAATCACTAAATTCTTTATAAATTTCTTTAGTAAAAATCTTAATCCAAGGCACTTGCGACTCTTCTTTTTCCATATAAATTAAATCATTTTCGTAAAACATTTTTTTCCTTGAAAATATTTTTAAATATTTTACAAAATTTATCCATTCTTTAGTCAAAATAAGTAGAATAAAAATAAAAATTTTTAGGAGGGTAAAATGCAAATTAATGCTAATAGTAATTTTTATGATTATTCTAAAAACTCTTCTAAAGAAATAAAAAATTCAAATTCCCTAACCCAAAATTCTTCAATTTCTAATACCGATGAAAAAGAAAATAAAGAAAACAAACAAACCCAAAATGTAAATGGAGTTGAGCTTGATGCAAAGCAACTACAACAACTTCGCGAACTTCAAAGCATTGATAGAAATGTAAAAGCCCACGAAGCAGCACACCAAGCTGCAGGTGGAGGCTTAGCAGGTGCTGCAAGTTTTACATACACCAGAGGTCCTGATAATCAAATGTATGCTGTAGCGGGCGAAGTGCCTATAAAAATGCAAAAAGGAAGGACACCCGAAGAAACCATAGCCAACGCACGTCAAATCATAGCCGCCGCAATGGCACCAGCCGATCCTAGTCCACAAGATTATAAAGTCGCTGCAAATGCTGTTAAAATGGAATTTGAAGCAAGAGCTGAAGCTATGAAAATAAAGGCTGAGGAAGCACAAAAAGATAAGGAAAAAACAGAAGAAACAAAAGACAAAGAAAACTCCAAAGACTCTACAAATTCCAAAAATAACACAGAAAATAATGAACAAGAATTTAAAAGTTTCATAGCCAAAACCTATCAGCAAAATTCGCAAAGCTAGGACTTTGATTGAAAGAAAAAATAGATTTTAAACTAGAAAATGAAAGATTGATACTTAGATATTTTAATGAAAATGATATAAAAGCTTTGTATTTTTTGCTAAAAGATGAAAAAGTAAATACCTTTTTACCATGGTTTGCCTTAAAAAATATAACTGAAGCAAAAAGATTTTACAAACAAAAAATAAAAAATCAAAAATATTTTTTTGCCATTTGCTTAAAAAGCGATAATTATCCTATAGGTTATATCAATATAGATACAAATGATGGCTATGAACTTGGCTACGCACTCTGTGAAAAATTTTGGAATCAAGGCATTGCCACACAAGCAAGCCAAATGCTTTTAAAATTTTTAAAAAACGAAAATATTCCCTACATCACAGCAACACACGATGAAAATAATCCAAGCAGCGGGAAAATCATGCAAAAAATAGGAATGAAATATTGTTATTCTTACCAAGAGCAATGGAAACCTAAAAATATTTTAGTTGTTTTTAAATTGTATAGGCTAAATCTTACATAAAGAAAATATCCAAATCATTATAAAAACAATTTAAGCCTTAATATCTATGCTTTTTGGTACAGAATTTAAAGAAAGAATTTTATTAAATTCCCCTGCGTCATCATCGCCAAATTTACTTTTAAAATTTTCGCCAAAAAGAATTTCTAGCTCATCGCTTGTGCCAAATTTAGTTTCTAGTAGCTTTTTTAAAAGCTCATTCATTTTATTATCATCTTTGTAAGTTTCGCTTGAACTTTGCGCTTGTATAGGTTTTCTCTTTTTTTGTGCTTCTTCAATTGCTTTTGTATCATCATTAGGCTTTCCAGTAGGATATTTATCATAATCTATACCTTTTGCCTTTTCTGCTTCTTTTAGTGATTTTACAAATTCATCGTGCCTTTGTTTAAAATCAAGATATTTAGTTTTAAATTCTTCTAAACTCATATTAGAGTTAATCATTTCTTGATATTCTTTATCTAAATTCATAGCTTGTATAGTCAAAGTACTATTTCCTATATCTTGACTTCTTTTTATAAAAAGTTTCATTGATAGTTTTTCACTAATAATATCCCAAATATCATCTCCCGAACCACTTTTAAAAGCAATTTGAATTTTATTAGCATTTATAAAATTGTGAAATTCTTTTAATTTTGCCTCATTTGTATTTCCGTCTATATTTATGAGTTTTCCAAGTAAATTCGTTTCACCTTTTACTAAAAAAGTTCCATACGAGGTTGAAAAAATTTGTATTATTAACAAAAGCCATTAAAACTCCGCCTTTATCTACACTACCATCTAAATTTTTATACACATTTTTATCAATAAAAGCGACACTATCATTATAAAAAATACTACCAGCATCAATCGGCATAAGTTTAACACCGATGCCAATTCCAAGATTTTTCATAGTATTAAAGGTCAAACTACCTTTATGATTAATCGTGAGAAAATTTTTGCTGTATTCTTCAAAAGTATAGGTTTTGTTTATATTTAAATTTTTATCCACAGTAAAAGCATAAGGGATATTTGCTAAATCTTGTGCAGAAAAGCTAGAATTTGAATTTTGTGGAACAAGTTGTGAAAAAACTTTATAAGTATTTTAAATGTTTGTGCTATATCAATTTTGCTATACATAGCCAAAAACTGCTCTTCACTCTCTTGAAATTTCACAAAACTTTCTACACTTTTAGGATAATCTTATAATCTTTAGGTAATCCTGCAACTTCATTAAAATCACTTGTAAAAAAACCATCTTTATCTACGCCATAGCCTAGTATTTTGCTTACTGCTTGCGGTTTATCACTAACAAGGTTTGAGTATCATTTGCAACATTAGATGATTTTGTATTTGGAGTATTTAAATTTAAAGAAGAGTTATTTTCTTTTTTGATATTAATATTAAAATTTACAAAAGGATTGTTAAAAGCTCGAATTATCATTGCCTGCCTTTCTAGTATTATTATGCTAGATTGGCAGAATAAATTAAAAATTAAGCTTTTGGACCTATCATTTTAGTAGGATCAACGAATTTATTAAAGTCTTCTTCACTAACAAGTCCTAATTCCATAGCACTTTCTTTTAATGAAATGCCTTTTTTATGTGCATTTTTAGCTACTTTTGCTGCATTTTCATAACCAATATGCGGATTTAATGCAGTTACTAACATTAAGGAATTGTGCAAATTATGATCGATTTTTTCGCGGTTTGGTTCAATTCCTATGGCACAATGGATATTAAATGAATGCATAGAATCAGCAAGTAAATCAAGACTTTGCAAGAAATTATAAATAATTACTGGCTTAAATACATTAAGCTCGAAATTTCCTTGACTCGCAGCAAAGCCAATAGCTGCATCATTTCCCATTACTTGCACCGCAACCATAGTAATCGCTTCACATTGAGTAGGATTTACCTTACCTGGCATAATAGAACTTCCTGGCTCATTTTCTGGGATAATAAGCTCACCAAGACCACATCTAGGACCTGAAGCAAGCCATCTGATATCATTTGCTATTTTCATTAAATTTGCAGCCAAGCCTTTCATTGCCCCATGGGTAAAATTGATCGCATCATGACTTGTTAAAGCGTGGAATTTATTTGGACTTGAGACAAATTTTGTACCAATAAGTTTACTAAGCTCTTCACTTACTTTCTCGCTTAATTCTGGATGTGCATTAAGTCCTGTTCCTACTGCTGTCCCACCAATCGCTAATTCTCTTAAAGTTGGCAGTGAAGCGATGATTTGCTCTTTTGAGTGCAAAAGCATAGATAAATATCCGCTAAATTCTTGCGCTAAAGTAAGCGGAGTTGCATCTTGTAAATGCGTGCGACCGATTTTTATAATGCCTTCGAATTCTTTTACCTTTTTTTCAAAAGTAGCGATTAATTCATCAAGTGCTGGGATAAGTTTTTTCTCTACTTGCTCTACCGCAACTATGCTCATAGCAGTTGGGAAAGTATCGTTTGAGCTTTGAGACATATTTACATGATCGTTTGGATGCACTAATTTTTCTTTACGAAAATCCCCGCCCATAATTTCAGTAGCACGATTTGCAATCACTTCATTCATATTCATATTACTTTGTGTACCCGAACCTGTTTGCCAAATCGCAAGTGGGAAATTATCATCAAATTTACCCGCGATTATCTCATCGCAAGCTTGCACAATAGCGTTTTTCTTAGTATCATCAAGTTTGCCAAGCTTGTTATTTACCAAAGCTAGAGATTTTTTGAGATTTGCAAAAGCATAAATTAAAACCTTAGGCATTTTTTCACAACCAATTTTGAAATTTTCAAAACTTCTCTCAGTTTGTGCTCCCCAATACTTGTCGTTTGGGACTTTGATCTCACCCATAGTGTCGTGTTCGATTCTGTATTCCATATCTTTACCTTTCTAAAAATATCCTTGTATTTAAACAAAAAATAACATAAATTTAGCTTAGAAATTAAAATTGATTTAAAATTTAAAAGAAGCTGTGCAGTTTGCAACTAAAACTGCACGAAAATCATTCAACCGTTACGCTTTTGGCTAAATTTCTTGGCATATCCACATCATTGCCAAGTCTTATGGAAATTTCCATAGCCAAAAGTTGGGTGATCACCATCATTTCAAAAAATTCACACATATAGTGGCTTTGCTCATTTGTTTTGATAAAATCATCACTCAAATCAAATTCCAAAGGCGAAATGCTAAGCACAGTAGAATCCCTTGCGATAAGTTCTTCGACATTTGACTTGGTTTTTTCATAAAGCATATTTTTTGGCATTAAAGCTATAGTATAAAGCTTAGAATCAGCCAAAGCAATAG
This sequence comes from Campylobacter sp. CCS1377, assembly GCF_040008265.1. Taxonomy (NCBI): domain Bacteria; kingdom Pseudomonadati; phylum Campylobacterota; class Epsilonproteobacteria; order Campylobacterales; family Campylobacteraceae; genus Campylobacter; species Campylobacter aecornae. Next base: position 1,472,612 of record NZ_CP155620.1, read on the forward strand.
GTCCATGCTTCATTTCTCCAGCCGGATAGCCTTCAGCATGTAAGTAAGATAATTCCTTAAGTTTTAAAGCCCCCTCTAAAGCCAAAGGATAAAAAACATCTCTTCCTATAAAGAAAAAGCCGTGTCCATCTAAATAACGCTTGGATAAACGATGAATTTTTTCATGTAAATTTTGTTTCACAATCACGCAATTTGGCGTATGCAAAAGGGCTTTGATTTCACTTACAACATTTAAATTCCTTTTTTGTGCCATAAAAATGGCTAACATCCAAAGGGTTAAAACCTGTGTTGCAAAAGCCTTAGTTGATGCCACACCTTTTTCAATACCTGCACGCGTTAAAAGACTTAAGTGCGCCAAACGAACGATATTAGAATTATCCACATTACAAATAGCAAAAGTTTTTGCACCCTGTTCTTTTGCGATTTTTAAAGCCTCTAAAGTATCAGCTGTTTCGCCACTTTGAGAAATTACAATAAATAAAGAATTTGGCTTTACAATGGCTTCTCGATAACGAAATTCGCTAGCAATTTCTACTTTAGCCTTAACTTTTGCAATTCTTTCAAATAAATAAGCACTTGCCATAGCCGCATGATAACTTGTCCCACAAGCACAAAGCGTGATCTCATCCACATTGTTTAAATTTTCATTTTCAAGCTCATCAAAAATCACTTCTTCGCCTTGAATTCTACCCATTAAAACTTCACTCATCACGCGACTTTGCTCGTAAATTTCTTTTTCCATAAAAAAGCGAAAACCATCTTTTTTTGCATAAGCCTTATCACCTGAAAGTTTTGTAAAAATATTTTGTTTTAATTGATCATTTTCATAAATAATAAGCTCGTTTTCATTAGCGTATCCAAAACTCAAATCTTCAAGATAAATCACTTCTTCGCAAAGTCCTATTAAAGGCGCATCGCCACTAGAAAAATAAACTTCATTTTGACTATTTTTTCCTATGATTAAAGGGGCTGCATTTTTAGCAAAAAATACACGATTTGGCTCTTTTTTTGTGATTAAAAGCGTAGCAAAAGCTCCACGAAGTTCTTTAATGGTATTTTCCCAAGCTTTGAAAACTTCCATTTGCGCTGCGTAAAATTCAAAAAGCCTAACTATCACTTCAGTATCTGTTTGACTTAAAAAACCAATGCCTTTACTTTCTAATTTATCTTTAATCTCTTTATAATTTTCTATAATGCCATTATGAATCACGCAAGAATACTCGCCCAAATGCGGATGCGCGTTAATTTCTGTTGGTTTTCCATGGGTTGCCCATCTAGTGTGCCCTATAGCAAAACCATAACCTTCGCTTGTGAAATTTGCACATTTGTTTGCCAAATTTTCAAGCTTTCCTACTGCCTTAAAAAAACTTAAATCTCCATCTTTCATCACAGCTAATCCCGCGCTATCATAACCACGATATTCAAGCTCTTTAAGTCCATTTAAAATGGTTTGTTTTTTTTCGTTTTTTCCTATATATCCTACTATTCCACACATTTTTTACTCGCTTATTAAAGATTTTAAAATATTTTGCCTTTGTTCTATTAGATTAGAATCCTTTCTAAAAATATAAATATTGCGCGTTCTTTGTCTAATAGTTTGAATTTTTGCCGCACTTAAATCGAGCTTAAATTCATTAAAAACATTCATCACATACGCCATTAAGCCTTGCTGATCCTTAGCATTAATGCTTAATTTTGCATAGGTTTTTGAATACTCAAGATCAAATTTTAACTCTTCTTTTTTAATGATTGGCTTTGCAAGGGCTTTATTTTTATCGTTCTTATGCAAATTTGCTTCCAATAAAAAAGCCAAATTTTGCTTTTGTTCATCGCTTATAATGTTATTATATTCAAATTTTAAATAAATTTTTTCATCAAAAAGCTCAAAAAAACTCATAAATACCAAATTTAAATTTGCCAAAGCCGATAAAATCTTTTCTAAATTTAAACCCTTATTTGCTGTCATTTCAAAAATAAGATTTTTCTCATTATTAAACCAAAATTTACTTGAATTTTCATTGGCAATTAAGGCAATTTTAACGATATCCTCAAAAGAATTTTTAATAAAAAATAAATTAGATTTTATATGCGCAATTTTATCTTGCATATTAGGACTTAAATCCATAAAAATCTTACTTCTTTTAAGGGTTTGCTCTTTTTTTACTCGCCTTGAGGTTTCATCAATTAAATTCTCATCTTCAAATGCGGTTTTTGCATTAAGAACCAATTTATCTAAACTTTTAATGAAAAAATGGCTCGCACAATTACTTGCCTTAGCAGCATTTAAGGTCAACAAGGCAAGCAGATCGAGATTTTTTAAATTTTCAATTTTTGAAAGCAAGGTGCAAACGATGATGGGATTATAAATATCTTCTTTTTCGATGATGTCTTTCATGGCATTATAGTTTTTTAAAAACTTCAAACCAAATTCTAAAATTTCGTTGCTAAGTTCTAATTTCGCACAATACGCCCTATAAATATTCCCTAAAGAAATTTCATTTTCTTCTCTTAGCGCGCTCATTAAAATCACAATTTTTAAGATCATTTTTTCATCGGCACTTAAACTTTGCAAAATTTCATTATCTTGCAATTTTTCAAATTCATACAAGGCCAAAAAAGCTTGCTCATCAACACTATAAACACCTTCATCATTTAAAATAAAACGCATCATCATAAAAGGCTTAAACAAATCATAAAGCAAAGCACTATCAAGCAAAAGCTTTAAAATGCCAAAACTGTGCTTTCTATAAAAAATTGATCTAAAATCCAAAAAAGACTGCTCTAAGTCCATTTTGCTAAATTTTAATCTTTTTAAAGCAAAAACCACGCTGATATCAAACTCCAATTCTTTATCTTCTAAAGAATTTAAATTTCTCAATGCATCTTTTAATTTAATAAAATTTTTTGTTGTATAAATTTTATCTTCATAAAAAACCAAACTTCCATTATCTAAAAAGCGTTGGTAAAAATTTTTATCTCTTTGCATACAAGCAAGCAAATAATATACATAAATTCCCGTTGTGTGCATACTTTGCATTGCTTTTTGTAAAAGAGAGGTTTTAGCATCAATGTATTTTTTATCTTTTTTATGCAAAAGTCGTGAAATATCATTTAAGTCATTTAAACTTAAAACACTAACATCTTTTTGTGCATTAATGTTCATCGCAGATTGCAAGGATAATAAAAAATCACTCGCGAGTCTTAATTCGCTTAATTCTTTTTCGCTTATAAATTCCAAAGCATAATTTTTAGAAGAATGTTTAAAAAGAGTAAGCAAAAGATCTAAATTTCCATACTCTAAAAGCCCTCCAAAATCTTTTTTGATATCAAATTCTTGTTTGATAAAAGGTATATTGTCTTTTTCAAATTTGGCAAACAAAAACTCTGCAAATTCTTCTTCGTATTCTTTAAAAACCTCTTCAAATTTTTGTTTGGCTATTTTAAAAAGTCTTTTAGAGCCGCAAAGAAATCTGTGTTGTAAAATTTTTTGTTTGAGTTCATTTTTAGCAATGCTACTTAAGCCATTAAGTTCGCAAATTTGATAATTGATTGGAAGTCTTACATCATTTAAAAAAGCGATTAAATTTTTAATCATAGGCTTAATATCATAAGCTTTAATATCCTTATAAACAAAAAGCAAATCAACACTTTCATAAGCACAAAGTTGATGCCTAGCATATTGTCTTGTCGCAATCATACAAAAAGGGATATTTTCTATAGAAGGAAAAAAGTCCTCAAAACAATCTTGGAGCACAATTTCAAAAATTTTCTTAATAAAACCATCAATTTGCTTGGAATGATGCAAACTAAACGCACCTTGCCTTGTGAAATATTTAGAATTATGCTCAAAGTATTCATTAAGTTTTAATTTAACTTTTTCTATGTCTTTTTTCATTTTTCATTAACCCAATATTTTTAAAACATCTTAACAAAATTATCTTTTATTTTGGCTTTTTCTATAAACTCTTTTTCAGTAAGCAAAAATTATAATGTGTGTTTAAAAAATTCAACTCAAAGTGAAATCAATGAAAAATTTATTCCAAAAACTAGAAAATGAAGAAAGATTAAATCAAGATGAAGCAAATGCTTTGTGGGATTTAGATCTTTTTACTTTAGCTAAATTTGCACAAAAAAAACGCACAAAACTTCACGGAAAAAAAGTCTATTTTAATATCAATCGCCATATCAATCCTACAAATATTTGTGCAGATACTTGTAAATTTTGTGCTTTTTCTGCACACCGCAAAAATCCAAATCCTTATATGATGAGCCATGAAGAGATTATGAAAATCGTTGATGAAACCATCACACGCGGTACAAAAGAAGTACATATCGTTTCAGCGCATAATAAAGACACAAGTTGGCAGTGGTATTTAGAAATTTTTAAAATGATTAAAGAAAAATATCCACAAATTCATGTAAAAGCTATGACCGCAGCAGAAATAGACTTTTTACATCGTCGTTTTGCAATGAGCTATGAAGAAGTAATAGAAAAAATGCTAGAATACGGAGTAGATTCCATGCCTGGTGGTGGAGCTGAAATTTTTGATGAAGAAATCAGGAAGAAAATTTGCCATGGAAAAGTCAGCAGTGAAAATTGGCTAAAAATTCACAAACTTTGGCACCAAAAAGGTAGACAAAGCAATGCTACTATGCTTTTTGGACATATTGAGGAAAGACATCACAGAATCGATCATTTATTAAGACTTCGCTCTTTACAAGATGAAACAAACGGTTTTAATGCTTTCATTCCTTTAGTTTGGCAAAGAGATAATAGCTTTATACAAACAGATAAAATTATAGATAGCGAAGAAATTCTAAAAACCATTGCTATTTCTCGCTTAGTACTTGATAATATCAGAAATATCAAAGCTTATTGGGCGACAATGACTTTAAATTTAGCTATGGTTGCACAAGAATTTGGGGCCAATGACTTAGATGGAACCATAGAAAAAGAAAGCATACAAAGTGCTGGTGGAGCAAAATCCGCTAAAGGCACAAGCCTAAAAACTTTCATTGATATGATAAAAACTGCAAATTTAATCCCAGTAGAGCGCGACAGTCTTTATAATGAGTTGAAAATCTACTAAAAAAGGTACAAAATGGACTTTTTCAAACTCAAAGAAAATAATACCAATCTTCGCACCGAAATCATCGCAGGACTTACAACCTTTTTAGCTATGGTTTATATCATTCCTGTAAATTCAAGCATAGTTAGCAACACAGGAATGCCTATAGAAGCACTAATTACCGCAACCGCTTTAATTACAATTATTGCAAGTGCCTTTAATGCTTTTTTTGCCAATACTCCAGTAGCTATGAGTGTTGGAATGGGTTTAAATGCTTATTTTACCTTTAGTGTTTGCATAGGACAAAAAATCGCTTGGCAAAGTGCTTTAGGCGCGGTTTTTATTTCAAGTATGATTTTTCTTCTTCTTTCTTTTACGCATTTTCGCCTTTGGGTGATTCGCAATATCCCTAAAGATTTACGTTTAGCAATTTGTGCGGGAATTGGTTGCTTTATAGCCTTTTTGGGCTTAAGTCAAATGGGTATTATCGCACCAAATAAAGACACTTTAGTCAGTATAGGAAATTTTAAAAGTTCTCATGTGCTTTTTGGAATTTTTAGCTTAATTTTAATCATCTTTTTTTGGGCTATAAAATTACGCGGAGCGTTTATTTTAGGTGTTTTGATAAGTTCTATTATTGCTTGGACTTTTGAGATTGATAATGCAAGTTTTCCTGATAAGCTCATCTCTTTGCCAAATTTCAGTGCAGAAAATGGCTTGGGTGTGATTTTTTTACAGCTTGATATCAAAAGTGCTTTAGATATCACAATGATACCTATTATCCTAACTTTTTTCATCACTCAGCTTTTTGATAGCATAGGCACAATTACGGGCGTGGGCGAAAGAGGTAAAATCTTTGATGATCCTACAAATGGAGAGAAAAAACTAGGCAAAACCTTAATGGCAGATGCTACAAGCTCGGCTTTGGGTGCATTAACTGGTACTTCAACGGTTACTGCTTTTGTTGAAAGCACCACAGGAGTTGAAAGTGGCGGCAGAACCGGACTTACCGCTTTAGTCGTAGCTATTTGCTTTGCTTTTACGCTTTTTTTACTGCCACTTTTTAAAGCCATTCCTGCAAATGCGATTTATCCAGTGCTTGTAATGGTTGGAATTTTAATGTTTATGGAAGTAAAAAATATCGATTTTAAAGATAATGCTATTGCGGTAGCTAGCTTTTTTACCATCATTATGATGCCTTTTACTTATTCAATCACTACAGGTTTTGCTTTTGGTTTTCTTTCTTATTTATGTGTGCGAATTTTTAAGCAAGAATGGGATAAAATCAATCTTGGTATCATTGTTTTGAGCTTAATCTCTTTGGGAAATTTTTTACTCATTGCTTTACAATGAAAGGACGAAAAATGATTTTTTATTCTTATAATGAATTTAAAGAAGATGTAAAAACTTTAGCTAGGGAAATTAAAAAAGATTTTGATCCTGATGTGCTTTTAGCCATAGCAAGAGGTGGAATGAGTTTAGGACACTCCTTAGCAGTTGCTTTAAACACACGCAAGCTTTTTGCTCTAAATTCCATCCACTATGATGATACAAAAAAGCTTGATACTATTGAAATTTTTAATATCCCTGATCTTAGCCAATATAAAAAAATCTTGCTCATTGATGATATTGTCGATAGTGGAGAAAGTTTAGTGGAAATTAAAAGGGTTTTGCTTGAAAAATTTCCACATATTGAGTTAAAAATTGTTACTATTTTTTATAAAAAAAGTGCTCTTTTGCAACCTGATTTTAAAATCAAAGAAGCAAAAGAATGGGTCGAGTTTTATTGGGATATTAAAATTTAAGCTATTTAACTCTTAAATTCATTATTACATTACTTAAAGCATAATTTTGTTCGTTTTCTCTTGGCATATATAAAGATTTAAGATTATGCCCACTTAGAGATTCTAAAATATTTATTAATTCAAATTTATTGAGAGATTTAAATTCATTTAAAAGCCTCAAATAAAGCTCTAAACTCAAATAATCCCCATTCATTCTAAATGCACTGCTCGCTTTTTCATCTATATAAAATTTATTATCCTTAAGATAAAAATACCATTTTAAATTCTCATCTTGTAATAAAATTTGATAAAAATTTAAAAGACTATTCTTGCTATTTAAATCTAAAAAATTAAAATAAATTTTTTCTTTTGCCAAAGCGTTTTTTAATGCATTTAAAGAATCAAAAGTTGTATTAATCATTTTTTTGTTTTCTAAAGAATAAACCACATTTTCTTCTTTTTTTCTATCAATTGCGTATTGCATTAAAGGATTTTGATATTTTGTGTCACTATTGATAAGTATATTAATATAAAAATTTTCATTATTCTGTCTTGGAATTTCAAGCAAATGCAAAAGATTATCCGGAACATAAAAAGCATTTAAAGGCATGGTGAAATATTTTTGATAGATATTGCCTTCACTTAAATTTTCTGTCTTGCTTAAGAAGCTTTCTTTATTTAAATTTAAAAGCATTGTGCTACCAAAACCTAACAAAACTAAATTTTTTAGATCTTGCAGAGCTTTTCTTTTTTCCAAATCAATTCTTAATATTTTTTGCATTTTATTTTCCTTATTAAAAAATTTTAGGAAAGATCTCAAACGAGATCTTAAATCATTATTTCCAACACTCAGTATCAAAAATTCCTACATCACTTGCTTTAAATATAGGATTTTTACCTTCTTTTCTTTGCTTTTCATAATCTTTTAACACTTTAATAGCAATATTTCCCAAAAGTAAAATCGCCACGATATTAGTAAGAGCCATAATCCCCATAACCACATCTGCAAAATTCCACGCAAGTTCCAAATTAAGCTGAGAACCGATAAATATCATAACCACTGCACTTAAACGAAAAATATATAAAGCCTTTTTGCTTTCTGTTATGAATTTAAAATTCATCTCTGAATAAAAATAATTTCCGATTAGAGAAGTAAAAGCAAAAAGCACAACTGCAATACTCACGAAATGCAAGCCAAATTCTCCAAAATGTCCATACATTACCTTTTGTATTAGTGGCATACCCTGAAGTCCCTCTAAATTTTCTTGCGAACAAAGTACCATAAAAGCAGTTGCTGAACAAATGATGAGTGTATCGATAAAAACTGATAGAGTTTGCACCATTCCTTGTTTTGCTGGATGGCTTGTGTGAGCTGCAGCTGCAGCATTAGGTGCTGAACCCATACCTGCTTCATTGGAAAATAATCCTCTTTTAATACCTATTACAATGGCGCTTCCTGCAAAACCGCCGAAAATAGCTTCAAAGTCAAAAGCTTTTTGTGCTATTTCTGTAAAAATTCTAGGCAGAGCTTCAAGATTTGTCGCAATCACAACAATGGCTACCAACAAATAACCAAACGCCATAATAGGCACAATAAGCTTAGAAATAAAAGCGGTCAATTTTCCTCCACTAAAGAAAAATACTGCCGTTAAAAGAGCTAAAATAAGTCCAACAAAAGTCGTAATATAACCTTCATTAAAAGCCTCTTTGCCTACATAAAATTCAAATGCTGAAGTAAGAGTGTAAGATTGCAAACCGTTAAAACCATAAGTAAAACACAAAATCAAAGATAATGCAAATATAACCCCAAACGCTTTTGATTTTAATGCACTATGAATATAATAAGCCGGTCCACCCTTATAGTTATGCTCACCCTCTCTTCTTTTATAAACTTGTGCCAAGGTACTTTCCACAAACGCACTTGCTCCACCAAATATCGCCACAATCCACATCCAAAAAAGCGCCCCTGCGCCTCCTGTGCTAATAGCAAGTGCTACACCAACAATATTCCCTATACCCACTCTTGAGGCAGTAGAAATCATCAAAGCGGCAAAAGGTGAAATGTGCTCTTTTTGACTCTTTTCTCTCAAAATCATAAAAGCTTGAGGCAAAAACTTAAGCTGAATAAATCCTGTTCTAAAAGTAAAATACAAACCGCAAGCTATCAATACAAATACTAAAATATAAGTATATAAAACATCACTAGCGCTTGAAATAAAGTTTGAAAATGCTGTCATTATGGAATCCATTAAAGCAACTTTATCTTCCATTTAACTCCTTTAATTTTGAAAAATTTTAAAAATAAATTATAACGACTATAAACTTTTACAATCCATAAATACAAGCAAAGTTTTAATGATTGCTAAGGAATAAAAGCGAATTTGTAACAAATCACCCTATGATTTGCTACATTTCATCTCTAATACCCATATCTTCACCAAATTTTAGAATTTTAGCTCTAAGTTCCCTTGGGAAATTATATCTATAAATAGCAGGGATTCTTGGATCAAGGAGTTTATCTAAATATCCTCTTTTATAAATCCATTCTAGTCTTTCAGGTGTAAAATAATAAGGGGCATTGGGATAGCCTTGAGGAGGAGTGAGGGCTGCGAGTTTGGCACTTAATACTAGGGTATCTCTATCCAAAGCAGCTTGTTGTTCACTCCATTCATTTGGAGTATCTACATCAAATCTAGTTACCATTCCATTTTCGTATCTATCCATAGCATCATCAAATTCATTTCTACTTTCAGGAGTAGAATCTACATCTCTTGGATCTTTTAATTTACCTTTTTCAATATCATTATATAAAGCCCAAATGATTCTGCCTTCTTCATCATAGGCAAAATCATATTTATTTAAATCAATCACCCAATCTACTCCCATAATCTCATCTATAAAAGGTAGCATACCAAATTCATCTAATAAACTCTCATAATGATGATCGTGTAAATCGTAAATCATTTTTGCTCTAAGCTTATTCCAATGTTGCCCTGTAAGAAAAGAATTAGAACACAATACTGCCAAACCTAAACTTTTAAAAGCATTTTTATCTCCAAGTTGAGCTTGTAAAAATAAAGCTTGTTGTTGTCTTGCTTTAAATCCTACAGCAGCTGTGGGACTAGCTTTATATTTCCTAAAAGTAAAGCAGACAATTCCCATTCATTAAAAAAAGAATAAGATTTTAATGTTCCACGATGAGCCCTTACTTCATCATAAATATAAGCATATTCTTCATTGATTAATTTTCCTTTTTCATCTACATTACAATATGCATCATAAGGTATATCTATAACAGTACTTCTAAGTCCACTTCTTATAATTAAATATTTATATCTTTCTCTTTTAGTTTTTAAAGATTTATAATAAGCTTTTTCTGCTTTAGTCCAAGGAGCTATAGCTCCTTTTATAGGATCTTTTAAATATATGCTTTGCCAATCTTTAAATTCTAAAAGAGTGGATCTCTCTCCTGTATAAAAGTTAGGATCTAGATACTTGGGTTTATAGTCTTTGTAGGGGGAGTTTTTCATAATATGATAAGATTTAAAAACCGCTTTGGAATATTCTTGGGTATAATCGCCTGTGGGTTTAATATTTTCTTTAAATAGTATTTTATTGGTATCTTTTTCCACATCTAATGTTAATCCATTGGGTGTATAAATTTTATAAGTTTCACTCATTTTTATCCTTTCTTAATTTAACCCATGTATAAACCATCTTCTATGATTATAGTCGTGGCTAGTCTGCCTATGAAGTTAGCTTCATATATTAGTCAAAAAAATAATCACTATATAACGACTTAATTTTCCCAAAAATATAAAAAAAGCACTCTTAAAAATAGGATACTTGGCAAAGCCAAGCCCTAAGGCAAAAATATCGCCTATTAAAGGTAAAAAGGTTAAAAAAGCATAAATACTTCCAAATTTAGTGAAATTCGCATTGAATTTATCAAGCTTCTTTAAAGACTTAGAAAAATACTTTTCTAAAATTTTTTCTTTACCCAAATAGGCCAAAGCATAAGTGCTTAAACTCCCTAAAGCATTGCCCAAAGTCGCTACAAATAAAACCAAATTCACATTAAAATCAAGCTTTACAAAACCCGCAACAAAGGCTTCGCTTGCAAGGGGTAAAAGCGTACTTGAAAGAAAACACACTATAAAAAGCCCCAAATAACTGATATCATTGTATAAGAAATCAAACATTAAAACTCTTTTTTACGCATTAAAATAAATAAAATTAAAAAATAAGTAGGCAAAACAAAAGGCATGATAAAATCCATAAGCATAAATTTAAGCTCTGTTAAAACTCCACATAAAAAAACAAAAACAAAAAAGATTTTAAAAAGATGACTTTTGAAAAATTTATCCAAAAATAAAAGATAAATCAAATAAATAATAAAACTAAAAAATGCCATACAATACCAAAAAATACTTTCCTCTTGCCCTATATATTTAAGATACAAACAAGCAATAACACTGATTATAAAAAGCATAAAACAAAAAAAGGAATAAAAAATAAATTTTTCTTTTCTAAAAATATAAAAGAAAAATAAATGTATGAATAAAAATGCAATAGCTAACAAAAAAACTAAAATAGAATGCAAAAGACGCAAATTATGCTTTAAATGATAAAGATTTTGATTGGTTAAATTTAGGCTTTGCGATGGTATTTCATAAGCGCTAAAATCAATAATTAAATAATGATTAAAAACATAAACCAAGGCACTTTGGCTTAAACTTAGAAAAATAGCAAATAAAATACCGAAATTAAATATTTTCTTTTTCATTGGATAAAAGCCTTAAATTTGGTTCGAATTTGATATCTTTGTTTTTACTAAGTGCGAAAGCAAATAGTGCATAATAAATAGCAAATAACAAACCTGCAAAGAAAAAAACCATAAATCCAGCAATGATTAAAGCAAAAGAAGGCTCACTATAAATTAAAACAAACATAAATATATAAATAATTATCAAAATCACACTTTTAAAAACAAAACACGCTGTAAAATAAATCTTATTTTCACATAAGGTTTTTAGCATTTTAAAAAATATAAAAGTGCAAAAAATGGCTACCACAAGACATAAAAAGGAAAAGCCATATAAAGAAATACGCAATATCTTATCAACGGGATAAGGACTAATAATAAGATAAATTAAGCTTAATAAAGCGATAAATTGAGTAAATGCAGCTATAAAAAAACTGATCAAAAAAACTTTACTTTCACTTGCAAAATAAAGCTTTAAAATCACAATCAAATAAGAAATTAAAAAAATTGCATTAAAAACCATAGCTAAAATATTAGTGATAGAATCAAAATTCAACAATTTTAAATCATAGGCAAAATCAAGAATAATGGGTAAAAACTGAAAACAAACGCAAAATAAAAAACTTGCAAAAACTACCCAAGCGGCTATTTTAGCACTTTTAAAATCATTTTGTCTTTGAATTTTAAGCATTTCATAAAAGTTTAAATTTGACATTTTGCACCCTTGAAAACATGATATTTATCATAAGTTTTTTTTAAATTCTTTAGACCTCCAATAAACACAAATAAAGTCAAAATTAATGTTATGCTTAGACTTATTTTATATTCAAAATAATCAAAAAATTGCAAAAAGGCATAAAATATAATCATAAAAGCCATTAAAGGTTTAAATTTAAGTAATAACACCGAAAGCAAAAATGTAAAAAATATAAAAATAATCCAAACTAAAGATATGCCAGTATTTTGCACACCTTCAAAAAGATAAATTTGCGAAAAACACATATAGGCAAAAAACAATACGCAAAGCAGGGTTTTAAATTTAACATTACTGTAATTTAAAGAAAAAAATAAAGCAAAAAGGATTAAATTTTCTTTACCAAAAAAGATCGTTACAGTTTGAGGTTGTGCTAAAGGAAAAAAATATAAAAAAATTTCACCCAATATAATTCTTAAAGCTTCTATCTTAAAAAACACTACACAAAAAATTCCATACAACAAAGCTAATACCAGCATAAGTTGACTTCGAAAACGAAGAAAATAAGCATTTAAAGTTGCTAAAATTAAAGTTAAGAAGAAAAAAAGCCAAAATAATTTAAATTCATGATGTGCATATACAAAGTCCAAATTTTGAAAATGCGTTAAGAACATTTCAGACAAAAGTCCTATACCAAAAGCCCAAAATACAGATACATACCAAGTTTTTTTATCTAAAGTTACAAAACTAGAAAGATAAAGCATACAAAAGAGCAAAAAGATGAAAGAATTCATAAATAATTGAAAATTTAAAAGCCACAACGCAATAATCAATACAGAAAACACACCCTGCTCGCGAAAAACAAAGGCAAAAATAAAAAGCATAAGAACATAATTAATTTCATCCGTATTATATAAATTAGCCCCAAACAACGCATAATAACTTAGCGCCAAAATAAAAATTCCAATCAAAGCCAACATGCTAAAAAATTTACTCAAAAAATTACTACTTAAAATTCCAGCCAAACCCAATGCTGCAAGTCCTATGAAAAATTCAAAATGATAGGCTTTAAGAGTGCCTTCTAAACCCCAAGAAATATCTTTTTGCAAGTCATATGAATTTAAAGCAATAAGCAAAGTGCCCATTATAAACAAAAAGGCAAAGGCAAAAGGATATTTTTCTTTAGGGCTTTTAAAGATATTAAAATTTTTATCCGTAGCGAAAAAAAGATAAACAAAACAGCAAAATAAAATAAAACAAAGGATAATCAAACCTTTAAGAAAAATAAAAATCAAATGATATTTTTGTAAAAAATCAGCATTAAGATCAACAAAACCTAAAAGCAAAATACTTATAAAAATAAAAATTACAAACACCCAAGGATTGATAAATTTCAAATCGAGATCTAAAAGTCTTTGCATACAAAGCCTTATGACAAAAAGTCCTAAAAATAAAATAGCAACAAAAAAAAGAGATGCCGGAGTTATAAGTGTAAAAATCACAAAAATAATCGCCAACAAACAAGTAAAAATTAAAAAAATCAAAAATTCTAAGCAACTTAAGGGTTTTAAAGGTTTAAAAGTAATAAAATCTAGTATTTCTTTAAAAAATTTAATACTTTGTATTTGTAATTTTTTAATCATTTTTCCCTTTCAAAAATTATTAAAAAATAAAACATATTTAAATAACAAATTTTAAATTATATCATTAAAAAATCAATCAAAAAAATGTGCTTTAAATTTTAAAAACATTATAATTTAAAATTAAGATTTTGTAATTTTTTTAAAATTTTATACCTTTCAAAAGCATAAGCAAAACTCAAAAAATGCAAAGCGATAAAAAGGAATAAAAGACTTAATTTATCAAAAAATATAAAAGATAAAAATGCCAAAAACACACAAAAAAAATGTAAAGAAAAAAGACATTTTCACTTCTTTAAAAAGCAAAGCAAAAGTGAGTGAAAATAAAAAATAAAAAACGAAAAATAAAGCTAAAAGCCCTAAAAATAAAATTTCATTTTCCAAAATAAAAAAAGATGAGCCAAGGCTTATAATAACGGGTAAAAAATAAATTAAAATCTTATTAGAAGAAAATAAAAAATGAATTCTTGCCACCATAAAAATAAAAGCAAGAATGATATAAATACAAGAAAAAAAGCATAAAAATATACCGCCAATATAAAGAATTTCGTTCCCAGATTCATATGAACTTGTCACCCCTTCATAAGAAAAAAAAGTAATAAAAATTATATAAAGCACAAAAAAATATATAAACACTTAATCTTTTAATCTTGAAAAAATGCTATTTTTTGTGCCTGTGTCATTTTAACTCTTTTTGAGCTCTAAATCCAAATAATATCCTGTGTAAGATTTCGTTTTCTTATGTTCTTTTGCTACTTTTTCCACGCTTCCTGTGCTTATTATTTTGCCACCTTTTACCCCGCCTTCTGGCCCCATATCGATGATAAAGTCTGCGTTTTTAATCACATCTAAATTATGCTCTATCACAAAAACGGAATTTTTAAGATCAACTAAGTGTTGTAAAACCAAAATGAGTTTATTTACATCTTCAAAATGAAGCCCAGTTGTTGGCTCATCAAGTATATAAAGCGTTTTTCCTGTATCGCTGCGACTTAATTCTTTTGCAAGTTTTATTCTTTGTGCTTCGCCACCGCTTAAAGTCGTTGCATTTTGTCCTAAAGTGAGATAATCAAGTCCCACTTTTACCAAAGTATCTAATTTTTGCTTGATTTTTGGCACAGCAGTAAAAAATTCACTCGCTTCTAAAACGCTCATATTTAAAATTTCGCTAATATTTTTTCCTTTATATTTTATCTCTAAAGTCGCGTCATTATAGCGTTTGCCCCCACAAGTATCACAAACAACCATTACATCAGGCAGAAAATGCATTTCTATTTTAATCTCTCCATCGCCACTACATTTTTCACATCTTCCCCCTTTTACATTAAAAGAAAATCGTCCGGCTTTATAGCCACGCATTTTAGCTTCTTTTGTAGCAGCAAAAAGATTACGAATTTCATCCATAGCACCCGTATAAGTAGCAGGATTTGATCTAGGCGTTCTGCCGATTGGGCTTTGATCAAGATAAATTACTTTATCAAGCTTTTCAAGTCCAAGAA
The DNA here is from genome assembly GCF_040008265.1 of Campylobacter sp. CCS1377. Taxonomy (NCBI): domain Bacteria; kingdom Pseudomonadati; phylum Campylobacterota; class Epsilonproteobacteria; order Campylobacterales; family Campylobacteraceae; genus Campylobacter; species Campylobacter aecornae. Next base: position 1,488,063 of record NZ_CP155620.1, read on the forward strand.
TTTCTACTCCACCTAATTTTTTTACTTTTTTAGCACGGTTTAATTCTTCTTGTGCAAAAGGAAGTAAGGTTTGAAGTATCAAAGAGCTTTTTCCAGAGCCTGAAACCCCAGTAATTGCAACTAAATTTTGTAAAGGAAAAGAAACACTTAAATCTTTGATATTGTTAATACTCACATTTTTAAGCTCTAGCCACTCCTTTTGTTCTCTATTTTTAAGTTGCGAAATTTGCTTTTTACCGCTCATATAAAGTGCGGTTTCGCTTTTGCTTTTTAAGAGCTCTTTGTAAGTTCCAGCAAATACCACTTCGCCACCAAATTTCCCTGCTTTTGGCCCAATATCTACGATAAAATCAGCTTCTTCTATGGTCATTTTATCGTGTTCTACGACGATTAAAGTATTGCCCTTTTGTTGTAAATTTCTTAAAGTTTTAATGAGTTTTGCAGTATCTCTTTCATGAAGTCCAATGCTAGGCTCATCTAATACATACATAACCCCACTTAAACCACTGCCAATTTGCGAAGCAATACGAATTCTTTGTGCCTCGCCTCCACTAATCGTCCTTGCATCGCGCCCTAAAGATAAATATCCAAGCCCCACATCATATAAAAAGAAAAGTCTTTCATTAATCTCTTTTAAAATAGGTTTTGAAATCATTTTTTCTTGTTCACCTAAATATGCAAAATTCTTTTCATTAGCAAAAAAAGCGGTGCTATCTTCTATACTCATATCTAAAATTTCACCAAGCCCTTTTGAAGCTACTTTTACTGCCAAACTTTCAGGTCTTAAGCGATGACCGCCACAATCTTTGCAAATTTTTTCACTCATATATTCTGCTAAATCTTTTTCATCTTTTAGCATTTCATAAGCCATTTTTACCACACCTTCAAAAGTGCGTTTTAGGCGATTTCTTTTCCAAAAAAAGTCAATAGTTTTTGCATTTCCGTATAATACAAGGCGTTTTTGTTCTTCACTAAGCTCCATAAATGGCAACTTGATAGGAATTTCATTTTGTTCACAAAAGGCGATTAAAAACTTATAATAATAGCTTTTGTTAAAACCATACATTATTTTAACCGCACCATTTTCAAGACTTAGGCTTTCATCGATGATTTTTTTCATATCCAGTGTGTAGCGAATTCCAAGTCCATCACAAGCCTCACAAGCTCCTTTTGGAGAATTAAAAGAAAAACTCAAAGGCTCAAGTGGTACAAAAGAAATTTTACAATCAAAACAAGCGCAGTGTTCACTAAAATGATAATGCTTATTAAGCCCTACTTCATCGGGATTTAAAACTTCTATCTCGATCTCACCAAAGCTTTCTTCTAAACCTTTTTCTATATCACTTGCAAGACGCGAAAGTAAATCTTCGCTAATTTCAAGGCGATCAATAACTAATTTTATGGTGTGTTTTTTGGTTTTTGCCAGTTCTATATCTTCATCAAGTCTTACCAAAACTCCATCAATTTGTGCTCTTACATAGCCTTTGTTTCGCAAATTTTCAAGCAAATCCGCGTAAGTTCCTTTTTTTTCACGCACCAAAGGAGCGTAAATGATGATTTTAGCACCTTTTGGGAATTTTAAAATTTCTCCTACAATATCACTCGCACTCATAGATGAAATTTTTTGTCCGCATTGGTGGCAGTGCTGGATGCCTATCCTAGCGTATAAAAGTCTTAAATAATCATAAATTTCAGTGATCGTTCCCACGGTTGAGCGTGGGTTTTTAGAAGTGGTTTTTTGATCAATAGCAATAGCAGGAGTTAAGCCTTCGATTTTATCAACATCAGGTTTGCCTACTTTGTCTAAAAATTGTCTTGCATAAGCACTTAAGCTTTCTATATAACGGCGTTGTCCTTCGGCATAAAGTGTGCCAAAAGCAAGGGTTGATTTTCCACTACCACTTAACCCTGTAAAAACGATGAGTTTGTTTTTTGGAATTTCAAGATTAATATTTTTAAGATTATTTTCTCTTGCACCGATGATTTTTATACTATCATTCATAAAATTTTCCTACTTAAATTTAAAATTTATAATTTTAACATAAATCCATACTTTAGTGATTATTTTTAACTTATTTCATAATTTCATAGTCAAACTAAAAAGATACAATTTCTAATTTTCTTAGCAAAGAAAATGCAGTCACCACAATAGATAAGGCATACACACAAAGTAAAATTTTATAATGAGAGGTGATTTTCATATTTTCAATAATTTTTATACCGATAAAAACTCCCACCATGGATGCAAAACCCACTAAAATTCCTTTATAAATTACTTCCTCATCAATCACACCAGATCCTACAAAAGAAAACATTCCAGATATTGAAGCAAAAATCACAAAAAATAAAGAAATAGGAACAACTTTTTTGCTATCATAACCCAAAAAATAAGCTAAAATTGGTGCAATTAAAAGTCCGCCACCAATACCTAAAGAAATAGCAAAAACACCTGTAAAAGCCCCTGCTATAAATAAAATCACATTTTTCGCTAAAACCGATCTTTTTGTATGATGAGTAATATTTTTAACTCCAAAAGCATATTTAAGAAAAAATACAAAACTCACACATAAAAATATTGCAGTTAATTCAACATCAGAAAGATAACTCAAGACAAAACCGCTAAAACCAGCCCCCAAAAGCCCACCAAGTCCTATCACAATGCCGTCTTTTAAATTTAAATTCTTTTTTTTATAATTAATATAAGAACCAAAAACAGAAGCTAAAATCATCTGAATTACCGATATCCCAACTGCATGATGCGAGCTCATACCAAGACTTAACATAAAAGGCACGATAATCATGCCTCCACCTATACCAAAAAGCCCTGAAGTGATTCCAGAAACAATACCAATTAAAGCATAAGATAAATCCCAAAATTCCATAATATAAACTTCCAAATTTTAAAATTTCAAAAGGGTAATTTTATCTTAGTTAAACTTAAATGCTTTATTAAATTAAGCATAAATTCCACAAAAAACAAAATGTGAATTTTTGTTATATTAATAACATAAAAATCAATACAAATATGTTTCATTTTGTAATTTTTTTGACACATTCTTTCTGCGAAAAGTGCAAGGATTAAGCATTAAAATTAAAGAGTATGTTACACTTTTGATACATTTTGTATTTTGAGTAAAAGGTTTGCTAATGAGTATTACAAATAAAATATTATGGTTTTTTGTAGCCATTGTAGGTGCATGTTGCTTTGGTATCTTATCCTTACAAAATGGAGAAAGCATATCTGCAATTTACCTTATCATCGCAGCTTTATGTATATATATGATAGGATATAGATTTTATGGTCATTTCATAGCCTATAAGGTTTTAGAATTAAATAAAAAAAGAGCCACACCTGCTATCATCAATGATGATGGTTGTGATTTTGTTCCTACGAATAAAATTGTATTATTTGGCCATCATTTTGCTGCCATTGCGGGCGCTGGTCCTTTAGTAGGTCCGATTTTGGCAGCACAAATGGGATATTTGCCTTCCATGCTTTGGATTTTAATTGGCGGGGTTTTAGCAGGTGCTGTGCATGATTTTGTTGTTCTTTTTATCTCTATGCGCCGTAATGGAAAATCTTTAGGCGAAATGATTAAAGATGAAATGGGAAGTTTTACGGGCGCTGTTGCTATGATAGCAATTTTTGGAATTATGTTAATCATTATCGCAATTTTAGCAATGGTGGTTGTAAAAGCATTAGCACATTCACCTTGGGGGCTTTTTACTATCAGCATGACTATACCAATCGCTGTTTTTATGGGAATTTATATGAGATATTTAAGACCTGGAAAAGTTGGAGAAGCTTCAATCATCGGCTTTGTGCTTTTAATTTTAGCCATTCATTATGGAGCTCAAATTGCTGCAGATCCTTACTGGAGTCAAATTTTTACGCTTAGTGCTCCAAATTTAGCACTTATTATGATAGCTTATGGCTTTATTGCTGCGATTTTACCAGTTTGGTTTTTACTTGCCCCAAGAGATTATTTATCTACTTTTCTTAAAATCGGCGTTATTGCAATTATGGCTTTAGCTATTATTATCGTTGCTCCTGATTTACAAATGCCAAAAATCAACTCTCAATATTTGGATGGCAGTGGTCCTGTTTTTGCAGGATCAATTTTTCCTTTCTTATTTATCACCATTGCTTGCGGTGCTATTAGTGGTTTTCATGCCTTAATTTCTAGTGGAACTACTCCAAAAATGGTAGAAAATGAAACTCACACTCTGGCTATAGGATATGGCTCTATGCTTATGGAAAGTGCGGTTGCCATTATGGCTTTAATTTGTGCTTGTATTTTAGAACCAGGACTTTATTTTGCCATAAATTCTCCTGAAGCTACTATAGGAAGTGATGTTGTAGGCGTAGCAACGACAATTTCAAGCTGGGGTTTTAGCATTAGCCCTGAAGATATTACAAACTTAACAACAAATATAGGCGAAAAAACCATACTTTCAAGAACGGGTGGTGCGCCAACTTTTGCCATTGGCGTTGCTTTGATTTTACATGAGTTATTCCTTGATATTAATATGATGGGTTTTTGGTATCATTTTGCTATATTATTTGAAGCTTTGTTTATTTTAACTGCCGTGGATGCTGGAACAAGGGCTTGTCGTTTTATGGCGCAAGATATTTTGGGCAATGTATATAAACCTTTGGGAAATCTTAATAATTATTTTGCCGGAATTTTTGCCACAGCTTTGAGTGTAGCTGGATGGGGATATTTTCTTTATCAAGGTGCTATTGATGAAAAAGGCGGTATTTATTCACTTTGGCCGCTTTTTGGAGTGAGCAATCAAATGCTTGCAGGAATGGCACTTTTACTTGCAACAACTATACTTGTAAAAATGGGGAAAGCAAAATATACTTGGGTTACGCTAGTTCCAGCAATTTTTGTTTTAATCGCAACACTTTATGGTGGAATTGCCAAAATTATGCCTTACAAAGAAGGGGATAAAATTGCCAATGCTGTAAGTCATGTTGCAAGTGTTTATATTCAAGATCAAAAAATTCAAAAACTTACAGAACAAATTAACAATACCAAAGATGAAACACAAATTTCACAATTGCAAAAAGATCTTTCACTTGCAAAACAAGCTAAAATTTCTAATATAGTCAATGCGATACTTTGCGTATTTTTTATGATTGCAACCTTGCTTGTAATTTTATCTTGTATAGGAATTTGCTTTAAAATTATACGCATTCCTTTGCGTGAAAATCCTTATGTAGAAATTCAATCAACGAGAATGCCATGATTAAAAGATTAAAACAATGGTATGAAAAATCCGAAAGGTTTTTTCATCCCTTAATAGGTTTAGCAAGCTACGATAAATATTTAGAACATATGAAAAAACATCACCCCAACGAAGTTGTAAAAAGTCGCGGGGAATTTTTTAAAGAATATTTAGAAAAAAAATATAATAGCGGTGGCTTCAAAAAATGCTGTTAATGGCTTAAAGGATAAAGGTTTTATCTCACACTCATGCAAAGCCATGTAGTTTTTTAAGTTCTTCGCTAATTGCTTTTTTCTTACCGCATCTATCAACACTCACATAAGTAACACTTGCAGAAGTTACATGCAAACATAGCGTTGAACCCATTTCATCTACTCTTTGTACAGCAACTTCTACATCAACAGCTATTGAAGTCGTGCCTACTTTTACAATCTTGGCATAGCAAGAAATGATATCACCTACAAAAACAGGTTCTTTAAATACTACTCTATCCATAGAAATAGTCACAACACGCTCTGGAGATAATTCTCTTGCTGCAATGCCTCCAGCAAGGTCAATTTGAGACATAATCCATCCACCAAAAATATTTCCCGCTGGATTTGTATCACTTGGCATAGCCACAATTTTTAATTTTGGTTCACCCATATTTTTCATCGATATTACTCCTTTATTTGAAAAAATGAATTATAATTAATTTTTAACAATAAAGGAGTAAAAAAGTATGAATAATTTTAAAAAATTAATGCAAATCACTCAAAGAAGAAAAAACAACATCAATAAAATCTATGATATTCTTGATAAAAACAAACTGAACGAAGAACTTCAAAAACAGAAAGAATATTTTGAAAAACTTCTAAAAAACATAAAACTTGAAGTGAAAAATTCATCTATATTGGCTATGGTACGTCGTTTTGTAGATCTTAAAGAGGAAAATTTGATCCAAGAACTAGAACAAAATCATTTTGACAAACATCAAATCTCCAAAATCAAAGCACAAATTTATAATGAAGTGAAAAAATTTTATGAAAATGAGCACGAAAAATTAATCGAAGAAATCAAAGATGCAAAAATCTTAAATGTTTTTTATGTTTGCCTTATTGAAGGAATTCACTCTATAGGAAAAGTCCTAAATTCCATGCAAGAAGAATGGCAACAAAAAATCATAGAAGAAAACAATGAATTTTTAAGTTCTCATTTTGAAAATTTAGACGAAGCGTTAAAATTCTTAAAAGACAATAAGCTTTATCAAAAAGATCGTAACAATGATATTTGTGAGCGAAGTTATGGCGTGATTTTTAAAAACAATCAAACATGGCAATTTTTACCTTACGCACTTGCATTTAAAGAGCACACAAAAGAACTAAGAAATGCTTTTGATCGCACCTTAAATAAACTTCAAAGTCTAGCTTCTAATACCGAAGAAAAAGCTTATATTGATTATCTTGAAAAGCTCAAACTCGCTTTTTGCGAAGAAAACAACGATAAAGTAATACAAGCTTGGCAAAATGCAGAACTTGCATGGATGCAAGTAAAATCGCCTTTGCAAATTGGTCATCCTTTAGAATATTACGAAGATAGCTACACTCATGCAGTGGCTTTGGAATGGGACATTAGAGTCGAAGATGCTTCTGATTTTAATGCAGCAGTTTTTAATCAAGAAATCAAGGAAAGTTTTGATCAAATTTATCACAAACTTGGTATTAAAAATCAAAAATTATACGACAGTGTTTGCGAAAACTTCAACAAAACACAACTTTATATTTGCTCGCCGATGATATTTTATGGTGCTGAATTAAATGGCTTATTTTCTGCACAAGTAGTTCCAAATGATGAATTTGTCAGTCAAAAAGCGGGCAAAAAAATCTTTGCATTTTTAAATTTCGTATATGAAAATGCAAAAACCAAACCTTTCATGAAGCTTTCTAGCATGATTTTTGAAAAAGAATTTTTAGACTATGGAAGAGAAATTTTATTTTTTAATGAAACTTTATGGAAAAAAGTTTATGAAATTTCAACCATAGGTCACGAATTTGGACATATGTTTTTTATCGATGAAAATACCGAAAAAATAATGAATGAAAGTGGGTATTTTAAAAACATAGAAGAATTTAAAGCCACTATGGGTGGGCTTGTGAATTTTTTCTTGCACGAAAAAGAAGAACTGAAAATGCCAGTTTTCCATGAACTCATTAAAAGAGCTATAGGTTTGATTGCTTGGCAAAAAGTAGAAGAAGTAAAACCTTACTATACCGAAGGTTTAATCCATTTGCATATTTTATTTCAAAGCAAGGTGCTTAGCTTTGAAAATAATAAATTACAAATTAATTTTAATTCCATCGCTTATGAAAATTTCAAAGAAGAAGCAATAAACACTTATCTTAAACTTGCAAAACACTACAGTTTAAAACTTGATGCAAAGGAATTTTTAAATGAATTTTGTATTTTAGAAAATGAAGTTTTTTTGCCTAAAAATGCAATATGCAAAGAATTTGTATTATATTATTATAAGCTATATGAACAATTTGCAAATATTATTGATGATAGTGATGAGATTAAAAAATATAGAAAATAAGATAAAGATTTGAATAAAATTTTATAAAAATTTAATAATTTATGTAAAAAAGCTTGCCAAGTATTATAAAATGTGCTAAAATTAAGAACTTTAATATTAAAAAAGGAGCTTTTATGACTAAAGCAGATTTTATTTCAAAAGTTGCTCAAAATGCTGGGCTAACAAAAAAAGATGCTACTGCAGCAACAGATGCGGTAATTTCTACAATTACTGAATTATTGTCAAAAGGCGATAGCATTAGCTTTATTGGTTTTGGCACATTCACTACAGCTGAAAGAGCTGCAAGAACTGCAAGAGTTCCAAGCAACGGTAAAACTATCAATGTGCCAGCAACTAAAGTTGCTAAATTTAAAGTAGGCAAAAATCTTAAAGAAGCTGTTGCTAAAAGCAAAAAGAAAAAATAATTTTTAGGCTAGTGTTACCAACTAGCCTTTATTTCTATTCTTCACTTAAACCATTCGTACAAATTTACCCTTTTCTTATAAAATCAAAATCCACACAAATTTAACATAAAGGATTCAATGTGAAAACTTATGAAAACATTACCGAATTTATCGGCAACACTCCTATAGTTGCTCTTAAAAATTACGGAGCAAATATTTATGCAAAGTGTGAATTTTTAAATCCGAGTCACTCTATCAAAGATCGTGCGGCTTTCGCGATGATTAATGATGCTTTAAAAAGCGGCAGAATTAGCTCAAATTCACATATCATTGAAGCAACAAGTGGAAACACAGGAATTTCTTTAGCTATGATTTGTGCGAGTCTAGGACTAAAAATCAGCATCGTGATGCCAGAATCAATGAGCCTAGAAAGACGCAAAATGATCGCGTATTTTGGCGCGAATTTGGTTTTAACTCCTGCTAGCGAAGGAATGAAGGGCGCGTATAACAAAGCTTTAGAGCTTGCAAAAGAAACGCCTAATTCTTTCGTTCCATCGCAGTTTGAGAATTTATCCAATAAAAACGCCCATAAAAATACGACAGCTTTAGAAATTTTAGATGCACTTGATGGCAAGGTGGATATTTTTGTCGCGGGTTTTGGTACAGGCGGAACTATTAGCGGCGTGGGCGAAGTTTTAAAGGAAAAAAACAACAATGCAAAGATCATTGCCGTTGAGCCGCAAGCCTCCCCTCTTCTTAGTCAAGGAAATGCTGCCCCTCATAAAATTCAAGGCATAGGTGCTAATTTTATACCGGCAATTTTAAATAAAGAAATTATAGATGAAATCATATGCGTTAGCAATGAAGACGCTCTTCAAACAGCAAAAGATTTAGCTAAAAACAATGGTTTAATGGTAGGAATTTCAAGTGGAGCAAATGTATTTGCCGCTTCTTTAATTGCGCAAAAATTCCCAGATAAAACCATAGTTACAATGCTAAATGATACAGCAGAAAGATACCTTTCAACTGATTTGTTTGCTCTTTAAGTTTTTGTCAAAAAAGACTTAAGTTCTTTGTAAAAATTTTCATAACTTAAGTCTTTTAACACCTTAAAAATTTCTCCCTTTTCATCAAACAAGAATAAATCGCTACTATGTGCAATAGAGTATTTCATGAAAGAACCTTTTAATTCTACTTTTTGATACACCACACCATAATTTTTTGCTATTTTTGCAATTTCTTCTTCATCTTTAGCAATTAAAGCATGAGCATTGGGATAAAAATACCTTAACCATTCATTTGTTTTTTTGATATCCTTATCGCGCAAAGGATCTAAAGAAATAAAAAGCACCATTACTTTGGAATTTGGAATTTGCTCTAAGGCTTTTGAAATTAAGGCTAAAGTGCTAGGACAAACATCAGGACAAGAGGTATAACCAAAATATATAATTAATTTTTCCCCTCTAAAATCTTTCAAACCAACCAAACCTTTTTCGCTTTGTAATTCAAAATCAAAACGAGTGTTTTTAAAATATAAATAACTCGCTACAAAAGTCGAAATAATAATTCCAAAAACAAAAATATATCTTAAATTTTTCATCATCTTCTCACATCAAAATCAAAATAAAAATCAAGCTTTTGATTTCCATCAAAAAATTCAACTCTGTAACGCATCACATCAATTGCACAAGAGCTTAAAACTACTTTTGCTTTATAAGAATCACTCGAAGTTTTCACAAAAACAGGATTTATATCTCCCATATACATATTTAACCCATAAACAACAGCTTTTAAATTGGTATAATCGCCTAAATTTTCAAGCCTTAATTCTAAATCTTGCAAAGAAGCTAAAGGTTTAGGATTTAAAGCTACAAAAACTTTTTTATCTCCAAAAGCAAAATGACAATCTTGGTGATTTAAATCACAAGTTAAAGGGGTTAAATCAGTGATTAATTCCCTTTTTTGGGTATTATTTGTATTTAAATTTAAATAATAAGCCAAAAAAATAGCCCCTATTAAAAATAGAAGCAAAAAAAATATTTTTTTCATTGCATTTTAATGTTTTTAATTTCTATATCATCAACTTTCAAACTTTGATTATTATCAAAATACAAAACAAGTTCAGCTTTTTTATCTTTAGTAACATTTTCTTTTAAATTTAAAATCATAATATGTAAACCCCCTGGTTTAAGCTCAGTGCTTGAATTTGCCTTTACTAAGATCTCAGGAATTTGCACCATCATCATTTTACCTTGCTCGTGTTTATGCGTATGAAGTTCAGCAACATCGCTTAAATTACTTGTAGCTTTTACGATTTTAATATCTTCATTTGTGTTATTTTTAATGGTAAAAAATGCAGCTGTAGTTGTAGAATTGGGAAGATTCTCTCTTACAAAAGCATTTGACACTTCATAATTAGCACCAAAAACAAAATTGACACCAAATAAACCTAAAAATAAATATTTTTTTAACATTATCTTTCCTTTATATAAAATGTATTAACCATAATTTTTCGATTATAACGAAATATTATAAATTTTAATACTCTATTTTTAAGAAAAAAATATTATAATTTCGTTTTTATAAATAAAGCTAATAAAAGGATAAAAATTGTTTAGATTTTTAGTGATTTTTTTAATCTCATTGGGCTTTCTTAAGGCATCTGATTTGGTCCAAATTTATCTTAATCAAGGCTTGGAAGCTGTTGGAGAAACCATAGAAAAAGAACTTACACAAAAAGATTTTTGGCTTAAAGAAATTGGGGATAAAAATGTAAGCTTGGGATATTATGACCAAAATGTTGCTATAGTGGTTACTAATAAAAGCGAAAAAACCTTTAAAGTATTTTTTTATGATAATGGAAAAGTCACACAAAAATTTGATCAAAAAGGTGTTTTAACCGGACTTATGGGTGATAAAGAAATCGAAGGGGATTTAAAAACTCCTATAGGATTTTATGAACTTGGCAAGAAATTTTATCCCGGAGATCCTTATTATGGACCTTTTGCATTTGCGACAACCTATCCAAATTTATTAGATAAACTTCAAGGAAAAACAGGCGGAGGGATATGGATACACGGTTATCCACTGGATGGAACAAGGTTGGATGATTTAAAAACCGAAGGCTGTATCGCTTTATATAATAATCTTTTGGAAGACTTTTCTAAAATCATCCAAGATCAAAAGGTATTTGCGCTTACCGAAGAAAAAAATAAGGTTACAACTAATGCTGATGAAATTGCGAGCTTGCTAAGCTCTTTATTTGCTTGGAAAAAAAGCTGGACTCAAAGCGATATTAAAACTTATCTTGAATTTTACGATGAAAAAGATTTTAGAAGATTTGATAAAATGAAATTTGAAAAATTTGCTGAAATGAAAACAACAATTTTTTCAAGAAAAGAAGAAAAAAGCATTAAATTTTCAAATATTAGCATCAGTCCTTATCCAAATATCAAAGATGAAAAAATTTTCAGAATAACCTTTTATGAAGATTATTACACAACAAATTATCAATTTAAAGGCGATAAATTGCTTTATGTAAAATTAAATGAAAAAGGGCAAATGAAAATTCTTGCAGAACAATAATGTCTCTCATCAGACTAAAAAAAAGTGCTTATGAGCACAATCTTAAACAAATCGCTCAAAAAGCAGGTGGCTTTGAAAAAATCATCTGTGTTTTAAAAAATAATGCTTATGGGCATGGAGTTAGCTTGCTTGCTCCTATTGCCAAACAGCTTGGAGTAAATTTTGTAGCAGTCAAAAACGAAAGAGAAGCTCTAGAACTAAAGAATTTATTTGACAATATTCTCATTTTATCCCATTTACCGCATGGCAAAGAGAATGAAAATTTCATCTATGCCTTAAACGATGCTTCTTTGATACAAAATTTCAAAAAAAAGACAAAGATTCATTTGGTGATTGATACAAATATGCACCGAAACGGCATAGCTTTACAAGATCTAGAACAAGTTTTTTTAAAAGCCAATGAATATCTTGACATCCAAGGAGCTTTTACTCATTTTTACGCTTCTGATGAAATTGACGCTAATTATTTTATACAAAAACAGAATTTTCAAAGTGCTAAGAAAAAATTATACAAAATCAGCCCAAAAAAACTCATTTTCCATTCTCACAACTCCTCAGCTCTTTTTCGTTGCGAAAAACTTGACGATGATGAATTATGTAGAGTGGGTTTGGTGCAATTTGGCTATGGAGAATTCAGTCAAAATTTACAAAAAGTTTTATCTTTATATGCCAATCGTTTAAGTTCAAGAATTTTAAAAACTGGACAAAGCGTAGGATATGGAGGTGCATTTATAGCAACAAAGGATATAAAAATTGCCACTTATGATTTAGGCTACGCCGATGGCTTATTTCGCTATGATGGAAAAGGGGATTTATTTTTAGCTAATAAAGAAAAAATTTTAGGCAAAATGTCGATGGATAGCTTTTCTTGTAAGGATTGTGGAGATGAAATTTGTGTTTTTGAAGATGCTAAAATTTGGGCAGAATTTTTTCACACTATAGATTATGAAATTCTTTCCAAGTTAAGCCCGTATATTAAAAGAGTGTTAGTGTGAAAGTTTTTTTTTCTATCGCATTGCTTTTAAATTTTTTTATTTTACTTACCATTTTTATTTTTAGAGGATTAACACCTTATGGATTTTTGAGCTACGAATTTTCCTTTTTTGCTACATTATTAATTATTTTTACTTCTTTTATGACTTATAAAAAAAATATTTTAAAAAAATCGTTAAAATATAATTTTAAAACCAAACCATTAAACATTTTTATAAAAAAAATTCAAAAAGATTTTAAATTTGTAAAATTTAAAGAGTTTAATGACGATTTTAAACCTAGTTTAACTTTGGCATTGAAAAATTCTTTAATATTTTTTTCAGGCTTAAAATTACTTGGATACGGATTTTTGGTGCTGGGATTTTTGATTTTGCAAAACCATCAATACCTAGCCATTTTTGAATTCATCGCAGGAATTTGCATAGTGCCTTTAGCGGTGTTTATATTTATGATCTATTTAAAGTATGAGTCCAAAAAGAACTATTAAATCAATGACGGCACTTTTTGCCGGAATGTCTTTTTTATTTGCCGGAAATGCCCTTATTGTAAGCTCAATTGGGGTAATATTAAAAAATTTAAATATCAGCGATTTTGCTATAGGTCTTATAAATTCTTGCTTTTTTCTTGGTGCTATGTTTAGTACCATGAGTGCTCATAAAATCATTTCTAAAGTAGGTCACATCAGGGCATTTGGAATATTTGCTGCGATTTTTTCCATTTCAATAATCTTACATATCATTAGCAACAATCTTTACCTATGGGCCTTGCTAAGATTCTTCTTAGGGGCTTGTTATTATGCTTTATTGATGACTATAGAATCATGGCTCAATGAAAAAGCTAAAAATTCCATTCGTTCAAGGGTGTTAGGATTTTATGAGATAGTCTTTTATCTTTCTTTTGGCATAGGAATTTTACTCATTGCTTTTGATCTTGACAAAACAACGATTTTTATTCTAAGTGCGGCTTTGATTATGTTCTCCTCTATACCTTTAAATCTTATTCGCATCAAAGAGCCTACCTTACCTAAAGCCAATAAAATTTCTTTCCCAAAAATTTTTAATATCGCTCCACTAGCACTCGTAACAAGCTTTATCGCGGGAATGTGCATTAATGGCTTTTTTTCTATGTCTTCGCTCTTCATACTTTCGCAAAATCTAAATACCCAAGCTGTGGCTTATTTTATATTCTGTGCAATGCTGGGCGGTTTTTTTGCCCAAATTCTAATTGGCACAATTTCTGATAAATTAGGTCGCAAATTTGCCATTATGATTTGTGCAAGTATAGGTTTTTTAACCATGCTTGTCTTTTTACTTTTCAATTTAAATTTAATCTTTCAGTGTATTTTATCTTTCCTTTTAGGCATAGGAGTTTTTTGCCTTTACGCTCTAGCTTTAGCAAGAGCCAATGATATGCTAGAAGACAAAAGCAAGACAATTGAGCTTGGAAGAGGAGTTTTGTTTTGTTACTCCATTGGCTCTTTATTTGCTCCATTAATACTTGGTGCTTTAATGCAATTTTTTAGCTCTAATGGTTTTATTTGGTTTTATCTTGTATGCTTAGGATTTTTAATTTTATTTACAATCAATAAGCCAAATATTATCAAAAAACGCTATAAAAGCGAGCCTGGAAGTATGGCTATTTTAAACAATGATTAATACAAATTTACTTAATCCAAATCAAAATCTTAACAACAAAAAAGAAGATATTAAAAACGATGCTAAAAAAACTAAAACCCAAACTTCCAATAATCTTTTATCAAATGAACTCAAAAAAAATTTAGGGCTTAATACCCTCATTGACAAACCCAACATTCAAAACCCAAACCTCATTGATAATACTCAACTTAAACTTCAAAACCTCATCAATAAACTTCTAGATCAATTAAAAGCACATAAAAATCCTGATTCAAATATTTTAAAACAAGCTCCAAATCTCAACTTTGCACCTAATTTTAGCAAAGAACTTAAATCCTTAAGTATAGAACTTGCAAAAGACGAACATTTTAAACCTTTACTAGAAAAGCTTAATCAAATTTCAAAACCTATCAATCAAATACAAAAAAACGATGTAGAGCTGTTGTTTAAAAATTCAGGAGTATTTTTTGAAGCAAAACTTAAAAATGCCCTAAATACAGAAAATTTTCCCAAAAGCTTTCATTCTCTTTTAAACACTATTAAAACACTAAGTAGTAATCAAATCGCTTCCCAGATCGCAGAACTTGCAAGTAAAAATCAAGATCTTACTTCTTCTTTTAAAAATTTAAAAACTATACTTCAAACCAATAAAGAACAAAATCTTAATATTTTAAAAAATAGCTCCTTTCAAACCCTACTAAGCCTAAGTGGAAAAATAGAAAATTTTAAAAAATACCTAACTAAAAATCCTAGTTTGGCAAATAAAAAAATTCACCTGCTAGGAAATAAAATTTTAAATGAATTAAAAAAACACGAAAATACTTTATACAAAGAACTCAATAAACCACAAAATTTAATTTTAAGTGATACAAAAATCATTAAAGAAATCAGTCAAAATTTCAAACACCTAAAAGACACACTAAAAAATATCCTAAATCATAAACAAGATAACGCGCAAAACTCTTATGCTTCTACACCTCATCAAGAAAAACCAAGTGATGCAAAAAATCCTATTCAAAATACACACAACAAAAACACAATTTTACAAGATGCAAATTTCATCAAGCAAGAAAATCTAAAAGAAGAATCAAAAGTCCTTTCGAATTCATCTGACACAAAAATACTCGAAAATGAAAGCAATAAAACACAAAATGGAATTTTGAAAGAAGAGAAAAGAAATAATGAAAATTCTCAAAAAAATGAAATACCAGAAGATGAAAAACAACTTGATTTAGAAAATTCTGACACAAAAATAAATGAAAAAACACAAGATGCAACAAAGCTTGATTTAAAAAAAGAAAATCAAACTTTAAATTCAAAGAAAGAAAATTCAGAAAAAATTTCACAAGAACTTCTAAAAAAAGAAAATGAAATTAAAAATCCATCCACACCAAATCCAGAAAAAGCAACACAAAGCAACTCTACTTTTTTTGAAAGTAAAAACAAAGATGGTATTGTAAAAGAAAATGCAAATTTTCAAAATCAAAATTCAACAAATGCTAAAATTTCAATTAAAAATTTAATTTTCAATGATGAAAAAAATTCTATGGGAGAGCTTGAAAAGCTTAACAAAGATTTGTCTGCTTTAAGTAGAAAAATCAATGAAGGTTTAAAAATTTTAGATAATGATGCAAGAAATGCAAAAATAAATTTAAATGATATTAAAAATATTGATAATAAGCTTGAATTATCCATTAAAGATTTAAGTAAAGTCACGATAAGAAATAATGCAGAAATTTCAGATGAAATTCAAAATGATATTAAATCAACCTTATTTCAGGTATCTAATTTAGCAAAAAATCTTGAGAATGATGCAGTGTTAAATCAAGCTAATCGTTTATTAGCTCAAATTGAAATTAATCAATTATTATCTTTAGCCAACAATTCTATCAATACTTTCTTGCCCTTTTTTTGGGAGGATTTAAACGACTCTAAGATTATTTTTAAACGAGGTAAAAAAGATAAATTTTTTGCCCAAATTAAACTCGAATTTGCAAAACTTGGCGAACTTGATGTATTGGTAGCTTTAAATAATGACAAATATATCGATATTAATATTATGGTAGAAAATACAGAGTTTAGAAAAATAATTTATCAAAACGCTCATGAACTTAAACGAAGTATCAGCAAAATAGGTTTACTTGGTTCTCATTTTTTTGTTGGAGACATTATTCGCACAGAATTTAAGAATCAAAAATTAAAAGATTACGATCTTGACATAGGCATTGATAAAAAGGCTTAAAAATGGCAAAAAATTTTAATAAAATAAAAAAAGCCGTTGCTCTAGGATATAACCAAAAACAAAATAATGCTCCAAAAATTTTAGCAAGTGGCAAAGGTGAAAGTGCTGCAAAAATCATCTCTTTAGCCAAAGAGCACGGAGTGCCAATTAAAGAAGATGAGGATTTGGTTGAAATACTTAGCAAACTTGATCTTGGCGATGAAATACCTTCAAATATGTACAAAGCCGTAGCTGAAATTT
Organism: Campylobacter sp. CCS1377; assembly: GCF_040008265.1. Classification (NCBI taxonomy): domain Bacteria; kingdom Pseudomonadati; phylum Campylobacterota; class Epsilonproteobacteria; order Campylobacterales; family Campylobacteraceae; genus Campylobacter; species Campylobacter aecornae. The sequence goes on from NZ_CP155620.1 coordinate 1,504,947, forward strand.
TTGCTTTTATTTACCAAATGGCAGATAAAACACCCAAACAATAGCATTTTTATATAAATTTCTCTTATTTAACAAAACTATGATTTTATTTTGCAATTATTTAAAATATTCTAATTCGGAATAACTATTGCTTATAATCATAGTGTAAATAAATTTTTTATAAAGGGGTAAGTATGGTTAAACATTTAATCAGTGTTGCACTTGCTAGTGTTTTAAGTTGTGGCATTGCTAATGCTAGTGATAATGCGTCAATAGAGGGGAAAGAAAAAATTACTCGCAATGGTGTTAATATTTATTTAGAGCCAAATTCTCCAAATAAACAAAAATATCTTAGTGGGGAATTTGATAAATCTTTGGAAGCAATGAAAAAAGCTTATGAGGCTAATAAAAACAATAAGGCAATGAGAGCTCCTGCTCCTCCTGTTTATTATGTTGCAGTTTTAGGTGTAATATCTCAACAAGGTGGAAGAGAAGAGCTAAAAGAGGGACAAACAATTACTAATAATGATCACGGTGGTGATCCATTTGTGGTTCATACTCTTGTATTGGGATATGGCGGTGGAAGTTACGATAAGGCTTCATTTGCTGGAAATCAAGCGGTGCAATTAAGTTCAGAAGGAATGGATTATACTGGCGATAACATTATTGATGGTTGGTATGATATTTGGGATATTTCTAAACCTGCTAATTCTAGTGGAAATTTTGAATTTACTTCTCGTTCTATTAATGCACCTGGCAATTCAATGAGCACAAGTATTCAGATTAGGTAGAAATATGAGAATAATAGGTAATTCTTATAGCACTTTTTACGCACAAAATAATTCTCGTGTGGATAAAAATGCTGAAACAAAAAGTGTTCTTGATAATGCTTTAGATAAAGCGGAGAAAGAATTATCCACAGAAGAATATTTAAATACAGTTGGGTTTGTTTGGAAAAGTCAGTCTATTATAAATTTTAGAAAAAATGGAGATGTTCGCATTAAAGATTATAATGATAAATTGGCTAAATCTAGCGTTATTGAGCAAAAAAAGAGTATCAAAGATATGATTGATATTCTAAAATCTAATTCTATCCAAAAAGGATATTATATGGGACAAGCTGAAAGTGAGGCGCATTTTCAAGCTAGGAAAAATCAAGCTATTGACTATCTAAGTGGATTATTGCAAGACATAAAAGTTTAAAAGGAGTTAATATGCAAATTAGTTCAAACTACAATAATGCTTACTATCCGCAGAAAAACTTTTCTGCGGATCAAAGTGTTAAAAAAACCGAAAATGTAAAAGAAGATGATAAAATATTAACTTATGAAGATATTGAAGAACAGTCTTGGGAAGATTATGCAAATGGGAAAGTAGATCCTGATGTTCATTTTAGGTTAGTGTGTGCTTCTTTCACCGCTTCATTGGTTGAAGCTTATCAGCAAAGCGGTTCTTTAGATAATATTTTTGGAAAAATGAAAAGAGTTCAGCAAGAAAGACTTAAAGCAAATAATCCAAATGAAATTGCAGTGGAGATCAATAAGGATATTTCCGCATTAAATAATAATTTTAATGTTCCTTCTTCAAATATGACACCAGAAGAAAATCAAAGACTAAACAATAAAGCAAAAGATTTTCTTTTTGAAATTTTGCAAGACATAAAAGTTTGATTATCTTGCGTGTGGAGAGTTTTCTCTCCACATAACTTTATTTTTCAGTTCTACTCTTAACCTCATCTTCAACTTCAGCTAAAAATCTATCCACAAGTTCGTTTTCTTTAAGTTTTGCTACCACTTCGCCGTGCCTTATCACAAGCCCTTGATTTTTTCCAAAGGCGATAGCCACATCAGCACCTTTAGCCTCTCCTAAAGCATTCACCACACAACCCATAACGCTGATATTTAAAGGTTCTTTTATATGTTTAGTTTTTTCTTCTACTATTTTAATAGCACTGATTAAATCGCTTTGAATTCTTCCACAAGTAGGACAAGAGATGATATTTACACCACTTTTCTGCACTCCACTATCTTGCAAAATCGCCCTTGCGACTTTAATCTCTTCTTCAAGTTCTCCAGTCATCGAAACTCTCATCGTATCACCTATGCCTTTAAGAAGCAAATTTCCTAAAGCAATGGAGCTTTTTATCGTGCTATGAAACTTTGTCCCAGCTTCAGTAACTCCTAAATGAAAAGGATAATCACAAAGTGGTCTAAGTCTTTCATAAGCTTCTATGGTTTTTTGCGTATCAGAAGTTTTCATGGAAATTTTTATATCAAAAAAGTCCAAATCCTCCAAAAGCTTGATATTATACATCGCACTTTCAAGCATCGCATCAACACCATAGCCAAATTTATCACTAAATTGTTTTTCTATGGAACCATGATTTACACCTATGCGTATAGGGATACCTCGCTCTTTACACGCTTTTACGACTTCTTTAATATTTTCTTTTGAGCCTATATTACCAGGATTGATACGCACTCCATCGATAAATTCGGCACAAAATACAGCTAAATTGTGATTAAAATGTATATCTACAATCAAAGGCAAAGGGCTTTTTGCTTTAATTTCTCTTAAAGCCCTTGCATCTGTCATATCAAGACACGCCAAACGCACGATATTTGCCCCCGCAAAATAAAGGCGGTTAAGTTGCTCTAATGAGCCTTCAATATCCCTTGTCTTTGTAAAAAGCATAGATTGCACTGAAATAGGTGCATCACCACCTATTAAAACATCACCTACTTTAATCTGTCTTGTTTTAAATCTTTTATATTCCATTTTTTAAACTTCTTTATTTAAAAATTTAAAAGATTTTAACTCTTTTTTGCTTAATTTTCATCATGGATTACGAGAAATCAATAGGATCAATATCGCAACTCACATTTTTAAATTCCAAAGCATAATTTGCAATTTTAACAAGATGAGTATAAGTATTACTTCTTAAAAGTATATAAAATCTAAATTTATTATTAATAATCTCTATACCACAAGCCCCATAGCCAATCAATTCAACTTGCTTAATTTTACCTATTTCAAAAACTAATTTTTCACAAGTTTTAAGGGCAGTTTTTTGCTCTTTATCTTCAATCACAATTCGCATAAGTCTTTTAAAAGGTGGATATAAATTTTTTCGAATTTCAAGTTCATCTTTCAAAAATTCATCGTAATTTTGTATGTATTTTTCAAAAAAAGGCTTATTTTTAGTTTGCAAAAGCACTCTTGCTTCGCCTTTTCGCCCTGCCCTACCTGCTACTTGCATCGCTAAAGCCAAAGTTTCTTCACTGGCTCTAAAATTTGGGCGAAACAAGTACTCATCAAGCCCTAAAATCACACTTAAATCCACACTATGATAATCATGTCCTTTTGCAAGCATGGAAGTACCTACTAAAATATCGATTTTTTCATCGTTAAAATCTTTTAAAATGGCATTTAATTTCTTTTCACTTGTAATCTCATCACTATCAAATTTAGCAATTTTTGCATCTATAAAAATGCCTTCTAGCCTTTCTTTAAGCTCTGCAGTGCCCATTTTCCTAGCCTCTAAAACTTCGCCTTTGCATTTAGGGCAAGAAAAGGGTATTTCTTGGATAAAATTACAATAATGGCATTTAAGTATGTTTTTGCTTTTATGCATACTCAAAGCAATGGAACAAAAAGGGCATTTTATAGCATCACCACAATCTTTACACAAAATTTGGCGAAAATTTGCACGACTTGGCAAGAAAATAATAATTTGTTTTTTTTCTCTTAAGCTTGTTCTAAGCTCCAAAAGTAATTTTTGACTTAAAATTTCATCGCTCTCATCAAAAATATATTCTTTTTTACTTTCAAAAAAAGTACCTTTGAGTCTGAAATATTTTTGCTTATAAAAACTCGTAACTGAAGGGGTTGCAGAGCCTAAAACGACTTTGATATTTAATTTTTGTCCTAGAAAAAGTGCTAAATCCCTAGCATTAAAATAAGGCTTATTTGAAGCTTTATAGGAATTATCATGTTCTTCATCTACCACAATAAGTCCTAAATTTCTAAAGGGTAAAAAAAGCGCTGACCTAGCACCAGCTACTAGTAAAATTTCACCTTCACAAAAGTGCCTTAAGCATTCTTCTTTTTTTTTCTTTGAAATTTTAGAATGCCAAAGAAAAAATTTATCTTTAAAATACTTTTCCAAGCGTTTTTGCATTTGTGGAGTGAGTGAAATTTCGGGCATTAAAAGCAAAACTTGCTGTCCTTTTTCTAAATATTCTTTGATTAAAGAAATATAAATTTCAGTTTTTCCACTGCCCGTGTCAGCAAAAAGTAAAGAAGTAAGATTTTCCTTAGCAAAATCAAGCGCTTTATTTTGATTAAAACTTAAATTTGGACCCTCCAAATCAGTCATTTTTTTACATTCATAAGGCTTAGAGGTTTCAAAAAAGCTAAGGATAAAAGCAAATTTACAAGTATAATAATAAGAAATAAAATCAGCCAATTCTTTTTGAAACAAACTTAAAGAATTGGGCGTAATTTCCTTAATCTCTTTTGTTTTGAAATTAGGCTTTAAACACTCTCTTAATACAATGGCTTTGAGATTTTTTTTTACTCCTAAATCAACAATCACCTCTGTTAAAGGCTTGATAAATTCAGTACTTTCATAAGTTAAAATATCAAGATAAAATCCTTTAATAGCAAGCTCGTAATACCTCATAATAATTCTTTACATCTTTGTCCTATACATTTTAACTCACCAGACTCAAAATCATATATAAAATCAAAGAAAAATTTTGGAGTAATATAGTAACGATAGGCATTAAAACCTGTTTTCATCCATGCTTGCTTATTGGAATAAATAGCATTAGACAATAAAGAACCTTGACAACAATTTGCCCCATCATTGCAAACACTAATTTGACTTTGCGTGCAAAAAAATAAAGGCTCTTTTTCAAGCCCTATCTTAGCCTCATCTAAAACGGATAAATTTTGAGAATTTGATCGTAAAAAATTCTGGTTTTTGTAAAAAACCAAAGCACTTTGCAAAGTGGTAAAATCGGCTTTTAATTTTGTAATTTTCGCTTCTTGTTTGGAATTAGAAAAATAAGGAATACTGATACTAACCAAGATAGCAATAATCGCAATAACAAAAATCAGTTCAAGTATAGAAAAAGCTTTTCTAAAGCCCATTATTTAACCGGCTTATCAAAAGAAACTTCCTCATTGATGGTTTTAATAAGCTTTTTAAGATCTTTTTCTAAAATATAGCTATCATAACTTTTTTTTACAAAAGCATCAACAAGGGTTTTTAGCTCCATCCTTTGGGTTCCATTTGATATTAAAGCTATGTCATTTTCTAAATAATGTGCAAATTCTTCACTGCATTTTACAATAAAGTCTTTAGCGGATACATTGATAATGACTTGTTTTTCGCTCATTTTCCAAGAACAGCCTCAATTTTCTTAACAATATCTTCACTTTCGATGTTTTTATTCTTAAGTTCTTCTTCTAAACGCATGATTTGATTGCTTTTAGCTTCACTTTGTGCTTTAACACTAACAAGTTCATTTCTTAAATTTTCATTTGCTTCACAAACTTCGTTATACTTTGCTAAAAGTTCATTTACTCTATCTGTCATAGTGTTGATAATTTTTTCATCATACATTGGATTTAGCCTTTGTTTTAAAAATTTTTAATAAATACAAACAATTTTATAATTGTAGCAAAAAACCTTTAATTTTAAGTTTTATTTTAATATTATTTTTTTCAAAGTAATTTTTTGTATAATAAATACTTTTTAAAAATTATAAAATTAAAGTTAAAATAATGCTCGAACTCACCAGTGAATTTAAACCAAGCCCTGATCAAAAAGAGGCCATCAAAGGCATAGTTAAAAGTATAAAAAAAGGCAACAAATACCAAACTTTGCTAGGCGTTACAGGAAGTGGAAAAACTTTTACCATGGCAAATGTGATCAAAGAACTTAATATGCCAACCCTTATCATGAGTCACAACAAAAGTCTTTGCGCACAACTTTATAGTGAATTTAAAGGTTTTTTTTCTAAAAATCATGTGGAATATTTTATTTCTTATTATGATTATTATCAACCAGAAGCTTATATACCACGCACTGATGTTTTTATAGAAAAAGATAGCTCTACAAATGAAGATTTAGAAAGATTAAGACTTAGTGCAACCGCTTCGCTTTTAAGCTATGAAGATGTAGTTTGTATCGCTAGTGTTTCAGCAAATTATGGACTTGGAAATCCAAATGAATATATAGGAATGGTTTTAATTTTTGAATTAGGTATGCAAATTTCACAAAAAGAACTTTTAAAAAAACTTGTGGATATGGGCTATAAAAGAAATGATAATTTTTTCGATCGTGCAGATTTTCGCGTACAGGGCGATACTATAGATATATATCCTGCTTATTATGAAGATGAAGTGGTTAGGCTTGAATTTTTTGGCGATGAATTAGATGCCATGTATCATTATAATGTCTTAGAAAATAAAAAAGGCAAGGATTTAAAACGCTTTATTTTATATCCTACAAGCCAATTTAGCGTTGGAGAAACAAGGTTAAAACAAGCCATAAAAGATATAAAAGAAGAATTAAACGAAAGATTAGCCTATTTTGAGTATGAAAACAAACTCGTAGAATACCAACGCCTAAAACAACGCGTGGAATTTGATCTTGAAATGCTTACAAGCACAGGAATGTGCAAAGGCGTGGAAAATTATGCAAGGCATTTGACGGGTTTAAATGAGGGTGATACGCCTTATACACTTTTTGATTATTTTGCAATTAAAGATAGGAAATTTCTTGTAATTGTTGATGAAAGCCATGTTTCCCTGCCACAATTTCGCGGTATGTTTGCAGGAGATAGAAGCAGAAAGCAAACTTTGGTTGATTATGGTTTTCGTCTTCCATCAGCCCTCGATAATCGTCCTTTGATGTTTGATGAATTTATCCATAAAGATTGTCAATTTCTTTTTGTTTCAGCCACCCCTGCCCCGCTAGAACTTGAACTTAGTAAAGAAAATGTGTTTCATCAGATTATGCGGCCAACAGGCTTGCTTGATCCTTTGATAGAACTTAAAGATAGCGATAATCAAGTTGAAATTTTATTTGATGAAGCTAAAAAAGTCATAGAAAGAAACGAACGCGTTTTGGTTACCGTGCTGACTAAAAAATTAGCAGAAGAACTTACAAGATATTATTTAGAACTTGGCATTAAAGTAAAATATATGCATTCAGATATTGATGCAATCGAACGCAATGAGATTATAAGGGGCTTAAGAAGTGGCAATTTTGATATGCTAATAGGTATAAATTTACTTAGAGAAGGGCTTGATTTGCCTGAAGTTTCGTTAATTGCCATAATGGACGCAGATAAAGAAGGCTTTTTAAGAAGCACTACAAGTTTAATCCAAACCATGGGAAGGGCTGCTAGAAATGTAAATGGTAAGGTTTTACTTTTTTGCAAAAAAATCACAAAGTCCATGCAAGAAGCTATGGATACCACAAATGAACGCCGAAAACTTCAAGAAGCTTATAATAAAAAGTATAATATCACACCAACTTCAGTCAAACGCCATATTGAAGAAAGCTTGAAAAATGAAGAAGATTTAGCAGAATTCTATCGCAAAGGTAAAAAGCTAGAAAAAATGCCAGCAAGCGAAAGGGCTAAGATCATAAAAGAACTTCGCAAACAAATGCTTGAAGCTGCTAAGGCACTTGAATTTGAAAAAGCAACCGCTTTAAGAGATGAGATTAATAAGCTAAAAAATTTATAGTTTTAACTCATCGATAAAAAATTAATAATTAGTCAATATATGTCATAAATTTTAAATTTTTATTTAAATTTGCTACAAAAAGTTAATTTTTATTTCTACAAAGCTTAATTTTTTAGATAAAATTACCAGAAATCTTATTTTGAAAGGAAAACTATGGATTTTTTAACAAATCTTAGTGAAGGCACGCAATTTGCCATTCAGTTAATTATCGTGCTAATTTGTCTTTTTTATGGTGCAAAAAAAGGCGGAATCGCTCTTGGTTTATTAGGCGGAATCGGACTTTTAGTCCTTAGTTTTGGTTTTTCAGTTGAACCAGGAAAACCTTCGATTGATGTAATGCTTACCATTTTAGCCGTAGTTGTTGCAAGTGCGACTTTACAAGCAAGTGGTGGCTTAGATGTAATGTTGCAAATTGCAGAAAGAGTATTAAGAAAAAATCCTAAATTCTTAACCATACTCGCTCCTTTTGTAACTTGCTTTTTAACTATACTTTGTGGAACAGGACATGTAGTTTATACTATGATGCCAATTATTTATGATATTGCAATTAAAAATGGAATTCGTCCGGAACGCCCTATGGCTGCATCTTCTATATCATCTCAAATGGGAATTATCGCTTCACCTGTTTCAGTGGCAGTTGTGTCTTTAACTGCACTTTTGTTAAATCCCGAAATTAACAAAAATCCTTTAGCGGGTTTTGATGGTTATGTGGATTTACTTGCTATTACTATACCTTCTACTTTAATTGGGGTTTTATGTATAGGAATTTTTTCTTGGTTTAGAGGGAAAGACTTGGATAAAGATGCAGAATTTCAAGAAAAACTTAAAAATCCTGAATTTAAAAATTATGTTTATGGGGAATCAAAAACCCTACTAGGCGCAAAATTACCTATGATAGAATGGGTTGCTATGTGGATTTTCTTGGGAGCTATTGCTATTGTTGCGATCTTAGGAGCTTTTCCAGAACTTAGACCTGAATTTACTAATTCAAAAGGCGTAACTAAACCAATGAATATGGTAGCAACCATCCAAATGTTTATGCTTTTAGCTGGAGCGGCACTTATTATCTTCACGAAAGTTGATGCAAGTAAAATTGCAAAAAATGAAATTTTTAAATCTGGTATGATAGCACTTGTTGCAGTATTTGGAATTTCATGGATGGCAGATACTATGTTTGCAGTGCATACTCCTATGATGAAAGCAGCACTTGGAGATATAGTAAAAGAGCACCCTTGGACTTATGCAATTATGCTTTTACTTATTTCAAAATTTGTAAATTCTCAAGCAGCAGCTATCGCAGCTTTTGTGCCTTTAGCTCTAGGAATTGGCGTTGAACCTGGAATCATAGTGGCATTCGCAGCAGCTTGCTATGGTTATTATATTTTACCAACTTACCCAAGTGACTTAGCAACCATTCAATTTGACCGCTCAGGCACTACTCGCATTGGTAAATTTGTAATCAATCATAGTTTCATTTTACCAGGGCTTATAGGTGTTATCACTTCTTGTATTGCTGGATATTTCTTAGCTTTAGCTGCAGGCTATCTATAAAATAAAGGCACTTTAAGGTGCCTTTAATCATTTAAAAGAATTTGATGAATTTAAACGGATTAAACTCTGGGTAAATACTTCACTCAAAAAACTCACACTTTGTTCACTTAACTTTTCTAAAAATTTATCAATTTTATCTTCTTCTTTCCAGATAGGAATTTGTACACCAGAAAGCTTTTCAAGCTCATTTTTAGCGTTTTCGTAATTACTAAGTTCATCAATAAGTCCTAATCCTTTTGCCTCCAAAGACAAAAATACTTTTGCATCTGCCCATTTATCCTTTGTATTTATATCTAAATTTCTTTCTTTAGCCACAAAATTAGTAAACAACGCATAGCTTTGATTGATGAGATTTTGCAAATACTCTTTTTCTTGTTCACTCCAAGCTCTTGTAAAAGTACCTGCTTGTTTGTAAGTACCCGCTTTAATAGTTTGTTCTTTGATGCCTAATTTTTGCGTTAATTCGCTAATATCAGCTCCTTGCATAATCACACCGATGGAGCCGATAAAGCTTGCAGGATTTGCCAAAATTTTATTTGCACCCACACCAGCTAAATAACTTCCACTCGCCATAGTTCCACTTGCATAAGCAATTACAGGCTTTTTGGCTTTTAAATCCTTAATCGCCAAAGCAAGCTCCATACTCGGTGCAAAAGCCCCACCAGGAGAATCAATTACAAAAAGCACTCCTTTGATATTTTTATTATTTTTTGCCAAATTGATTTTTTCAAGTACACTAGAGCTATCAAAAATTTCACCCTTTAAATCTATGCGTTCTAAATTCGCATACGATGAAGTTCCATTACCACTTGGCATTAAAATCCAAATCACCACCAAAAGAAAAACAAAAGTTTTAAAATAGCTGTTGATAAATTTTATCCCAGCACCTATAGCCCCAAAAAAAGATTTTATAATTTGCATTCTTTTCCTTTCATAAATAATTTATTAAGCTCTTTGGCATTCAAAATAAATTGCAAAGCCAACTGCGAATCTTCACATTCGTCCAGTTCAAACACGCTAAAATCAGCACTTTTACCCACTTTAAGCTCTCCTGTATTTAAATTTAAAGCCTTAGCTGGATAAAGCGTTGCCATCTGCAAAAGCTTTTTAGCAAATTTTAAGGCAGGAATTTCTTTATGAATGAGTAAATTTGCACGCATTTCATCCAGCATTGACAAAGAAATATTAGAACTTAAACCATCAGTACCCAAATGGACATTTATAGGCTTGTTTAAAAGGGTTTTGATATTTAAACTTTTTTGACTCAAAAGATAGTTTGAAAAAGCACAATGTGTAATGGAGTGTAAATTTTGATCTAATTTTTGCCATTCTTTTAAATACACACAATGAGTAAAAAGTGTCCGAACTCCTTTAAATAAATTTATGAATTCTTCTATATTATACAAAGGAGTAGCGTTAGGTGTAAATTTTCCAAGCCATTTTTTAAATCCCCCTATGCCTTTTCTAAGCCAAGCATTTTCAGCCTTACTTTCTAAAAAATGTGTGCTTACAAGTAAATCATTTTTTTTGGCTAAATTTAAAGCAAAATTGGCAAGTTTAGGATGTGTAGAATAAGGAGAATGCACCGAAATTGCAGGGATGAAAAATTCACTTTTTACCTGCATAGCTTTTTCAAAACGCTTTAAAAATTCAACTTTTTTTTCTTCAATTTGTGCTTCATTTGTACCTAAAATTTCATTAAAAAATACCACTCTCATACCATTTTTACTTGCCTTAATACAAGCACTTAAATCACTTCCAAAGCTTGAAATTTCACCTATTGTACCCGTGCCGCTTTTTTGCATTTTTTTCAAAACAGTATCGATAAGATCGTTTTTAGCCTGTTCACTTAAAACACTGCGCGACTTTATCACACTTTTAAGCCACACAAGAAATTCACCAAAATGCAAAGTGGTTGAATTTGCACTGAATTCTAAATGCGTGTGGGTATTGATAAATGCGGGCAAAATCAAAGAATTTTCAGGAGTTTTAATCCATTTTGCTTGAGGATATTTTTGTTTTAAATTTTCAAATTCACCCAATTCTATAATTTCATCTTTAAAAACAAAAGCCCTATCTTTTAAAATACCAAATTCTTCATCACACAAAAGCATGCGTTTTGCCTTAATAATAAACATCAAATCGCCCTTAATTTAATAATGAAAATTGTAGCAAAAATTTAGATTTATGATGTTATAATTAAAACTTAAATTTTATTAATGAAGGTTTAACAATGAAAATTATGGTAATCCAAGGTCCAAATCTTAATATGTTAGGTTATAGAGAAACCAATCTTTACGGTTTTATGAAAATGGAAGATATTCATAAGCAAATGGAATTAGCAGCTTCACAAAATAAAGTAGAACTTGAATTTTTTCAAAGCAATTTTGAAGGTGAAATCATAGATAAAATTCAAGAATGTATGGGAACAGTTGATGGTATCATCATCAATGCTGGTGGTTATACTCATACTTCAGTTGCAATCCGTGATGCTATTGCTGCAGTTAATTTACCTACAATCGAAGTACATATTACTAATATTTATCGCAGAGAAGAATTCAGACAAAAAAGTCTTATCGCACCAGTTTGTGCTGGATCTATAGTTGGCTTTGGACCTTTTGGTTATCATTTGGCTTTAATGGGCGTGATTCAAGTTTGCGAACAAGTTAATAATCTTAAAGCAGCAGCCTTAGCCCAACAACAGCAAATGCAAGCTGCTACACAAGGATAACAAAACTAAATGTTAAAACTCAAAGGTGCAAAAGCTTTACATAAAATACGCTTTTATCCTTTTTTATCCCGTTCTCAATATGTAGCAAAATATTATGCTATTATAGGGCTTGGGGCAAATATTTTTGATGAAAAAAAGCGTTTTAGAAATTTTTTTAGGCTTTTAATGGACGATAAAAGAATAAAAATTTTAGCAACCTCGCCTTTGCTTATCAATGAAGCTTTTGGCTATAAATTACAAAAAGACTTTACCAATGCAGTAATGATAATAAAAACAAATTTACATGCAAGAATGCTTTTAAAAATTTTACTGCATTATGAGTTAAAATTTAAAAGAAAAAGAAGTTTTAAAAATGCTCCAAGAACTCTTGATCTTGATCTTTTGTATTTTTCGCAAAAAGTCAAACAAGATGCTTATTGTCAGGTGCCACACCCTGGAGTAAATGATAGGCTTAGTGTTATTTTACCTTTGGGCTTATTATAGAAAGGATATTTATGGGACAACTTATTCATACTTTTACAGTTGAAAGCACTGATGAGATCATTCCCAAAGTTAAACAAGAATTTGGCGATAAGGCCTTAATCATCACCAATAAACAAATTCGTGCAAAAACCTTAACTCAAAAAGGAATTTATGAGGTAATGGTCGCCATTGAAGAAGCCGATTACGAAGAGCATTTAAAATCTATTAGGAAAAACTTTACCTAAAAAAACTCAAAAGCCTGTCAAAAATTTTCCTAGTGAAGAAGAATTATCCCTAGATAAACCCAATGAAGATGTTATACTTGATTTTTCTAATAATGCCAAAAATAAAATAAGTTCTAAAACAAAAAAAATACAAGATCAAGAACTTAACAGTTTAAATGATTTCAAGGAAAGACTTTCTGAAGTAAGTTCTGAAATCAGCAAAGTAACCAATATCGATCCGAGTCAAATTCAAAGTCCAAAACAATATGATAAAAAAATTGAAAATTTTGAAAAACAAATTAACAAACTTAATGATAAAATGAATTTGCTTGTTGATATGATGTGGGACAATAAAGCCGAAATGAGAAAAAATCTCATCATTCCACCCGAATTTGCAAGTATTTACAAACAAGCTAAAAAAAGCCATATGCAAGAAGAGCATCTAGAAGCAATTATGAAGGCTACAGTGGAAAATATGCCAGCGACAATGAAAACAAACAAAGAAGCTGTGCAAAGGTATTTTTATTCTCTTTTACGCAATATGCTTCCTTGTCGCGTTGAAAGCGATATTAAAAAACAAAAAATTATGATGTTGGTAGGTCCAACAGGAGTTGGAAAAACCACAACTCTAGCCAAACTCGCTTTTCGCTATGCTTATGGTAATAAACGATACAAAACAGGAATTATCACTCTTGATACTTATAGAATCGGCGCTGTAGAACAACTTTTTCAATACGCAAAAATGATGAAACTACCAATCATTGATAGCATAGAACCAAAAGACTTAGATGAGGCTATTAAAAGCTTAAGTAATTGCGAGGTTATTTTAGTTGATACCATAGGAAATTCCCAATATGATGAATCAAAACTTGCAAAAACCAAAGAATTTTTATCCCATTCTAACTCGCAAATTGATGTAAATTTAGTTATTTCGGCTAATACCAAATATGAAGATTTATTAGAAATTTATAAAAATTTCTCTTTTTTAAATATCGACACTCTTATTGTCACAAAATTTGATGAAACAAAAGTTTTTGGTAATATTTTTTCACTCATTTATGAAACAAATATTCCAATGAGTTTTTTCTCTATAGGTCAAGAAGTGCCTGATGACATACAAGTTGCAAGCAGTGATTTTTTAGTGCATTGCGTTTTAGAAGGTTTTGCAAAAGGAAGAGATGATGAATAATCAAGCCAATAAATTACAAAATTTAATGAGTGAAAACAAAAATAAAAACACTAAAGGTACGCATTTTATTGCTATTACTAGTGGTAAAGGTGGAGTAGGAAAAAGCACTTTAAGTGCCAATTTAGGCAATGTATTAGCAAATAATGGCTATAAAGTTGCTTTATTTGATGCAGATATTGGTTTGGCGAATTTGGATGTAATTTTAAATGTGCGTATCAATAAAAATTTATTGCATGTTTTAAGAGGCGAATGCTCTTTAGAGGATATTTTAATAGAGGTGAAACAAAATTTGTGGCTCATACCAGGTGAAAGTGGAGATGAAATTTTAAAATACAATGATAAAAATATTTATGAAAGATTTTTAAATCAAGCAAGCATTTTAGATGATTTGGATTTTTTAATCATTGATACAGGTGCGGGTATTGGCGGAAATATAGGGAATTTTTTAGAAATGGCTGATGAGGTTATTGTAGTAACCGTGCCCGATCCTGCCGCAATTACCGATGCTTATGCAACCATTAAAACCACTTCAAAAACAAAACCAAATTTATTGATGGTGTTAAATATTGTCAAAAATGAAAACGAAGCTCTAAAGGTTTTTGAAAATATTAAAAAAGTAGCAGATATCAACATTAAACATGATTTAAAACTCGAATTTTTAGGATATTTAGCTGCAAGCAAAGATGTAAGTTTAAGCATTAAAAAAAGAACACTTTTTAGCGACGAAAATACCCTATCAGCAGACGAGTTAAAATCAATAGCTTCTAAGCTTTTATACAGGTTGGAACAAAAAGTGCTTGAAGATAAACCAAGTAGAAGTTTTTCGACTTTCTTTAAAAGAATTATTGAAAGATTTTAGCATAGCTTTGAAGGATTTGTTATGAAACCAGAAAATTATGTAGCTTTTTTTACAGTCTGTGGTTTTTTTATCGGTTTATCTTTTAGTATCATAAGTATAGAAAGTGCTTTTGATATAGTTTTATTTACAGCTTTGATTACTTTTATTTTTTATGTGATTATTCATATTGCCATTATGAACTTCATTGATGTATATAAAATTAGCGGAAAAGTCTTTAATAAATTACAATACGAAGAAGTAAGCGATGCCATCATCAATGATCTTGCCATGCGTGAGAAAAAAATGGACTATCTTTTAGAAAAACTTAACGAAGAACGAGAAGAACTAAAGAAAAACGATATAAAAGAAAGACGCAAAAATGCTAAAAGAGCCGCCTAAAGCTTATGCACAAGCCTTAAAAAAAGAGCAAGATGAGCTTGTTTTAACCTATATGCCTGCTTTGCGTGCTATGGCATATAGACTTAAAGAGCGTTTGCCTTCAAGTATAGATACCAACGATCTTATTAGCATAGGTGTAGAAGAGATGATAAAACTCTCTCGTCGCTATGATAAAGAGCAAAATGACAATTTTTGGGGTTTTGTAAAAAAACGCGTGAATGGAGCTATGCTTGATTATCTAAGAAGTCTTGAT
The DNA here is from genome assembly GCF_040008265.1 of Campylobacter sp. CCS1377. NCBI lineage: Bacteria > Pseudomonadati > Campylobacterota > Epsilonproteobacteria > Campylobacterales > Campylobacteraceae > Campylobacter > Campylobacter aecornae. The sequence continues at coordinate 1,520,340 of NZ_CP155620.1, forward strand.
GTGATGAGTAGAAATAACCGCAAAATCATCAAGGATATCAATAATTTAATTGATGAATATTATCAAGAGCATGAAAAAGAGCCTGATGATGAATATTTGGCTAAAAAACTTAACCTTGAAATAGATAAAATCAAAGAGGCAAGAGCCGCACATGCGATAAGCCTTGTTTTGCCCTTAGATGAACAGCTAGAATGCTTTAATGAAGATCGCACAATTGAACGCATCGAAAAAGAGGAGTTGATAGAAAAAATCAATGCTGTTTTAGAAAATCTCAAAGAACGCGATCAATTAATCATTCAGCTTTATTATTATGAAGAATTAAATTTAAAAGAAATCAGCGAAATTTTAGATATCAGCGAAAGTCGCATTTCACAAATTCATAAAAAATTACTGAAAAAAATCAGAGAAAGGCTCGTATAATGGCTGAAATACTCTCTCAAGAAGAAATTGATGCTTTACTTGAAGTGGTTGATGATAGCACAGATTCAACCATTAGTGCAAGCTCAAAAGAAGAGAAAGACGAACGCAATATCGTTGTATATGACTTCAAACGCCCTAATAGAGTTTCAAAGGAACAACTTAGATCCATTAAAGGTATTCATGATAAACTTGCTAGAAATTTGGCATCTCAAATTTCATCTATGATGAGAAGTATTGTTGAAATCAAACTTCACTCCGTTGATCAAATGACTTATGGTGAATTTTTAATGTCTCTACCAAGTCCAACGAGCTTTAATGTTTTTTCAATCAAACCCTTAGATGGAAATTGTGTTTTAGAGATTAATCCAAGCATCGCCTTTCCTATGATAGATAGACTTTTAGGTGGACAAGGGGAAGGCTATGAGGCTTTAAGGGAACTTACGGATATTGAAATCAATCTTTTGGATTCTATTTTGCGTATTGTAATGCAAAGATTAAAAGAAAGTTGGGCAACGGTAACTGAAATTTATCCAAGCATTGAAGCAAAAGAATCAAGTCCAAATGTCGTTCAAATCGTATCACAAAATGAAATCGTTATTATGGTGGTAATGGAAATTATCATAGGAAATTCAAGCGGTATGGTCAATATTTGCTATCCTGTGGTGCATTTAGAAAGTATTTTGAGTCGCTTGGCAAATCGTGATATTATGATGGGTGAAACTTCGGCTAAAAAATCGCGTAATAAAGAGCTTAAAACTCTAATTGGTCGTGCTGAAGTGGTATATGAAGCTATTTTAGGAAAAACCCTCATTAGCGTAAGTGAATTTTTAGATCTTAAGCAAGGTGATATCTTGCGTCTTGATCGAGAAGCTGATGATAAGGCTATTGTAAGCATTGATAAAAAAGATGTCTTTTTAGCACAAATTGGCTTGCATCGCTTCAGAAAATCCATTAAAATTATAGAACTCATACGCACCGATAAAGATGAGATTAAAGAAATTTTGGAAAAATACGAAGAAGAAAGAAAAGCAAAAGCTAGCGTCTATGATGATAAAGAAGACTTAGAAGAGGAAGAAAACGATGATTAATGAATTTTTAAAAATTTTCACAGCAGAATGCTCCAACACCATAGAAGGTTTAACAGGGAAAAAACCAAATTTTAGCGAATATCAAGAATACGATGTTACCAACCAAGACACCGTAAAACTCCCTTTAGTGCGTGCTACTTTTGAAGTAAGTAGTGGTGGAGAGATAGGAATTTTAGCTAGTGCGGTATTAATGAGTGCTATTGGCGAATGGATGATGGGAGAGGAAGAAATCTCTAAAAACGATCAATTAAATGCCGATGAAATGGATGCTGCTAAAGAGGCGATTTTAAATATCATTTCGGCTTTCTCTACGACTTTAGGAGCACAAAAAGACATACCAAAACTTGATTTTGAACTTGATAAATTTGACTTTGTATCCGAAAATTTAGATTTAAAACCTTTTTATAAACTTTATTTTTTTGATATAGAAATAGGAGAACTTAAAGAGACTCTTGCTTTAATTTTAGATAAAAGAATTTATAGCTTGCTTGATAAAAAAGCAAGTTTTGAGCAAGACTTTATTGAACACAAAATGCACCATGATGAAGAAAATTCAAGCGTTAATATAGCTGATGAATTAAGAAATATCAACTTAATCATGGATGTAAGACTTCCTATACGCGTAAGAATAGGCAATAAAAAAATGCTTTTAAAAGATGTTTTAACCATGGATATAGGCTCGGTTGTGGAGTTAAATCAACTCGCTAATGATCCACTTGAAATTTTAATCGGAGATAAGAGAATTGCTTATGGAGAAGTAGTCATTGTAGATGGAAATTTTGGAGTGCAAATCACTGAAATTGGCTCCAAAAAAGAAAGATTGGAACAATTAAGATAAAAATCATTTCTGCCGATTTAGCATAAAAGTTAAAAAGGCAGAAAATGCAAATAAGAAATTCTTACTCGAACTTAGTTATTTTTGGTATAACTACAAATAATTTATAAATAAAAATACCGCTCAAACTCCAAACGATAAAAGCAAGTCAAATGTTGCAAATTTAGATGAACTTCTAAAATCTTACAAAGAATATTATGATGAACTTACAAAAGAAATTCCTATCACTAAAGGCTCTATACAAGATCAAATTCTAAAGGGTGAGTTAAGCGGGGAAGATTTCAAATCGCTTGAAGATTTTAAAAGTAAGAATAAAGCTTCGGTGCATTGGATAGATGAAGATTTGCAAAAAGAATATGTAAAAAATTTATCATACAAGTATGAGTATAGAAGAATTTAAACAAAAATGGCTAGAACTTCAAGCCAAACACGACGCTAGATTTGGTGAAATTGCCGAACAAAACAGAAAAGATATCGGGCAAATACAAACCGTACAAGAACAATACAATACCCAAAAGGAACAAGAAACAAAAACTTTCAAATCTATACAAGCAGAAAGTAAAAGCAAAACTTACAAAGATGAAGTAAAAACAAATTTTTGGGAAAATTTTTTAAAAGTCCAATAAGAAAACGGAATGGATATTTTAGAAATCTTAGAAATGTTAAATAAACAAGGTTTAGACATTAAAGCCTAAAAATTCAAAGCACGAAAAAAACTTAAATTTTAAGCAATAAATAATTTTTATATTTTTATTTATGATAAATAAAGAACTTATTATGAATTTTTAGCTAAAATACGCAGTTATTTTTGCAAAGGTGATAAATGAATACGCAAATACTCAAAGATTTAGAGCAATTTTGTCAAATACCTAGTTTTAACAAAGCAGTTACATTTTTTGGTTCTGCAAGATTAAAAGAGGATAATTTTTACTATCAACAAGCCAAAAATTTAGCCAGTTTATGCGTCCAAAATAATTTTTGCGTCATTAGTGGTGGGGGTGGAGGCATTATGCGTGCAGCTAATGAAGGTGCTTTGGTAGAAAAAAAGAACACAGATTTTATCGCTTCTGTGGGACTTAATATTTTATTGCCTCATGAGCAAAAATTAAACGATTTTGTAGAATACAACATCACTTTTGAGAGCTTAGCCATACGCAAAATGGCTCTTATTGAAAAGAGTCTAGCTTTTGTGGTTTTCCCAGGCGGCTTTGGAACACTTGATGAATTGTGTGAAATTCTCACACTAAAACAACTTGAATTCAAAAAAAATGTTCCTATTATCTTGTTTGGGAGTGAATTTTGGCAAGGCTTTGATGAGTTTGTCAGAAATTCCTTACTTGAACTTGAAGTCATTTCTAAAGGGGATGAGTTAAAGTATAAAATTACTGACGATGTTAATTTCGTAATTAATACTTTAAAGGAACTTTAATGAAAATTTTAGTCGCTATGAGTGGTGGGGTTGATAGCACGGTCACCGCTTATAAACTTAAAAATGCAGGACATGAAGTTATAGGTTGTTATATGAAACTTCATGGTAAGCCAAATTATCACGAAGAAAATATCAAAAAAGTAGAAAAAGTTGCCAATTTTTTGCAAATTCCTTATCATATTTTGGATTTGCAAGAAGATTTTAAAAATAAAGTTTATATGCCTTTTGTAGATACTTATAAAGAAGGCAAAACACCTAATCCTTGTGCTTTGTGTAATCGCTTTATCAAGCTTGGAAAACTTTTAGAATTTGCTAAAAATTTAGGCTGTGAAAAACTTGCCACAGGACATTACGCAAGACTTGAAAATAATCTAATAAAAACCGCAGTAGATGAAAGCAAAGATCAAAGCTATTTTTTAGCTAGTGCAGACAAAGAAGCTTTAAAATATCTTATTTTTCCACTTGGTGAAATGAAAAAAGAAGAGGTAAAGAAATTTGCTTCAACTATAGAAATTTTAAAATCTTTTGCAACTCAAAAGGAAAGTTCTGAAATTTGCTTTGTTGAAGATACTTATGTGCAAGTTTTAGATCAATTTATGGACACAAAAATCCCAGGCGATGTGCTAGATAGTAGTGGTAAAGTCGTAGGAAAACACGAGGGCTATATGCACTATACCATAGGCAAAAGGCGTGGATTTGAAGTGCGTGGGGCTCATGAGCCACATTTTGTTTTAAAAATCAATCCTGAGCAAAATCAAATCATCGTTGGCACCAAAGAAGAGTTGAAAATCAACGAATTCAACCTAAAAAATATCAATCTTTTCATTGATGCAAAAGAACTTGAATGTGAAGTAAAAATCCGCTACCGCTCAAAATCCACACCTTGTAAAGTGATAATAAATGAAGATAAAAGCGCGAAAATCACTTTAAAAGAAAGCGTTTATGGACTTGCTAGCGGGCAAATGGCGGTATTTTATGATGATGATAAAGTTATAGCAAGTGGCTTTATAGAGTGAGTTTGTAATTTAAATTTAACTTGAAATTGCATTTATTTTATTAAATTTTCTTACTTGAATTTGCTTGGTAAAACTGAGTAAATTCAAAACAAATCCTTGACTTGAATTTTTAAGCTTTTGCAAATTTTGTATAAATGCTCTAAATTAAAATGCTTTCCGTAGCGGTTATTTTCGCAGTTTGAATAAAAAGCCACTGATTTTATACCAATATCTAAAGCCAAATCAAGCTGTGAAATACCTTTTTTCTCTCTGATTTCTCGAATTTTACTTGAAATATCTTTGTGAAAATTTAAAATTTCTTCTTCGCTGGAATTACTAAAATTCTCTTTCAATTTTTTATCCTATAGGATTAATTTAAATTTAAACTTTACAAAGATATAATTTTTTTTAATATATCCTATAGGATAAATTTTTAGAAAGGGAGATTATGATAAAGAAGATCATTTGTGGAAATGCGATTTTTGGTCATGGTAGAAAAAGGATTTTTGATACTAATAATACAAATAAACCAAAATATTCAGAAAGTAATGGCAAACTTAAAGTCGTTTTGTTTAACGAAAAAGATGGAAAACAAAATAATTTTAGATTTACTTGCTCTTTAACAAACAAAGAAAAGGTAGATGAGTTTTTAACAAGAGACACACAAGAAAACTTGATGATAGTTTTTAAAGGTGAAGTTGAATTTAGAAAGGAATAAAAATGAAAAAAACTTTGTTATTGTTGTTAGTTTTGACAAATTTTAGCTTTGGCTTTAATGGAGATTGCAGTTTTGAACAAAGTGAATATGAAATGGCACTAAGACAATTTGAGTGGGAGCAAGACGAGTATACATATAATCGCGCTATGCGAGCTCAAGAGAATTTGGAACAATGCTACACAAATCTACGTATGGAATTAGAAAATGTAGCAAATCAATTAAGAATAATGGGATATTAAACTAAATTTAAATTATTAAAAAAGGAAAAACAATGAAAAAAATTATACTGAGTTTTATATTGCTTGTTGCTCTAGCTTGCATAGCTAATTTTATGGGATTTTTAGAACTTCTTGTATATTTAATGCCAAGTTTTATATTTACTGCATTGATTGCATTTGTAGTGTACAAGTTATTATCCAAAATCAAAGATGAAACTCTGCGTTCATTATCATTTGTTATTGCATTCATCTTGTTATTAATCTTTTTTTTTATACACTATAAATAATCTTCTTTCAAACATACACTAAATAAAGAGTTAAAATGCATATTATCGGCTTACTTAGCATAATTTTAATTATGGTTTTTATCATTTTGCTGGTAAAATTTTGGGAAATTTGGGCTGTAATTATTGGTATTATCGTCGCTCTTGGTATAATAGGTTTAATTTACGAACATAGAGATAGTGTCGGCGAAATTCTTAAAGTATTTTTTGGGATTATGATAATTCTTGGCATTATTTCAGCTATTATTTCAGCTTTGTAACTTTTCATCAAGGAAACAAATGCAAAAATTAATTTTATTATTTTCTTTTCTTAGCTTTGTTCATGGGATTGATTTAACTTCCATAATTGATAGTGATTTTTTTCAAAGCTCTAGGCATTATAGATCTAGTGGCGACATTTCCAAACTAGACTCTTTGCTAGGTACAATCACTTCTTTTGTTGTAAAATCAATATTTGTTATAGTTGTTTTAATTTTAATCCTAAGTTATTTTTAAAAAAAGTTCAAATAAACTCCAAATCACTCAAGCTTCAATTTGCTTTTTGCTATGCTGAATTATTTTTTCACTATATTAAACTATTACTCCGTCATGTTGAGCCCAGCGAAACATCTCTATTTTTTAGTCATTTCACCCCAACCGTCATTATTCTGAATGAATGCGAAGAATCTTTATTAAAACACTTGTTTTCTCTTTAATAAAATACAACTTCTTTATTATAGAGATCCTTCAGTCGCTTCATTCCATCAAGATGACGAAGTTATCTCACTCTTTTGTGATGATAAATTTGCTTCCTTAGGATAATAGAAGATGTATTATTATTCATAATGATAGAAAATACATTTTTTTGCAAGAGTGCGTCAGTGATTGTTTAAATTTGGTTTTATTTGGAATATATCAATCATTTGTCTTTATAATGTGTCCTACAACCCACAATATAAATACAATTCTCATCACTATAATAAACCAAAACAGTGCTTTAAATCAATGCGCCTTGAAAACATTCTAATGACTGTTGTATATCAAGTCCCAAATCATTAAAAAGCTCATCAGCTTGCTTTTTTAACTCGCTATCGACTCTAAGTTGTAATAAAATACTTGCCATATCTCATCCTTTTTTAAGTATTTTGATATGGCATAATATATTTTGATGGAATTTATATGTAATTTTTATAATTTGTCAGAATTTTAATAAAACCCTAAAACTTTCCACCAAAGAAGTCCAACACTTATCATCACTATCATATCCACAACAGAAATGACAAAACCAACGCCCCACCATTTTTTAAGACTCACATAATTTGTCCCAAAAATTACTGGAGCTGTTCCTGTAGCATAGTGTGTTAAAGCCATCATAACATTACCTGCAGTAATCATGATAAAAGCATAAAGAAGTGGCGGCGCTCCTAAAGCAAGCCCTGCACTATAAAACACAAAAAACATCGCTGAAATGTGCGCTGTAGTTGAGGCAAAGAAATAATGTGCATACAAAAAGGCAATGGCTAAGAAAAACATAATAGAAATTTCACCTAAGCCCATAATGGACGCTAGAATTCCTAATTGCTCTGCTAAAAACTGCGTTACGCCGAGTTTTCCAAGCATGGTTGCCATCATTACAAGCGCTGAGAACCAAATTAAAGTATTCCAAGCTGCCTTTTCAGCTAAAACTTCTCCAAAGGTTAAAACCCCACTTAAAAGCACTAAAGAAAGCCCAAATAAAGCTACCGTTGTGGCATCAAGAGAAATTCCAAACAACAAGCCCAAAGCTCCAGCCCATAAAGCAAGTAAAAGCAAAAATACGCCAAGCATTATCTTTTCGGAGCGTTTCATTGAGCCAAGTTCTTTTAATTTTCCTTTTGCAAATTCAGAAGCATTTGGAGTGGATTTGATTTCTGGTGGAGCAAGGAAATAAATCACCAAAGGCATAACAAGCATAGCAGCAATACCCGGTAAAAACATACCTAAAGCCCATTGCGCCCAGCTTAAATGTATATCCATATTCGTTGCTTGAGCGACTAAATCAACGACTAAAGGATTTGGCGCAGTTGCTGTGATAAACATCGTAGAAGAGATAGGATTAGCTTGAAAATTCACCAAAGAAAGATAAGTACCAATTTTACCTTGAGTTCCATCTTCAGGAGTGGATTTAAACGAACGACTAATAGCTTGGACGATAGGATTTATGATAGCTCCAGCTCTTGCAGTGTTTGAAGGAGTGACTGGGGCTAAAACTGTTTCACTAAATACAATAGAATAAGCAATTCCTAAAGTTTTCTTACCAAAAATACTAATAAAATAATAAGCAAGCCTTTCGCCAAGCCCCGTTTTAATCACACCACGCGCAACGATAATAGAAACAACAATGAGCCAAATGAGTGAATTTGAAAAACCGCTTAACGCATCTTTAATGCCTGTTTTTGACTTGAGTTTTGAGATGGCATTATTTACTTTTTCATCGATTTGTTTTTGAGGCATTATTTTAAGCGCCAACTCATTTAAAGCTTTGATTTTACTTTCTGCAAGAAGTTTCTTATTTTGCGTTGCAGAGGTTTTTTTGGTGTAAAGTTTAGAAAGCTCCGTAATCTGTAAATCTTTATGCAAAGATGATGAAGTAATGGCCTCAACTTCTGCTTTTAAACCTTTTTGTGTGTTTGCCTCCACTAAAGCCGCCAAACTTACTTCCTGTATAGCCTTGTCCATAGCCGCTTTATGCGAATTTGACTGATCTTGCATGACTATAGTTTGCAAGGTTTTAATCTGCGTTTCCCTAATGGAGCTTTGCGGAGTGGTAATGCCAGTAATTGCAACAATGGCAATGGCGATTAAACACACTGCGCCCAAAGGCATTACTTGTAAAATTACTGCCATAATTACAGCAATAAAAAGCCCTAAAAAGTGCCAAGAATTTTCCTCTAAACCCATAGGAGCTGGAGTGAAATAAAAAATTGCTACAATCAAAAGACATAGCAACAACATAGGAATTTTCTTTTTTTCCATATTTATCCTTAGTTTTAAATTTGCATAAATTGTAAGCAAATATATTTTAATCAAATCTTAAATATACTTTACAAAATAAGTATAAAAATTTATTGATACAATCTGTAAATTTTGAGTATAATTAAAGTTTTGCTTTGGAGAAATTTAATGTTTAAAAAAATTATTTTTTTAATGCTTTTTAATTTAACTTTAGCACAAGCCAATGTAAATTTAGATGAATTTGAACAAGAATATCAAAAATATCAAGTCAACGATCCACTATCAGGATATAACAAAGCAATGACAAGTTTTAATGTGACTTTGTATGATTATAGTTTTAGGCCTATTTTAAAAGGCTATAATGCCATTACTCCTGAATTTGTGCGAGTGGGAACGAGAAATTTCTTTGATAATTTAATCTTTCCTTTAAGATTTATAGGCAATGTCTTGCAGTTTAAATTGGCTAATGCTGGGGAAGAAATTAAAAGATTTAGCGTTAATACCGTTTTTGGATTTTTTGGTTTTATTGATGCGGCAAGTAAAACAGGGATACAAAAACATCCTGCTGATATAGGAAGTGTTTTAGCACACTGGGGAGTTGGAAATGGTTTTCATATCGTTTTACCTGTGCTTGGACCTAGCAATTTAAGAGATACTTTAGCTTTAAGCGCTGATTGGTTTTTGGTGCCGACAGCTTATATTGATCCTACTTGGTTAAGCGTTGGAGTAAGTGCATATGGCTTTGGCAATGAACTCTCTTTTAGAACAGATGAAATCGATGAAATTTATCATAATACTCCAAATTTATATCCATTTTTGCGCGATGCTTATGAGCAAAGACGCATAAAACTTAGTCAATAAAGAAAGGTTTAGTAAATGAAAATTTTTGCATTATTACTCATTTTAAATTTAACATGCTTTGCTTTAAAACTTGAAAATATTTCAACTACTATGCAAACTAATATTGATAAAAGTTTGCAAATTTTAAGTCAAAGCAAAGGTGATAAAACTTTAGTTGCAAAAGATATTTTTGCTTTATTTGATGAAATTTTTGATTATAAGCTTATGGCAAGATTGAGTCTTGGAAAATTTTATGAAAAATTAGATAAAAACGAACAAGAAAAATATGAGAAAGCCTTTGAAACAAGTTTAAAAAATAGCTTTACAAGCAAACTCACACTTTATAAAGATCAAATTCTTAAAGTCAAAAAAGGCGAACAAAAAAATGAAAAAAGATATTTTTTAAGCACCTCTATGATGATAGATGGGGAAGAAAAATTTGTGATTTTTAAATTTTATAACAACCAAAACGATTGGCTGATTTATGATGTTGATGTTTTGGGTGTTAGCATTGTGCAAACTTATAGATCGCAATTTGAAGATCATTTGAAAAATGAAAAGCTTGAAACTTTGATTACAAAATTAGAAAATATAAAAATTTAATAAATGTTAGTCAAATTTTTTAAATTTTTAATCACCTACCCAAAAAGCGTATTTTTTGGCACTTTGCTTATATGTATTATTTTAAGCTCTTTTGCTTTTAAGCTTGAAGTGGATGCAAGCGCAGAAAGTCTTTTACTAGAAGATGATAAAGACTTAAAAATTTTTAGAGAATTTTCTAAGCATTATAAAAGTGATAATTTTCTCATGCTTTCTTTTAAGCCAAAAGATGAAAAACTTTTTAGCAAAGAAAATCTTGATAAACTCACGCAACTTCATCAAGAATTAGAGCAAGTAAAGGGCGTTGAGCGCGTCTTTAGTATGATAAATGCCCCTTTGCTTCAAAGCTCAAGTACACAAGATCTTAAAGAACTTTTAAAAAACATTCCTACCATACAAAATAAAGACATTAATCTCACAAAAGCTAAAGAAGAGTTTTTAAACAGTCCTTTTTACAAAAACAATATCATTTCAAAAGATGCCAAAACCACAGCCTTAATCATCTATTTAAAAGCAGATGCAAAATATTTAGAACTCATTGATTTAAGAGATAAGGCTTTAAGTGAAAGTGAAAAAAATCACTACCGTCTTGCCCTTAACAAACACCAAGAAAAACAAAACGCCATTACAAAACAAATTTTAAACGATATTAAACTCATACAAGAAAAATACAAAAAAAGTCAAGATGAACTCTATCTTGGCGGAGTCAGCATGATAGCTGATGATATGATTACTTATATTAAAAATGATTTGCTTGTTTATGGAGCGAGCCTAGCCCCACTTTTAGCTTTAGCTTTGTGGGGCTTTTTTAAGAAATTGCGTCTTGTGATTTTTCCTTTGTTTGTGTGTTTTATTTCTTTATTTAGCGTGAGTGGATTGTTTGCTTTAATGAATTTTAAGATTACGGTTATTTCATCAAATTATGTTGCCTTAATGCTTATCATCACTCTTTCTGTGGTTATACACTTGATTTCTCATTTTACCCAACTGACCCATAAATTTTCACATTCTAAAATTCAAAGACTGATCTTAGCAAGCTTGCTCGCTAAATCAAAGCCTAGTTTTTATGCTATATTAACAACCATTATTGGTTTTTTAAGTTTAATGTTTTCAGGCATTGAACCCATTATAAAACTTGGCATTATGATGAGTTTAGGTATTAGCGTGAGTTTAGTTTTATCTTTTGTCTTTTTTGCTAGTTTATTTATGCTTTTAAAACCTATTGCGTATCCAAAAAATAATTTCAAACTACACTTACTTCAATTTTGCACTCATACGTGTTTTCATCACAGAAAAACCATTTATATCATTAGTGCTTTAATTTTTATCTTATCGCTTTATGGTATTTTGCAACTTAGAGTGGAAAATTCTTTTGTGAATTATTTTAAAGATGGTAGTGAAATTAAAGAAGGCTTACTTGTGATTGATAAAAATTTAGGTGGAACTCTGCCTTTGGATATCATCATTAAATTTAAAGATCAAGATCAAAATATCACAGGAAATGAATTTGATAGTTTTGAAAACGAGTTTGCTTTCTTAGCTCAGCAAAATACCTACTGGTTTAATTCTCACAAAACGCGTATCGCAAAAAAAGTACATGAATTTTTAGAAAATAAAGAATTTATAGGCTCTGTTCTTAGCTTAAATAGTCTTTTGAGTTTAGGTAAAAGCATTAATAACAACCAAGATTTAGACGATTTTGCTCTAGCCTTTTTAAATGAAAATTTACCCGATCGCTTCAAGCAAGATTTATTGTCTCCTTTTGTGAATATCACGCATAATGAATTGCGTTTTAGCTTACGCATTATGGATTCTCATCCTTTGCTTCAAAGAGCAATTTTTCTTAAAGAGCTTGAAAACGAGCTTAATATTTTACTGGCTAAAGACGAAGTTAGTGTGCATATAACAGGCATTATGTTACTTTACAATAATATGCTTCAAAGTCTTTTTAAATCGCAATTTAACACTCTTTCTTTTGTGATTTTGGCTATTTTTGTGCTTTTTGTTTTGATTTTTAGAAGTCTTAAGCTTTCTGTGATTGCAATTTTTAGCAATATCATTGCTTTGGGCGTTATTTTTGCTTTAATGGGACTTGCTAATTTACCTTTAGATATTATGAGTATTACCATAGCTGCCATTTGTATAGGCATAGGAGTTGATGATACCATTCATTATATTTATCGCTTCAAAAAAGAATTAAGGCACAATAATCTAGAAAACGCCATACTTAAAACGCATTATTCCATAGGCTCAGCGCTTTATTACACAAGTTTTAGTATAGTGCTTGGTTTTAGTGTGATGGTAAGTAGTAATTTTATCCCAACCATTTACTTTGGGCTATTAACACTTTTTATTATGATGCTTTTGCTTTTAAGCTCTTTAATCTTATTGCCAAGCTTACTTATCACTTTTCGTTATAAACTTTTTTGATATTTTTTAGAATAAATTTTGCATTTTGTAAGGCTTTAAAACGATGAGAAATTTGATTTTTTTCATCATTGCTAAGCTCGGCTAAGGTTTTATCAAAACCCTTTGGGATAAAAAGACTATCATAGCCAAAGCCATTTTCACCTCTTTCCTCATCAATCACGCGCCCATGCATACTGCCATGCACACTAAATTCACCCGCAAAAGCAACCATAGCAATGGCAGCCATATAATGAGCCTTACTTTCTTTATAGCCCTTTTCTTTCATTTGTTTTACTAGCTCATCGCGGTTGCTTTTATCATCTCCCTTGCCACTAAATCTAGCAGAATAAATCCCTGGCTTACCGCCCAAAATATCAACACAAATTCCGCTATCATCACTTAAAACAAAAAATTCATTTTTTTGTCTTTCATTTAAAGCATCAAAAACCGCTCTTGCTTTTATAAGAGCATTTTGCTTAAAACTTGTGCCATACTCTTCTATCTCAAAAGGCTTTAAAATTTCATCAAAAGCATAAACTTCAAATTCTTTTAAAAGCTCTTTTATTTCGAGGACTTTATGTTTATTGCTCGTTGCTAATAAAATTTTCATCTTGCTCCAAAAAATTCACTATTTTTTTTAAATTATCTTTTTTAATACCTTGCCAAACCAAGAAAAAATCGACCAAATTCCAAATAAATAAAACAAAAAAACCTAAAAAAGCTACAAAAAGAGTCATCACCGCTTGTATATCATCCGAATAATCAAGTTCGTCAAATGCGGCAATCTTTATCGCAATAGCTATAAATATCCACACAAAAGATAAAATCCAAAAAACAATTTTCATAATGCCAAGAAAAATATCGCCTTTATACAAACGATCCAAACTAAGTCCGCATAAAATCCAAGCAGGGATAAGTCCAAGAAGAAGCCCTATAATAGGATTTTTAAAATTTAAAAACTGAATTTGGGTTATTTTTTCATCACTCAAAGCTTCAATTTTATCTTTATAAGGCATCAAAGATACAACTTCAACTTTACCTTGAAGAATCAATAATAAATTTTGAAAACTAACCATATTTACTCCTTTATTAAAATGAGTATCATACTTTTTTCACTCTTTTAAAGAAATAAAAAACATAAAATATTTTTAATTTTGCTCCAAAAAATTCACTAATTTTTTTAAATTATCTTTTTTAATACCTTGCCAAACCAAGAAAAAATCGACTAAATTCCAAACAAAAAGCAAAGATAAAGTTATCATATAAAAGCCAGCAAAATCGTGGTTAATTTCTAAATTCAAGCCAAAAAACCACATACAATAAGCAAAGGAGTGCTACAAAACCAAAGCAAAAATTTCACAACACCTAAAATCTTATCTCCTTTATAAAAACGGTCCAAACTAAGTCCAAAAAATAAAAACGCAGGGACAATGCCCCACACAAAAGCCTTAAGTGGAGTTTTAAAATCAAGTAAAAGTAGTCTATTTATTTTTTCCTTAGATAAAGCATTAATTTGAAACTTATAGGGAAAAAGTAAATTAAAATCGATCTTATCATATGTGAAAACCGCCACAAGGTCAAAAAAATCCGTGTTAAATTCTAAAGAATTATCATTTTGGCTCATTTCTTTCCTTATTGATAAATTTTTTCAAAAATCTTACACAAAAACCCTTTAAAGCTTAATAATGTATTAAAGCATTTCATAGTAAAATTATCCTATTTTTGATTTTAATTTTTTAGGAAATTGCAATAATGCTAAATAATGTTTTACCTCTATCTTTTATCGTTGGAACAAGATTTTTTGGGCTTTTTATCGTTTTACCTGTACTTAGTCTTTATGCACTTGAACTAAAAAACGCAAATGAATTTTTAGTAGGACTTTTAGTGGGTGTTTATGCCTTAACTCAAATGGCTTTACAAATGCCTTTTGGAGTTTTAAGTGATAAAATTGGACGCAAAAAAGCCATGTTAATAGGACTAATCATTTTTATAATCGGCTCTTTAATCTGCTCATATGCAGATGATATTTATACTATGCTAATAGGCAGAATGCTTCAAGGTGCAGGAGCTATCGGAGCAGTGGCTACGGCCATGATAAGCGATTTCATTACCGAAGAAAATCGTGGCAAGGCCATGGCAATAATGGGATCTTTTATAGGACTTTCTTTTGCAGCTTCTATGGTGATTTCTCCTTTAATGAGTGCTAAATGGGGGCTATCTAGTCTTTTTGATTTAAGTGTAGCTTTATCACTTTTATGCATCATCTTACTTTTTACAGTCATTCCAAAAGAGCATAAAATCACCCATGAAAATAGCAAAACACCTTTCTTTCATCTCATTAAACAAAAAAATTTAGCCTTAATGAATTTTACAAATTTTATGCAAAAAATGCTTATGAGTATCGCGTTTTTGAGCATTCCCATTATTTTAGTTAAACATTTAGGTTTTGATGAAAACAAACTTTGGATTGTTTATACTGCTTCAATGATAGCAGGATTTTTAGCTATGGGTTTTGCTGGAAGTCTTGGAGAAAAAAGAGGCTTGGCAAAACAAATTTTACTTTTAGGTATAGGATTTTTCATACTCTCTTACCTTCTTTTTGTGTTTGCAAATTCCATTAGTTTTTTCATCATTGCTGTTGTGATCTTTTTTATAGGTTTTAATCTGCATGAACCTATCATGCAAAGCTGTGCTTCTAAATTTTGCAAAGTACATGAAAAAGGAGCTGCATTAGGGCTTTTTAATGCTTTTGGGTATGCTGGAAGTTTTGTGGGTGGCATTGTGGGTGGAGCGTTTTTACACCTTGATAAATTAAATATTTTAGCTGTGATTTTAGTGATTTTAGCTGTGATTTGGCTAGTGGCTTTGTTTTATTTAAAAAACCCTTTTGAATTTAAAAACCTTTATCTGCCTTTAGAAACACCTTTAAATTTTAGTGAATTTAGTAAAAATCTAGGCATTGTAGATATTTATAAAAACTCAAAAAATTTAGTTATAAAATATGATATTTGCTTGATAAATCAAAAAGAATTGGAAGAAAAATTAAATAGTATAAAATGAATTTTTCATCATTTTTAAGCCTTTTTTATAGCTTTTATTTTAGTTTTATAGGATAAAATTTGCTATCAATTTAGGAGAAAAAATGACACTTAAAAACCCACTAGATATGCACTTACATTTAAGAGATGAGAGTATGCTTGAACTTGTTGCACCTCTTAGTGCAAAGGATTTTCGTGCAGGCGTGATTATGCCAAATTTAGTCCCGCCAATTTGTGATTTAGAAGGTTTAAAAGCTTATAAAATGCGTATAGTAAAAGCTTGTGGGGATGAAAATTTCACTCCCTTAATGACACTTTTTTTTAAAAACTATGATGAAAAATTTCTTCAAAGTGCTAAGGATGAAATTTTTGGCATTAAGCTTTATCCTGCAGGTATTACTACCAACTCAGATAATGGAATTTCAAGTTTTGATATAGAAAAGTTAAAACCTACACTAAATACTATGAGTGAATTAAACATACCTTTGCTTGTGCATGGAGAAACAAATGATTTTGTAATGGATAGAGAAGCAAATTTTGCTAAAATATATGAAAAATTAGCTAAAAACTTTCCAAAATTAAAAATTGTAATGGAGCATATTACTACTAAGGTTTTGTGTGACTTGTTAAAAGATTATGAAAATTTATACGCAACTATCACTTTGCACCATTTAATGATAACGCTTGATGATGTAGTGGGTGGCAAGATGGATCCGCATTTATTTTGCAAGCCTATTGCAAAACGCTATGAAGATAAAGATGCTTTGTGTGAGCTTGCCTTTAGTGGCTATGAAAAGGCTATGTTTGGAAGCGATAGCGCACCTCATCCATTACACACTAAAGAATGCTGTGGATGTGCGGCTGGTGTATTTAGTGCACCCGTGATTTTACCTGTATTGGCTGAACTTTTTGAAAAACACTCAAATGAAGCAAATTTACAAAAATTTATTTCAGATAATGCTTGTAAAATTCATAATCTTAAATTTGAAAAAGATAAAATCATCACTTTAGAAAAACAAGAATGGCAAGTAGCGCAAAAATACGGCGATGTGGTGCCATTTATGGCAGGAAAAACTTTAAATTTCAAAGTCGCAAATTAAAAGGAAATTAATGCTAAAAGCTTATCTAGAAAACATAAAAGATATTTCTATCAACGATAAAGAACACACACATAGAACAGCTTTGCAAAATTTATTACAAGCTATAAAAGAAAATCAAGACAAGCAAAATAAAATCTCTATCAAACAAGAACCAAACAATGATAAAGAAGGTAGAGGTGCTCCGGATTTTTTAATTACAAAAGATTTTCTCACACTAGGCTACATAGAAAATAAAAGAGTAAATGCAAATCTTGATAACATCATAAAAAGTGATCAAATTTTAAAATACACAAAATTAAGCCCAAATATCATTCTTACTGATTATTTAAGATTTGTATTATTAAGCTTAAGTGAGAAAAACGAGATTATCATTTGTAAAGAAGTAAAAATTTGCTCTCTTGATGAGATCAAAAGCATTGTTAAAAATCAATCTTTACTAGAAACAAAAACAAAAGAACTAAATGAACTTTTTGCAATCTTTTTTTCTAAAATCCCAAATCCCATAAATTCAGCCCTAGATTTTGCAAACCATCTAAGTCTAAGAACAAGAATTTTAAAAGATGAGCTTTTATTATCAATTGAAAATGAAGCATTGATAAGTTTATTTAATACTTTCAAAGAAACACTTTATAAAGAGTTAAGCTATGAAGAATTTTGTGATTCTTTTGCACAAACTCTAACTTATAGCTTATTCTTAGCCAAATTAAATAACGATACCGCAAAAGAAATAGATCTAAACAATGCTAAAAAATTCATACCAAAATCATTTCCATTAATCCGCTCCATGAGTGGATTTTTAGATGATAGTTTTGAAAATTTAGAAAGTATAAAATGGCTTTTAGAAGAAATCATAAGCATTATAAATCACATAGACATTACAAGTATTATTAAAGAATTAAACAAAACAGGCGAGAAAGACTTATTTAATCGTCCTACTATTTTATCTACCCACAAAGATCCTTATTTGCATTTTTATGAAACATTTTTAGCAAGCTATGATCCAAAGCTTAGAGAAGTAAGGGGAGTGTATTATACTCCTGCACCTGTAGTAATTTTCATCATCAATGCTATTGGTGAAGTCTTAAAGCAAGATTTTAATCATAAAAAAGGACTAAGTGAAGCTTTAGATAAAAATATAACCTTGCTTGATTTTGCCACTGGCACTGGCACCTTTTTACTTGAAGCTTTTAGAAAAGCCTTAGAACCTATAAATAAAAATAGCGTTAATTATAATCCAAAAGCTTTGATAGATAAATTTTGCGGTTTTGAATTTTTAATAGCACCTTATACTATAGCGCACTTAAAACTTTCTCAAAGTTTCAAAGAAGAATTTAATTCCCCGTTAAATGATAATGAAAGTCTCAAAATAGCACTAACAAACACTCTATACTCAAAAAGCACAAAAAATAAAAGAAGAACAAATTCTAATCATCACAGGCAATCCACCCTATAGTGGAGCAAGTAGCAACAAAGGCTTATATGAAGATGAGATCAAAATAAGCTATGGTTTAGAACCAAGCAAAGCAAATCTTAGCAAAGAGCAAAAAGAATGGATAAATTTGTATTTTAAAGAAAAATCTAAACAAAATATAAGCACTTTTAAAGCCATATATGAAAAACACAAACTAGAAAACGAAAAAAATCCAAAATGGCTTTTAGATGATTATGTAAAATTCATACGCTTTGCACAAAGTAAAATCGACTCTCAAGAAAGTGGAATTTTTGCTTTTATCTCAAATAATAGCTTTTTGGATAACCCTACCTTTAGAGGTATGAGATATTCTTTAATGCAAAGCTTTGATAAAATCTACATACTAAATTTACACGGAGATACTAGAAAAAAAGAAAAAGCACCTGATGGAAGCAAAGATGATAATGTCTTTGATATCATGCAAGGTGTGAGTATAAATATCTTTATAAAACAAAATTCAAAAGCTAAAAATACAAAGATTTATTATCATGATTTATACGGCAAAAGAAAAGATAAATACGAATTTTTATATGAGAATGACTTAAATTCTATAAAATGGACTTTGATTAAAAACAATGAGCCTTTTTATCTTTTCTTGCCACAAAATAATGATTTATTAGAAGAATACAACAAAGGCATAAGTGTAAAAGATATGTTTATGCTTTCAGGTGTAGGAATTTGCTCAAAAAGAGATAATATAGTTTTTCATAATAAAAAAGAAAATTTAATACAACTTCTCAAAGATTTTAATACAAAAACTAAAAATGAGTTGTATAAAATTTATGATATTGGGGAAGATAGCGGTGGCTGGAAACTTGAATGGGCTATAAAAGATATTGAAAACATAAAATTTGAAAATTCTATATATAAAGTTAATTATCGTCCTTTTGATTTTAAATATACTTGCTATACCGGTAAAAATTGCGGACTTATAGCTCGTCCTGTTTATGATATTTTTGAACATTTTTTAGAAAATGAAAATATAGGATTAATTTGTGACAGAGGAACAAAATTAAATAATATTAGCAATATTTTCATTAGTGATAAAATCATAGATTTACATTTAGTGGGTAGTGGTAGTTATATTTATCCACTTTATCTTTACCCTACAGTTAGAAGTAAAAAATTCCTAAAAAAAGAAAATCCAAATTTTAATGAAGAAAATTTCACTTCAAAAATAGAAAATTTCAAAGAAAGCTTTAGAACTTTCATAGATGATCTTTACAAAGAAAAATTCTCACCTGAAGATATACTAGGCTATATCTATGCTGTGCTTTTTCATAAAATTTATAGAGAAAAATACCTTGATTTTTTAAAAATTGATTTTCCAAAAATTCCTTTTGTAGAAAATAAAAAAACTTTTAAAAATTTAAGCAAACTAGGCTTAAAGCTTTTAAATTTGCATTTATTAAAAGATGATGAGTTAAATTCAAACGCGGGTGAAGCTTTGTTTAAAAGCGTCAAAAATAAAAATTTCAAAATACAAAAAGTAAAATACAACAAAGACACAAAAGAACTTTTTATAAACGAAAGCTTGTATTTTAACAAAGTAAGTCCTGAAATTTATGAGTTTAAAATAGGTGGTTATGCTGTGCTAGATAAATACTTAAAAAGCCACAAGGAAGAAGACATAGATCATAAGCATTTTACCTTGATCATACAAACTTTAGATGAGACTTTAAAAATTCAAGATGAAATTTCAAAAATCAATCTAGCATAATTTGCTAGATTTCTATCTGTTTATTAATAGGAATATTTTCTCTATAGTCAAGATATTTATAATTATTTAACCTTGTAGTTCTTGCACATTGAATAAAAGTAGTCAAATGATTTATAAAATACGCAAAGGGATTTTCAAAATTACCTTCGCAAATACACTTAGAATTTATAGCACTAATCCTAATTCCTTCATTACTTGCAAAATACAATGATTTGCCTTCTATAGAAATAAAACAATTTGGATATAAATGTTTTTCATTTCCGCATACATCTTTTAAATTTTTATGAATTATTTCTATCGATGGAAGAGTTTTGGCTATTAAAAAAAGTAAAAATATGATCTATATCTTTAGTAACAGGATCAAAACTTTGACTATCAATATCCTGAGAACAAACCGATGAGAAAAAATTTCTATATACACCTTTTTCTTTTGGTTTTTCTCTTTGTATTTGCTTCACAAGTTTTAATTTTTCTATAGAATCTTTGATATCATTAGAGTTGGCATTTGATTTAACTTCACCAACTGCTAATACATTTTCACAAGAATAATACGCATAATCTTCAACATTATTTGGTATAAATCTACTTGCAAAATTCTTCTCATAAATAACAATATCACTTTGTTTTGATACTCCACCATAAAGATCTATAACAAAACCACTACCAACGCCAACACCTGAAGGTAATAATGCTTCTAGTTTTTCTATAACACCACATTCTCTTGCCCTTCCTATTGCATGAGGATGACTATGATTTGAAGCACTATTAAATTTTAAGACTAATTCTTCTCCTACATATTTTAAAAAATCAGAAACATTAAATTTCATAAAATATCTATCAGCAAATAATTAATTTTATCTTAGATTTTATTATTTCTTTAATATCGTCTTTCACAAAAGCTTCTAAGTCTTGCTTGCTCGCTTTAATACCATTCATATCCAAATGCCACAAAGCATTTTCTATGGCTTCATCTTTTTTTCTTTCTACTATGCGTGTTTCATCAAAAACAAATTTATGAAATTTCACATCATTTTCTAGTAAAAAGTTTTCTAAATCCTGCTTATAAAAGCCTTTAAATTCGGTATTAAAATGTTTAAAAATAGGATCTAAAAAATCACTTTTTCTATAATCAGCCCAACCAAGATAAATTTTTACTTTTGCCAAATCTTTAAAAAATTTATAATCTTTTTCATTTTGCAAGGCAGGAGACATACTTAAAAAAGCTATATCAAATTTAGTATCTTTGTTTTTATCCGCCCACTGCGTAAAACTTAAATTTTCGTATTTTATGTTTTTTAGGGCTAAATTTTTAGCATCTTCTTTTAAAATTTCTAGCATAGCATTTGCATTATCAAGCGCAATGATTTCTTTAGCACTTTTAGCTAAATGCAAGGTCCAAACCCCAGTGCCACAACCAATATCAATAATATTTTTATCTTTAAAATCAATATTTAAATTTGATATTTCTTTAAAACTTTGCTTTTGTATATCGTTTAATAATTCATTATATCTTGCATAGTTTTTGGCTTTTTTATCCCATAAATTCATTTAATCCTCACAATTTTCGCAAATTCCTTTTATCAATACACTTTTGATTTTTCCTTTAATTTTTGGCATCTTAACATCACTCATCTTATGGCAAACATCACAAATAAAATGTGCTTTGGCACACTTGGCAAGCTCATAAAAACTCTTACGATTAAGCTCTGTTTTAATGACAATGCCGCTTTTTTCAAAAAGCTCCATATTGCGATAAAAAGTCGTTTTATTAGCATCGAGTTTAAAATGATCAAAACTTAAAGGCTCATTAGCACAAGATAAAATTTCTAGCATCTGCAAACGCAATTCCGTAACAGTAATATCTTGTTGTTTAAGCAAAGCTCTAACATCCATAAACTTACCTTTGAAAAATCAAGAATGAGTAATTTTACCACAAAATGAAAAATTAAGCTCATAAATTTTGATATTAATGCAACTGTGTTTTTAAGTTGCAACTAAGTTGCATTAATTATAATTTGTCTTTTGATTTCATTTGATTAGGAAAATTTAATGAAAAAATTTATACTTCTATGTTTTTTTACCACTTATATTTTTGCCAAACCCATTATCAGTGTTTCCATACTGCCATTAGAATATTTTGTACAAAAAATCGCAGGAACAAGCGTAGAAATTCACACCTTACTTCCTGATAATGCCGATGAACACACCTTTGAACCAAAACCACAAAGCTTATTAACCCTTGAAAAAAGTAAAATTTACTTTACCATAGGCTTAGAATTTGAAAGACCTATGCTTAATAAATTTCAAAGTTTATTCAAACAAACTAAAATCATTAACCTAAATGATAATATCCCTCTTATAGAAAAAAAGCACTCTCATGCTCATGAAGGGCATGAGCTTCACTCTAAAGATCCTCACACTTGGCTTGATCCCATTTTAGTAAAATCTCAAGCCAAAACGATAGCAAAAGCTTTAATAGAGCAATTTCCACAAAATAAAAAAATGTATGAAGAAAATTTGACTCTTTTTGAAAAAGAGCTTGATTCAATTAATGAGACAATTAAGACAAAACTTCAGGACATCAAGCACAATAATTTCATCGTTTATCATCCTAGCTGGTCGTATTTTGCTAAACGCTATAATTTAACGCAAATTCCTGTTGAAGTAGATGGAAAAGAACCTAAACCCAAAGCTTTGATGAATTTAATTCAAATCGCAAAAGAAAAGAATATCAAAGTCATCTTTGTCCAAGCAGGATTTGCACAAAATGCCTCTGCTTTATTAGCCAAAGAATTAAATGCCAATGTAGTGCAAATCAATCACCTTTCAAAAGATTGGCAAAATGAGCTTTTAAAAAGTGTTAATGCGCTTGAAAATAGTTTAAAATAGGAGAAAAATTTGGAATTTTTTAAAATCACAAATCTAAGCTATAGCTACGATAAAACTCCCGTTTTAAAAAATATCAATCTTAGCTATGATAATAAAGATTTTCTAGCTATCATTGGACCTAATGGGGGTGGAAAATCTACACTGATAAAGCTTATACTTGGTATTTTAAAAAGCAAAAATGGTATTGATAACACTTTATATTCTTCGCAAATTGGCTATGTTCCACAAAATACTCTAGCAAATGAAAATTTTCCAGCAAGGGTTTTAGAAGTCGTTATGATGGGACGTGTAAATAAAAAAATTTTCGGTTTTTATACTAAAGAAGATAAAAAAATCGCTATGCAAAGCTTACAAAAGGTTCAAATGCAAGATTTTTGGAATAAAAAAATTAATGAATTAAGCGGGGGACAAAGGCAAAGAGTTTTTATAGCAAGAGCCTTGGTTGGCGAATGCAAACTCTTAATCCTTGATGAACCCACAGCGAGCGTAGATAGCAAAAGTGCGGTGGGGATTTTCGAGCTTTTAAAAAGTTTGCACAAACAAGGTGTTGGTATCATTTGTATTTGTCATGATATCAATATTATTTTAGCTTATGCAAATAAAATCGCTTATTTAAATCAAGAACTTACTTTACACAATCATATTCAAGATAAAGCAAAATCGGAATTTTTAACCCATCTTTATGAGCATCATCAGCATTTTTGCGATGTTGAATTAAGTTTAAATTCTTGTCTTTGTGAAAATAATTTTACTCAGCACGATCAATTTCATTTTAAAAATTTCAAAATAAAAAAGGCAGAAAATGTTTGAAATTTTACAGCATAATTTCTTTCAAAATGCTATCATTGCTGCCATTTTAGTTAGTATAGCTTGTGGGATCATAGGTTCTTTTGTTATGATAAATCGCTTGTTTTCAATGGCTGGAGGCATCACGCATGGGGCTTTTGGAGGTATTGGAATAGCACTTTATTTTGGCTTGAGTGTTTTACTAAGCACAGGGATTTTTACTTTAATTTTAGCCTTTTTGGTTGCTTTTCTTACAAGACATTATCAAAACAGAAGCGATAGTATTATCGCTGTTATATGGGCTTTTGGAATGGCATTTGGTCTTATTTTGATTGACTTAAGTCCTGGTTATAATACTGATTTAATGGCATATTTATTTGGAAATATTCTCACAGTTTCCAATGAAGATCTTTATTTAATGGCTTTTGTGGATATGATTTTTATCTTAATCATTTTAGCTTTTTTCAGGCAATTTGAAGTTTTAAGCTTTGATATCGAATTTGCCAAACTTCGTGGGGTAAATACCACTTTGTTTTATTATATTTTAATTGCCATGATAGCTTTTTGTATAGTCATTAGCATACGCGTTGTAGGACTCATACTTGTTATTGCTTTGCTTAGTATACCTTGCTTTATCGCTGAGCATTTTACGAAAAGACTTGGAAGTTTGATTATTTTAAGTGTTTTTTTAAGTATGATCTTTTGCGTTTTAGGTTTAATTTTTAGCGTGAGTTTTAATCTTTCTAGCGGACCAAGTATCATTGGCATTGCTTGTTGTGGATTTTTCCTTTGTCTTTGTATGAAATTTTTTAAGAATTTATTCTCTAATGCGTAAAAATACAGGAAACCTTGGCAAACCCTTTTTGGTATAAGAACTAAATTTATAAGTGATGATTGTTCCGATGGGTGGCGGATTAAAACGAAAATCATCCTTTAAGCCGCTGCCTATTTTAAACACTGTTTTTCCTTGCTTTAAATTCGCTTCGCAAACTATAGCACCAACAGCATTTTCATACTTTCCTTTTCCTTTAGTATAAGCGATAATTTGACACTCTGCATCTTCATAGGGTTTCATTTTTAAAGCATTAGCTGTTCTAAATTTTTCATAAGGCGCATCATTTAATCTAATCACCAAACCCTCACCACCTTGTAAAAGTACTTTATTATAATACTCCTCCAAATGTTCTTTATTTTTTATAGGAATTTGAGTGATGATTTTAATATGGGAATTTGAATTTTTTTCTAAATAATCTTCTAAAATTTTTAAACGATTTTGCAAGGTGCAATTTTTAATTTTAAAATCCTCGCAAGCATTAGGTACATCAAAAACATTATAAGTCACGCTATGCCAAAGTGAATTTTTTATATCATCTTTACGCACTAAAGCTGAAATACTATCAAAATCAGATCTTTTAATCCACAATTCCCCATCAAGTGCGAAATCAGGAAAATCTTTCATAAAAAATTCAGGCACTTTAATCACATAATTTTGCCTTGTTTTTAAAACTTTGCCATCCCAAATTCCACGAATCCCATCGAGTTTTTCACTCATTAGGTATTTTGTAAAATCTTTGTTTTTAAAATCTTCTTCCTTATAAACATTTAAAAGTAAAATATCTGCAAATAAAAATTTTACAAGAATACAAAATAAAAAAACAATTCTCATTTTATAAGAAATTTAGCGTATAACCTATCGCATCTTTTTGAATTTCATATTTATATTTTCCATCCAAATAAAGCACTATACGATAATAATCTTTATGAGATCCAAAAGTAATTTTATGAATGAAACTTGTATTATTTAATTTAAAAGTTTTTGTCGGAAGCAAAATATTATCTCTTTTAAAATCAAGCACAATTTTACTTGGATTACCTATAGAAAAATGAGTAATCATATCATCTTTGGTGTTGAATTTAATTTTATTTTTATAAGAACTAAAAGCAATAAAATCATAAATTTCTTTAGTGTCACTTGGCACTTCTATATTAACTGAAGAATTTTTCTCTAAATTAGCCTTAACTTTAGATTGTTCTGGTATGGTTACTGAAACATCAAGAACCGGAGTAGGTGTCAAGGTTTTAGTTTTAGTAAAAGTATAAGTATTATGCCAATCTATACTTTTATTAATATCTAGACTTATTTTCTCTTCTGTCCCATCTAAAGCAATATAAGTAATTGTAATATTTTTTAAGATTCTTGCATCTGAGTTAAATTTTACATCTTCCTTTTGAAAACTTGGTAAAGAAACCATAGATGTATTATTATCCTCAAGCATAAATGGATTATCTCTTGCCTGCAATACAATAAAGCAAATACTTAACAAAAATACTAGTTTATTTATGTTTCTCATCTGGATATAGTCCTTTTAATTCAAAATAATCTTTCTGTGCAGCCGAATTTTGTTTTTTTAAATATAGAATTCTCTTATCAAATTCTTTTTTAGCTGCTTGCAAAGTAAGCATGGTTTCTAAAGATGACTGCCCAAAAAGCATATTACCAAAATAAATCGCTCCGATAATAACTATAAATGCCAAAAGAGAAGTCTTTATTATAGAACTTTTAAGACTATTTCTTTTGGTGCTTTCATCATACTCCTTGAGTAAGTCGCTCAGAGTTTTTCTCCCAAATACTCATCATTTTCAAGTTCAATTTCCAATAAGCGATTATATTTAGCTGTTCTTTCGCCTCTTGCTAAAGCTCCTGTTTTAATTTGTCCTGTATTTAAAGCCACTGCAAAATCTGCTATAAAAGCATCTTCGCTTTCGCCACTTCTATGACTCATCACACATTTATAATTGTGTCTTTGTGCTAAGCGAACAGTTCTCATTGTTTGCGTAATGGTTCCTATTTGATTTGGCTTAATAAGCACTGCATTCGCCATTTTTTTAATGATACCTTCTCTTAAAATATCCTCATTAGTTACAAACAAATCATCGCCCACAAGCTGAATTTTTTTACCTAATTTTTCCGTAAGTTTGATCCAACCTTCAAAATCATTTTCAGCCAAACCATCTTCAATGCTACAAATTGGATATTTAGCACAAAGTTCTTCATAACGAGCAATTAAATCTTCACTGGAAAAAGTTTTATTCTCTAGATGATATTTTCCATCTTTAAAAAATTCAGTACTTGCTACATCAAGTGCAATTTTGACACGATTTTCATAACCTGCTTTTTTAATACAAGTCATCAAAAGATCAATCGGCTCTGTATTATTTGCCAAATTTGGAGCAAACCCACCTTCATCACCCAAAGCAGTAGAATGCCCACCATTAGCCAATTCTTTCTTCAAAATAGCATAAATTTCACAAACCGAACGCAAAGCCTCTTTAAAACTAGTAAAACCAAAAGGCATGATCATAAATTCTTGAAAGTCTATATTATTACTTGCGTGT
Source organism: Campylobacter sp. CCS1377 (assembly GCF_040008265.1). Classification (NCBI taxonomy): domain Bacteria; kingdom Pseudomonadati; phylum Campylobacterota; class Epsilonproteobacteria; order Campylobacterales; family Campylobacteraceae; genus Campylobacter; species Campylobacter aecornae. The sequence continues at coordinate 1,547,549 of NZ_CP155620.1, forward strand.
GCACCGCCATTGATGATATTACACATTGGCACAGGTAAAATACTTGCATTGGCACCACCTAAATAGCGATATAAAGGCATTCCTAAAGCATTTGCTGCTGCTCTTGCTGTTGCCATAGATACACCTAAAGTTGCATTAGCGCCTAAATTTGAGTAATTATTTGTCCCATCAAGTTCACGTAAAGTATCATCAAGCTGGGTTTGATTAAAAGCATCAAGTCCTAAAATTTCATCAGCTATGGTCTCATTTACATTAGAAACAGCTTTTAAAACACCTTTTCCGCCAAATCTTTCATCATTATCACGAAGCTCTAAAGCTTCTTTAGATCCTGTACTCGCACCGCTTGGCACGATCGCTGCACCCATACTTCCATCACTTAGTGTAACTTCTGCTTTTACGGTTGGATTTCCTCTGCTATCAAGCACCTCATAAGCTCTTACATCTTCAATCACTAACATTAATCTTGCTCTCCTTCTTCATCATCTTCGCCACCGCTAATCATACCTTCTATACCCATAGAATTTTGGATGGCCTTAGTAATTTCATCTGCAATTTGCGGATTTTCTTTCAAGAAAGCTTTTGAATTTTCTCTACCTTGACCCAATTTTTTGTCTTTATAAGAAAACCAAGCGCCACTTTTATCTACAATATCAAGTTTTACACCATAATCAATGAGCTCACCCTCGCGACTAAGTCCCTCACCGAACATCACATCAAATTCAGCCTGTCTAAATGGAGGTGCTACCTTGTTTTTCACCACCTTCACTTTAACACGATTCCCAATAGGCTCTTCATTTTGCTTTAAAGTTGCTACTTTTCTCACATCTAAACGCACCGAAGCGTAGAATTTAAGTGCATTTCCACCTGTAGTAGTTTCTGGAGTGCCATAACCCATAGCACCAATTTTCATACGAATTTGATTGATGAAAATCACAGTTGTATTCATTTTATGGACAATTCCTGTTAGTTTTCTTAAAGCCTGAGACATTAATCTTGCTTGAAGTCCTACATGTTGATCACCCATATCACCTTCAATTTCAGCTTTTGGGGTAAGAGCCGCCACACTATCAACTACGATCAAATCTATCGCACCACTTCTTGCTATGGTTTCGACAATTTCTAAAGCTTGCTCGCCAAAATCAGGTTGAGAGATATAAAGATTATCTGTATCCACCCCTAAATTTTTAGCATATTTCACATCTAGTGCGTGCTCTGCGTCAATAAACGCGCAAACACCACCTGCTTTTTGACACTCTGCGATAATATGCAAGGTTAAAGTCGTTTTACCTGAACTTTCAGGACCATAAATTTCAATAATTCTTCCCTTTGGAATTCCACCAATTCCAAGTGCGAGATCAAGTCCAACTGAGCCTGTGGCTATACTATCAATCTGCTCTACTTCCTTATCTCCAAGCCTTAAAATCGTACCTTTACCAAAAGCTTTATCGAGCGACTTTAATGCTGCATCTAAAGACTTCTTTTTATTATCATCCATTATTTTCCTTAAAAATTACAAATTTTTAGCTAGAATTCTAACAAAATAAAATTAAATAATAATTTATTTCGTTAGAATAAAAAAATTATTTCATTAAAATTGGGAAAATAAATGAAAAAAACAATCACAATCGCGCATTCTCCAGACGCTGATGATATTTTTATGTATATGGCTATCCAATTTGGCTGGATAGGAAATGATTTTACTTACAAAAACACAGCTTTAGATATACAAACCTTAAATGATCTGGCTTTGAAAAATGAATTTGATGTTACAGCGATTTCATTTGCGCTTTATCCTTTAATCACTTCTGAATACGCTCTTTTGCGTACTGCGGTAAGCTTTGGAGAAGGCTATGGACCAAAACTCATAAAGAAAAAGGACACTCATTTAAAAAGAAATTTCAAAGTTGCTTTAAGTGGTGCAAATACTACAAATGCTTTAATTTTTCGTATGAAATATCCTGAAGCTAAAATAGTCTATAAAAATTTCTTAGAGATTGAAAATGCAGTTTTAAGCGGCGAAGTTGATGCGGGGGTTTTAATCCATGAAAGCATTTTAGAATTTGATAACACGCTTTGCGTGGAAGCTGAACTTTGGGATATTTGGTTGGAATTTGCAAAAGAGAGCTTACCTTTGCCTTTAGGCGGAATGGCCTTGCGTCGCTCTTTGCCAATAAGTGATGCAATAAAAATAGAACGAGATCTTACAAATGCCGTAAAAATAGCAGATTCTAATCGCCACATTCTAGCCCCAATGCTTATGGAAAGGAATTTAATCCGCGTTAATGAAGAAAAATTAGAGACTTATTTAAATTTATACGCGAATAAAAACTCAATTTGTATGAATGAAACGCAACTTAAGGCAGTTGATATGCTTTTTAAACTTGGATATGATTATAAATTTTATGATAAAATCATACACGCAAAAGATTATTTAATCCCTAGCGAATATGAAAAATTTAGAAATTCTTAAAGGAAATTCATGGAAAGTACTCTTGTGGCTCTTGGCGTACAAACCTTTAAAGTAACTTTAATGCTTTCTTTACCTATGCTTTTAGCTGGGCTTATTGCTGGGCTTATTATTAGTATTTTTCAAGCTACAACGCAAATCAATGAAATGACTCTTTCTTTTGTGCCAAAAATCATTTTAGTTGTAATTGTAATAATTTTTTTAATGCCTTGGATGACGACAACTATGATTGATTTTACTACCAATATTTTTAACCAAATTCCGACTTTTATCAAATGATTATTGATTTTAAGAAATATTCCTCCGTTCACATAGGCGATAAATTTGAAGTGCAAATTTTAGAAAAAATCAGTGATTTTGATGGTTTTTTAATCGGCGGGGCAAATAATTTACTTATAAGTCCTAAGCCTAAAAATTTAGCCATTTTGGGCGAAAATTTTGATTTTATTGAAATTTTGGATCAAAACAAAGATTTTATCCATATTCGCATAGGTTGCAAAACAAAATCTAATAAAATATACCGCTTTGCAAAAGAAAAAAATCTTCGTGGTTTTGAATATCTTAGCAAAATTCCTGGCACACTTGGTGGACTTTTAAAAATGAATGCGGGACTTAAAGGGGAATGTATCAGTCAAAATTTAGTCAAAATTGCTACCCCAAAGGGTGAAATTTTACGCGAAAACATCGGTTTTGATTATCGCTTTTGTCCTTTAAATATGCCTTTTTTTTGGGCTGAATTTAAGCTTGATTTTGGCTTTGATAAAACAAAAGATGAGAATTTAAAAAATGCAAGGAGTAATCAACCAAGCGGAGCAAGTTTTGGATCTATCTTTAAAAATCCTAAAGGAGATTTTGCAGGAAGACTTATAGAAGCTGTAGGACTTAAAGGCTTTAGTAGAGGAGATGCAATGCTAAGTGATAAACACGCAAATTTTTTAATCAACAAAAAAAATGCAAGTTTTGAAGACGCGATTTTCCTTATAGGGCTTGCAAGAAAAAAGGTATTTGAAGAATTTGGCATTGAACTAGAAAACGAAGTTATCATCATTTAAGTATTTTATCTGAATGAGTAAGAATTTCCTCGCTAATGGTCTTTGATAAAAGCTCCAAAGTCTTTTGATAATCTTTTTCTTGACTACTTTCGCCTATTTTAAAATCTATGCCTAAGTTTCTATTTTGCTTTATTTTTTGATTTTTTGCATCTATAATACTATAATTAAGCTTTGTTTTAACGGTTTTTATATCAAAAAGCATATAATTTGTAATTTCTATATAAAAATCATCTAAATTAATCACAATAATGTAATCAGCTTGTTTTATAAAATTTTTAATGCTTTGTTTTTGATTTTTCATAAACCATCTTGCATCATAAAGCAAAGAATATTGAAAATCTTTATGTTTTTTTGCATCAAGTTGTGTGATTACGCTTTCAACTAAGTCCTTAGAAAAATGATAAGCACTTTTTTTAAAGTCTTTCAAAACAAATCCATAATAAGGAGTAAATGTTGTCAAAATAACAAATTTTTTACCGCGTAACCAAACAATAAATTCTTGATTATTTTCAAATTTAGTATCCCAAATTTGCTTATTTAATTCATCATTAATTTGATCCTTAAGTTCAATAATTTCATAATTTTCTCTATAAATTTTTATCAATTTTTTTTGCGTAAAATCATTGGCATAAACATTTTGAAAAAAAATGGGCAACATTAAAGAAAACAAGAAAAATTTCATTTTTGCCTTTCAAAAATTTCCATCAATAAATTCTTGCAAATATTCTTTTTGACTAAGTGCGATAAAAGATTGAGATTGTAAATTTAAAGCATTGTATGTTAGCATTTTGCCATTAAAATCGCACATAATGCCTTCATTTTTGTTAATCAAAAAATCCCCCGCTGCTATATCCCAAATACTAAGACCCTTATTGCGTTTATAAACCCCAGCCTTGCCTTCCAAAAGAGCACAAAATTTAAGTCCCGAACTAATACTTAAAGGCTTAAGATAATGTTTGTTAATAAATTCTTGCTCACATTTTTTACGATGATAAATGCTTAAAAGGGCTGTATTTTTATTTTGCTCGAAAATTTCAAGATTTTTTTGCAAAACTGCGCTATTTTTATACACTTTAGTATGACAATGCGCGTAGTATATATCCATAGTTGTAGGACTTTGAATTAAAGCTAAAACCGGACGCATTTTATCAATCAAAGCAATTAAAATACAATACTCGTTAGAATTTTTTAAAAATCCACTCGTGCCATCAAGAGGATCAATGAGCCAAAAAGTTTGAAAATTTTTGCGCTCTTCTATGCTTGGAATACACTCTTCAGATAAAATAGCAATATCGCTTGTTTGAAGTGCATCACTTAAAATTTCATTAGAAATAATATCTGCTGAACTGATAGGACTTCCGTCTTCTTTTTGCCAAATTTTTAAATTTTCTTTTTCTTTTAAAATGGCTTTAGAGGCTTCATTGCTTGCTTTTAAAGCAAGTTCAAGTAAATAATCTAAATTCATAAAACCCCTCTTAAAACAAAATAAATGTATTTTATCTACAAGCTAATAAAAAGAGCATTAAAAAGATTTTTATTGCTAAAAAAGATCGTAGTGAATAATTTGCAGGCAAAACCTGCAAATTTAAATTACATTTTTTTTACTTCACCTGTGTAAAGCTGTCTTGGACGAACAATTTTTAAAGTCTCTTGCTCTTTAAGCTCTATCCATTGTGCGATCCATCCTGGAGTACGGCCAATCACAAAAAGTACCGCAAACATTTCATTTGGAATTCCTAAAGCTTTTAAGATTAAACCACTATGGAAATCAACATTTGGATATAAATTTCTTTGCACAAAATAATCATCACTCAAAGCAATTTCTTCTATTCTTGAAGCCACTTTGATTAAATTTGTATCAATACCAATCTCATCAATGAGCTGATCACGAAGTTTTTTAAGCACTTTTGCGCGTGGATCAAAATTCTTATAAACACGGTGTCCAAAGCCCATTAAACGGAAAGGATCATTTTTATCTTTTGCTTTTTTGATAAATTCATCAACTCTATCCACTGTACCAATTTGCTCAAGCATTCTAATCACGCCCTCATTAGCTCCCCCATGCGCATGTCCCCAAAGTGCACCAATAGCCGAAGAAATACAAGAATAAGGATGCGCATGAGTTGAACCCACCGCACGCACAGTTGAAGTTGAAGCATTTTGCTCATGATCAGCATGAAGCATAAATACTGTATCAAGTGCCTTTACCTCGATAGGCTTAAGCTCTACATGATCGTATGGATAAGTTCTTAGCATATACAAGAAATTTTCAGTAAAACCACGATCTAAATTTGGATACGCCATAGGAAAACCGTGCTTATAACGATAAGCAGTTGCTGCAATGGTTGGAATTTTTGCTACAATTCTTGCTGCCATTTCCATGTATTCTTCTCTTACATCCATATTTAAATGATCAGGATAAAAGGTTGAAAGTGAAGCTACCGCGGCTTGTAAAACTGCCATAGGATGTGCATTATCAGGGAAAGCATCAAAAAGTTTATGCATACCTTCGTGGATAAAAGATCGCTTTTTAAGCTCATACCTAAAAGACTCTAGCCTCTGACTACTTGGAAGTTCTTTATAAAGCAAAAGATGCACCACATCCAAGAAAAGCTTATTTTCAGCAAGCCACTCTATAGGATAACCACGGTGCATTAAAGTCCCATTTTCGCCATCTATATAAGTAATATCTGACTTACAAGTTGCAGTTGAAGTTAAACCCTCATCATAAGAAAACATTCCTGTTTGTTTATAAAGGCTTGACATGTCAATAACACTTGGACCAATTGTTGCATCATAAATTGGAAACTCGAAACTCTTGCCATTTCTATTGTCTGTTAAAGTTACTGAATTTGACATTTTTTCTCCTTAATTTTTACACTCAAAAAACATTCTAACAAAAAACATCTTTTTTTTACAAAATGGCATATTTTTTTCAAAAAGTGTGTTTGATTTATGAGTAAAAAAGTAACTTAATTTTCACTCACTACTTTTTTATAATTTGAAATAAATTTAATCAAACTCATCACCACAACAGCTTCAAGTAATGCTGTTAAAATCAAAGCTGAGTAAAGATTTTCAGAAATCAGTTTTACATTGTAAGATAAGGTAGCTGTTGCAATTAGTAAAGTTAAAGGCATAGAATGACTTAAACCAAATAAAACAGTATTTTTCAATCCTATACTTTTAACAAACACTCCAGCGCTTACAATCCTTAAAGCCATCATTACAAAGAGTAAAATCACGGCATTTAAAACCACAGTATAATCGCTTAGTATTTTTACATTAAAAGTGGAACCTATATAAATAAAAAATATAGGGATTAAAAAACCATAACCAAAACTCGAAAGTTTATGCTCCAAATCCTTTTTATGGTCAAAAAATGTTGCGATAAATGATCCAGCAATAAAGGCTCCCAAAGCAATTTCTAATTTTGCAACCACCATAGCTGCGATAATTAAAATAAAAATAGCCATACAAAATCTTATATCTTTTTCATTCTTATCTTCCCATGGCATTAAAACGATTTTTAGTTGTGGATACCACCAAAAAAGCACCCCAAGAAGTTTAAAAACTAGCAAACAAAGACTTAAAAATAAAGTTAAATAAAAAATACTTTGGCCTAGTTCAAATACCGATGAATTTCTAAGCAAAGCCCCCATAATCGTAAGCAATATAATGCTTATTACTTCAGCCAAAGTTGCAACCAGCATTGAAATTTTAAGCCAATAACAATCCTTACCAAATTCCTTAAACAAAACCGATAAAAGTCCAACGCTCATCACAGGAATGATAATGATAAAAATATAAGATAATTTTTCTATACTAAAAACCAAAACCAAAGAAATTAAATACAATAAAGTAATATAATAAAAACTCTTTTTAAGTAAATCCTTTGGCATATTAAACAAAAGACGCAAATTCACTTCCATTCCAGCTATAAACATCAGATAGTAAAAGCCTACATTTGCTAAAAGTTTAAAATTCTCGCTCGTACTAATAAAACCAAAATAAGCTACTACTGCACCTAAAATAATTTCCATTGCAGAGATAGGCAAACGAAAAAACTTTGCCATATAAGGCGAAAGCAATAAGCAAATTGCAATTACAATTAAATTTTTTAAATCAATTAAGCCTTGTGGATCAATGGCACTCGGATGCAAAAGTAAATCCCATTTCTTTCAATTTTATTAAATCCTTACTTGGCTCTTCACCCTTAGTGGTAAGATAATCCCCTATCACAATAGCTCCTGCTCCTGCGTTAAAAATCTCATATTGTCTTTCTTTTAAAACAAATTCACGCCCACCTGCTACCATAACAACAGAATTTGGCAAAGCTTCTTTAGTATCACGCACAATTTTTAAAGCTTCATCGGCACTTAATTTTGACACTTGTAGTTTTAAATTCTCATTAGCGATGAAAAAATTCACAGGGGTTGAAAAGGGCTGTAATTCTTGTAAAGATTTTCTAAAACTTATCCTATCTTCTTCACTTTCTCCCATGCCATAAATTCCACCACAACAAAGCATAAGCCCTGCTTCTTTGGCATTTAAATTGGTTTGAAATCTGCTTTCCCAAGTATGAGTGGTGCAAATTTTTTCAAAATATTCTTTTGAAGTTTCAAGGTTGTGATTATAAGAAAAAATCCCCGCTTTTTTAAGCTCCTTAAGCTGTTCCACATTCGCCATTCCATTACAAGCAATTAAAAGCAAATTTGACACTTCTTTTTGCACTGCCTTTGCGGCCTTGCAAACATATTCTAATTTCTCATCATCAAGCCCAAGTCCTGCGGTAACTAAACAAAAGCCTAAAGCTTCGTTTTTTTTCGCCATTTTAGCTTCTAAAACGATTTGTGAAATTTCTTTTTGGCGATATTTTTGTATAGGTGTTTTTACATAGGCACTTTGAGTGCAGTATTTACAATCCTCCGAACAATTTCCACTGGCTATGTTTGAAATAGCACAAAGCATTATTTGCATTTTAATCCTTTATTTCTTTTTTAATCTTGCATTTTAAACATTCTAAAAATGTGCCTTTTTTGAGTTCTTTTATCACTAAATTTTCACCACATTCTTCGCATTTTTCATCACTTGGTTTGTACTTGCTTATAAAATTACATTTTGGATAAACACTGCAACCATAAAATTTACCGCGTTTAGAAAAACGCTCTACTATCTCGCCTTCTTTGCAGCTTGGGCAAGTAATACCTATGCCATTTGCTTTGGCTTTTGGCGCCTCTTCGCTTTTATTTTCGCTTTTTAAATTCCTTGAATATTTACATTTTGGAAAATTCAAACACGCTATAAACTCGCCATATCTGCCTTTTCTAATGGCAAGCTCACCACCACAATCAGGGCAAGTTTCGCCCAATTTTGTCACCGTTTTTAAACTTGCGATTTTTGTTTTTCCTTCTTCAATTTTTCTCATAAAAGGATAGTAAAATTCTTTTAAAGTTTCTTGCCAATCTGCTTTATCTTCGGCAATTTCATCTAAAGTATTTTCTAAATTTGAAGTGAATTTACTATCGACTATATCGCTGAAATTTTTTTCAAGTACTTCAGTAACCGTAAAAGCAACTTCACTAGGAATGAGTTGTTTTTTATCAATTTTCACATAATCACGACTCGTAAGGATAGAAATCGTCGGTGCATAAGTTGATGGACGCCCTATTCCTAAACTTTCGAGCTTTTTTACAAGTCCAGCTTCAGAATACCTTGAAGGTGGTTCTGTAAAATGAGAGTTTATTTCTAAATTTTGTATTTTTAAATTCTCACCGATTTTAAAATTTGGCAAAATTTTATCCTTATCCATATCGCCATAAACCTTATAATATCCATCAAAAAGGATTTTTCTACCGCTTATCTTAAATACAGCCTTATCGTTATTTACAAAGACATTTTGAGTTTGCGAAATAGCAGGATTCATTTGACAAGCTAGGAAACGATTATAAATTAAACTATAAAGTTTTAACTCATCTTTATCTAAAAATTTAGCCGCAATTTGCGGAGTAAAACTTAAATTTGTAGGACGAATGGCTTCGTGCGCTTCTTGTGCACCTTTTGTCTTTGTGGCATAAACATTGGCTTTGCTTGGCAAATATTCTTTTCCAAAATTTTCTTTTATAAACACCCTTGCATTTTCAACTGCTTCTTTGGCTAAATTTAAACTATCTGTTCTCATATAGGTAATAACGCCCATTATACCCTCGTGAGTATTTACTCCTTCATAAAGTTTTTGCGCTATCATCATAGTTTTTTTAGGATTAAACCCCAAACGATTGCTCGCGCTTTGTTGTAAAGTAGAAGTCATAAAAGGCGGTGGTGGGGTAATTTTTCTTTCTTTGCTTTCTATATCACTTATGGTGTAATTTTCATTTTTACATGCTTCATAAACAAGCTTAGCACGATCTTTGTTTGTAATGGTTAGTTTTTCGATTTTTGCTTTTTCAAATTCCACAAGTTCTGCTTCTAAATCTTGCTTGAAAATCATATCAATACTAAAATATTCTAATGGAACAAAGGCTTTAATTTCTTTTTCACGATCTACGATGATTTTTAAAGCAGCACTTTGCACCCTTCCTGCGCTTAAACCTTTTTGAATTTTTTGTCCAAGCAAGGGGCTTAATTTATAACCCACAATGCGATCTAGCAAACGCCTAGTCTGCTGGGCATTGACAGAGTGCATATCAAGTTTTCTTGGGTTTTTTAAAGCATTTTCAATAGCACTTTTTGTGATTTCATGAAAAACGATGCGAGGTAAGGTATTTTCATCTTTTCCTATAGCTTTTGCGATATGATAAGCTATAGCTTCTCCTTCTCTATCCTCATCGGTTGCAAGATAGATTTGATCTGCTTTTTTAGCCTTTTCTTTAAGCTCTTTTACTAAAGTGCTATGATCACTTGTGATTCTATATTCTGGTACAAATTCATCATTGTCTATTTTTATCCCAAAACTTGATTTTGGTAAATCTCTTATATGTCCTTTTGAAGCAATGACCTCATAATCTTTTCCTAAAAAATTCCCTATAGTTTTGGCTTTTGCTGGGGACTCTACTATGATTAAGTTTTTCATTTTGTACCTTTATAGAAATAAAAAGCTGAATTTAGCTAAAAATTTTTAAAATTTTACTTATATTTTTATTTTTTTAAATCTAAAAATTTTCTAAAATATTTTTAATCTTAATTAAATTTAAGTTTAATTTTAAAAAACTAGAGAGATCCTTCGTTTCACTTAGGATGACACGCTATTTTCTAAAGATTTAGAATGACGCATTATTCCATCATTCTGAGTGAATGTGAAGAATCTCATTAAATCTTCCTATGTTTTAGTGCACTTTTTCGGTTGCTGTTTATGGCTTAGATTAAACGCAAAGATTTTGCCAAAAATTAATTTGGCATTAATCTTGTTTTGTGAAATTTGCATCTTTTACAAAGTTCTTCTATGCGTTTATTATGATAAAAAGCCTCTTTTATAGAATTTATTCTTGCACCTTTTAAAAGCTCGTCAAAAGAATTTTCAAAAATATTTCCCAAATTAATATCGCCTTTTGTATCCAAACAACAAGGCACGAGAGTGCCATTGCTTAAAATCCCAATTTGTTCTTTTAAGGCGTGACATTTTCCTTCTAAAAATTGCGCCCTATCCTTTAAACTAGGCCATTTAAAAAGTTTATTTTGATTTAAAATGATATGCCTTGCAAGGCGATTTTTACTTAAGTTTTGATTAATTTTGCTTTGAAAATTTTGCTCTAAAAAATCATAAATTTGCAAATTCTCATTTGGAGCTTTGAAATTTTCATTTAAATTCCAAAGTCTAAGATTGATAAAAGAAAGGATTTTTTGCCCTAAATGCTCATTGCAAAGATCTATAATTGGCTTAAAATACTCTTCTAAAGAAAGTTTGCTTTGACTTAAAAATGCCATTAAGGAAATGTTTATTTGGCAAATATTGTCGTATTTTAGCAACAATTTACGATTTTTAGGACTAAGATAAAAGCCACTTGTAGTAATTTCTAGTTTCATTTTGTAATTTTTAGCGATTTTTAAATACTCTTCCAAATCACCCAAAAGCAAAGGATCGCCCAAAAGATGAAAGGTGAAAATTTCACTTTTTTCACAAATTTGTGCTGCAAGTTTGGCGAAATTTTCCACACCCATTATCCCGCGCTCACCTTTTTTAGAAGGACAAAAATTGCATTTTAATCCGCAAATATCACTTAATTCCACATAAATTTTTTTAAATTTCATTTATAAATTTTCCTAGTTTATTGGCTGTAAAATTTTAGTCAATAAAGTTAAATTTTGTAACATTAAAGATAAAAATCATCTGAAAATATTTTTAATCCCATTAAAATGAAAATTAATGCTATATACTGAAATTTTTATCAAAAACTAAAGGAGAAAAATGACACACTCAAACACGCAAACACTCACCAGATCACAAAAAATCCGCTCAATCATCGCCGCAAGTAGCGGAAATTTAGTAGAATGGTTTGATTTTTACATTTATGCTTTTAGTGCGACTTATTTCGCTCACACTTTTTCAACTTCTGATAATCCTTTGATTCAGCAAATCAACGCTTTTGGAGTTTTTGCTGCTGGATTTTTTATGCGTCCTATAGGTTCTTGGCTTTTTGGTTCTTTGGCTGATAAAGTGGGCCGTAAAAAATCTATGGTAATTTCAGTGATTTTAATGGCTTTGGGATCTTTTATGATTGCTGCCTTGCCAAGTAAAGATATAGTGGGGGATTTTGCCATTATTTTACTTTTACTTGCAAGACTCATACAAGGACTTAGCGTAGGTGGAGAATACGGCATAGCAGCCACTTATCTCTCAGAACTTGCTACAGAAGGCAAAAGAGGATTTTATTCTTCTTTTCAATATGTAACTCTCATTGGCGGACAACTTTTAGCAGTGGCTAGCATTAGCATTATGTTTTTATTTTTTAGCGTTGATGAAATGAAAGAATATGCTTGGAGAATTCTCTTTGTAATTGGTGGTGTTTTAGCTCTTGGCTCACTTTTTGTGCGAAAAATTATGAATGAAAGTGCCACACAAATTCACAAACACGAAGATCGTGGGACTTTTAAAGCTTTATTTAGAACTTCCTTAAAACCTTTTTTACTTGTTCTTGGCATTACTGCTGGTGGATCTTTGGCCTTTTATACTATCACAACTTATACTAAAACCTTCATAGAGAATGCAGGTATGGATAAAGTGATAACAAATAATCTTTTCTTAGGTGCTTTGTTTATTTTAATGATCATTCAACCTCTTTTTGGTCTTTTAGGCGATAAAATAGGACATAAACAATCTTTGATCATTTTTACCATCTTAGCTTTCTTTGGAATTTATCCTATTTTTATGTTTATTGATACTTATGCGCAAAGTTCAGCATTTTTAATTTTCATCTTGGTTGTAGTTTTATTTGCCATTTTAAGTTTTTACACTTCAGTTGCAGGAATTTTTAAAGCCAAACTATTTCCTGAACATGTAAGGGCTTTGGGTACTGGCTTGGGCTATGCAATATCTAATGCAATTTTTGGCGGTTCAGCACCATGGGTAGCTTTACAATTTAAAAATGCAGGGATAGAAAAAGGCTTTTTTGTCTATATCGCTGTGCTTATTTTATTTATGTTTATAGCGACTTTATGTTTGCCTAAAAAATCAGAGCTTAACTGATTTCAAAGCCTTTAAAGAAAGTGCCGAAAGTGCGGTGCTTTCCAATTCTTCTAAACTTTTAAATTCATAATTTCTATCTTCATCTTTTAAAATTTGATGATAGATTTTTATATTTAATTTATATTTAGTGTAGCTGTGTTTAAATTCGCCTAAGAATTTTGCATTTTCAAAAACGATTTCCTCTTCTTTGAAAAAAGGAAAATTATACATTCCTTTATAGAGTTTATCTTGACTTTTTTGCACACCAAATTTGTGTTTAAATTCAAGCAAAAAAAGCTTTAAATTTAGATTTTCATAAATGATTTTTTTCTTTTTTCCATAAAGCTGCGGCTCATATTTACCTTTACAAAAGTCATACATTGGACAAATTCCACATTTTGCACTTTTTGGTAAACAAACCAAAGCTCCAAGATCCAATAAAGCTTGATTGTGATTAAACGCATCATTTAAATTTAAAAGTTTTTTAGCTTTGATTTCAAGTTCATTCATACTGGGATTTTTTAAAGCAAAAAGGCGTGAGAGCACACGCGAGATATTGCCATCAACAAAAGACACTTTTTCATCATAACCAAAACAAGCAATCGCCCCTGCAGTATAAGCTCCTATACCGCTAAGACTTTTTAAATCTCTAACCTGTCTAGGAAGTTTACTATTAAATTTACTCACACATTCCAAAGCCGCTTGTTTCAAATTTCTAGCACGGCTATAATATCCAAGGCCTTGCCAAGCCTTTAAAAGCTCATCTTCATCACAATCAGCCAAACTTTGCAAAGTAGGAAATTTTTGTAAAAAAGGGAAATAAAACTTTTGCAAAACAGATTTTACTTGCGTTTGCTGAAGCATAATTTCACTGATATAAACCCCATAAGCTCTACTAATATCCTTTAATCTTTCATCGCAATTTTCACTCTCTAAATTCCGCCAAGGCAAATTTTTGCGTCCGTTTTTCTCATACCAAAGGAGTAAATTTTCTTGTAAAATTTTAATTTGTTTTAACACCACTTTTTAAAGCTTTCTTTTGTGATTATTTAAATTATAAAAAACTACCGAATTTTTTTTAATTTTCCACGATTTAGTTTTATAATTTTTGATGGAGTATTTTCAAAAAAAACCTCATCAAGCACCACATTGGCTACACTTCTAGCCCAAATTTCATCAAATTTTTGTCCATGTTTGTTAGCAGAAGATGAGTAAAAATAGCCATTTTCTTCTAAAAATTTCGCATGAGCACATTCTTTTACTATGCGAATGGCTTTTGTATTTGGATAAATAAAAGTCGTTTTTTTGGCACGACGCACTAAATTTTTAAACCCACTTGGGACTCTTGCTAAATTCTTTAACTCACTAAATTTCGCAGAAGTGATTAGACAAGGCTGATCTTTAGCCCTGCCCTTTAAAGCATTAAGTTCTTTTAAATCTTTACTCAAAAATCCCGCTGTAGTATCGGTTTGTGCTAGATAAATCAAGCCTTTAAATACTCCTGCAAGCTTTTCACTTCTAGATAGCTTTTGCTTTGTATTGCTTTGATTGATTTTGCTCCCGCAAAGGCTGAGCGTAAATTTGTAAAATAAGGGATTTTAAAACGGATAATATTTTCACGGATTTTTTTCGTATCCCCCGCAAAACTATGACTATCACTTGTATTAATCACTAGCTGAATTTCCCCATTTTTTAATCTATCTTCAACATTTGGACGCCCTTCTGAAATTTTATGCACAAGCTCACACTCAAAACCATTTTCTAAAATTTCTTTGCAAGTTCCGCTTGTAGCCATAAGTTTAAAACCCAGCTTTGAATACTCGCTTGCTAACTTTTTAGCATATTTTTTATCTTTTTCTTTTAAAGAAATAAAAACCACGCCATTTTCTGGCAAATGATTAAAAGATGAAACTTGACTTTTTGCAAAAGAATTAGCAAAATCTTTGCTTATCCCCATTACTTCGCCAGTTGAACGCATTTCAGGCCCTAGCTCTAAATCACTTCCGCTAAGCTTTGCAAAAGGAAATACCGCTTCTTTAACGCTAATATATTTTGAAGATTTAGGACGCAAAATTTTGCCATCAAAATTTACCACGCTAAAAGCATCGTAAAATTTCAAAGCTTCTTTTAAATTTCCTTGCCACATCACACGCGTTGCAACTTTTGCTAAAGGTACTCCCGTAGCTTTACTTACAAAAGGCACGGTGCGACTTGCTCTAGGATTAACCTCTATCATATAAAGTTCGTTTTCATAAATGGCAAATTGTATATTTAAAAGTCCTACAACGCCTAAATTTAAAGCAATATCTGCGGTTTTTTGCACAATTTGCTCTTGCATTTTTTCATCGATATTACAAGGTGGCAATGAACATGCACTATCGCCTGAGTGAATCCCAGCTTCTTCAATATGCTCCATAATCCCAGCCACATAAACATCTTTTCCATCACTTATAGCATCAACATCAATTTCAGTTGCATTATCTAAATACTGATCGATTAAAACAGGACTTTTATCACTTACATCAACCGCTTCTTGCATATAAAGTCTAAGCTCAACCTCATCGCTTACAACACGCATTGCACGCCCACCCAAAACATAGCTTGGTCTTACAAGTACAGGATAGCCAATTTCACTAGCTTTTAAAACGGCTTCTTCTACGCTTGTAGCGGTAGAATTTTTAGGTTGATTAATACCAAGTCTTGTGATAAATTCAGCAAATTTCTTTCTATCTTCTGCCATATCAATCACTCTAGCACTTGTGCCTATAATCTTAGCACCAAAAGCACTAAGACGTTTAGCAAATTTAAGCGGTGTTTGTCCGCCAAAATGCACTATAAGCCCATCAGGCTTTTCGCGTTCAATCACCCCACGCAAATGCTCAAAATCAATAGGTTCAAAATACAGAATATCACTCGTATCATAATCGGTTGAAACGGTTTCAGGATTACAATTATACATAATGGTTTTTATACCCATATCTTTTAATGCAAAAGAAGCATGCACACAAGCATAGTCAAATTCAATTCCCTGTCCTATACGGTTTGGTCCACCACCTATAATCATCACTTTTTTCTCTTTTTTATCTCTTGCTTCATTTTTGCTTTGAGTAAGTTCACTAACATTTATGCTTGAGTAAAGATAAGGGGTTAAAGCTTCAAATTCACCCGCACAAGTATCAACTTCGCTGTATTCTGGGATAATTTTTTGCTTCATTCTTGCATAATAAATATCGTTTTGACTTAATTCTAAATTGTCCTTTAAATTTACAAGCAAAGCAATCATTTTATCAGAATACCCCATAGTTTTTGCTTTTCTTAAAAGAGTTTTATTATTTAAAATATCCATATCAATTTGTTCTTCAAAATCAACAATTTCTTTAATTTGCGTTAAAAACCAAGGATCAATTTTACAAAACTCATGCAATTCATCAACACTAAAACCTTCTCTAAAAGCTTGCGCGATATATAATAAACGCTTTTCATTGGCATTGCGAATTTTAAAGATAAGATCGTTTTTATCTTCAAATTTTACCCTATCAAAACCGCTCAAATTTCTCTCTAAAGAACAAAGTGCCTTTTGTATGCTTTCTTTAAAAGTGCGACCAATCGCCATCACTTCGCCCACACTTTTCATCGCCGTACCTAAAGTTGTATTTGCACTTGGGAATTTTTCAAAAGTAAATCTTGGAATTTTCGTAACAATATAATCAATCACTGGCTCAAAACTAGCAGGAGTTGCCGTAATATCATTTTTAATCTCATCTAAGCTAAAACCCACTGCCAAAAGCGTAGCAACTTTGGCTATAGGATAACCTGTTGCCTTAGAAGCTAGAGCACTTGATCTTGAAACTCTTGGATTCATTTCTATAACTATCATTCTACCATTGCTAGGATTTATAGCAAATTGCACATTACTTCCACCAGTATCAACGCCAATTTCACGCAAAATAGCAAAAGAAGCATTACGCATGACTTGATACTCTTTATCTGTTAAAGTAAGCGCGGGCGCAACTGTGATACTATCTCCTGTATGCACGCCCATAGGATCAAGATTTTCTATACTACACACGATGATACAATTATCATTTTTATCGCGTATGACTTCCATTTCATATTCTTTCCACCCTAACAAACTCTCTTCAATGAGAATTTCGTGTATTGGAGAAAGGGCTAAGGCTGTATTTGCTAGTTCTTTAAACTCGTCCATATTATAAACCACGCCACTTCCAGCACCACCTAAGGTATAAGAAGCTCGGATCATCAAAGGAAAACCGATCTCTTGCGTAGCTTTTAAAGCTTCGTCATAATCATACGCATACATGGATTTTGGCAAATCCATACCGATTTTTTTCATACACTCTTTAAAGACTTGGCGATCTTCACCTTTTTTAATGGCTTCTGGATTGGCTCCTAAAAATTTCACATCACCCAAAAGTCCGCTTTCATAGACTTCCATAGCCACATTTAAAGCCACTTGTCCGCCCATAGTCGGTAAAATAGCATCGATTTTTTCTTTTTTGATGATACTTAAAATACTTTCTTTTGTTATTGGCTCTATGTAAGTTGCATCAGCAAATTCAGGATCCGTCATAATGGTCGCTGGGTTTGAGTTTATAAGTACAACACGATAACCTAATTCTTTCAAAGTCTTAGCCGCCTGAGTGCCAGAGTAATCAAATTCACAAGCTTGACCTATCACAATAGGCCCACTTCCTATAAGTAAAATATTTTTTATATCAGTTCTTTTTGGCATGAGTATTCCTAGCTAAATTTAATTTACAAAACTTGAAATTATAACAAAAAAAGGCTTCTATTAAGCAAAGCGAAACAAACTTTTTAAAAAGTTTTATCTAATTTTTCGTAAAAACTTAAACTCGTCGCGCCAAATTTCTTTAGCTTAACTCGGGTAAAATTACAAAGATTTTGTGGAGTTGTTATATAAGAATGATGCTCGATAATAAATTGAACAAGGTGCGTTGTGTTTAAATTTTCAATTAAAGCATAAACTCTTTCATAAATATCACAAAAACCCTCACGGATACTAAAAGGCGGATCAAAGTAAAGCACAAATTCTTGCTCGATTTTTTCAACAAATGTGGGTAAAATTTTAAAAGTATCCCCATGCAAAACGATTAAATTTTCATCAATTATCTTAGCATTTTGCGCAGCGATCTCATAAGCTTTTTTATCAAATTCTATAGCATAAGCTTTTAAAGCATTATTACTCAAAGCTTCTGCTGCCATCAAAGCGCTGCCACCAAAAGCTTCAATGAAAATTTTATCCCTTAAATTTGTTCTTAAAACATTAAAAACACAAGCTTTGACAATACTTTTTGTACTTCTAGTAGTTTCAAGGCTAGGTAAGCGAAGTTTTTTGCCTTTAAATTTACCACTCTCTATGAACGAAAAAAGTTTTAGATCTTTTGTGTTTTTTTGATTTTTTTGAGATTTTTTTTTCTCTTCTTTTTTATCAAATTTAGCCAAAAAATCTTTTACGCTTTTAAAATCATTACTCATCTTGCAAAGCTTTTAAAAGTTTGTCGCGGAATTTAAGGGCAATTTTTCCAACTTCTTCTACGCATTCTTGATACATTTGTTTGCTTAATTCATCAATTTTTTTTTCTAAAACCTTCTTTTTTTTCTCATAAATTTTATCAGCTGTGTAACAAAACCCACTGTAAAACTGCTCTAAAGTTGCAATGAGCTCTTTTTTGCTGAAAGGACTTTGGAGCAAAGAAGAGTCACTATTAACGATAAATTGCGGTATAGAAGAATTTAACTTAGTATCTGTGATGATAAAGTCACAATCCTTTTTCATCACCAAATATTCTTTTAAAAATAATTGCAAGGTTCTTTCCGTCAATACATCTTTACACTCTATGCAAATTTTCATACCAAACTCACTTTTAGACAATGCTCTTTTAAGCTTGGATTTTGAATACCTTGTATAAGACCTAAAAATTCCATACGATTTAAAATATAAAAATCCTCAAAATTCCTTCCGCTGACTTGCATTAATTTTTTTGCACAAGTATCAAACATATAAAAATCTTTCACTTTATCGACAACCAAAAAATCACATCCGCTATCATAAGCATCCAAAACAATATTTGCAGCCATTTTATAAGCTAGTTCGCTATCTAAATTTAAAAGCTCATAGCCACTATTTTTGTCTGCATTTTCAAAATCGATAAATTTAGCCAAAAGCTGAGTTTTTAAGCCTTCACAAGGCTTAAAACCATAGCATCCTATATTAAAATTTTCAAAATAATGCTTTATATTTTCAAATTCTTTTTTTTGACAATTATTTTCTTTGTGTTTTATTTTCTTATCAGGATTTAATAATTTTTCATCAAACATATTTAGTTTTAAAATTTCTTCTTGAAGACTTAAAATAGCACTTTCAAGCTGAATATCATCGCCTTTGATATGATAAAAAATTCCTTTTTCTGTATCAGAAATAATTTTTAAAAATTTCATTTTCTTATCTGGATATTTTTCTATCATTTCAAACACAAAATAAAACAAAGCATCACCCATATATTCAGGATGAAAGGCCAAAATCTCACTCGTATAATAAAAATGCTCCAAATTCTCATACAAACGCTTATCTTCAGAACTTACCAAAGAAGCTACATGATCGAATTTAGCCAAAAAATCGCTTTTGTCAAAAATAAAATCCTTTTTGGCTCTTTTGGTGCTTAAAGGCTCTAAAACAAGTTCTAAGCCAAATTTTTGGACAATATATTTTAAAGAAGCACAAAGTTGCATTGGAGTTTTGTTAACAAAAATATAAGCATTTTGATTTTTCTCAAAATCAAAATAAATATCGTCCTCTTGCACCCCTAAAAATAGATCATAAAGTGTATTAAATTTTTCATAATCATCATAAACATAAGGCTTATAATAACTCTCATAATCCTTGCTTTGATCAAATCTAAAAAGGCGTAATTGTAAGCTTTTCATAAGAAATCCTAAGTGAATTTTTCTTTCAATTATATAAAATTTTTTTAAACTATAAAAGTAAGATTTAAAAGGAAATTTTATAAAATTTTTCCCATGAATAAAGAAGATTTTGTAATTAAAGCCTTTTTAAATGAAAAAAATGGTGATGATGGTGCGATTATCGATAATTGGTGTTTTAGCAAAGATTTATTTTGTGAAAATGTGCATTTTAAAAGAAAATGGTTAAATTTAGAACAAATTGCTACAAAGGCTATGCTTGTTAATATTTCAGATGCCATTGTGATGAATGCGAGACCAAAATACGCACTTTTAGGACTTGCTTTGCCTAAAAATTTAAGTTTTGATGAAATCAAAGCTTTACAGAAAGGCTTTTTAAAAACTGCTAAAAAATTTGACATAAAAATCATAGGTGGTGATACAATAAGTAACGATAAAATAGATATTAGCATCACCATCATTTCTAAAATAGAAAAAAATGCGGTTTTTAGAAAAGGCTTAAAAAAAGGACATTTGCTAGCTTACACGGGAGAATTAGGGCAAAGTTTAAAAGGACTTGAAATTTTGCAAAATGGCGGGATTTTAAGTTCAAATCATCGTTTTATAAAGCCAAAATTAAGAGCGGAATTTTTTTATGAACTTGCGCCTTTTATAAGTTGCGCTATGGATATTTCAGATGGTCTAAGTAAAGATTTATCAAGGCTTTTAGCACAAAATAAATGCGGTATTTTATGGTTTAGAAAGCTTGATAATTACATACTTTATAGCGGTGAAGAATATGAAATTTTATTTGGTTTTGATGAAAAAAATCGCAAAATTATAGAACAAATTGCCAAAAAGCATCGTGTAAAATTAAATATTTTTGGTAAAGCAGTGAAAGGAAAATATGAATTTAGCGGAAGAGAACACCATTTTTAAACCCTTATACACTTTAAAACACAGTCCTATTAATGCGTATTTTAGCAAAAATAGCGATGATTTTGTGGTACGCGAAAGGTCTTTGTATGAATTTAGCGGCAAAGGCGAGCACTTAATTTTACACATTAACAAAAAAGATTTAAGCACGAGTGAAGCTTTACGAATTTTAAGCCAAATATGTGGGGTTAAGATGCGTGATTTTGGTTATGCGGGGCTTAAAGACAAGCAAGGAAGTACTTTTCAGTATATCTCTATGCCTAAGAAATTTGAAAATGAACTTACAAATTTTTCGCATCCTAAGCTTAAAATTTTAGAAACTTTTACTCATGAAAATAAGCTAAGAATCGGGCATTTAAAAGGAAATTCTTTTTTCATCCGCTTAAAAAAAGTTTTACCAAGTGATGCCTTAAAACTCGAACAAGCTTTGATGAATTTAGACAAGCAAGGCTTTGCGAATTATTTTGGCTATCAGCGTTTTGGAAAATTTGGGGACAATTACAAAGAAGGGCTTGAAATTTTGCGTGGCAAGAAAATGAAAAATGTCAAGATGAAAGAATTTTTAATTTCGGCTTTTCAAAGCGAGCTTTTTAACAGATATTTAAGTAAAAGAGTGGAATTATCACATTTTGCAAAAGATTTTAGCGTGGCAGAACTCATTCAAATTTATAAAATCAGTAAAGAAGAAGCAAAGCAAATTAAAAATCAAAAGCAGTTTTTTAAGCTTTTAAAAGGTGAAGTTTTGGGACACTATCCTTTTGGAAAATGCTTTTTGTGCGAAGATTTAGAAAGTGAGGTATTGCGTTTTAATCAAAGAGATATCAGTGCCATGGGACTTTTAATCGGAAATAAAGCTTATGAAACGACTCAAGGTTTAGCTTTAAATTTAGAAAATGAAATCTTTAAAGATGCTTTAGAATTTAAATCTAAAATGCAAGGTTCTAGGCGTTTTATGTGGGGATATTTAGAAGAACTTAAATGGCGATATGATAAAGAAAAAGCCCATTTTTGTATGGAATTTTTCCTACAAAAAGGCTCATATGCTACGATTATTTTAGAGGAGATTTTGCATCAAGTTTAAAAAATTTCACGCATACAACAATCCATCTTTAAAGCAAGTGACTAAATTCTATATAAAAAATTTCAAAGAATTTTTGCTATTATAAAATTCAAATTTTACGCTATAATAAACCTATTTTAAATAAAGGAAAAACTATGCCAATTTTTATGATCTTTTCCACGCTTTTAGCGGTTGTAGCCGTGGCTTATTATGTGCTTAAAAAATACAATCCTATTTTTGTATTTTTATTTTCAGGGCTTATTTTGCTTATTTTTGCTTTTTATGTTTTAAATGTGCCTATACCAAAGGCTCCTAGTAGAGAGCATACAAGCATTTTAAGTGTATTGTTAGATAGTTATGCTTTTATAGTAGCTACTTTTAAAGAGCAGCTTAGTGGTACAGGGCTTATCATTATGAGTGTGGCAGGTTTTGCAGCTTATATGAAACACATTAACGCTTCAGCAAAACTTGCATTTTTGGCTAACAAACCACTAGGAAAAATTAAAAATAAATATTTGATTTTAAGCGGAACTTTTGTTGTGGGTATGGCTTTAAAAATCGTTATTTCAAGTTATACAGGACTTTTGCTTTTGCTTTTAGCTTGTATATATCCTGTTTTAATTTCTTTAAAAATTCGTCCTATCACAGCTGTTTGTGTGCTTTCACTCATCGCGCTTGATTATGGGCCAAAAGATGCAAATTCTATAACTATGGCAAATATGGTGGGACAAAGTGATAATGTCGTGGGACTTTTTTTAAATTATCAATTTTATAGTGTGATTTTTTATGTAGTAGCTATTGCAATTTTAATTCCTTTTTATTTTGCTTGGATAGATAAAAAAGACAAAGAAAAAGGTGTTTTAAATGATGATGTGGATATTCCAGAAATCATTGATCCAAAATGCCCTACGATTTATATTTTCTTTCCATGGCTTCCTGTTGTATTTTTATTTGTAACTTATTTTTTAGGCATAAAACTTGATGTTGTAAGTGCGAATTTTATCAGCATTACTATAGTTTTTATCATTGAATTTATAAGACATAAAGATGCTAAAAAACTTGGTGAAGATGTGGTTGTGATTTTAAAGGGCATGGCTGAAATTTTCGTAAGCGTGGTAAGCATATTAATCGCCGCAAGTGTTTTTGCTAAAGGCATAGAATCACTAGGTGGTATCGGTGTTTTAGTAGAAGCAATGAAAAATTTCGGAAATGATAGTTCTTTTGCATGGGTGGCAGTGCTTGCTTGCATTGTGATTTTAAGCTTTTTGGTGTATTTTGCAAGTGTAATTATGGGTAGTGGAATAGCTGCTTTTAATGCTTTTGGTAAATTAGCACCTGATATTGCTACAAAGCTTGGAGTTGCACCTATAAGCTTTGTTTTACCTATAGAAATTGCTTCTTGTTTAGGGCGTGCTGCAAGTCCGATTTCGGGTGGAATTTTAGCTTTGGCAGGTTTTGCAAAAGTAAATCCTATGGATATCATAAAACGCACCATGCCACTTTTGCTTATCGCTATGGTAATTAATATCGCAGTGGCTTTTTACTTCGCACAAACAAGTTCTACAAGTTTAGAACAAAATGCTACAAATTCACAAGCTAGCTTAGCATTTAACGGCTAAGCATATTTTTTAATATAAGCTTACCTACCTCAACACCTGGTTGATCGTAGGTATTAATACCAAGCATTACCCCACAAGCTGAAGTGAAAAGCTCGTAATAATACATCAAATACCCCGCATGCCACGCATCAAGATTTTCAAGCTCGATTAAATCCACGCTTAAATTTTCAGCAATTAAAGCGTGTATAGTCGCATCGCATTGAGCATTTAAAAGATCGTGTAAATTTACTTTATTTGTAAAATCACAAGATTTTAACGGTTCAAAACTGATATCTGGGATGATAGGGGACTTTTGGCTATCTAAAATTTTGATGAAAGTAACTGTTTTATCCTTAGGTCCATCCATGATAAGCTGTAAAAAACTGTGCTGATCTCTAGCGCCAATTAATGCAACAGGAGTTAAGCCCACTCTTTTATAACCCTTCTTTTTGCCTAAAGACTCAGCAATTAATTGCACATACCATTCATTAAAACCCTTAAAAGCATCACTATAGCTAAATAAAACATTAATATGCGCACTTTTATGAGTGCAATAATGATAAGCTTTTTGCAAAATCTCATCTTTTTTATGTTCAAAAAAATCTATATAGCAAGCTTTTGCACCTTCTAAAAGTGCCCTTGTATTATAACCACAAAGCGTTAAAGGAATGATGCCTATGGCTGATAGCACACTAAATCTTCCGCCTACATTTGAAGGGATAAAAAAGGTTTTTACGCCCAAATTTCTGCCAAGCTCATCAAGTTTTGAAAGCTCATCGGTGATAAAAACAAAAGATTGTTTTAAATCTTCATTTTTGAAATCAAAATAATGCACGATAAGCTTAAAAAGCGAAACCACTTCTATCGTAGTGCCTGATTTACTTGCTATGATAAATAAACTCTCTTTAGGATTGATTTTACCAAGCACATTGCTTAGGCTGTGGGCTGAGGTATTATCGATGATAAAAAGCTCTACATCGTTTTCTTTCTCATCAAATAGCATCTCTTTTAAAGCCTTTACCCCACAACTTGATCCGCCCATGCCTACCAAAATAATATTTTTTATATGGCTTAATTTTTTTGCAAATTCTTTACATTCATCAATCAAATTTAAGCTTGTATCCACAAGATGATAATAGCCAATCTCCCCACTTTGCACCTCATCATTAATGCGACTTGCATAAGCGCTAATGGCTTGCAAATTTTGGGATTTAAAAAATAAAGAATTTTTTAACATTTGCTTTTTCCATAAAAATAATTTGTCGCTTCCACAAAACCTTCTACGCTTCCACAATCAAATCTTTTACCTTGAAATTTATACGCTAAAACCATGCCATCAGTTGCTTGAGAAAGCAAGGCATCGGTAAGTTGAATTTCTCCATTTTTACCCGCTTTAGTATGTTCTAAAATGCCGTAAATATCAGGGGTTAAAATGTATCTTCCTATGATAGCAAGATTACTTGGTGCATCTTCTGGATTTGGCTTTTCAACCATAGAATTTACCATGATTAAATTATCTTCTACAAAATTTCCAGCAATTACCCCATAACTTGAAATTTGTTCCTTAGGAACTTCCATTACTGCAACGATGGTACAGCGGTATTTTTCGTAAATTTTTACCATTTGAGCCATGACATTTACACCTTCTTCATTCACGCACAAGTCATCGGCTAAAATAACACCAAAAGCTTCATCGCCGGTTAAAACCTTAGCCTTCAAAACCGCATCACCAAGCCCTTTCATCTCGTTTTGTCGGGTAAAAGTAAATTTGCAACGATTGATAAGAGTTCTAATCTCACTTAAAAGGTATTCTTTTTTAGAACCTGAAATTTGATGCTCTAATTCATAAGAAATATCAAAATAATCTTCCAAAGCCCTTTTTCCCCGTCCTGTAATAAAACCCATAGTTTCCATACCTGCTTCTAAAGCCTCATCTACTCCATAGTGGATTAAAGGTTTTGTGAGTATAGGTAGCATTTCTTTTGGTAAAGTTTTTGTCGCAGGTAAAAATCTTGTCCCATAGCCCGCTGCTGGGAAAATACAAGTTTGAAGCATTCATTTGTCCTTAATTTAAATATTTGATTGCATTTTTATTAAAACTAAGGCAAATTATATCATCAATTTTTAAATTTTTCTTCAAATACTCCCCTTTATCTAAGGCAAATTCCAGGATTTTCTCATTTGCCAAAACCCTTATAAAAACATTATTTTTTTTATTTCTTATGGCTATAATTTTTGCTTTATTTATAACAAATGACTGCTTGTTATTTAGATGAATTTCATAAGGATTAATCGCTATTTTACCTTCATCAAAAGGATAAAAATTTAAAATATCGCCAAAATCAATTTGAGAATTTTCAAGAGCAAAAACATTAGTATTTTCAAATTCTAAGATATTTCCGCTATGCAAATAAAATTTAAAATCCGCCAAAGTGTCTAAAAAAATTTTATCATGACTTGCGATTAAAAAGCCACTTTTATGCTCTTTTTTCATCTTTATTATCGCATTTTTAAGCAAAACAATACTTTCTTTATCCAAAAACGCACTCGGTTCATCTAAGAGATAAAATTTTGCCCTTAAAGCAAAATCAAGTGCTAAAGAAATTTTTTGAATTTGTCCTGATGAGAGTTCATTTTTGTTTTTCTTGAGTAAATTTTTTTCAAGTTTAAAATACTCCAAAGCCTCTTCTATGCGTTCTTTTGTATTTTTGATTTTATATGTTTTTAAAGCAAAAATGAAATTTTCTTTCACGCTGCGATTTAGCAAAATTGGCTGGGCTAAGTGCAAACGAATTTGTCTTTTTTCTTCTAAATTTAAGTTTTTTTTACCCCAATAACTAATATCAAATTTTCCTTCTAAAAAGGATAAAATACGCAAAAATGTGCTTTTACCACTTCCATTTTCACCCATTAAGATACTGATTTTATCACTTGCAATTTCTAGTTTTTCAATACTAAGAATTTTCTTGTCATTATAGGCAAATTGCAAATTGTTAATTTCTATCATTTTGGGGCTTTCTTTAAAGTATGTATAAGAAAATTCAAACAAAAAGCTATCATAATTAAAACAAGCCCCAAGGCAATACCTGTTGCAAATTCGCCTTTATTTGTTTCAAGCGAAATGGCCGTTGTGATCGTGCGTGTGTGATACTTGATATTTCCACCTATTATCATCGCAACTCCCACTTCAGCAACAATCCTACCATAAGCTAGAGCAATTACGCTGACAAGCTCAAATCTTAGCTCATAAATGATGGTCAAAATAAAACGCAGTTTGCTTAGATGAAAAGATTTGATAAGTAAAAGATGCGTTTTATCCATATTTTCAATCAAAGACGAAAAAAGGGCGATGATGATAGGCAAAGCTAAAACAAATTGTCCTAAAATCAAAGCTTTAATTGTAAAAAGCAAATGAAAATCCCCAAAAATTCCACGACTTGAAATCAAAACATATAAAATAAGTCCCACCGCAACCGTAGGAAAAGAAAGGCTTGTATCAACCAAAAGCTTTAAAAAGCGTTTTGATTTAAATTCAAAAAATCCCAAAATAAAACCCAAAGGAAAACCCACAAGCAGGGCTAAAACTATGGAAATACTAGAACTTAAAACCGTTGTTTGTATAGCAGAATAAACGCTTTCATCGCCACCTATTATCAAATTTAACGCTTGTTTTAATGCTTCGATCAAATAAGTCAAATTTACCCCTAAAATTTAATGCGTTATTCTAGCACATTATGTTAAAATAAAGGTTTAATTTTATTTTGAAAGGTCAATATGAAAAAATTTATCTCTCTAGCTCTTGCTTTAGCCCTAAGTGCAAGTGCAGCAGAACTTAAAATGGCAACTACAACAAGTACAGATAACACGGGGCTTTTAGATGCCTTAAAACCGCTTTATGAAAAAGAAAGTGGCAATACCTTAAAATGGGTTGCAGTAGGAACGGGTGCGGCTTTAAAAATGGGCGAAGATTGCAATGCTGATGTACTTTTTGTACATTCTCCAAAGGCTGAAAAAGAATTTATGGATAAAGGTTTTGGCGTGGATAGAACGCCTGTGATGTATAATGATTTTATCATCATCGCGGATAAATCTTTAGCACCTAAATTTAAAGGTAAAAATTTAAAAGAAAGCTTAGAGCTTATCAAAAATGAAAAACTTACTTTTATCTCAAGAGGCGATAAATCAGGCACTGACAATAAAGAAAAAAGCCTTTGGAAAAACCTTGGCGGTGTGCCTGAAAAAGAGAGCTGGTATCAACAAAGCGGACAGGGAATGTTAGCAAGTATTAAAATTGCTGAAGAAAAAAAAGGTGTGATTTTGACTGATCGTGGCACTTATATCAAATACGAAGCCAATGAAAAAGGCAATCCAAATTTAGTAGTTGTAAATGAGGGTGATGATAGTCTTAAAAATTTTTACTCCATAATCGCTACAAATCCAAAACATTGTAAAAATGTAAATTACACAGAAGCTAGCAAATTTATCAAATGGGTAACAAGCGATAAAACTTTAAATTTCATAAGTGAATTTAAACTTCTTGATAAACCTTTATTTATTGTTGATGCAAAAACGAGAAAAGATTAAAGATTTTTTCTAAGCAAAGAGCTAATTTCTAAGCTTTTTGCTTTATTTTGAAGCAAAATTTCTTCTAAAATTTCTAAATTCTTTGGCGAAAGAAATTCAAGAAGTTCTAAAAGATTACTATAGTTTTGATTGGAAGTTTTATTTCTATAAAGTTTATGGATAATTTTAAAATTTTCTTCTTTTTTATCACTAAAAAGTTCTTGCTCAAAAACCCCTAAAGCATCGGCAATAAAAGGTATCATATCTGCTTTTATGTCTATATTTCCATTTAAATACGCATAAATGCTTGAAAGCGTGGGAATTTCGCCTGTTTTGTTTGCTCTCATTCCTAAATTTATCAAGCGATTGGCTAGTTCTTTTTTGCTGATATTTTTTTCTTTTAAAATTTCATTAATTCTATCGACAACTTTCATTTTTCTACTTTTAATTTATAGTTTATCTGTAATTCTAAGTTAGTTTATTATTGTAAAAGTATAATTTAAGTATCGATTATCTATAATTTTATCGTTTTTCAATAAAAATTAGGAGTCAAATTTGGCAAAACTATCTATCATCATCCCTTTTGGCACAAGCAAAGAACGACCTTATATCAAAGAAAGAGTGATAAACAAAGCAAATGAATATAAAAGTGATGATTTAGTGGAATATATTTTCGTAGAAGGCTTTTCATCACTAGAGCACCCAGAGCTTAAAAATTTGATTGAAAGCAAAGGGCATCGTTATTTTAAAGATGAAACTCAAATCTCAAATTTTTCGCAAGGACAATGCAGAAATTTAGGCATTATTAATGCAAAAAGCGATGTGGTAATGCCTTTAGATGTTGATTATGTGATAAGCGAAAAAAATTTAGAAAATATTTTAGAGTTAATAAATATAAAAGAAATAGATAAAAATCCTAATGCTTTTTTGGTTTTACCCTGTGTGTTTTTAAATGAATTTGGCACTGAAATTTATTTAAATCAAAATTTTTACAATAAAGATATATTTTTTCAAAATGATCTCATTAGTGGAAAACGAGAATTTATTAAATTCTTTATGAAAGGCTCTTCTTCTATCATTCTTAATCGCTTTAAATTTTTAGAGCTTGGTGGTTATGATAAAGATTTTAAAGGTTGGGGAAGTGAAGATTTTGATTTTCTAACTAGGCTTTTAAGAAATTGTGCTGAATTTGAAGCTTTACCAAACAATTTAAGTTATTTTGCTAAAAACTGGGATTTTGATGAGTTTAAAGGTTTTAGAGCTTGGTTTTCTCTAGCAGCACAAGAAGCAATGCTACATGGAGTTTATCTTTATCATCTTTGGCACATTGAACCCAATCAAAATGGATATTTTAATAATAGAGATTCTAATCATCAAAAATTTTATCAAAGATTAAAAACTTACAAAAATATTTTTGATGGTCCCGATGCTTTAGTAGAAAATGAATTTAAAGATAAAAATTTAATAACATTTTTTTCACAAAATTCAAATATGCATAATAGTTTGCGAGCAATCATGCCTTATCTTAATAAAATGTTTCATGTAAAAGAATATTATTTCTTTGATGAAAATGGAGTATTTAATGCTCAAAATTTTTTAGAATATCTTAATAAATACAACATTACACATATTTTATTTGGTAATTCTCACGCCGATGAAAAAAGACTTGAAATTTTTAAATTTGCAAGAGAGAAAAATTTACCTTTTATTGTCTATGATAGAGGTGCTTTGCCTGATTCTTGGTTTTTTGATGATAAGGGCTTTAACTACGATTCTAGCTCTTATGATGAAAAAAATTGGAACAAAGCTTTAAATGAAGAACAAATTGCTAAAACGCTTGCCTACATAGAAGAAGTTTTAAAGGGAGACAAATTTTTAGAAGAGCAAGGAGCAAGTAAAGGAAGCGATGAGCTAAGGCGAAAATTAGGTTTAAGACATAAAAAGATTTTCTTTGTGCCTTTGCAAGTTAAAGGCGATTCTGTGCTTAAAAATTTTACCTACGAACCCTTTTTGTATGAAAATTTTTTAGATATTTTAAATGAACTTGCGACAAAATTATTTTTAGAAAATATTGTTTTTGTGGTAAAAAAACATCCTTTAAGTCTTAGCGTGGATAAAAAAGCTTATAATAATTTAGTTTTTGCCCCAGATAACACAAATTTAAATGATCTTTTAGAGCTTTGCGATGCGGTTTTGACTTTAAATTCTGGCGTTGGGGTTTATGCGATTTTGGCTAAAAAACCTTGTATAGTTTGTGCAAATGCCTTTTATCAATTTGAAAATCTTAACTTGCAAGCAAAAAATGAAAAAGAGCTTTTAGAACATATTTTAAGCATATCGCAAGGGAAATTTAATTTTGATGAAGAAAAAGCCTTGAGATTTATACATTATTTAAGATATGAATTTTACAGCTTTGGGAAAAGTTATTACAAAAAAAGTGAAGAAAATGGGCGTATTTATACTAGGGTTTTTAGGATAGAATTTTATTCTTTAGTGCTTTTTGGTAGGAAATTGCTTGATTTTAATAGTGTAAAAAAGCAAAATTATAAGCTAAATTCTCTTGTTTATAAGCCTTATATTTATGAAATTAAAGAGAAAAAATTAAAAGGAAGTTTAAAAGATAATACTTTAATCCTTGTTGCACAATCTAAATTTTCGCATTTTAGATTTTACAGACTTTTTAGAAAATTCATCACTAGCCCAAAAGATTTCATAATGGATAGCAAAAAACCTTTTATGAAGCCTATAAAATTAATTTTAAGGAAAACTTTATGAAATACAAATTCGGAATTTTACTTGCTGCTACTAAAGATAGTGCTTTTACCATAGGAACTTTGCTTATAAATATCAAAGATAAAATGGATATTTCACAAACGATATTTTATATTATCAACGATGGTTTTAGCCAAAATGATAAATTAGTTATGCAAAAACTTGTGCCAAATATTAAATTTATGGATTTTACGATAGATGATTTTGAAGCAAAAATCAAAAATTTCAATGCCGATTTTAAACTAGATATACAAAGCTCTGCACTAAAACGCTACACACATATGGCTTTTGCAAGATTTGAAGCTTTGAATTTTTTAAAAGAATGCGAGTGCATTATTTATCTTGACTTTGATATGCTTTTGCTTAAAGGCATTAATGAGTTAAAGGAGGTTAAAAGTAAAGGTTATGAGATTGCTTGTTTTAAAGGCTCTGCTACGATGAGTATGGGGGGGGGGCAAGCTCACTCCTGTAAAATTTAAAGACATTAAAAATTACTCAACAGGTATTAGTTTTTAGTGATAATCTTAAAAATCCTTGCGAATTTTATGATTTTATTTATCAATTTATTGCTACAAATGAGAATTATTTTGATGAAGCAAAACTTAGTGATCAATTTTTGTTTTCTTTATATTTACTGGAAAAAGGCTTAAAAATTTATGAATTAGATGATAATTATTATGGCAATATTTCTTGGATAAAAAGTAAAGATGCTTCGATTTTACATGCTTGGGGACAAAATAATCGTTTTTGGAATAACAAACTTTGCGCCCTTGCTTGGCCTTCTTGGAATGTGTATTATCAAAAATGGTTAAATTTAGGTGGAAGTGCTTATGAGAAAGGTTTTGTAGAATTTTTAGAAGTTCCACAAAGTGGCGGAGAAGTGTTTCAGTATTTTGAAAAGATTGCCTTAGCTAAAAGAATTTCCCAAATCAAATTAGAAAAACAAGAGCTTATTATCGATATTGATTTTAGCAAAAAGATCAAATTTCATCTTGCTTTCGTTGAAAATCTTGTATTTTATGTGTATTCAAAATCAATTCTTACTTATATACTAGAATGCGAATTTCAAGGTAAAATCACGCAAAGCATTACGATAAAAAGACCTGAACTTGAAAGTGCTTTAAAAGAATTTATCACTAGTAATTTAAATAAATACCAAATTTAAGCAAGGAATTCCTTGCTTAAAAACTCATTTTATCTTTTTTCATTTTAAATACAGCGACGATGAAAAAGATGATAAAAAGTATATCGGCATAAAACATAAAAGCTAAGATGTTTTCAGAATATAATTTAAAATCAAATTCAAAAAAATAAATGATATTAAAAATTTCAGGTAATGTGGATGCAATAAAAGATAAAGAGACTATTTTAAAAAGATCAATATGAGTTATCTTGCTTAGTTTTAATAAAAATAAAACAACAAAAATGCATTTTATAGGAGCCATAATACCCCTAAGAATACTAAAATCATCACCGATAAATACAAAAAATGCAAGGAAAATAAATCCATAATTAAAACGAAAATAAAAACCGCATAAATAGAAAAAAGTCCTAACACAAAATACAAAGTTAAAATCCATTTTTTTGTATTCTTGCAAAATAAAATCGTAGCTATAAACCCAAAATCAACGAAATAGTCATCACTAAAATCTGGATAGTAGAATACATATTAGAAAAACTTTCATCTTTAAAATAAAATTCCAAAAGAAAGCTTCCTAAATATAATATCAAAGTCAAAATTCCCGCACCCATAAAAAGCGTTTTTACAAGATTTAAATTACCTTTATAAGTTTGATATGATTTTAAAGTTTGAGGAATTTCGCTGGATAATTCTTGTAATTCCACCCAAGCTACAACATAAAAAATCATACTAATAATAAGCAACACTATGCCTATCATAATGGGTGTAAATAAAATTCCTATAAACAAACACCAAAAGGCATTGATAAAATACTTTTGCTTAGTCACTCTCACTAATTCATAATAAAAATTTTTAAGAGCTAAAAAAATGATATACATAAAAGTATAGAAATAAGTTAATAAAAGCAAAGCATTAGCTAAATTTTTTCTGATCTAAAAAAATAATGATTTTCCATGAAATTAAGATTTAAAAAAAGCCCTATGGATGATACAATATTGACAAAAAAAGATAATAAAAATATTCACAAACAAATTTCTAGCACTAGAATATTTCTTAACTCCATAAATCGCAATCAAAAAACACCCTAAAGAAAGCAAATTTAAAAACGCAGTTATTTTCATAAGATCTTCAAAATCAAATTTAATAAAAGATAAATCAATACTCTTTAGTGTTATAGCGAATAAAGCTAAAATTCCTGCTATAAAAGCTATTCCTATGCTACTTAGAGCCGATATTTTTATATTTTATATATGTTTTTTGGTATTTTCTTGCATTTTTTCATTCCTCAAAATATTTTTTATAATACATTATTTCATCTTAATACTCGTTACAATCTGTAATAATTTTCATATATTTTTATTTAAACAAATATCATTTCTTCTCTAATAAAAAAAGATACAATAGAATAAAGATTTATCAAAAATAAGGCAAAATAATGTTCAAAGTAGATTTAAATAGTGATTTAGGAGAAAGTTTTGGTGCCTACAAAATGGGTATGGATGAAGAAATTTTAAAATTTGTAAGTTCTGCAAATGTAGCCTGTGGTTTTCATGCAGGCGATCCTTGCGTGATGGATAAAACTTTAAATTTAGCCAAGCAAAATAGTGTTTGTATAGGAGCACATCCGTCTTATCCCGATCTTTTGGGTTTTGGAAGACGAAATATGCAATTAAGCTTTGAAGAAGCTAAAAATTATGCTTTGTATCAACTAGGTGCTTTATTTGGTTTTGCTAAAGCAAAAGGTATGAAAATACAACATTTTAAAGCCCATGGAGCACTTTATAATATGGCTGCAATAGATGAAAATTTGGCTCTAGCACTTTGCGAAGCGGTGGCTAGCTTTGATGAAAGTATCATTTTCTTAGGACTTAGTAATTCTGCTATGGAAGAAGTTGCAAAGAAAAAAGGTCTAAAATACGCTAATGAAGTTTTTGCAGATCGCGCTTATAATGATGATGGAACTTTAGTTTCAAGAAAGCTTGAAGGTGCGGTAATCACAGATGAAGATTTAGCGATAAAACGCGTGATAAAAATAATAAAAGAAAGTAAAGTTACAAGCATAAATGGCAAAGAAATAGACTTAAAAGCAGATAGCATTTGTGTGCATGGAGATGGCATAAAAGCGTTAGAATTTGTTAAAAAAATCAAAGAGAATTTAGAAAAAGAACAAATTCAAATGAAAGCTTTAAGTGAATTTATAAATTGAAAATTTTAAAAAAAGGATGAAAATGGTAAATAAAACGGCACTTTTAGGCGCTGCTTTTTTGATGGCAACTTCTGCCATAGGCCCTGGATTTTTAACTCAAACTGCAACTTTTACAGGAAGTTTGCTTGCAAGTTTTGGTTTTGTGATACTTGTTTCTATTATTTTAGATATAGGAGCACAACTTAATGTTTGGCGCATTATAGGAATAAGTGGAAAAAGGGGAACTGAAGTTGCAAATATGGTTTTGCCAAATTTAGGTTATTTTGTTGCTTCTTTAGTGGCTCTAGGTGGTTTTTTCTTTAATATGGGAAATATAGCAGGAGCTGGACTTGGATTAAGTATAATTTTTAACATTAGTCCCCAAGATGCTGCGGTAATTAGTGCAATATTTGCTATCGGAATTTTTATCTCTAAAAAAGCTGGGGAATTGATGGATAAATTTATTGTTTTAGCGGGTTTTGTGATGATTATACTTACTGCTTATGTGGCTTTTGCTTCAAAACCTCCTATTAGCGAAGCACTTTTTAGAACATTCATGCCTGCACAAATTGATGTAATTTCTATAGTAACCTTGGTAGGCGGAACGGTTGGTGGATACATAGTGTTTTCAGGAGCACATAGACTCATAGATGCAAAACTTTGCGGTAAAGAAAATTTAAATCATATTAATAGAGCTGCAATTAGTGGAGTGGTTATTACAGGAATTATGCGCGTGATTTTATTTTTAGCGGTTTTAGGGGTCGTTAGTTCTGGTTTTGTATTAGATAAAGAAGACCCTGCTGGTTCTGTATTTTACCATGTTTTAGGTGATGTGGGCTTAAAAGTCTTTGGTATAGTATTATTTTTTGCTGCTATTTCATCGGTAATTGGGGCTGCTTACACTTCTGTATCCTTTATACGATCTTTTCACCCATTAATAGAAAAATACAATCGCTTTGTGGTTATCTTTTTTATTATTGTTTCAACTTTGGTTTTTTATACGCTTGGAAAATCCCCTACAAGCATACTAATCATCGTTGGTACAATCAATGGCTGGATTTTGCCCATTACTTTACTTGTAATGATTATTGCAGCACACAAAAAAAGCATAGTTGGAGATTATAAACATCCTAAATGGATGAGTATTTTTGGACTTTTAATAGTAATTCTAATGTCTTATTTATCTATCACTTCTATGATAAAGTTGGTATGAAATGTTTAGTGTGCATTTTAGCGGAAGCAAAGCGGTGCTTTTGCGTTTTGAACAAGAAATTTCACCAAAAATCAATGCTTTGGTTTTAAGCACAGAAGCTAGAATTCAAAAAAGTATAGATGCAAATGAAATTTATGGCATTAATGAGCTTGTAAGTGCTTACGCCAGTTTGCTCATTTATTTTAATCCTTGCATACTTTCTTTAAATACTTTGCTTAATTTTTTAGAAAGCATAAAAAAAGATATAAAAATATCCGATCAAAAAGCAAATCTTTGTATTGAAATTCCACTTTGTTATGATGAAGAATTTGGACTTGATTTAGAATTTGTATGCAAACACAATAATCTTTCAAAAGAAGAACTCATACATCTTCACACAAAGCCTTATTACCTTGTTTTTATGTTAGGTTTTATGGCGGGTTTTCCTTATCTTGGGGGACTTGATAAAAGACTTTTTACTCCAAGACTCTCAAGTCCTAGAACTAAAATCGAAGCAGGAAGTGTAGGCATTGCCGATAAACAAACCGGAGTTTATCCTATATCAAGTCCAGGTGGTTGGCAAATCATCGCTAGAACTCCTTTGGAATTTTTTAATAAAGATGATGAAGAAAATCCCACTCTTTTACAAGCAGGGATGTTTTTAAAATTTAAAGCCATTTCAAAAGATGAATTTTACGATATTAAAGAACAAGTTGTAAAAAAAGTCTATCAAAAGGAAATTTATGAGTATAAAAATCATTGAAGCTTCTATAAATTCAACCATACAAGACTTTGGACGCAAAAATTACGCCAAATTTGGCATAGCAAGAAGTGGTGCAATGGATGAGCTTTCTTTAAGAACTGCTAATATTTTACTTGGAAATAAACAAGATGAAGCAGGACTTGAACTTTGCTTAAAAGGTGGAAAATATGAATTTTTAAATGAAAGCTATTTTGCATTAAGTGGAGCCGAATTTGACGCTAAACTTAACAATGAAAAAATTCAAACTTGCAAGGTTTATAAAGCAAAAAAAGGAGATTTGTTAGAACTTGGTTTAGCAAAAATAGGTTTTCGCGGATATTTATGTGTAGCAGGTGGTTTTAAAATAAAAAGTTTTTTAAATTCAAAATCAAGTGATGTAAAAATGGGCGTAGGAATCTTTGATGGAAGAGCCTTACAAAAAGATGATGTCTTAGAACTAAATAATAATTTTATCCCTTTTAATTTAGAAAAAAGAGAATGCGAAAATCCTATTTTTGAATTTGACAAAGAGCCTATAATACGCGTGATTTTAGGCACAAATGATGATACTTTTACACAAAATGGCTTAAATACCTTTTTAAATACCACTTATAAAATTGGTTTAAAAAGCGATAGAATGGCAATTTATGCAGAAGCTGATACCATAATAGAACATATAGACTCAGCAGATATCATTTCAGATCCTGCAGTTTTTGGGAGTATCCAAGTACCAAAAAGCGGCTTGCCTATCATTTTAATGGCAGGAAGACAAAGCACTGGAGGCTATACAAAAATAGCTTCTGTTATAGAAAATGATTTGCCCTTGCTTGCACAAGCAAAATTAGGTACGAGTTTTAAATTTCAAAGTATCAGTATGCAAGAGGCTACAAAACTTTATATACAAAGGGAAGAAAATTTTAAAAGTCTAGATAAAAAAATCAATCTTGACTTTGAAAATTTATTTTAAGGAGTAAAAATGAGCCCAAAAGAGCTAAGAGAAAAAATCGCAAAAGGTGAAATAAAAGATCAAACTTCAGGTATGGCCTTAGGCTATGCACAAGCAAATTTAGTCATTTTGCCTAAAGAATATGCTAAAGATTTTGAAACTTTTTGTATGCTTAATCCAAAACCATGCCCGCTTTTAGAGATAGTGCATGGCAAATTCACTCAAAAAATTGCTAAAAATGCAAATATTTACACAGATATTCCAAAATATTTCATTTATGAAAATGGAGTAAAAACTAAAGAAGCTTATGATGTAAGCGAGTATTATAGTGATGATTTGGTAGGCTTTTTACTGGGTTGTAGTTTTTCTTTTGAAGAAGCCTTGCTTGAAAATGGTTTAGAAATAAGACACATAAGCCACAAACGCAATGTGCCAATGTATAAAACCAATATTGCTTGTAAAAGTGCTGGAGTTTTTAGTGGAGAAATGGTTGTTTCTATGCGTCCTTTTACTCCTAATGATGCTAAAAAAGCCAGTGAAATTACCGCTAATTATCCTTTAGTTCATGGAGCTCCTGTGCAAATTGATAATGCTAAAGAAATCGGTATAAATGATATTTTAAAAGCGGATTTTGGCGACGATCCTATCATAAAAGAAGGAGAAATTCCTGTATTTTGGGCTTGTGGAGTAACGCCGCAAAATGTGATAATGAAAGCAAAATTACCTTTTGTAATCACTCACGCACCAGGGCATATGTTTATAAGCGATATTTTAAATTCGTCTTTAAAATCTTAAGATTTTTTCTTGCTATGAATATTAATAAAATATATAGCAAAAATCGCTAAAATACAACCTATCAAAGTAAGCACCGTAGGTACTTCATCTAAGATGAAAAAACTGCAGATTAACGCACTTGCAGGGGTAATTAAAACAAAAGAATTTGCCTTTACTCCGCCAAGTCTATGTATAGCATAATAATAAATACTCGTGCCAATAATTGTAGATAATACCACTACAACAAACATATTAACCCAAAATTTTACATCACTTGTCAAAACCTTAAACGGCTCATCTAAAAATAAAACCCATGAAAACATTAAAGTAGAAATTAAATTAATATAAAGATTAATCGTTAAAGGATGTGCACCTTTTGCCTTGTGTGTGAAAAGCGTAATACTTGCCCAAATCAAAGCACAAAGTAAAAAGAGTATATTGAATTTGCCAAAAATTTCATCAAGTGAGCCAAGATTTAATAAACAAAACCCAGAAGCAAGACCTAAAATAAGTCCTAAAATTTCACTTTTTCCTACTCTTTGGATTAATTTTTCATTTTTTCTTAAAACAATACTTAACATAAAAAATATATAAGAAAAAATAGGGATCATCGTAGTTACTAAAACACCACCTTTTCCGGCTTCTCCATATCTTAAAGCAATGAAAAAAACAAAAGTATAAAGTCCGTTTAAAATACCTGCGCAAAACACCCATTTAAAAATTTGTAAAGGAATTTTAAGTGGTATTTTTAAAAAATAAAGCATTGAAAAAGAACCCAAAAATACAAATAAAAAACGCCAAAAAGTAATCACAGCAGGACTTGTATAAGTTGTTAAAATTTTAGAAGTGGGCCAAGAAGATCCCCATAAAAACATAGCGATGATAAGCAGGATATATAAATAACGATCTTTCATATATAAGCCTTTTATTTGATTAAATTTTAGGCGCTAAAACACTTGTCTTTTGCTTAAAAAATGCGTTTTAATGCAAATTGCCTAGCAAATTTGTTTAAAAAATATTTTCATAAAATTGTTTTAATCTTCACTGAATTTTAAGTATAAATTCTATCATTCTTCTGATTTTTCTAATGATAAAAGTTTTACAATCACTTACCATTTTTATATGCCACTTTGTGAAATAATCTCGCTGCATTTTTAGCATCATTTCTAAACTTAGTTCAATTTCACATAAATCTTTGCTTCTTGGGTTAATATACCTTGGATAAAGGATCAAAGCTCCAACTACAAGCTCTTCAAGGCTTAATTTTCTACTTCTTCTCTCGCATTTATATTTATCTTGTGTAAGCCCCCAACCCGCATAAAAAGGCATACCATAACAAACACACTCGCAATTCATAAGCAAAGCTTCAAAGCCCATACCAGAAGTTTTGGTATAAACCTTTTTAAAATAACTCAAAAGCTCAATAGGATTATAGTTTTCTTTTAAAATTACACATTCTTTTGGCAAATCTTTTACATCAAAATCACTTTGTTTTTTACCGCTTAATACATCTCGGGATGAATTTTGATATATATCTTAGCATTTGGATTTTCTTTAATGGCATCATTTATGATATCTTGGGTTGAAAAACTATCAGCTAAACCGAATTTCAACGAGGCATCATTTGCCACTTGTGTGATAACCAAAATGCGTTCTTCTTTGGTGCTAAAAAGCTCTTTTGGCACACGAAGGTTATTATTATACTTACTAAGTTTTTCTTTTTTTATAAGCTCTATAGCTTTTTTTGCTTGCTCTAATTCTTCATGGCTAAACTCATAAGTATTCAAAATATTTTCAAGCTTAGATGGAGTCGTGGCATCATAGTAAATTCCCACATTATCTTTGGTAATAGAAAAACTTGGACTATTTTCCACACCCAAATTTAAAGAACGCAAAAAGCCATCTTCTAAAAGCAAAAATTGTATATTATACTTTTTAGCTAACTCTATAGCTTTTAAACATGATTTTTGTTTCCAACCCATAAAAATATCTTCTTGTTTTATATTTTTAAAGGCATAATATAGATTTATGTTATAAAAATTTTGAGTATTTATTTTAAGTTTTTTGAGCTTGTGTAAAATTTCATAATCTCTTAATGTTTTTAATTTAAAAATATCTAAATAACTAATTTTCGGGTAATATCTTTTCAAGATTTTCTAAGCTTTTTTATCGTCAGAGAATTCTGCTTGAATATAAATTTAAATCTTTCAAGTATCTCTACAATAACACCACCCAAATGAAATTTAATCTCATAAGTTGCCACCATATTATTTTTAATCATAAATTCTATCGTTTGAAAATAATTAAGAACCAAAATAACAGATCTTTTTAAATCTTGATTATATTTAATTTCGCTAATTATTTCTTGCTCATCATAACCCTTTTTGTATTTTAATTTTTCCTTAATCTCTCTTGTTTTATCTCTAGCAATCAAAAAATGTGGATCATCCCACTTTGAAATCAATTCGAAAATATTCTGAATCCTTTTACTATTTTCATCATCTTTTTGCCTTATAACACTCAATTGAACCGTTACAATAGCCAAAAAAGACTAGATAAGGTTATAATACGATTTTTATCCAAATCGTACAATGCCAAAATAAAAACTGCAAAATAAATAAGAGTGAAAAATTTTATTCTCAATAAGTTTTTATATATACCCTCAACTAATTTACGCATCTTTTCCCTTCAAAAACTTGATAATCATGCGGAATTCCAATATCTATAAAATAATCTTCAAAAATTTCAGCTCTAACCTTTAAAGCTTTAAAATTTTCTTGTGACAAACTTTCAAAAGACAACTTAGATTCTAGCGAAAAACCTTTAAAAATATTTTAACTAAAAGATAAATTCCACCATTAACAAAGCCTTATTTTGCAAAATTCCTTTTCTTTAAAGGATTTGATAATCTATTATTATCAAGCTCTACCGTTCCATATCTATCAAAGTATCTCATAATTTTAAAGCGAAGCAAATTTTGTTATCATTTAGGATTTTAATTCTTCAATAGAATCTTGAAATTAATTTTTAATATAATTTTATAAATTTTACATGATCTTGCTCCTATTTTGTCTAAGAACAATTATACAAAAATTTACCGATGCTTAGATAATTGTATTTTTATAAAAGTGTATCCTCTTAAGCAAAAATACATTATTTATTTTTCTTCTTTTCTCTATATTCTTGCTTCAACCTACATACTTCTTTGAAGAAGCCGATGTATGCAAATATTCGCCTCAGTCCCCGCATATTATTTGCTTTTATGAGTGCTTCTCCTAGTTTGTAGGTTAGATGATTTTTGATTTTTATTGCTTCTTGATAATCTTCATAGGATTCTAGTGGAGGTAGTTTTAGATTTGGGTTTTGAGTTATACTTTGTTTATAGAGTTCTTGTTCTTTTTGATGAGTTTCTTTTATATAAGATAATACATAGGGCATTCTTATACATCCTAGTAAAGATTTAGAATTACTTATCATAGCTTGTCCTAGTTTATAAGAAAGTTGGTTTTTGATTCTTTGTGTGGCTCTAAAATAATTTTTATCTCGATTTTCATCTTTACAATACCTTTTTATAACCTCTTGAAAAAAATATTTAAACCTATTAAGCTTTTTATCATCAATTTTACCTTGAAGCGCCAATAAATCCAAATATAACTCTTGTGATATATTAGGCATAATATAGCCATTAGAAACCAAAGCTTCTCCAGTCAACTTCTCCTCTATATAAGTTTGAATAATTTCAAAATTGTTTAGCAAAATCCAATTTCTTGCAACATGATGATTGTGTAATACTTTGGGAGTTTGTTGAAAAAAATCAAAATGTTTATTCAAAAAGGCATAATTCCATATTTTAGAATATATTTCCATCGTATTTCTTCTGCCATACACAACAAAATCTTTTGGAGTACCATTTTGATATTCAAAAACCTTTAAAGCCAATTCATTATTTTTTACATTAT
The DNA here is from genome assembly GCF_040008265.1 of Campylobacter sp. CCS1377. NCBI lineage: Bacteria > Pseudomonadati > Campylobacterota > Epsilonproteobacteria > Campylobacterales > Campylobacteraceae > Campylobacter > Campylobacter aecornae. The sequence goes on from NZ_CP155620.1 coordinate 1,589,539, forward strand.
TTAATTTATCTAAGCTTAACTCTGAAACATATTTTGCATCCGGTCTAAGCCTAATAACAAAATCATATTTAAAATCATTTCTCTTTTCATATTCCTCCATTAATTCAAAAGCTCTACAAACACCATAATTTAATTTAGAATTATTTGTAACTTTTCCATATTTATCTTCAAAATCATTTTGTTTTTCTATAGCATAAGACTTAATTTCTTTTATGCTACCCAACTGCACATCCATAACTTTACTTTGTGCATAGAACTCTCTATTTAAAACTCGACTAGTATTTGGGAAAAACTTTTTAAATAGAACATCTTTTCTAATTTCTTCATCAGCTATTTTATCAAAAACTGGCTCCAATAATCTTTTGACCCAGTGCCCACCCCCACATAATGCTGGCCATTCTATTACCTCTTCCCAAGTAAATACAAAACAATCAACCTTAAATGATCGAGAAAAAGTTTTTATGACATCTTGTAAACCGCTTAACCAATCGCCTCTAGATGCTCCAGAAATACAAAGGGCAATTCTATTAGCTGTTTGTATATTTTCATCTTCAAATAAAAATGATTTTAAAATATCATTATGTTTTTTATAGTAAATCCTACTACCATAATCTTGACCAAAATCATTTAACAATACAGTTGACAAATTTGCAAAAAATAAATAATCTTTTATTTGATTCTCATTATTAAAAATTTTAAATTGGCTTATTTTTTCTCCAGATAAAGCCAAATCTATAATTTTTGAAACATAGTATTTTTTTGATAATCTACTTATTTTATTTCTATATTCCCAAAGAAATTTTTTACACAATAAATCAATATCTAATGTTTCAGTATATATAGCACTATTTAACTGAAAACATACATAACAGTCCAAAGAAACATCCAATAAAGCAATTTCATTTTTTTCTAATATTTTCACAAAATTATCATAAGAAATATTAATTTTTGTATCTATCCACCAATTTGGTTTACTCTCATATATATTCATTAATCTTGCAATCTTCTTTAACTGTCCCGTTGCATACAAATAAACAATATAGTCCATACTAGTCTTATCGTTATTTTCAAATGCTATTTCATAATAATGCTCTAAAATATTAAAATCCCAATTCTGCAAAGCCAACTGTATTTTATATTCTAAGTTTTTATTCATTATCCACCTTCCTAAACCAATATTTATTCTCAAAATATTCTTCTGGAGTTCCAAAAGAAAAATAATTATCAACAACTATATAGCCTATTTTATACGATTTAATTAATAGTTCAAATACATTGTCAATATAAAATTCACCATTGGTTTTTATATCTTCCTTAAATATCTTATCTATATATTCTAACAATAGAGAATTTTCTTTAAAATAAAAACTACCTATCATCACCAAATCAGCATTATTGTCTCTATTTTTAATGAAAATGTTTTGTATTTCATTATTTTTTCCTTCTATCCAAGTAAAATAATGCGGATTGTTAATATTATATTTAGAAGCTGGTGTTGTAAATATAATAATTTCATATTTTTCTCGTAATTTTATAAAAGCATCATTGATATGTTTGGCAATTAAATCACAAGGAAGAATTAAAACATCACCTTTTAAATCTTTACAAGATTCTTTATAAGAATATGCTGCACCGATTTTATTTGGTTTAACAAATCTTACTTCTTGATTAATGTTTTCCCAATATTTTTCATGATCTTTTGCGCCGACACATACGATACTAGTTTCAATATTTCTTAAAGTTTCAATTATATTTTCTATAATACTTGAATTTTTAAGCGGTAAAAATGGCTTTGGTTGATTAAAATTTAGATTTAAAAATCTTTCACCTCGCCCAGCTGACAATATAATAGTGTTTTGAATTTTTATTTTTTCATTATTAACATCTTGCGAATTTAATTTGTTTTTTACATATTCAAAATCTTTTGGGGTGCCAAATTGGTAGAATTTTTCTATAAAAGGGTAGCATAAAACATTTTCTAGGTAATTATTGGTCGCTGAAATATAATACTCTCCAGAAATCATATCTTTAACATCCATTTGTTTTTTAATCGCCTCTGTGGCTAATTTCAAACTTCTAAAATAATAAATCCCTGAAGAATAATATTCTTCAAATTTATTTTTAGAATTATATTTTTCTATAACTTCATATACCTTATAAGTGTTTTTATAAACTTTACACGCTGCATATACATTTTCTAAAGGTATTAAATGCGGATGATAGCCCGTATAACAAGGAATTATTCCTTGTGCGTCTTGATTTTCTTGTGTAAAATTTAAAAAGTCTTTATAATTCCATTTTTGTCCAAAATCACAATAGCTAATAATAACTTCTTCGTCTAATATATTTTGAAGTTGTGACATTACTCCATACAAACTTCCAGCAGGTCCTAGTTTTTCACCTTTGTAGATAATAACTTTTGCGTTTATATTTCTTGTTTGAACGAAATCTTCAAATTTGCTTTTTTCGCTTTCTTGTGCAATAAAATAAAAAGTATCATTTTGCACATCAAAACATTCAATTACATAATCCAAAATGACTTTATTTTCCATAACTTTGATGAAAGGTTTTAATTCTTTATAACCCGCTTCCTTAAATCTTTTTCCTATTCCAGTCGCTGGTATTATAATATTCATTTTTTATTCTCACTTTCCATAATTTTTCTTCTATATTTTTCATCAGGCAAATTTAATAGTTTGCAAATTTCATTTTGCTTTAAAGTGACTAAATCTAGGTTTTTATTTCTTGCTATATTTTCGATAGTATTTCTAAATAACCATAATTCGGCATTAGTGGTATCAATAGCATCATCTGGAGTGTATATAGAATTATTTTGCTCACAAAAATATTCTTTTAAATTAATATATAGGTTAAATACATCTTGAATTTCTTCTGCATAGATAATAACACCGTGGTTTTTTAACATCACCACACCTTTTTCTTTATAAATATAATTTTCATTTAATGTCTTCCATAAATCATCTCCTGGTAAAACAAAATCAATAAAATCATGGTCATTAAATCTATAATTTTTTGCACAAAGATAAGGCAGGATATAAACCGGATGATAATGTGCTACATATTTATTCTTAAAGACTGTATGCATTTTAATTTCCATAGACGGCTTTGTTATATCTGTATAATATTGCTCTTGATAATAAGTAAAAGAATTAATTTTATCTTTAAAAATAGAAACTTTATGTTCTTTTTTTAAATCCTCACCAGATGATTTAATTACCAAATAATGCTCACTTTTAACAGAGATATTTCCACCCTTAAATGGAGCATCTAAAATATTTCCAAAAATCTTACAAAGCTTTTGATATTCATTAATGCATCGATCAAGTTCTTTTGTGCTATTTATCATGATTACCTACCCAACGATTTTTTAAAATTGATATAAAAATATTTTTTACAGTTTTGATTAAATCCTCATATTTACCAATATATTGTTTTTGCAGATAATCGTTTTGCAAAATCTCATCTAATTGTATTGTAAAATAGCCATTTTTAACCGAAATTACAAAATTTGCATTATCTTTTTGCTTTTCAAGATATTTTTTGTAGTCATTTTCTCTTTTTTGTATAGTTTTAATAATCTTATCATAATCATAATTTCTTTCTTTGCTATCCCGATGTATTTTTTGCCTATCTGCTTCATCTGAATCAATATATATCTTTATTTTCACAAAATCACCAATTACTTCTTGATATAATGTGTGTAACCCTTCTATAATCACAACATCTAGATCTTTATTTTTAATTTCATCAGATTTTATTATAGTGCCACTTTTATGATCATACAATGGTATACAAAATGAATTTCCAATATCTTGATATATATGTTTAATATCCATAGCCAATTGAATAAGATTATTAGCTTCTGGATTATAGTGAGTGACACGATCCCACATTTTAGAATTTCTTTCATATTTATGATAGCCATCTGTACTAATAATAAAACTTTCATAGATCTCATTAATAGCGCTACTTAGAGTAGTTTTTCCGCTGCCACTTTTTCCAGAAATAGAAATTAGTAATTTAGAGCAATTATAAGGATAGTAATTTATCCTATACCCCCCCCCTAGAAAATCATCAGCAGTAGAATCGCCAATCATTACAATTTCTTCTTCCTTGATTGGCTCTTTGAATAATTCTAAAGCTCTATTTATCAAAGCTTTATTTGGTTTTTCAATTTCAAATTCTTCAGAACAAACCATATAATCAATCATATCTATGAGATTTGCACAAACTAACTTGTTAATTTGTTCTATGAAATAAAAATTTGTAATAGCTATGATTTTTTTATTCATTTGTTTTACACAAAGTAAAAAATTAAACATAGTTTTATCCACTTTGATATTTTTTAAAAAAGTGCTCGTGTATATTTTAAACATTTCTTTTGCATTTGAAAAATGAATGCCCTTGTTTTCACAAATAATCTTAAAATATAATTCTTTTTTATGGTGATTTGCTGATAAATTTCTTTTTTCAATTTCCATTTTTGCAAGATTATATTCTTCTAAAGAAAAATCAAATGCTTGCATGGTTGCTTTTAGAGCATTATTATGAGCGTATGTGTAATTAAACAGAGTATTATCAATATCCACCATAATTAATTTATATTGTTTGGTCAATTTTTTAAGATTAAACATACTCACTCCATAACTCGGGTTTTTTGGTGCATACTGAAAATCCTTTTGGCAAAATACTTTGAATATACTTTATAAGTTCAATATATGATAAATCATATAATTCTGGAGAAACTAATATGGGTTTTACTTTTTTTAATCTTGGTTTAATACCATGAATAAATTCTTTATAATCCTGAATATCAAATTTATCAAATTGCGAATAATCTACCCAAACATATTTAGGCTTACTAATCGTCATAAGCTTCTCGTTATAAGACTCAATATCTGAAATTCTAATAATAAATTTGCCCAGATACCCATCTTTTGATAATCTTAAAATATCCGGAATTTGAGAGTCTAAAAAATAATAATCAAACCTATCGCCAAGCAATTCTATAACTTTTTCTTCTAATCCTGATTCTTTTATATTGCAAATAATAGGAATATTTTGCATAAATTGCGTCTTATCTTTTAACAATGGATAACATTTATTATGTATCAACATATCATGGTTTAATGTCAATTCTTTATTAAACCTTAAGTCAATTTCTATACCATAATTTTCAATAACTTGCTCTAAATTATTTTGGCGATGTAGAAAAATCATCCACAAAATTCCTTATAATCCTCAGGCACACCAATATCTATAAAATAATCTTCAAAAATTTCAGCTCTAGCCTTTAAAGCTTTAAAATTTTCTTGCAAAAAATCTTCAAAAGAAAACTTAGCTTCTAAATTAAACCCATCGAAAATATCTTTAGTTAAAAGATAAATTCCACCATTGATTAAACCTTGCTTTATAAATTCCTTTTCTTTAAAAGATTTAATAAAATTATTATTGTCAAGTTCCACTGCTCCATATCTATCAAAATCTTTCATAGTTTTTAAAGCAAGGCAAATTTTGCTTGTCTTTAAGCTAAGTTCTTTTAAATCAATATCAAAAAAAGTATCGCCATTTAACACAAAAGTCTCTTTTTCTACCAAATTTAAGGCTTGTTTAATCGCTCCACCAGTTCCTAAAGGCTCTTTTTCTATGCTGTATTTTATTTTAATGCCTAAAAACTCGTCTTTAAAATGTGCCTGTATAATTTCATATTTATAAGACACTGCCAAAATTACTTCCTTTATATCTTGTTTTTTAAGATATTCAAAGATAAATTCCAAAAAAGGTTTGCCATTTATCGGTGCCATAGGTTTTGGAACATCGCTAATCACACTTTTAAGCCTTGTTCCTAACCCGCCACATAAAACTATAGCTTGCAAGAAAAACCTTTTCCAAAGAGTTCTTCTTCAACAATAGCACAAATAATATGTCCAATAACAATATGAGATTCTTGGATTCTAGGAGTGCAAGAACTAGGTACTTTGATGCAAATATCGCAAAGCTCACTCATAGCCCCACCACTAGCTCCACTAAAACCTATGCTAAAAATTCCTTTTTCTTTGCAAACTTCTAAGGCCTTAATGATATTTTTACTATTTCCGCTCGTAGAAATTCCTATAAAAATATCACCTTTAACGCCTTGTGCTTGCACTTGTCTAGAAAATAAATTTTCATAACCATAATCATTTCCAATAGCTGTAAGTATGCTAGTGTCTGTGCTTAAAGCAATACTAGCAATTCCTGGTCTATCAAAATAAAACCTACTTACAAATTCTCCTGCGATATGTTGTGCATCAGCCGCACTTCCGCCGTTTCCTGCTAGTAAAGTTTTGTTACCATTTTTATAAGCTTTTATGACTTCTAGTGAAGCTTTTTTGATAAGCTCTACTAAATTATCATCATTTAAAATTTGTTCCTTTACACTGATGCTATCTTTAAAGTGTTCTTTGATATATAAATTTAAATTCTCCATGATTTTGCCCCTTCTTTAGTAAATGAAAAATCTTGCACATAGCCTTGCTCTTTATTTAAGGCCTTGATTAAGTTGTATTTTTTGGTTGGATCTATCATGAAAAACATAAATCCACCTGCTCCAGCACCACTAGTTTTTCCGCTATAAGCTCCATTTTCCATGGCCAAGTGATAAATTCTTTCAAGCTCATCATTGCTTACAATTTCAGAAATAATCTTTTTAGATTGCCAAGATTTATTTAAAATAGCTGCTAAAGTATCAAATCTAGCTCTAAATAAAGCCTCTTTCATATCAATTGCATCTTGCTTTATTGCATGCATAGCTTCTAAGGATTTACCACCTCCAAGTTTTCCTTTTTTATGTTCTTCTATATCTTTTGCTTCTCTTGTGATATTGGTAAAATAAAGCACAATACGCGATTCTAATTCACTTGCTATCCAATTTTTTATACGTAAAGGATTAACAACCACTCTTTTTTGATCATAAAATTCCATAAAATTAAAACCACCAAAGGTGGCAGCATACTGATCTTGCGCACCACCTACTATGCCCATATCTTCGCGTTCTATTTCATAAGCAAGTTTAGCGATTTCATACTCGCCTAAAGGTAAATTAAGCCATTCAACAAAAGCTTTTATAACCCCTACAACCAAAGTTGAACTACCACCTAAACCACTACCACTTGGCACATCAGAATAGGTATGCAAAGAAAAACTTAAAGGCTTTTTTGTAAAATCTCTTACAATGCGATTATAAATACTCTTAAAAATATCTAATTTTCCATCATTTTCTAAATGCTCTTTGCTTTCATATTTAGCAAAACCTCCAGTATCTGGAGAATCAAAAATGATTTTGTTATCATTTCTTTCTATTAAAGTACAATGAATATAAAGTGAAATTGTGGCATTTAGCACATAGCCTGTGTATTTATCACAATACAGATTAATATCAGTCCCTCCACCTGCTAAACCAAGACGAAGTGGAGTTTGAGAACGAATTATTTTCATGATTTCACCTATTTAGTGGGATGTTGCCTTTTTTGATCTCATCCCTCCAATGATTTAATAAATCTTCAAACATCTTTCTAGCTGGAATTTCAGGCTTCCAATTGATAAAACTTTTGATTTTTGTGTTATCAAACATTTGATAATCTGCATCAATAGGACGAAGTCTTTCTTCGTCTTGTTCTACTTTGATATCTTTTCTTGTAGAAAAACTCAAAAGTATATCGATAACCTCAGGAAGTTTAAAGGCCTCTTCTCCTGCTATGTTAAAAGCTTCCCCACAAGGCACATTGCCTTTTTCACTTTCAAGTGAAAGTAGATAATAAGCTCTTATAGCGTCACGACAATCTTGAAAGGTTCTTACACTTGATAAATTTCCCACTTTTATAATAGGCTCTTGAAGTCCAGCTTCAATGAGTGCGATTTGTTTTGCAACTGTGCTTTCAAAAAATACATCACTTCGTCTTGGGCCACTATGCGTTCCCATTCTAGTAACATAGGTTTTGATACCATAAGCCTCACCATAAAATCTTCCTAAATAATCTGTGCCAATTTTACTTATACTATAAGGACTTGCTCCATGAAATTGTGTATCTTCGTTTAGCTTTATACCTACTTTTGCACGCCCATAAACTTCACTAGATGAGCACACATGCACCACTGGATCATAATTATCTTTGACTTTTAATAATCTAATGTTTTCTAAGATATTTGCCGTGCCTATGATATTAGTTTGTAAAGTTTCTATTGGTATATCAAAAGAAGTTTTTGGGTAAGATTGTGCCGCTAAATGAAAAATCACATCAGGGCGTTTGCTTTCAAAAAGCTTTTGAATACTAGAATAATCATTTAAATCCGCATAAAAAATGCTAATTCTATCTTTTTTATTAATTCTATCATTTAAATGATAGATATTTTCCATACTTTCTTGCCAACGCATCATGCCAATAACTTCATAATCAGTATTTTCTAATAGAAAATCCGCCATTTGCGAGCCAACTTGTCCAGTAAAACCTGTGATTAATGCTATTTTTTTCATTTTATTCCTTTGCTTGTTTTATACCATTGAAATGTTGCAATTAGTTTCTCTTTTAAATTTCCTCTATACTGCCAACCCAATAGTTTTATTTTCTCACTAGAAGTTAACTTCTCATAAGTTCCATCAGGTTTTAATGAATTATAATATAATTCACCTTTAAATTCTATAATCTCTTGCAAAAGTTCAGCCAACTCTTTAATAGAGGTATTGTTATAAGGAGCAATATTAATATGGGTATTTTGTTTATCTAAATCACACAACTCTTTAAAGCTTGTATTTTCCATTATATATATGCAAGCTTCTGCTAAATCTTCACTAAATAGAAATTCTCTTTTTGGCTTCCCACTACCCCAAATTTCCACCCTATTCTCTTTTATTCCGAAAATCTCTAGCCTTTGCTTCATTTGCTCATCATTATCCACCTGTAAATCTTTCATTATATCTTCATAGCGTTTATCTTGCAATAACTTAGTTAAAAATATTCTTCTCATTAATGCTGAAACTACATTGGCACTTAACATATCAAAATTATCATTTGGGCCATATAAAGTAGTAGGACAAACAGAAATAAAATCAACTCCATATCTTTCTGAGTAAGCCTCGCACATCTTCATACCAGCTATTTTAGCTATAGCATAAGGTTCATGCAGATATTGCAACTTTCCACTTAATAAATATTCTTCTTTTATGGGTAACGAAGCATGTTCTGGATAGACACTCGTACTGCTGATAAATAAAAGTTTTTTTACATTATTTATATATGATTGATGAATTACATTATTTTGAATTTGTAAATTATCATAAATAAATTCAGCCCTAAATTGCTTATGTGCTTCTATGCCACCAAGTCTAGCCGCGCATAAAAAAACAAAATTCGGCTTTTCTTTTTCAAAAAAAATCTTAACAGCATTTTGATCAGTTAGATCTAATTCAGAATGTGTTTTGTAAATTAAATTCTCATAGCCATTATCTTTTAATTTTCTCAAAATAGCAGAACCAACCAACCCTCTATGACCAGCTATATAAATTTTATCATTTTTTTTCATATCCATCCTTATTATAATTCATATAAACATAAACCTTCTAAAAATACACCTAATGGCCTTACATCAAAAGACTTACTATAAAATATTGGTTGAGCTGTATTTTCTACTTTAAATTTAAGAAAAACCGTTTTCCCATATAGTTGCTTATCAATTGCAAAATATTGATTTATTTTATTAGAAGTCAAACAAAGTTTTTTTTCAATTAATTGGCAATCATTAAGAAATAGTTCTATTTTAACTTGTGGTCTTTTTTTGCATAAAAAAGCTTTACATGATATATTTAAAAAAATGTTTTTGTCGCTATATGGGGTCGTAAAAGATATAATTGAATCTTTGGTCGCAGTCCACCTTCCTTTTTGATTCTCATCAGCATAAAATCCATAAAATTTAAAATCTTTATCTTCAAAAAAAGTGTAATAGCAGTTTTTTTTCAAAGGATTATGTAAATTATTAAAAAAAATATTCGTTTCTCTTTTTTCTTCCAATATGCCTTTTATGCTTTCTTCTAAAACATTACAAGAATAAAAAAATTTTTTATTTCTTTTCTCTTCATCTGTTCTTAACAAGAACTTTTTATCTAAATAATACTCTATTTGTTCCAAAACTTCATCTTCTAAAATATAGACATGACTTAGTAATTTATATTTTTCCTCTAAGCGATTATAGACATCTCTTTCTTCTTGAATTTTTTGCATTAATATATCATCTTTTGCTATGTTATAAAAAACAACAGGTTTATTTATATACATAAAATCAAAACACATAGATGAAAAATCTGTAATTAACATTGAAGCTTTATTTTTTATTTTTCCTATATCTTGCTCACCTATAAAAATTATATTAGAATTTTCGGTTTTAAAACAATCTTCTCCAAATAATCTTGTAATTTCATGATGCATAGCAAAATAAATTTTTGTCTTATATTGACTACAAATTTTGTTCAATTTTTCATTATTTAAAAAATCCTTTATTTTTTTATAATAACTAGAAGATTTAAAATTATCCTTTATTAGACTAATATATTGTCTATATGTAAAGTAAATTAAAATTGAATTTTCTTCTTGATGGTTTTCTAACAATGTCCATCTTGGTAACCCAGCCTTAATGAAATTATCTTCACAATAAGAATAATTTTTACAATAAATTGACTTTTCTATATCATTACTCACAATCACTTTATCATAAATAAATTCAGATAAATGAAATCTATATCCTTCTTTAAAATAGTTTACTCCATGTTGAGCCTGAATACAACATACTTTGCTCTTATCTATAAGAGAATATAATTTTGATAAAAACAACAACTGACACGAATCAACCCAAACCTTTACTTTTGCTATTACAACTAATAATCTCCAAGAAGTTTTATTTGGAACACACCCTATAATATTTTTTTTATAAATTTGCTTTACTTGTTTATATTTAATATGTTTTTTATTCATCAAATAATATACATCATATCCTTGCTCATACATATACTTAAACAATAAAAAATTATCTATTAATTCACAGTTTTCATCATAAAACATATCTGTAAAAACAATAGCTTTTCTTTCTAAAAAGCTACTAGAAAATATCTTTTTAAAAATTATTAAATGAAGTTTATTTTTATAATTAATCATAATTCATCCAATAATTTTGCAAGATTTTGATATGTATATAACTCTTGAATTTCCTTGTAGTTTGGTATGCTCTTTTCAGTTATACATTCAAGTATTTTTTCTGCAATTTTTTTATAATCAAGCTCAAAATTATCAATAATATATACTTCTTTTTCTATCTTTTTGTCTAAGAAATCTTTACTTATAATTATTTTTTTATCTAAGGTCAAAGCACTCATTACTGGACCAGAACTCTCCCCGTGAGGTTTTTTTCTTAATTGAACTACCAAATCTACTTGATTGATCAGGTTATAAAACTGGATATCACTTACATTTTCATAAATTTCTAAATAAGATTTATTAAAATCATGTTTTTTAAAAAAATTACTAGCCCCATAACCAACAACTAGTAACTTTGTATTCATATTTTTATATTCATTAAGGTACTCTATTGCTTGAGCTATTTCTAAAGAAAATTTTATTTCATGAGGAACACCAAAAGTTCCGATATAAAACTCACCATTTTTTTTATAAAAATTGCTAATATTTGTAATTTTAGGCAACGGTAAGAAAGCTTCAATAATATTAACTTTATAATCTTTTAACTCTTTTAAAATCAAATTCTTACACAAACTATTATTTACTATGAAATTGAAAATACTTGTTAGTCGAACTATAACTCTTAAACTATAAATTTTTAATTCTTCATTCCAAATTCTAAATTCTTGAAAATTTTTTAACTTGATAAGCTCTGAACTAAACTCTGGATAATGCTCAATCAAATATTTTTTCATAATTAAAAAGTTACCATTGCAATGAGAAAATAGCAAATTATTCAAATTAGCCTCATGAATATATAACCAAGATTTTTGCTTATTAATACCACTTTTTGCCATATGTAAATACGGATTATTATGACTAGAATTTCCTAAAATATAGATAAATTTTTTATACAAATAACTTGCATCAAATTTTATAAAAGTTTTTAAGTCAAAAACATTTTTAGATAATCCTTTAGCAATACTTAAATCACGAATATCGGAAAATATATCGAAACACTCACAACCAACAAAAGCATTGTGATTAAAAATAGCTATCCCTGTTTTTTCTGGTGGTAAAACACCAAAAACAGCACTTTTTTCTTTATTTATACTTTTTTCCATGTTTAAAAAAGATATATCACTTTCTTTTACTATATCATGTTTAAATAGTCGCTGCAATATACCCTCAAATTCATTATTGCTTTTTGGCTCGTTTATAAACAAATCTATAATTTTATCACTATAATGTATTTTTAAAAGTGACAATCCAAACAAGGAATATTTTTTACTTTTATTAAAGAGTTCAATTTTGAAAAAAGGGATACCTAATAGATAATATCTTTTTAATTTAGCATAAATCACCTTCTTAAAAATAGGAATTCCACATATTGCTATCAATTTTGTTTTCATACTAACTACCCTTTTTTCAAATAAATCTAGCAAGCATTCTAATAAAATAAAATTTTGATTTTAATAGCTTCAATTTTATTTTATCTTTTATACTTTTTTTAACTTTTTGATTAGATTGTATTTTATGTGCTGCAAAATGAAAATCTTCTAAGTTGTCATAAAAATGTTGCATATATTGTTTTTTGTCTCTTAGGATAATATCCTCATTTAAAATCTCATTTACCTCAATAAAGTAGTTTTTCCAAGTAGGAATTTTATAAGCATAATCAGGAAAAATCGCCCTATCATTTAAAACATCCAAAATTGTATCAACCCAAATATCTACATTAAATGGAGATAAAAATATAGCACATTCTTGAGAACTCTCATGATAAGCTGGTATATCAGAACATATAGTTGGTATACCCATAGATACAGATTCAGCTACAGGCATACCCCAACCTTCAGTATATGATGGATTTAATGTAGCATATGATTCAAGCATTAATTTCTCTAATTGTGAATCTTGGATATTTTCCAACCTTTTTACAAATCTTGAAACATTAGGTTCAACTTCAAAATATCTATCAAGCCAGTCAATCAACCACCCTTTTCTTCCTATAATGTAAAGTATAGGTGTGTGTTCTTGTAAAATAGAATATAATTTTTTCCACGCTAAAAACAATAATATATGATTTTTTCTTGGCTCAAAAGTGCCAACATAAATAAAATGCTTATGATAATCTTGTTTACTCCATCTTGCCTTAAGAAAATTTTCTTCTGCTCCTATTTCTTTTGCGATAACTTTTGGAGGATTAACACCTATTTCTTTTGAATAATTCAAAACATCTTGTTTTACTGCTTGAGAAGTAGTAAAAATCAAATCCGCACTCCAAAGCATTAATTTCATCACACAACTATGCTGCTCAAAAGCAATTTTCCCATCTGCAGTATACTCTGGATATAAAATAGGAATTATATCGTGACAAAAATAAATCATTTTGATATTATCTTTTATGGCAAATTTAGCTATAGTATATCTTCCTATTAAAAGACTATGAGTAAGATTAAAATAGGTATAATCTATGTCATCTTTTAAAAATTTTTCTACATCCATTTTTACATTGATAAAATCATTCCTATCAATATTGTAAAAAATATCATCAATTTCAGCCCAATTTTTTGCTATTTTTTTCAATACATCTAAAGCATTTTGCGTAGAATAAGTCTTTAAATAACCACCATATCCTCGAACGAAAATAATCTTGCTATAGGTTTTTAATAAAAACAGTATATAATATAAATCAACTCTATCCACACCAGAAGGTGTAAGCAAATTTCTTCTTTGATCTAAACGGGTAAAATCATATATAATAAACATTTCTAACCTTTTTTTACTTCTTGTATACTTATAGAATGAAAAAATATTCCTAACATTCTTGAATCTTGATTTAATTTTAACATCTTAGGACTTATAGGAAAATGTATAATAAATTTTATCATAACACAACCTTTTTGCTGTGCTATCTTTTTTCTACTAACTTCAAATGATATTTTATTTTGACTAACATTCTTAAAAACATTGCATGATAAAATCTTCTTTGAATCTAGATAAATAGTTGCATCCAAATCCATAATACTATGAACTTTAAAATCAATCAGAACCCTTCTATAATCCTTAAAATTCAAATAAAAAGAAACCTCATCCCCTAAACTCCACCTTCCATGTTCTTCCCTTTTAGATAAACCTATACATCTAATATCTTTTGTTGTTGCAATAGGAAGTATCACATTAATGGGTGTAATAATTTTTGCAAATAAATTATTTTTCTTTAATGATTTAACAGCATTATAGATATTTTCTCTAAAATTCTCTTTATAAGCGAAAAAATTGCTATTTTTTTCTTTAAATTCTTCCTCTAATGTAAAATTATTGTTAAAATAATATATACATTTATCAATTACATCCTTTTTGTTATAAAAAATATTATAAATTTGTTCATTTAATTTTTCAGCACATTCAGAATTTCTTCTACTCTCTTCATCTAAACATAATTCATCTTGATCTACCCTATAAAATACAACTGGTTTATCTTTAACCATAAAATCAAAGGCCATGCTAGAATAATCTGTAATTAGCAAACTTGCTTTATTTTTAACTTCGCTCAATTTACTTTGATTAATAGGTTTTAAAATATCAAACTGCCCATAGTTTTTCTTCTCTATTTCATGGTGTAAGGCAAAATAAATTTCAATATCATTTTTTTTTAGATAATTTAGCAAAACACTATCATTTAATAAATAATACCATGCTTTAAATAATTTATATTCTATAGTTCTACAATCTTGTATCAAATATCTCCTAAAAGTAAAATACACTAAAACTATCTTCTTTTCACATTGTTCAATTGGTAAAACTTTATCCCATCTTGCTAAACCAAGCAATAGTTGCCTATCCTTAGGATAATTATAAATTGCTTCAAAATAAGCTTTTTCATGCAAATTTGAAAAAATAATTGCGTTAAAATTTTCATCAGATAAACTATCTGTATTTTCCAAAAAGTATTTTTTAAAAAAATTAATACCATGTTGAGTATAAATATAGTGAATTTTAGAATTACAAAGAATACCACCCAATCTAAACTTAGCAACCAGTATTTGATAAGAATCAAAGATATATTTTGCACCCATCAAATGCCATAAAAAATTCAAAGAAAGATATCTATTGTTGCAAACTATTATTCTATTTGGATATCTCCTTTTCAATTCTTCATACAAATAATGTTCCCTACAAACAACATAATAAGCATTTTCTTTTTTTTTCAAAGCATATTCAAATAAACACAAATTATCATTTAAATCAGAATATTTATTAAAAAAATTGTCTAGGAAAATCCATTTATCCCTTGTTAAAACATCAATATTAGAAACTTTTCTAACAATTCTACGATAATAATAATATACAATTCGTAAAAAAAACATTACTTGTAACCTTAGCTAGATAAACTTTTATAATTTTATTTAAAATCATATTATGCAATACATAACTTATTGAAAAAATATAATATAATATAATAACATAAAAATTAAAACCTCCAAGGAAAATTACAGTTTAATGAAACAATTAAATTATTATGTTTATAATATTTGGCAAATTTTTACACACCGACAATTTAAAGGTTGGGGTTATAAAAAAACAGGAAAGTTTGCGAAATTTCTTGCTAAAATTTTCAAAAAAGATTTTATTTTGTTAGAAGATGGCTTTATCCGTTCTTTAGGACTTGGAGTAGAAAATTCTCCTAGTTTTTCACTTGTAAGTGATAATCTTGGCATCTATTATGATGCCACTGCTCCTAGTGCATTAGAAGAGATTTTAAACCACTATGATTTTAAAAAAAATCCTGCTCTTTTAGAAACTGCCAAAAAGGCAATAGAGCTCATCATCACCCACAATATCTCAAAATACAATCACACCCCAAATGTCCCTCCCACCTACTTTACTAGCTCCAAAGAAAAAGTTCTAATCATCTCACAAACTAGCGGAGATTTAAGTCTAAAATATGGACTTGGAGATAAATTTAGCACAAAAGATTTGATAAATTGTGTTATCGATGAAAACAAAGATAGAGAAATCTACCTTAAAATCCACCCTGATGTGCTAAGTGGCAAAAAAACTTCAGATGTAAATCCACAAAATCTTCCAAAACAAATAAAACTCATTACAGAAGACTTTAACCCTATCTCTCTTCTAAAACATTTTAAAAAAGTCTATACTAAAACTTCTCAAATGGGCTTTGAAGCCTTGCTTGTAGGCTGTGAATGTATATGTTTTGGGATTCCTTTTTATGCAGGTTGGGGACTTACCATAGATAAACAAGCCTGTCCTAGACGCACTAAAATTCGTACATTAGAAGAAGTTTTTGCGGCAAGCTATATTCTTTATAGTACCTATTATAATCCCATTTACCAAAGAAAAAGTGATATTTTAGACACACTAGAAACCATCATTGCTTATAAACACCTAGTCCTGAAAAACAATAATAAAGCCTTCTTTTTTGGATTTTCTAGGTGGAAGCATAGTTTTATCCCTCCTTTTTTAAAAGAATATAAAAAAGAAAATCTTAAATTTATCAATCCCATTTTTTCTACACCCTTAAAATTAGCTTTCAAAAAAGGGCTAGATTTACAAAGTGAAATTTTTATTTGGGGGAGAAAGGAATTTAAAGAGATTGAAGAATATGCTACAAAGCATCATTTAAAGCTTACAAGAGTTGAAGATGGCTTTATCCGTTCCATTTCTTTGGGCTCTGATCTCACACGCCCCTATTCACAAAGCTTTGATACAAAGGGAATCTATTTTGATCCTACTCAAAGCAGCAATTTAGAAGAGATTTTAAACAATCATAAATTTAGCCAAAAAGAACTTGATGAAGCAAAAATCCTAAAAGAAAAAATCCTAAAAACCAAAATCTCAAAATACAACACAACAAACCACAAAATCCTAAATCTCCCTAAAAATAAAACTAAAATATTAGTAATAGGACAAGTAGAAGATGATGCATCAGTACGCTATGGAGCCAAAGGAGCAACTAATCTTAGTCTCTTAAAGCTTGTAAGAAAAGAAAATAAAAATGCCTTTATCCTCTATAAGCCCCACCCTGATGTGCTAAGTGGTAATCGCGTGGGTAATATCCCTACCCCTATTGCAAAAGAGTTTTGCGATGCACTTGCTACTGATATTAGTCTAGCTTCTTGCATAGAAGCGGTAGATGAAGTACATACACTCACCTCGCTAAGCGGTTTTGAAGCCTTAATTTATGGCAAAAAGGTAATAACTTATGGTTTGCCTTTTTATGCAGGTTGGGGACTTACCATAGATAAACAAGCCTGTCCTAGACGCACTAAAATTCGTACATTAGAAGAACTCATCGTTGCAACTTATATTCTCTATCCTCGCTATATCCATCCAAAAACACTAGAATATTGCCACCCACTTGTCTTAATTAATATACTAGAAAAAGAAAAGCAAAAACTCCAAACCAATAAGTTATATGCTTTAAAATTAAAATTTCATTCTAAAATCTCACGCTGTTTTCAAAAATTTTTAAGGTATATAAAAATTTTAAAATAACTTAACCACTAAATATTTCCTATCGCATAAAGTTGGATGATACCTACAACTTTTCCATCTTTACCTACAACAATTTCTTTGATTTTATGCTTTAACATGATTTCTTCTGCCTCGCTTGCCATAGCATCAGCATCAACGACTTTCGGATCTTTGCTCATGATTTCCTTAGCTTTAAAATCAAATCTTGGTTTATCGCTCGCTTTTAAAGCACGACGCAAATCCCCATCTGTTATAATGCCTACTAATTTTTCATTTTCAAGCACTATACAAAGTCCTAATTTTCCACTAGTCATAACATCTACAAGATCATTAAAACAAGTTTCAGGCTTAACAATAGGAAGTTTTTTGGAGACCATCAAATCTTTAACTTTAGTTAAAAGCTTCCTACCCAAACTTCCACCTGGATGAAAAAGTGCAAAATCATCAGGCTTGAAATTTCTTGCTTTCATCAAAGCAGCGGCCAAAGCATCGCCCATCACTAAAGTAGCTGTAGTCGAAGACATAGGTGCAAGCTGCAAAGGGCAAGCTTCTTTTTTCACAAAAATGTCTAAAAAATAATCAGCCTGTTTGGCCAAAGTAGATTTTTTATTACCTGCCATTACGATAAGTTTGATTTGGCGGCGTTTTATAGCCGGAATGATCTTTAAAACCTCTTCAGTTTCACCTGAATTTGAAATAGCAATAACAACATCCTCTGGAGTAAGCATTCCAAGATCTCCATGCAAAGCTTCTCCGGGATGCATAAAAAAACTAGGTGTTCCTGTACTTGCTAAAGTTGCAGCTATCTTTGCACCAATGTGTCCTGATTTTCCCATACCAGTAATAACAAGGCGCCCTTTGGAATTTAAAATAAGCTCTACACTTTTGCTGAAATTTTCATCTAAATTTGAAGCTAAATCTTGTATGGATTTTGCTTCGGTTTCAAAAACTTCTTTGGCGATTTTTAAAGCATCAATTTTCATTTCGTTATCCTAGTTTTCATTATAAATTCAACACAACATTTGTTGCAATGGCAATTTGATAAAGAATTTGAGTCAGCATGCTAAAGACTTGTAAATTCTGGCTATCCACTTTTGGTAAAACCAAGATAGAATCCCCTGGTTTCATTGTTGCACTTCCGCCTCCCCATCCAGCACTGTATTTTTCTGCCTTTCCGTTTGATCTTATTAATAACACCCTTGAAGTATCTGCTCTATCACTATATCCACCAGCTAAATCAATATAATATCTCATTTTTTCTTTATCCATAAATACAAAAGCTCCTGGTAACGAGACCTCGCCTTGAACTATCACAAGATTATTTTTGCTAGGGACATTAATCACATCGCCTTCTTCTAAAACAATAGAATCATAAGCTTTAGTATTATCAATAACAATTTGCCCTTTTGGCTCAACCTTTTTAGCCCTTTCAATAAATTCTAGTATAGTCTTGGCTTGTTGTGCTCTAATGCTAGCTTGCTCAGCATTGACTGAAGAGCTAGTAAGTGCCAAGGTTTCAAGTTCTTTAAGCTGTGCAGCTATAAGTTCTTTTTGGGTTCTAGCAACACTTCTTCTAAAAACTTGAAGTGAATTTAAATCAGACTGCTCATTAGGATTAATCATTTCCGCTACATCTTTTAAAGTTGTACCTTTTTTTACCACAAAAGTATGTAAGCCATTATGCTCACCTTCTATATTAATGCTGATTTTTTCGGCTACATAATCAGGTCTGAATTCCACCTCATCGCCGGTTTTAATAAGAATTGTATTAAAATCTTTTTTGCTGTAAAAATTCACATGCAACTTATGATCTTCACCATAACTTCTCACAACAGCATTAGTAACAATAGGTTTTGCACCTGAAATTTTTGCTAAATCCTGCAAAGTTTTAACATCATCTGCAATTTCAAATCTAAACGGTCTTTGCACATCTCCATTAGCAAAAGCATATTTTTTTACATCGCCAACTAAAATCACATCGCCCATTCTAAAAGGGAAAAGGTTCATTTTACCTTGAAGTAAAAATTCATACAAATCAATACTTTCGATGATTTTATTGTCTCTTAAAATTTGAATATCTCTAAAACTTCCATAATCTAAATTTATACCCGCTGCTTTGTCGATGTATTGGATAATAGAATCTGAGCTAAGTCCTTGATAAAGCCCTGGCTGATTGACATTCCCTGTTACAAAAACGGAGACATTTTGATAAATATTTAAGTCTGCATAAACAAAAACATTATTTTTATAAATTTGCCTCACTCCTGTTTGGATAACCGATAATAAATCTTTATTTGCCACACCAAGCACTTTAATAGCTCCAACACGCGGTATGAAAATATTACCTTGCGAATCTACAATAAGAATTTGAGTGAATTCTACGGCACCCCAAATTTTAAGGCTGATTTGATCTCCAACAGTAATTTTATACTCAGGATTATAAACATGCTGAGTAAATTGCTTGAAATTTCCATTGAATAAATGCGCGCCAAAAACAGGTGCAATAGGCTTTAAAGAAGAGCTAATATTTTGATCAGGCAAAGTTATAGAATTTGCACTAAGGTTATTATCTTGCATAGATAATTGGCTTTGCACTGCTGAAATTTGTGAAATATCCACCGCTTTAACGAAAAGATTTAAAAATATAAGTGAAATTATAACTTTTTTCATTAATATTTATGCTCCTCTATAATGGTTTTTGCAAGCCTTGCAATAGCAATAATTAAAACTAAAATCATAAAAATAGTCGCTATATTATACAATTTATTAGGATAAGCTGCACTCTCTGGCTTAGTAGGACTTTGCACAATTACAAGCTGTTTAATCTTTCTCATTGCCTCTATCCTAGTAGTTTCATAGGTTTGCAAAGCTGTTGTATAAGCATTTTGTGCAAATTCAGCTTCAGTCATTAAATCTTGATACTGCGCAGCAAGATTATTAAGCTTTTTAGAGGCATTTGAAGAAGAAATTTTAGCACTTTCCTTTTCGAGTTGTTTTTTAAGTGCTGAAATTTCAGCTTTAAGACCTACGATTTGTGGAGCTTTTTCATTCATATAACTCAACATTGTAGAAAGCTCAGCTTCCTTTTGTGCTATAGAGCTTTCAATTTGAGTCGCCAATGTCGCCTTGGCTTCAGCTTGCTTAAGCGGATCAAAAACACCGTATTTGTTTTGGAATTTAATCAAATCCGCTTTTACTTTTTGCAATCTTTCTTTAAAATTATTGAGTTCTTTTTCCGCAAAAGCCATTTGATCCCTTGCAGCTTTGTGAGAAATTTCATTGATGAATTTTTCGCTTTCTTCCATAATAGTTTTTGCTATTAAATAAGAAGATTCTGGAGTAAAGCCCTCTACATCAACGATTAAAAGTCCTGTTTTATCATCGACTTTGATTTTAACCCTGCTTTGATAATATTTTAAAAAACTTTCCAAAGAACTAGAGTCATAAATTCTAAAAGGAAGATCGATTTTTTGTTCTTGGTAAAGTTGTCGTAATTTGATTTTTTTATCTAAAATTTTTAACATATCAATCGAGCCAATATAAGCTTGAAGATATTTAATATCTTCATTAGTGCTTGAAGTACTAGAAAGCAAAGAAATGAGTCCACTGGTTTGAAGATTATTCCCACTGGTTGATCTTACACCCAAGCTAAGTGTGGTTACATAGCGATCTGCAGCAATAAATAAATAATACAAACACACTAAAATCATAACATACCAAACTGTTTTAAATGAAAGCAATGCGTTTAGTTTCTTTAACTTATTTTTCATTTACTCTTTCCTTGATATACGGCTATACCCTCATCGACATCATCATATACCGTTGCTTTTCCATCTTTCATGAAAATAATTTTATCACACCATTCTTTAATTTCGGCCACATTGTGCGAAACCATAATCACCTTTGAACGACTTAATCTCTCTTTATAAAGTTTAACACTTTTTGCCCTAAATTTTGGATCGCCGACTGCTCCTGCTTCATCAATTAGATAATAATCAAAATCAAAAGCCATACTTAAACCAAAAGCTATCCTAGCACTCATTCCTGAAGAATAATTTTTCATAGGTTCATCAAAAAATTTACCAAGCTCAGCAAAATCTTGCACAAATTCCACTTTCTCCTTAATAGCCTCGCCCTTATAACCATAAACCCTAGCTACAAATTTTACATTGTCTCTAGCACTCAAAGAACCTTGAAAAGCTCCGCTTAAACCCAAAGGCCAAGAGAGTTTTTTGTTGGTAATAATTTTTCCTTTATCAGGAAGTTCAGCACCGCTTAAAAGTTTCATAAGAGTTGATTTTCCTGCACCATTGCCGCCCATTAAGCCAATACTACAATTTTCAGGAAATTCAAAAGTAAAATCCTTAAAAACATAATGCCTAGAACCATTAAATAGCGGATAAGATTTACTTAAATTTAAAATTTTAATCATGATTTTCTAGCCGCCGTTAATGCTTGTCTATTGTGATAATACGCCACTAAAGATATAAAAAGCAATATAGTAATGCAATACATAGGATAAATATAGCTATATTCATCTTGCAAGGGATAATTATCAAAAAAATTATATCTTAATAGCTCCATAACATGAAGCAAGGGATTATAATAAAACACATCAAGCAAGGGTCTTGGCATAAGCCAAGTGGGGAAAATCACCCCAGAACCCCAATAAAACACTATACTAAAATAATTCAAAAGTGTTTTTAAAGGCTCGAAAAAAAAAGCTATCATTGCAAAACTCATACCCAAAACAAAGCCTGAACAAATAAGCAAAAACAAAGAAAACATCACATCTAAAAAATGTCTTGGAAAAACATCGATCTTAAAAAACCAACCTGCTAAAAACAACACACAAACAAAAATCACAAAATAAATACAAAATTCCAAACAAGTTCTAGAAATAAATACATGTATAGGCTTTACAGGTTTATAAGCAAATAAAGATAAATTCGCACCAATACCATTCATAAGCTGAGTAACAATACTTCTAAACATAAAATAAGGCACAATTCCCACAACCAAAAACATAAAAATAGAAATTCCTTGTGGCATTACTTGATGATGATATTCTCTTATTACGGTTACGATAGCTGTGATTGTCAATACAACACTCATAGGCTCGCCCACAACCCAAAAATATCCCAAATGTCTATTATTGCCAAATCTAGTTTTTAGCTCTCTAAAAAAAAGTGCATAAATTACATTAAACATTCAACTTCCATAATTTATAGTTTAAATTAAAACTAAAATCATAACTCATTTTTTTTAACAAAATCTTGGTAAAATTCAAGTTTTTTTGTAAGCATTAGGCTATTATCTGTGAATTTTACATATTCAATTTCTAAAGCAAATGTCGTGCCACCCAAAAGCTTTGCAAAAGGAAATTTTTTATAATAAATTTGAATTTGCATTTCATTGGCTTTACAAAAATTTGCTTTGATTTGCACGCCTTGCAAAAAAGCTATTGTACTTTCTTTGGCGATATTTACCGCAACTTTTGACTCTTTAAAAGCCAGTTTTATATGCTTTGTATCTTCATGTGAAGCGATAATTAAAGCCAAATTTCTTTCATCAAAAGCATAAAAAGCATTAGCGATATAAACACCTTTTTCATCTCTCATAGCCCAGCTTAAAAGCTTACAAGAGGCGATAAATTTTTTAATTCTTTCGTCCATAGATAAAATTATACTCTTATAAATTTAAGAAAAATAAAAAAATGTCGATTTGCAAAAAATGATAAATTTCAAGGAGTTTTTATGCAAGTTGATATCAGTAAAAATCAAAATTTTTCAATGGACTATACCACAAAAAGTGGCAAGCATCTAAGCCTTGCAATGTATGATAATCAAAGTATTAATTATAATAACAACGAAGAAGGCAAAACCCTAAATTTAAAAAGACAATACGGTTTTAGCTTTAGCTTTGAAGGTTCTAAACTTACGCAAAATGAACTTGATGAAATTAAAAACGCTATGGAAGAGATCAAGCCTTTGATGCAAGAATTCCTTGCAAATTCTAAGGTTGGGGAATTAAACCCTAAAGAACTTATCACTTCAGCAATGCAAATGGCAGATGTTTTACCAACTCCAAAAGATGAAAATCATAAAAATGCCATTATGAATAACTTCACCAATAAACTTAATAATCTCATTAAAGAAAACCAAAGTCCTGATACAAACGCAAATACCTCTATGTTAGAAGATAGCAAAAAATTGATCGAAGAAATTTTAGAGCAAATGAAAAAACAGCTTGAAAAACAAATGGAGCAACAAAACGAGGATAAAAATTCAAATTCCTTAAATCTTTATGCCTAATTTAAAGAGTTTTTATAACTCTTTAAGTATAATTTTTGATAAAAGACTTCAAAGGCTAAAAAATGACAAATATTCAAATTCTAGAAAATATGCTTACCCTTCAGCAAAAATTAAATGATGAAACCAATGGCGTGGGCTGGGAAGATGGCTATACTAAAGAAGGTAAATTGATCAGTTTTCGTCGTTGTATTTATATGGAATGTGCAGAACTCATCGAATCTTTTGCTTGGAAACATTGGAAAAATATCAGCGCACCTACAAATTGGGATAATGTTTGTATAGAAATTGTCGATATTTGGCATTTTATCTTAAGTCTCTTACTTGAAGAATACAAGGCAAAACACATCACAGACAAAAATTTAATCGCACAAGATCTTGCCTCAGTCAGCCTTTTTAACGACTTTTGTAAAGAAAAAAGCAAGCCAAGCGAAAGTGATACTTATGGGATTTTAAATGATATTGAGCTTATTATCCATAAATGCAGCGGTTTTGGATTTGATTTAGGCGAGCTTTTATCAGCGTATTTTATTTTAGCGATGAAGTGTGGTTTGAATTTGCATCAGCTTTATAAAATTTATATAGGAAAAAATGTTTTAAATAAATTCCGTCAAGATCACGGCTACAAAGAAGGTACTTATAAAAAAATTTGGAATGGAGTTGAAGACAATGAAATTTTAAATCAAATTTTAGAAAACGAACTTAAATTTGACCTTATTTATGAAAAACTTGAACTTGCTTATAAGGGCGTTAAATGATACAAATTTTAATGCTATCTTTGAGAGATTTATTGAGCGCAAGATTTTTAAAATTCTCACTTTTACCGTTGCTGGTTAGCCTTGTCATTTTCACTGTTTTGAGTTATTTTGCCTTTTCAATTCTGCTTGATTATTTTAATACATTTTTTAGTGTAAAACCTGACTCTTTTTTGGCTTGGTTTTATGCTTTAAGCATCGTGCAATTTATCATCCATGCCTTAAGTTTTTTACTGGCAGGTTTTGTTACAGTATTTGCTTCGGTATTTTTTGCCATTTTTATCGTATCTTTCTTAACACCTTTTATAGTCAAAGAAATCAACGCTAAACATTATGGGTATATAATTGAAAATGAAGTTTCAAATTTTTTAGTGATGAAAGATTTGCTTAAAATTTTTGTCAAATTCATCGCTTTTTTGCTTCTTTCTTTGCTTTTACTCTTTTTGCCTTTTATTAATCTTTTTATTTTTTATTTTGTATTTTATTATCTCTTCCATCAATTATTACTTTTAGATGTTGCAAGTTGCGCTTTTTCAAAGGATGAATACAAAAATTTCTGGGCCAAAAACTCACCTTTTGAATTTAAATTCTCCACACTTTGTTTTTATCTTATTGCTTCAGTGCCGTTTTTGGGTCTTTTTCTACCTGTATTTTTTGTGATTTTTCTTACACATTTAAGCTATCAAAGAATCTTAAATTTAAGCCCAAAAGCTTAAAAATTCATTAGGTAAAATGCCATGATTATAAAGATAAGCTCTTAAAAATTTTGGCACTTTTGCCAAGCGGCATTCTTCTTTGAAAATTTTTGGCAATTTTTCGCAATTTTCATGTTTGAAAACAAAGGCTTTTTCATCTTTATAAACCACTGCGATTTTAGAACTTATCACACAATCATTTTTTAGCATTTCTTTTCTTTGTTTGGCACTTGGCACAATGCCTTGCATTTTTAAAGCCTTTGCAATTAAGCTTTCATCTTTAGCGCAGATTAAAATCCCTTTAAATTCTTTAATTTCATTTTTGAAAAGCTTATTTTTATCTTCGTTTAGATACACAAAACTTCTTTTTAAACCTTCGCTAAATTTGCTTACAAAATCATTAGAAAAATGCTTTCTTATATAATTTCTAAAATATTTTTCATCTTCATTGCTTTCATCATTAAAATAAAAAATTTCATTTTGTTTTAAAAAAGCTTTAATTTCATCTTTTGATGTGCGGAGTAAAGGACGGATGATATTGTAATTTTTTCTTTTTTCAAATTCATTCATTCCTAGAATTTCAGCCAAACCAGCTCCACGCGAAAGTTGCATTAAAAACCACTCAAAGGCATCGTTTAAATGGTGTGCTAAAATGAGATTTTCGTAATTTTTTTCAAGACAAATTTTTTCAAAAAATTCATAGCGAAAATCTCTTGCTTGTTTTTCAAAATTATTTTCAAATTTAGGCGCGTGGGCGATAAAAATCTTTTTATTAAATTTCAAAGCAAGCTCTTTTGCGCTTTTTTCTTCTAAAACGCTATTTTTTCTCGTTTTATAATTTATCATCACAAGATCAAAATTAATTTTTTCTTGCACTAAAAGATGAAAAAGCGCACTAGAATCACTCCCATAAGAAAAAGCAAGTAAATTTTTACGCTTTTTTAGTAGAGATAAAATCTCATCTTTAATTTTCATCAATTTTTCTTAAAGCCTTAGCGATTAGCTTTTTATCTACATTTTGTGTGATTTCGCATTCATAAATTTGCCCCATTTCCAAATCACCGCAATCGCTTTCATTGATGAGAATTTCCCCATCAATTTCTCTATCCCATCTTAAATCTTTAGCTGCGATGAAAAACTCACCTTCACTACTTTCTCCGATACAAACCACCAAATGCTTTTTACCCACTTCTTTTTCAAAGCTTTTTTCTATTACTTCATCTACGATTTTTTCGATGATTTTTAGTCTTTTATTGATAGTTTTAAATGGCACTTGTTCCATATCAAAAGCGGCAGTATCTTCTTCTTTAGAATATGCAAAAATACTCACTCTATCAAAACCAAATTCTTTTATAAATTCGCAAAGCTCATCAAAATCTGCGTCACTTTCCCCTGGGTGTCCTACGATAAAACCAGTGCGTAAAAAGCTATTTGGCGCACTTTTCATTAAAGTCAGCATTTCTTTAAGCCTTGTACTATTTGCTCCACGCTTCATAATTTTTAGCATTTTATCGCTGATGTGTTGAAGTGGCATATCAAAATAATTTACAAAAATGTTGGAATTTATAATGCGTTTGATTAACGCTTCACTCGCACTTGTAGGATAAAGATATAAAATTCTTGCCGCTTTTATGCCTTTTACTTTTTCTACTGCATCAATGAGTTTAATTAGTCCATCTTTCTCGCCCTTATCAAACAAATAAGAACTCGTATCTTGTGCGATAAATGAAAAGTCTTTATAACCTTTGGCTACTAGGCTTTCAAGCTCGTTTATAATGCTTGAGATTTCACGCGATTTTAACTTACCCTTAAAGCTTGGAATTGCACAAAATGAGCATTTTTGATTGCATCCTTCAGCGATTTTTATAAAAGCGTGAGAATTGCTTCCTGTGATTATTCTATCGCTATTCTCACCTTGTAAATAGGTAGAATTTGAAAATAAATTCATCTTTTTAAGTATCATTTCATCGATTCTTTCATAATCTCCCACGCCGGTAAAAAGATCAACTTCGGGAAGTTCCTTCATAAGCTCCTCGCGATATCTTTGCATCAAACAGCCAGTAACGACTAAAAGAGAATCCTTTTTTCTTTGTTCGTGTAAATTTAAAATAGCATTTATACTTTCTTTTTTTGCACTATCGATAAAACCGCAAGTATTGACAATCAAAACATCAGCAAGGCTTGGATCATCAACTAGGGTGAAATGCTGCAAACGCCCAAGCATGATTTCACTATCGACTAAATTTTTATTACAACCTAAAGACATCAGATAAAGTTTTGACATTTTTCTCACTTTTATTTAATTTTTGTATTGAAATTCGTTTTTTTGATATCAAAATAATATCAAAATAATATCAAAATAATATTTAAGGGTTTTTTATGCATAAGAAAAATGTGTTTTATTGAAATTTTATGAAAAAAGTTGAAGTGGTCATCTTTATATAATGTAGAAAAGTATCTAAGAAAATATTTAAACAGTGTAATTAATCAAATCTATACCAAGATAAGGTCTATTTCGCATCAAACTCAATTTTCTTTTGAAAAACAAATTTAACAAATAACAACAAAAATTACCAAAACTCACATTATAGACTTTTTTAATGCAATTTGCTAAAATTACGCTTTATGAAATTTAGGAAAGAATTATGGATAATTACGAATTTAGCGAACTTTTAAAAACTCTTAAAAACAAAGTAGGCAATATAGCCTCTATCATAAAACCCGATGAGATTAAAGCAAGACTTAAAGAAATTGAAGAGCTTGAAAATTCTCCATCATTTTGGAGTGATGTAAAACAAGCAGGCATTATCGGCAAAGAAAAGACAAAAATTACCAATTTACTTAAAAAATACGAAAATGCTTTTAATGCCTTAAATGATGCGAGTGAACTTTTTGATTTAGCTAATAGCGAAAACGATGCAGAGACGCTAGAAGCATTATTTAACGATGCACCAAGCCTTGAAGATACTATCACGAGTCTTGAAATTTCTATGCTTTTAAGTGGAGAAAATGACAGCAAAAATGCTATAGTTTCCATTCACCCAGGAGCAGGTGGAACGGAAAGCAATGACTGGGCTAGCATACTTTATAGAATGTATTTAAGATTTTGTGAAAGAGAAGGTTTTAAAGTAGAAACTTTAGACTTTCAAGAAGGCGAAGAAGCAGGACTTAAAGATGTAAGTTTTTTGGTTAAGGGCGATAATGCTTATGGTTATTTAAAAGCAGAAAATGGCATTCATCGCTTAGTAAGAACTTCGCCTTTTGATAGTGCTGGACGCCGTCACACAAGCTTTTCAAGTGTTATGGTAAGCCCTGAACTTGATGATGATATTGAAATTGAAATTGAAGAAAAAGATATAAGGATTGATTATTATAGAGCAAGTGGTGCAGGCGGGCAACATGTTAATAAAACAGAAAGTGCGGTTAGAATCACACATTTTCCAACCGGAATAGTTGTGCAATGCCAAAATGATAGAAGCCAACACAAAAACAAAGCTACTGCTTTTAAAATGCTAAAATCGCGCCTTTATGAGCTTGAACTTATGAAGCAACAAGATAGTGCAAATTCAAGTGAAAAAAGCGAGATAGGCTGGGGGCATCAAATCCGCTCTTATGTGCTTTTTCCTTATCAGCAAGTTAAGGATAATCGTAGCGGCGAAGCCTTTTCGCAGGTGGATAATATCTTAGATGGAGATATTAAAAAAATGATAGAAGGCGTTTTGATTGCCTTAAAATCAGAATAACCCAAATTTGGAATTTAACCCATTAAATTCCAAATTTTAACGAAAAAAATCCCAAGCAACTTTTACAATAGTTGCACCCACAACAAATAAAAATAATTTTTTAATGAAATTTCCTTGAGTTTTTAAAACAAGTTTTGAGCCCAAATACGCGCCAATAATTTGCCCAAAACCCATCAAAAAACCCACAAGCCAAAGCACTTCATAACGCCATAAAAAGATGATTAGAGCAACTATATTGCTTGAAAAATTTAAGATTTTGGTATTCATACTTGCATCTTTCATATTAAAACCAAGTAACATCACACAAGCAAAAATCCAAAACGAACCCGTTCCAGGTCCTAAAAATCCATCATAAAATCCCAAAGTAAAACCACAAATGATATGAAAAATTTTGATATTTTTTATCTTTGCCTTAGTAGGAAATCTCCCCAAATTTGGCTTTAAAGCTGTATAAAGAAAGGTTAAAGTTAGAAAAATCAAAATGATAAGCTTTAGGTATTCAGAATTAATAAGCAAAACACTATAAGCCCCTAAAGCTGCTCCAAGCGCAGTGAAAGTCACACCCCAAGCCAAATGCTTAATGGTAGTGGATTTATAATAGGTCATTGCCGCAGTAAAAGAGCCAAAAACGCTTTGAAGCTTATTTGTGGCGATTGACAAATGCGGCGCTATGCCACAAGCTAGTAAAGCAGGTAATGTAATAAGCCCTCCTCCGCCAACAATAGAATCAATAAATCCAGCAAAAATCGCGATAAAAAATAAGACAAAATAATAAAATGTTTCAAGCTCATTAAGTTGCGAAAGAATGGTTTGCATTTTAAACCTTTTAATTTTTGTGTATTATAAGTTTTTTATTTTAAATCTTGCTTACTTTGCCCCAAACGATAAAGTGCAAAATCGTATTTTACAGGATCATTTGGATCAAATTCTTTTAATTTTTGCGTGAGTTCTAAAACACTTTTAAAATCATAAATCTTACGCTTTAAAAGCTTAAGTTCTAATGAAACTTTATGTGTATGCGTATCAAGGGGTATGAGCAAATCCTTTTTATCAATTTTTGTAAAAAGCCCAAGATCAAGCTCATCTTTTCTAACCATCCATCTTAAATACATATTGTAGCGTTTAAGTGGCGAAGTGGGGGTGTTTTGCCAAATTTTACTAAAGAAAAAGTCATAACCATAGCTTGAATATGAATTTAAAGTCTTGATTTTTTGCATAAATGCTAGTATAGAATCTGTGATATTTTGTCTTTTTTCATAAGGCTTGGTAAAAAGTTCATTAAGCGAAATTTCGTTTTTTAATCTTGAAAAGGTAATGAAAATCTGCGTGATATCCTCTTCGTTTTGAAAGCGATATTTTAAGTTTTTTAACTCTTTTTGAATTTGATTTTGGCTTAAATTTAGCAAAGAAAAATCAAGCTTGTTTAAAAAATTCACTATATTTTTAGCATTTCCATAAGCAAATAAAGCACAAATTAAAGCAATAAATTCATCATTATGGCGTTTGGCTATTTGCAAAGGATCGGGTGCATCAAAAAGAGCTTGGATAATGTTTTTCTCATTTGCTAATCGATCGAGTTCTTTTTTTAATTGATTGAAATTTTGCATTTGTATTTAAATATAAAATTTGCCCTATCGACTCATAGAGCAAATTTCAAAGTTAAAATTAAGACTTGATTCCAAGTAAGGTTTCAAGCATTTGATCCACAGTTGAGACAATCTTAGCTGCTGCGCCATAACTTGATTGGTATTGGATTAAGGCTGCTAATTCTTCATTAGTGTTCACACCTGTTTTTGACTGGTACTCGCCATAAACAGAATTATAAAGCGTTGCATTGCTTGAATGAACTATATTGTTATTTTCACCATCACTTGCAATTTGTCCTGTGAATTTTCGGTAATACTCCTCCATAGTTAAATTGCTCACCGTACCGTCTTCATTATAAAAATTCACTTTTTCATACTGAAGTTGCACTATAGCATTTGCAACATCGTTATTTCCATCAACCCCATTAGAACTTGCTTTTAAGCTATCAGGATTATTTTCAATGTTTGAATTTACCTTAATAGAACTTGCATCATTTCCGCTAAAAAAACCTCCAATATTTAAAGCTCCAGCAAAATTTGTATCATTACTTTTTATTGCAATTCTATGTCCATTTTTTGGACTAAGCTGGAAAGTTCCGCTACCGGTTTTTGCATCATAATTATATGAAGCACTTAAAAAATCGTCAACATCATTAGTATTGTTGTTGTCACCATTATCATCAGTGTCTGCATTAATTTGCGCAAGCAAGGACTCCATCGTAGTATTTTCATTAATAGTAATACTTTTTGTGCCTACTTCCTTACCGGAAGCATCATAAACCACTATATCAAAAGTTCCTGCTTGTAAATTTTTATCATAGCTCATCAATGGAAAATCACGCGACAAACCTTTCAAAGGATCAGAAACCTTTCCTTCGGTTGCAGATGAAGCGTAAATATTATTAGTTTGCGTGATTAAAGTCTTTGCGAAAGTATCAAGCATATCTTTGTATTCTTGTATCATACCATCAGTATATTTATTTTCAGTTTGATCATAATATCTTCCACGCAAATCAAGTTGTGCGCCTAATTTTCCACCTTTTAATTTACCGGTTAAGTCAATAACCTTCTCATCACTCATCTTATAAAGTATGCTATAAGATTCTTGTTGATTGTCAAATTCAAGCTCTAAAGGATGAAAGCTATCGCCATCAACCAAAGTCATACCTTCGATGCTAAGATTATAATACTTTCCACCATCTGTAATAGTAGAATCAAGCGAACTATCTTGAGTGATTTTATTTTTAGATGCAACCCCATCAACCAGTTTAGAAAGCTGAAGTTCTAGCTCATCTCTTCTATCTCTTAATTCATTGGCTCTTTCACTTTTTAAAATTTCTTCTCCATTTAATTGCTTGTTGATTTTTGCAATTTCTGAACCAATTTTATTGATCTCATCAACAGTCATTTTAATATCATCATTCATTTTCTTTTGAATTTGATTTAAATTTGAAAAAGTGTTATTGATATTTTGTGTTAGAGTTTTTGTAGCCTCTACAAGAGCTATTTTTGTGGCAGATTCATTAGGGTTTGATGCAAAATCATTCCACGCTTTATTATAATTTTCTAAATCTTTTAAAATACCGGTAGTTTGAACATCTGGAAAGCGCTGACTGATTTCTTTTAAAACATCTCCCATATACTGTGTATATTCAAGTTGAGTGGTGGCGTTTTTTAATTTCCAATAAGCATGTTCATCATGAAGGCGCACTATAGTTTCTATGGAAGTTCCCGTTCCTACTTGTGCACCACCTGGCGTAGTAATATATCCACCTGTTGTTTGTACCACCCTTTGACGCGTATAAAAAGTGCTATTAGCATTTGAAATATTGTTTCCTGTGGTTGCAATTTGAATTTCAGCGGCATTAAGTCCTGAAACTCCTGTATATAAACTAGAAAAAATACTCATTTTCGCTCCTTCGTTTAAACATTAATTTTAAAAAGAGATTCCAATTCTGTTTTCTTATCTCCATAAGCATTATTCATTCCATTTCCATTTTCAAACATGGTGTTTAACAAACCATCAAAAAAATCTTTCACAATAAGTACAAATTTAGCATATTCTTTATTTTTACTATGTAGGGTTTGAAGATTTTGTTTTAACTCAGCCAATTTAGTCTTATCTTCATCATCTAAAAGCTCTATAAAACCTTTAGGATTGCTATTATTAAGTCTTATTAATTCATCATCAAGCTGCTTTTTTGCAAGCTGAAACTCTGCAATGAGTTTATTTTTTTCTTCTACGCTTTTAGCAACATTTTCATGTTTGGCATTTTGTATATCATTAATATCGCTTTCTGTAAGCTTAATAAGCTTTTCAAGAATAGAATTTGCCGTGTCTAAGTATTGTTTAATCATAAATTTCTCCCTTAATTAAATTTGCTCAAAAAAGGGAGAAGGGATTTAGAGTAAAGAATCCGCAACTGCAGTAGCTGTAGCACTTAAATCAATTTTATAAGTTCCATTTTTAATCTGCTCTGCAATTTTAGAAACCCTACTATCGCTTTCCATTTTTTGAGTTTCATTAGTTTTTGTTTGTTTGTTTTTACTGTCTGCATTATTCACCGCAATGCCTGTCGCATAGCCTTGTTTAATTGGATTTATCATTTTTTCTCCTTCAATCTTT
Organism: Campylobacter sp. CCS1377; assembly: GCF_040008265.1. Lineage (NCBI taxonomy): Bacteria > Pseudomonadati > Campylobacterota > Epsilonproteobacteria > Campylobacterales > Campylobacteraceae > Campylobacter > Campylobacter aecornae. The sequence continues at coordinate 1,622,975 of NZ_CP155620.1, forward strand.
ATCCTAGCAACAAGATCGGCTAAAACTTAAAAAATTTAACTCCTTTCTTTCAAAAAATCAAATAATAATTTAGAAAAGCCAAGTCCGCCGCTTAAAGCCTTACTCATAGTATCATTATACATAGATGAATAAATTTCATCACTAGCATCTTTGCCAAAAAGTGAAGCCTTTTCTTTAAGTGAAACATCTAGCACACTTTTAATCAAAAAGGCCTCAAAAGCATCAGTTTGCTCCTTTAAAGCCTTATCATAATCAGAATTTGCAACCACTTCATTTTCATTAACTTTATACTTTACACTTGCATAATTTTTCACTGCTTGCAAACTTGAAGAATTTTTTGCCACATTTTCCAACAAAGGATTATTCGCATTATAAGTTGCTAAAAAATTATCTACTCTCATCAAATAACCTCGAGTTCTGCATTAATCGCGCCTGCTCTTTTTAAATTTTCCATAATCGCGATAATATCATTTGGCGTAGCACCTAGCTTATTTAGCATTCTTGCGATATTTGCCACTGTGGTTTTTGGTGTATTGATTCTTAACATATTTGACGCAGGATCTATCATTCCACCATCTTTCATATCCATTCCTTGCGTGGCATCAAGTGTTGCAATATTAGGGTCTACTTTTATAGTAATATCCTTATGCGTAATAAGCACTGGCTCCACTTCTATATCCACTCCTGCGATAACTGTCCCTGTTCTTTCATCAATAATGACTTTGCTTTCTGGAGTATATGCAATGTCTTGCTCTAAAACCCTTGCCATAAATTCTACCGCTGAAAGATCTTCAGGTTTTTTAAGTTTTATCGTTCTTGAATCCACAGCCTTTGCAACACCATCTTCAAACATAGCATTTAAAACTCTCTCAATATCACTTGCTGTTTTAAAATCTGCATTTTTAAGACTTAAAGTTAAATCATTGTTTTCAAAATTTTGCATGATTTCTCTTTCTACATGTGCTCCACCTAAAACAGTTGCAGCAGTGGAGTGATTTCCCCCATTTCCTCCTGGTCTAGCACTCAAACCGCCAATAGAAAGAGAACCTTGCGCAATAGCATAAATTTCCCCATCAATTCCGCGCAATGCTGTCAGTAAAAGTGTCCCACCTTGCAAAGATTTTGCATCGCCCATAGACGAAACGACGATATCAAGCTTATCTCCTGATTTTGCAAAGGCTGGAAGCTTTGCCGTTACCATTACTGCGGCTGTATTTTTTGACTTGATATCATTAGGATTGACTTTGATATTCATTCCTTGAAGTAAATTTGAAATGGATTGTAGGGTGAATTTAGAACTAGTCCCATCGCCACTTCCATTAAGTCCAACAACCAAACCATATCCTATGAGTTGATTATCCCTAACGCCTACTGTATTTGCTACATCTTTAATTTGCACCCCAAAAACACTCAAGGTAAAAAATGCAAAAACAAGTGCAATTCTCATTGATTAATCCTTTAATCTATTATCTTAATACGAGAAAAGCAAAAAAAGTTCCAAAAATTTAAATTCCAAATTCAAAACAACTATTTTCTTATTTTGTAACTTTATCACATCAATAAAAATTAAATATAAGTAAAATGAATTACTTTCAAATATAAAGGATGACTCATGAAAGATTCTCACCAAAAAAATCGTAGAGCTTTACTTAAACTTATGGGACTTGGCGGAGTTGCCACATTAGGAGCTAGTAATGTGATTTTACCAAAACAAGTTAAGGCAGAAAATTCTTTTGCACCAAAAATTGCTATCATTGGAGCTGGACTTGGAGGCATTACCATGTCAGCACATTTAAAGGATATTCTACCTCGTGCTTCAATCACACTTTTTGACAAAAAAGAAACCATGTATTATGAGCCAGGTTTTACTTTGATTGCGGCTGGAATTTACACAAAAGAAGATGTGGAGTATAATAAAGCCGATCTCATTCAAGATGGCATTACTTGGATTAAAGAAGATATCAGTAAAATAGAACCTAAGCAAAATAAGCTTAAAACTGAAACAAATGCAGAATACAACTATGATTACCTCATCATCGCAACAGGCGTGCATTATGAATTTGAAAAGGTAAAAGGACTTGATCTTAATACCATACACGATCCAAATTCAAATATCACAAGCATTTATACTGTCAATGGAGCTGTAAAAGCAAGAGATTTTATACAAAAACTTGTAAAAAATGGCGGAAGAGCTGTATTTGCAGAACCAAATACTGCGATTAAATGCGGTGGGGCAAATAAAAAAGTGAATTTTTTACTTGAAGATTTAGCTGTGAAAGAAAATTCAAGAGATAAAGTTGAAATGCTACTTTGCGTGGGTGGAAATTCCATGCTTTCAAGCCCAGCTCACGCTATGATGATAGAGCAATTTTATATAGAAAGAAAAATGCCTTATTTAAAACAACATTTGCTCGTTGAAGTTGATACTAAAAATAATATCGCTATTTTTGATAAGCTTATGCCTTATAGTGAAAATGGGATTAAAAAGGTTGCTAGAGAAAGATTTGAGAGTAAATTTGATTATTTATTTGTCATACCTAGAATGATTACAACTCCAATTATTAGCGAAGCAGGACTTGGGGTTAGCAAAGGCGATGTAGAAGGAAACTGGGTTGATGTGGATCAATACACCTTGCAACACAAAAAATACGATAATATCTTTGCCATAGGCGATTGTGCCGGAGTTCCTAAAGGAAAAACAGGCGCAAGTATTAGAAAGCAATACCCAGTAATTGGCGCAAACATACTTTCGCATTTACAAGGCAAGGAACTCACTGCCAAATTTAGTGGCTACACTGCTTGTCCTTTGCTTACAAGATACGGAAAAGCCGTGATGGTTGAATTTGATTATGAAGGCACAGCTCCGACTTTAGAATGTATGGGTGCAACAAGAGAAAGCTGGATGAATTGGTTTGTTAAAGTTTATTTGATGAAACCAATGGTAATGAAAGCTATGATAAATGCTAAAGCATAAGAAAGGTTAAAAATGAGTAATTTTGATAAAACAATAAGATTAATAATCGCAGCAATTTGGTTTTTCTTTTTTGGCTTTGTGTGCCAAAGCTGGTGGTGGGTTGTAGCTTTATTTCCTTTATTAAGTGCGGTTTATAGCTATTGTCCGCTTTATAAGATATTTAAAAAGAAAAACTGATTTTATTAGAGTGTTTTTTGCACTCTAAAATTTTATACAAATTTCACTTTTATTTTGCTATCATTTTTATTTTATAAGGAAAAATAAGTGAAAAAATCCAAATTCTATCTTTTTTTAATAATATTTTTTATCAAATTTGCGCTCTAGCTAGTGATTTACCTCAAAATATAAAAGAAAATTTAGGCATTGAAAAATTTGTGGATGAAAATTTAAAAGAAAATTTTGTCTTTGCTCCAAATGGGGAATATTTTTTGATGAGAATTTAAGCCTTTTTCAAAAAGAATGCTTAGAAAACAACGCCAGTGCTTGTGGAAATTTGGGTTCAGAATTTCAAATGGGCGTAAGACTTCTTTAGATTTAAACAAAGCTTTATTACTCACGCAAAAAGCTTGCAAATTAGGAAGATTAGAATCTTGTGCAAAAGTTAATTACATAAAATTTAAGTATTTAAAAGATTTAGATGAAAAAACTTATCAAAGCAATTTACAATATTTTTTAGATCACAACTAATATTTTTTAGATCACAACTCAAGTATTGCTTTAGTAGATTACATATTTCTAAACTTGATAAAAAAGATATAAACTCGACAATTCTCTTAGCCCAAAAAGGTTGCGAACAAGGACATGATATCATTTACGCAGGACTTGCTTATGGGTATGCATGGGGAGATGTGAAAAAAGATTTGATAAAAGCTAAAGAATTAAGCTCTAAGCTTTGTGAAAAAAATACAAAACTTTGCTTCGCACAAGGCTGGGTGGAATTATTTAACAAAAATGATATGTTAAACAAGTTAGCCAATTTATCAAGTGGCAAACCTATGTTTATCGACATAGAATTTAATTGATTTACCCCAAAAACTTTTTTATAAATCTTGTAAAGCCAGATATTATGATGTTTGCGATATGGCAGTGGATATAGATTCTAAAAAAGATCTGGCTAAGTCTATTTATCTTTTAAAAATTGCAAAAAAAATATCAAGAAAATCTCTGCAAATTAAATGGCAATGAAAATGGTTACTATAAAGTGAAAAACATTAAGAATATTATTTTTAGCATGAAAGTCAATCAATACATAGAAAATATCCAAAAATTCATTTCAAATTTGCTTTTTAGAATGGGACCTGTAAATAATCAATAACTTGCGTCCCAAGTAATATCTCTACAACAAATGCCATTATTGCCACGATCATAGACTGCATAAAAACTGAAATTAAAAGCCATTTTGGTTTTTGCAAGCGTTCGCATAATTTTATTGCTAAAGTTTTTATTTTGTATTTTTTAATCAATATTTGATATCCTTTAAAATATTCGTAATTTATTTTTGCTTATTTAATGTATTTTATTACCGTGATAATCTGTTCGAATATTAGCAATAATTTATCTTTACAGATAGAAAAATTCATTAAAAATAAAAATTTTTAATTAAAAATGTATAAATTTGTAACATTTTTAATTAAAAAATGTTAAAAAATTTAAAATATTTATTTTATTAACTAAATTTTAGTATATAAAACAGATTTATAATGAATTTAATATTATATAAATAATACAAAATATTTTAAAAATGTAATACATTAAAACAATTTCTCATTTACATTAAATTTAAATTGATATTTAGTGGATAAAAATAGCAAAAAGTATAAAAACTCCACCTAAAATTTGCAAAAATGAAATACTTTGAGCCAAAAATAAAAACCCAAAAAGCATAGCAAATAAAGGCTCACTAAGTTCTATAAGCTGGACTGAATTTGACTTTGCAAAACTTAAGGCTCTAGTAGTGCAGTAAAATCCACCTATAGTAGGCAAAAACGCCAAAGCTAAAATTAAGATAAAACTCTCTAAAGAAAAATTAAGATTTAAATTTGCTCCAAACAAAGGAATGCTCAAATACAAACTTCCTATAAAAAGCAAAGCACAAAGAGGAATTAATCCAAAACCCAGTTTTAATTTTCTAGTAAAAAACAAAAATAAAGCATAACCAAGTCCTGCTAAAATAGCATTTATCAGGCCTTTTAAATGAGTGAAATTTTCCAAAGTTCCACCTTCAGCCAAAAAAATCATCCAAAGCCCCAAAAGTGTAAAAACCATAGCCAAAAGCTCATTTAAATGAAAAAAGCGTTTAGCATCCAATGCTTCACAAATAAAAGCGATAATCATCCCCACACCAAAAAGCACAAAAACTACATTAGCCACACTTATACTTGTATAAGCAGCACTCTCAAAATGATAAAGCATAAAAAATCCAAAAAAAGCAAGAAGTAAAAGTGTGAAAATTTTCTGTTTGATAAAAACTAGCAAAGCACCCAATTTTCTCATATAAATTAAAATCGCAAACAAAATCAAACTAGCCACAAAACATTTATAAAAAGCTACTTCAAAACTCATAAAACCTTTTCTAAAAAGAAAAACGCTAAAAATTCCAACAAAAGCGTTAAATATAGCGGCTAAAAAAGCAAAAAAGAAAGCTTGAAATTTAGGATTTTTTAGCATATTTTAAGCTCCTTTTTAATTATTTTTTTCATAGAGAGGAAGCTTTATTTGAAGAGCTAAAAATACCTCCCATATTAGAGTTTAAAAGTCTGTATTCTTCATTTTTACATAAAATATTATGAGCTTTATCTAAATTCCAAAAAGGAATATTTGCAAACAAATGGCGGATTAAATGATAATTTTCCTTATGTAAGCCAGTAAAAAATAATTCAATTTTATTGCCAAATCTATTCCAAGATTTTTCTATTTCTCTTTTGTTTTTTATAATAGGAAAATGTTCTGCCATCTCTATAAAATGTCCTACCATAGGAAAACTTGTAAGTAAAGGCACAAACCAATACATTAACAAAATATCAAGAACATTAACATAAAAACAAATACCAAAAATAGCAATCCAAAATAAAATAAGATATTTAATTTCTTTATCCTTAAAATCACCCAAGCGATTTCTTATAAGATAAGAAATAAAATCAAAAGTCTTACCCAAAAACAAAGGCAAGATAAGGTGCCTAAAAATAAATTCTTTTAAAGAACGGGAAGCAAAAAGCTTTGATTGTATATAAAAATCATAATCAGGATCTTTATTTTCAATTCCTAAAAAACCATGATGTTTAATAACATGACTTTGTCTGTATTTTTCAAAAGTCTGAAAAATAAGATATCCGCTTGGATATTTACCTAAAAAATCATTTAATTTTCTATTTTTTGCAATATTCTATGGGCTGACTCATGCAAAATAGTCGCTAAAGCCCTTTGTCCCATGCCAATAAATAAAACTGCAAATAAATACATAAAAATGTTTTGCATAAAACAAGAAATGACTATTATCAAAGTAATTTACCAAAAATCTTATAATACAGCAAAAATTCCATGATAGTTATCAAGTTTATAAAGTATTTTAAATTCTTTTAGAATAGCTTTTTCAAATAACATTTTAATCCTAAAAATTATTCATTATATTAACTATATTAAACACAAGACTAAAATAGTCTTGTGTCTACCTTAACCCATCCAAAAAAGATCGCTAAATTCGTTAAAATTCATTTGCTCTAAGCTTTTTTGATCTTCGCAAATTTGCATGATTTTTTCGCATTGTTTTGGACTTAAACGCGTAGCAAGATTGGCTTTAAATTTGGCGATTAAAAGAGGGATTCCTTCATTTCTGCGTCTTTTATGTCCTATAGGGTATTCAACTTCGACTTTTTTTGTGCTTGTGCCATCTTTAAAGAAAACTTGCACGGCATTAGCTATGCTTCTTTTATCACTTTCTAAATACTCTTTTGTATAGCGATCATCCACTTCTACTTGCATTTTAGCTCTTAAAGCATCAATTCTTTCATCGCTTGCAACACTATCTTCATAATCATCTGCATTTAAACGTCCAAATATAAGCGGCACAGCGACCATATACTGGATACAATGATCTCTATCAGCAGGGTTTGCAAGCTCACCTACTTTATTGATGATGCGATGGCCTGATTCTTGAGTTGTGATGATGATTTTTTCTATTTGATCCAAACGATCTTTTACCTCATCATGTAAGGCCAAAGCTGCTTCTACTGCGGTTTGTGCGTGAAATTCAGCTGGGAAAGAAATTTTAAACAAAACATTTTCCATTACATAAGAGCCAAATTCTTGAGGAATAGTGAGTTTTTGTCCTTTCATTTTCACATCTTCATAACCCCAAAATTTAGCACTTAAAGCTGATGGATAGCCCATCTCTCCTGTTTTAGCTTTTAAAGCAAGATCCACCCCGCGACTTGAAGCATCACCTGCTGCCCAACTTTTCCTACTACCTGTATTTGGCGCGTGACGATAAGTTCTTAAAGCTCCGCCATCAATAAAGGCATGAGAAATGGCATTGCGAATTTCTTCAAAATTACAACCCAAAAGCTTTGCAGCTACTGCAGTACTTGCTATTCTTACAAGTAAAACATGATCCATTCCTACTTTATTAAAGCAATTTTCAAGTGCCAAAACTCCTTGAATTTCATGAGCTTTTATCATAGCTTCTAACACACATTTTACTTTCAAAGGCTCTTTTCCCTCAGAGATATTTTTACGACTTACATAATCAGCTACCGCCCAAATCGCACCTAAATTATCACTTGGATGTCCCCATTCAGCTGCAAGCCATGTATCATTAAAATCAAGCCATCTTACCATAGCACCCACATTAAAAGCCCCGCGGATTGGCTCTAATTGATAAGAAGTTCCAAATACTTTTGCACCTAAAGGTCTAAATTCAGCCCCTTCAACACTTGGCCCTAAAAGCTTAGTGCAAGCAGGATATTTAAGCGCTAAAAGCCCACAACCTATAGTATCCATTAAACAATATCTAGCCGTTTCTAAAGCCAAATCACTTGTGATTTCAAATTCATCAGCATATTTTGCAATTTTTGTCAAAAGTTCATCAAATTCAGGGCGTTTTGCCTCTAAAATTCCCATATCACTCATTTTTTCTCCTTATCTGTCTTGAATTTTTACAAATTTTCTTGGTTCAACCTTACCATAGCACCCACATTAAAAGCCCCGCGGATTGGCTCTAATTGATAAGAAGTTCCAAATACTTTTGCACCTAAAGGTCTAAATTCAGCCCCTTCAACACTTGGCCCTAAAAGCTTAGTGCAAGCAGGATATTTAAGCGCTAAAAGCCCACAACCTATAGTATCCATTAAACAATATCTAGCCGTTTCTAAAGCCAAATCACTTGTGATTTCAAATTCATCAGCATATTTTGCAATTTTTGTCAAAAGTTCATCAAATTCAGGGCGTTTTGCCTCTAAAATTCCCATATCACTCATTTTTTCTCCTTATCTGTCTTGAATTTTTACAAATTTTCTTGGTTCAACGCCTATATATTCGCTACTCGGGCGAATGAGTTTATTGTTTGCTCTTTGCTCTTTAATGTGTGCGCACCAACCACTTACGCGACTCATAATAAAAATCGGCGTAAAATACTCAGTCGGAATTCCCATAAAATGATAAGCTGAAGCACTATAAAAATCCGCATTTGGCGGCAAACTTGGGCGTTTTTCTTTCATCAAAGCTTCTATAGCTTCGCTGATTTTAAACAATAAATTATCGCCCCCTAAATGCTTACTCCATACTTTAATAAGTGCATTTCTAGGATCGCCTCCAAGTCCATAAACACGGTGACCAAAGCCCATTAAAAGCTCTTTATTTTCCAATTTTTCATTCACGCCCTTAATGGCATCTTCAACACTGTTAAAACTTTGTATCAAATGCATAGCCGCTTCATTTGCTCCACCATGCAAAGGCCCTCTTAAAGCCCCAATAGCCGCAGCAACTGCACTAAAAATATCACTTTTTGTTGAAGCACAAATTCTAGCTGTAAAAGTCGAAGCATTAAATTCATGCTCTGCATAAAGGATTAATGAACACTGCATAGCCTTGATAAAGTCTTTTTTTGGGCTCTCAAGTTTTAATTTTTCTAAAAAATATCCCGCTATGCTTGTTTGTTTAGAGTCAAAATCAATTTCCTTGCCAGAATTCACCCAGTGATGCCAATAGCAAAGCACACTTGGTAAAATTCCTAAAAGTCTGATGATTTTTTCATCTTGGTTGCTAAAATCTTCATTTTCACCTTCTAAAGCTCCTAATGCTGCAACAGCTGCTTGCATTAAATTCATAGGATGAACTTCTTTTGGAATAGCCTTTAAAACACTTTTTAAATTCTCACTCAAAGCTCTTTGAGCAATGATTTTTGTTTTGTAATTTTCTAATTCTTTTGCGTTTGGTAATTCTCCAAATTGAAGCAAGTAAGCCACTTCTTCAAACTCTGCATTCTGTGCTAATTCTTCTATGCCATATCCATGATAATTTAGCCCATTTCCAAGTCCACAAGTACAAATTGCACTTTGCCCCGCAATAACTCCTGCTAATCCGCCTTGTTTTTTCTTTGCTTCACTTACACTCATTTAGCACTCCTTTTAAATAAATCATCTAATTTTTTCTCATAAGCATAATAATCAAGCATTTCATAAAGCTCTTCTCTTGTTTGCATGATATCTAAGACTTCTTTTTGATGTCCATTTTTTAATATGCTTTCATAAACTTGCACTGCAGCTTTATTCATCGCACGATTTGCGCTTAAAGGATAAAGCACCATTGAAATGCCAACCTTAGCAAGCTCATCGGTGCTAAAATAAGGAGTTTTTCCAAATTCAGTGATGTTAGCCAAAACCGGCACTTTAATCACTTTTGTGAATTGCTCGTATTCTTCTAAAGTATGAATGGCTTCTGCAAAAATCATTTCAGCCCCTGCTTCAACATAAGCTAAAGCCCTTTCAATAGCTCTTTGCTGTCCTTCAATGGCATGTGCATCTGTTCTTGCCATAACAACAAAATCAGGATCGATTTTAGCATCCATAGCTGCTTTAATGCGATCGCACATTTCTTCTGTGCTTACAAGCTCTTTATTTGGACGATGTCCGCATCTTTTTTGTGCGACTTGATCTTCAATGTGTGCGGCTGCTGCACCTGCGCGGATTAATTCCTTAATAGTCCTTGCTATATTAAAAGCTCCACCAAAGCCTGTATCTGCATCAACAAGCAAAGGAGTATCCACTCTTGAGCAAATGCGTCTAACATCAATGCAAACTTCTTCAAGTGCGATAATGCCAAGATCAGGCAAGCCATAACTCGCACTTGCCACACCACTTCCTGATAGATAAAGAGCTTTATGCCCTATTTTTGTAGCTTGCAAAGCTGAATACGCATTAACTGCACCTACTATCATCAAGGGCTTATTTGTTTTAACCAATTCTTTAAATTTTTTTCCTGCACTCATTTTATTTCTCTCCTTTGTTTTTTGGATAGCCTAAAGCATTAATTGCTTTTTCACAATTTTTTAAAACTTTTTCATCTTCTATAGTGGCTGGAATTTGCAAAGGCAAGCCATCTGCAATTTCTCTTAAATTCTTACGCAAAATTTTTCCACTTCTTGTTTTTGGCAAAGCATCAACCACAGTAGCAATTTTAAAAGCAGCCACCGCACCAATTTCTTGACGCACCAAAGCAACCACGCCTTCTACTATGCCTCTATGATCTCTTTCGATTCCATTTTTTAGCACGATAAAGCCCATAGGAAGTTCGCCTTTTAATTCATCATTTACGCCAATTACCGCACACTCTGCAACATCAGGATGCTTAGAGATAATCTCTTCCATTTCGCCTGTTGATAGTCTATGCCCTGCGACATTGATAATGCCATCCATTCTGCCTAAAACATAAACATAACCTTCTTTGTCAATATAGCCAGTATCTCCGGTTAAATAATATCCTGGGAATTGATCTAAATACCCTCTACGATATCTTTCGTCATTTTCCCAAATTCCCATCAAACAAGCAGGAGGTAAAGGAAGTTTAAGACATAAAGCACCTTTTTTTCCAGCTCCAAGCTCCTTGCCATTTTCATCTAAAACTTTAAGATTAAAGCCTGGCATAGGTTTTGTTGGACTTCCTGCTTTAATTACTTGAGGATCTAAACCCATAGGATTTGCCGCGATTGCCCAACCTGTTTCAGTTTGCCACCAATTATCCACAACAGGTTTTTTGGTTACTTTTTGTATCCATTTTAAAGTATCACTATCACATCGCTCCCCTGCTACAAAAATCGCTTTTAAGCTTTCAAGATTAAATTTCTTAAGCCATTCTGCTTTTGGATCTTCTCTTCGAATCGCTCTAAAAGCTGTTGGAGCTGAAAAAAGCACATTAACTTTATACTCATCTATAATTCTCCAAAATGCTGAAGGATTAGGCGTTCTGACAGGTTTTCCCTCATATACAATAGTGGTGCAACCATTCATCAAAGGTCCATAAACTATATAAGAGTGTCCTACAACCCAACCTACATCTGAAGCTGTAAAAAATACATCTCCAGCTTTTGCATTATAGATATTATCCATCGACCATTTCATCGCAACAGAATGTCCGCCATTAGATCGAATCACGCCTTTTGGAGAACCTGTAGTTCCTGAGGTATAAAGTATATAAAGCGGATCTGTTGCCAAAACAGGAACAGGATCAACCCCTCTTGTTTTTTCTTCTTCGCTTTCCCAATCTACATCACGCCAAGGAAGCATATTAGCTCTATATTGTGGGCGTTGCCAAATCAAGCAAGTTGTAGGTTTATGAGAACTTTTTTTAATTGCTTCGTCTAAAATAGGTTTATACTCTATAATATTACTCACTTCAATACCACAGCTTGCACTAATCACAACACGCGGTTTGGCATCTTCTATCCTTGTAGCAAGTTCATGCGCTGCAAAACCTCCAAATACCACACTGTGAATTGCCCCAAGCCTTGCACAAGCAAGCATAGCAATAACAGCCTCAGGTATCATAGGCATATAAATAACAACACGATCTCCTTTAACCACGCCTTTATTTGCTAAAATTCCTGCTACTTTTGCTACACGATCTCTAAGTTGTTTATAAGTATATTTTTTCTTCGTATCTGTAACTGGTGAATCATAGATCAAAGCAAGCTGATCGCCTCTACCATTGTGAATGTGCAAATCAAGTGCATTATAGCAAGTATTCATACATCCACCTACAAACCATCTATAATGCCCATCACTATCATCAAGTACTTTATCCCACTCATTGTACCAATGGACTTTTTTTGCTGCTTCAGCCCAAAATTTTTCAGGAGTAGCTAAGGACTCTTGATAAGTTTGTTCATAAACACTGCCCATGATTTTCCTTTCTTGTAATGTTGAATTTGCATTATAAAGCTTTTGAAAAAAAAATTAAATGCTTTATTTTGTTACATAATGTATAAATTTTAAACTGCTTTGATAATTTATGTATATTTTTTGTGCATTTTTTATATTTTTGTTTAATTATTTGTTAAAATTTTTTCAAAAATCTACAAAATAAAAAAGGAATAAATCATAAAAATGTTACATAAAGTAATTATATCTGCCCAAAGAATTCAAAATGCTTAGCTCTCTTGATAAATTATCAGAAATTTTTAAAAAATCTGGCTTAAGTATGAGTAAATTTGCAACAGTTTTGGAAAAAGATCGCAGAACAATAGCAAATTGGCTTGAAAAAAATACAAAAAAAGAATTAGATGGTAAGGTAAAAGAAAAAATTTGTGAAGTTTTTCGCTATCCCATCGAAATCTGGGACAGTAAAGACTTTGATTTTTATCAACTTTTAAACAATATTAAAAATGATGAAATTCGTATTATTGATGAAGGATATATCGGTGGTTTAAAATATATTTTTGAGAACGAAAATGAGGGTTCTTTGATACTTCATCCTGCCTTTCCAAATCCCGCTTATAGAGATTTTATTGTGCCTTTTATCTATAAAGATATTGACAATGAGGAAACTAAAATTTTTCGCTCCAAACGCGGAGAAAAAATGCGAGCTTATTCTTTTGGAGCTAGCGAGTGGTATTCGATTAAGTCTTTACTTGAATTTTGCTTTTCCCCTATAGGAAATTTCTACACCAAAGAACAAAAAATCAAAATTTTAGAACTTATGATACATACTTTTAAAGATAATTTGAATAAATCATTATATTTCTTTGATTCTTATGATAAGAAAATTTATGGGCTTGATATGTTTTATCTTTCTATTAATATTAAAGAAAATTCTATGTTTTTTAAAGCCCCGCTTGAAATGTTGATTATAGAAATTCGTAACACAATGCTTATAAGAAAAATACACCATCATTATACTAATGCAAAAGAATGCCCTACTCATATAGATCCTAAAGATGCAAGCATTATTATGGAAATTTTGTTGTATTGCTTAAAAGAAGATTTTGATCTTTTGCAAAGTTGTAAAATTATAGATGAAAAAACTATTTATGGAAATCTTTTTACAAAGGTTTTAAGCTTGGAACTTAAAAATAAAATATGATTAAATTTTAAAAACTTTCAACCATATAAAGATAAGCTGGGGTATTGATTTTTGCATAAGGTTCTATATAAGCAACTTGATACATATCTTCATCTATAATTTTTGTAATTTTACCCACAGGAACTCCAGGGAAAAATATCTCATCTAAGCCACTAGTTACAACCTCATCACCGACTTGAACCTTTGCCCATTTGGGAATAAATTTAACCATAGCCCTATCATTTTGTCCTTGTACCAAACCAGGCAGACGATCTTTACCTATATACACAGAAAAAACGCATTGCTCATCGCCTTGTAATAGACCCATTAGTCGATCTTCTTTATTGATCGCAATACCTGCTGTGTAGCCTTTATAAATCAGTCCCCTATTTCTATCATGCTCTCTAATAAAAGAATTAAGCCACACCTTTTTATAATCACCCACTTGCACATACGAAATCGCTCTAACTAAAGACACTTTAGGAAAATATTGACTAGAATTTCTATCTTCTAGAATTTGATTTAAATCATTACTAAGCGAAGATACTAAAATACTTGTTTTTCTAAGCTCTTCATTTTCACTTCGCAAATTTCGAATCTCATCGGCTTGATCGAAATGCTCATTAAATTTATTTTTTAAATACTCAATGAAGTCATAAAAGCTTGTAATCACAACATCATTGGTATTTAAAATATTTTTCTTAATCACTCCCCCATAATAAAAAGAAATAAATACTAAAAAAGATAAAATTAAAACATTACGAATTTTATTCTTCATTTGTTAATTGCTGCAATAATGAAATTTCCTCCAAAGCTTTACCTGTGCCTTTTGCAACTGCAAGCAAAGGTTCATCTGCAATATAAACAGGAAGTTTGACAATTTCAGATAAATACTTATCAAGCCCACGGATCAAAGCTCCACCACCTGTTAAAACCACGCCATTTTCTACTATATCACTTGCTAAATCAGGCGGCATCATTTCAAGTACTGTTTTTAAAGCATCGGCAATTTCTTTTAAATGCTCTCTCATAGCCTCTCTTACATCTTCACTTGTAAGCTCTATACGACTCAAAAGTCCGCTAACTTGATCGCGTCCTTTTACTATCATAGATAATTCTTTGGTAAGTTGCACAGCTGAACCAATTGTAATTTTAATTTCTTCACCTGTTCTCTCACCTATAACAAGATTGTATTTTTCTTTGACATAATTAACTATACTCATATCAAATTTATCGCCGGCTGTACGAATAGATTTTGAAATCACAAGTCCGCCCAAAGAAATCACGCCAATTTCAGTTGTTCCACCACCAATATCTACAACTAAATTTCCTTTAGGTTCTTGTATAGGTAAATTTGCTCCAATAGCTGCCGCCATAGGTTCTTCAATCAAAAATACCTCTCTAGCCCCTGCACTTAAAGCACTTTCTCTTACAGCCTTTCTTTCCACTTGAGTTAAACCATACGGCACTGAAATGATAATCCTAGGACGTAAAAAGCTTTTTCTGCGGTGTGTTTTTTCTATAAAATAGCGGATCATTTTTTCAGTCATATCAAAATCAGCAATAACGCCATCTTTCATAGGACGAATAGCTTCAATATTTCCTGGGGTTTTGCCCACCATATCTTTTGCTTCTTTACCTACGGCAAGAATTCTTACTTTCCCACCGTATTTCTCTCTTTCAATAGCCACAACCGAAGGCTCGTTAATTACTACGCCCTTGTCTTTAACCAATACCAAAGTATTAGCCGTTCCTAAATCTATACCCATATCACTAGAAAAAAAACCTATAAGCTGATCTAATATCATACTGCACCTTTTTGTTTTGTTTGTGTTTTAATCAATAAAGCCTTTGCGCCTTTACTTACTACATCTTTTGTGATGATAATATCATAATTTTTGTATTCTGGTAGTTCAAACATCAAATCCACCATTATCTCTTCTATAATGCTTCTAAGCCCTCTTGCTCCAGTTTTTCTCTCCAAAGAAAGTCTTGCAATTTCTCTTAAAGCATCGTCTTCAAATTTTAATCTCACTCCATCGATGGTAAAAAGCTTTTGATATTGCTTAATAATCGCATTTTTAGGTTCTGTTAAAATTCGCACCATGTCATCTTCATTTAGCTCATTTAAAGATGCAATCACATGTAATCTACCAATAAGCTCCGGAATAAGTCCAAAATGCACTAAATCATCAGGTTCAATTTTTTCCAGTAAAGCCTTATTGCTTTCTTTGTTTTTATCATCAAAAAATCCAACCACCTTATCGCCAAGTTTGCGTTTTAGTATAGTTTCAAGTCCATCAAAAGCGCCACCACATACAAATAAAATGTTCGAAGTGTCAATTTGTATAAAATCTTGATTTGGATGTTTTCTACCACCTTTTGGTGGTATATTAACTAAGCTTCCTTCGATAATTTTAAGCAAGGCTTGTTGCACGCCTTCACCACTTACATCACGAGTGATGGAACGATTTTCACTCATTCTAGCAATTTTATCAATCTCATCAATAAAAACTATACCTTTTTGTGCTCTTTGTACATCTCCATCTGCAGCTTGTAACAAACGCGTTAAGATATTCTCCACATCTTCTCCTACATAACCTGCTTCTGTTAAAGAAGTCGCATCGCAAATGGCTATAGGTACATCTAAGAATTTAGCCAAAGTTTGCGCAAGTAATGTTTTTCCGCTTCCTGTAGGACCAATAAGTAAAATATTTGACTTAAAAAGTTCGGTATCATCGTCTTCTAAATCTGCTCTAAAAAGTCTTTTATAGTGATTATAAACCCCTACGCTAAAGATTTTTTTAGCTCTATCTTGCCCTATTACATACTTATCTAAATGCGCTTTGAGCTCCTTTGGAGTGATGCTAGAAAAATCCTTTGGCGTGTATTCATCATTTTGCTTAGGCTCTTCTTCTCCATAAATTAAATTATAAGCACCTTGCACGCAATATTCGCAAATAAAAGCATTATCATAATCATTAGTTAAAATTCTTCTCTCATCGCTTTCAATTTCATTGCAAAAACTACATCTTTTAACCATTATTTCTTTCCTTATAAATAGGAATTCCTCTTTTTGTTTCTAAAATAAATTGACACATTTTTTTTACATTCTCACTCGAAGTATTTTCTAATAAATTCAAGGCATTATCTTTAATATTTCCTCGTCTAAATAAAAATCTAAAGGCTTTACTTAAAATATCAACTTCACTTTTATCAAAACGGCGACGAATTCCTACCAAATTTAAACTCCTAATACTCGCACGATTTCCTTCAGCCAAACAAAAAGGTACTATATCTTGCGATAAAGCACTTGCTCCTGCTATCATACAACCTTCACCTACTCTGACAAATTGATGGATAGGAGTAAGTCCACCTACAACAGAATAAGAACCAAGTTCCACATGACCTGCTAAGGTAGCATTGTTTGCCATGATGATATTATCCCCCAAAAGACAATCATGCGCGATATGACAATACGCCATTATAAAGGCATTATCGCCAATTCTAGTAAAACCATCACCTTTAGCTGTACCTGAATTTATAGTCACAAATTCTCTAATAGTGGCATTTTTACCTATAACAACCCCACTTTTTTGCTCATTTTTATAAGAAATATCTTGAGGAATATCACCTACTATCGCATAGGAAAATATCTTAGAATTATCACCTATGCTAACATTTGGTAATACTCTAGCGCCTTGCTTAATAATAACTTCATTGCCAATTCTTGCATTCTTGCTTACATAAGCATAAGCTTCGATAACTACATCATCGCCTATTATAGCTCCATCTTCAATCACTGCGCTTGGATGAATTTGCTTCATTATTTATCCACTATCATTGCTTTAAGCTCTGCTTCTGCAACTAAATTCCCATCCACAAAAGCTTGACCTTTAAAAATCCATAAATTTCCACGATTTTTAACTACACACATTTCATAATCAAGTCTATCGCCAACTCTTACAGGGCTTCTAAATTTAGCTCCATCTATACCTGTAAAATATACCACCTTACTTTTTGGATCGACTTTATCATCCATACTTTCAAAGGCCAAAACTCCACCCGTTTGCGCCATACCTTCCAAGATAAGCACTCCTGGATAAATTGGATGATCTGGGAAGTGTCCCATAAAAACTTGATCGCTTATGCTAATATTTTTATATCCTCTAACTACTTCTCCAACTTTTAAATCTGTGATTTTATCGACAAGTAGAAAAGGGTAGCGATGAGGTAGAATTTTTTGAATTTGCATTACATCTATCATTAATTAGCCTTAAAAACAATTAAAAAATTTAATTATATAAAAAAATCATTAAAAATTATATTAACAAAATCAATTTTATTTAAAAATTTAAGACAATTTTTCAATGATTTCTTTTGTATCGTAATAAATTTCACTTTTTGCTATAATTTCATATCTTACGGGTAGAATTTTCTCAAGCACAATAATGGGCGAAAGATCATAAGCTCCGCAAAATTTCGTGCGAAATTTAATCTCTGCTTCTACGCTTAAAGGGTGTTTTAAAAAGTCTTCAAAGCTTTGCCATTTGCTTTTAAAATAAGCATTAAAACGACTAAATTCTATAAAAATCATCTCATCTTTTGTGCTTTTATAAATTCCATTTTTTAAATTTTGGCTTAGATTGTTTTCATCTAAAGAAAATCTTGTGTAATGATTTTTAAAATGAGAATAAAACAAAATATGGCTTTTTGTAGCCTTTTTATCAAGCTTTATTAAAGCACTTAAAAGTCGGTAATTTAAAAATTTTTGCCTTATAATTTCAAATTTAACACCCTTTTTTTCAAGCAAATTCACTTTTTTATAAAGCTTAATCCTTGCTTCTATGCTTGCGGGCATTATTTGCCCATTCATAGGTGACATTAATTCATCAATAAAGCTTTTATCTTGCTTTTGCTTCTTAAGCCCATAAATGCAACCGCAATAATTTTGATGATAAAGCATTTCTTTTTTTGCCAAAGCAAATTGCCTTTGCGTGCCACCATTTTTGCGAAAATCAGGAGCTAAAAATTCCACTCCATAAGGTTCGCATTCTTTTTGTAAAGCATTTTTTAACTGCTCTAAATCTTTTTTAGGACTTGTTAAAAGCGTGGTTGTAAGCTTTTTTTCTCCAAGTTTTGCTGCGAATTCCACACTAGAGCCCATTCTTAAATCAAAGCAAATTTCACATCTTGCACCTTTTTCAGGCTCATCTTCATAGCCCTTTACGGCTTTTAGCCATTTTTCATACTCGTATTTGCCCTTATAAAGTTTAATTCCAAGCTTATCACACGACCTTTTCACATCTAAAAATCTAAGCTCATATTCGCTTAAAGGGTGGATATTTGGATCGTAAAAATACCCTACAATTTTTTCTTTAGGGTATTCTTTTCTTAACTCTTCTATGAAATAATGACTATCCACACTGCAACAAATATGCACTAGCATTAAAGACTTTCAAGCACTTTTAAAGCATGATCTTTTACGCGAACATTGCTATAAATTTCGCTGATTTTTCCAGCTTCATCGATGATAAAAGTAGAGCGGATAATGCCTTCATATTCTTTGCCATAATTTTTCTTAAGTCCCCAAACTCCATACATTTTAGCAACTTCCTTTTCGCTATCACTTAGCAAAATATGCTTCAAATCAAATTTAGTAATGAATTTTTCATGTGAATTTACACTATCGGGACTTATACCGATAATCACAGCATTTTTATCACCGAATTTATCATAATTTGCACTAAAATCACACGCTTCTTGTGTGCAACCTAGGGTATTGTCCTTTGGATAAAAATACAAAATCACCTTTTTGCCTAAAAAGTCTTTCAAGGCTATCTTTACACCATCTTGGTTTAAAAGCTCAAAATTTGGTGCTTTTTCGCCTATTTTCAAACTATTCATTTGCTTGCCTTTGCTTTTATTGCTTCCACACTTTCCCCACCAAAGCCTATATCATAGCCTTCAATATCTTCTAACATTACGACAACTCTTTCTTTTGCTTTGCCGTATTTTGTGCTTAAAAGCTCGGTTATATCACTTATTAACTCGGCTTTTTGCTCCTTACTTAAAGCCGGTTTCGCTAATTTTATGTTTACTATTGGCATTTTTTCTCCTTTTTAATTTTTATAATTATTTCAAATGAAATTTAATAAAAACAATTATTTTTATTTTTGCAAAAATTAATTCTTTTGAATTTTTAAATTTAAAAACATAAAAAGCCTATCATTAATTTACTTTTGATAAAATTAATGCTTTTTAAGCATATATAAACTACAAGGTTAAAAAAATGATCTCAGCAGATAAAATTTGGATGGATGGTAAATTAGTTGATTTTAAAGATGCAAATTTGCACTTTTTAACCCATTCTTTGCATTATGGCAATGCTGTTTTTGAAGGAACTAGGGCTTATAAAACAGATAAAGGTTTAGCGATTTTTAGACTCGAAGATCACACTAAAAGACTTTTAGAGTCTGCAAAAATCACTCTTTTAAACTGTCCTTTTTCTCAAAAAGAACTTGAAAATGCACAAATTGAACTCCTAAAAGCAAATAATTTTAAAGGCAATGTTTATATTCGTCCTTTGATTTTTTTAGGTGATGGTATTATGGGACTTTATCATATAAAAGCTCCAGTAAGAGTAGGAATTGCTGCTTGGGAATGGGGTGCTTATCTTGGTGAAGAAGGTTTAGAAAAAGGCATTAAGGTAAAAATTTCCTCTTTTGCAAGAAATAGCGTAAAATCTTGCATGGGAAAAGCCAAAGCAAGCGCAAACTATCTAAATTCTCAAATCGCTAAATTTGAAGCAATTGAGGCAGGATATGAAGAAGCTTTAATGCTTGATGAAGAAGGTTTCATTGCGGAAGGAACAGGAGAGTGTTTCTTTATAATAAAAAATGGAGTTTTAATCACTCCGCCAAACGATTTTTCCCTAAAAAGCATCACTCAAGATACTGTACTTAAAATCGCTCACGATCTTGGTCTTGCTGTGCTTCGCCAAAGAATTTCAAGAGATGAAGCTTACACAGCAGATGAGGCATTTTTTACTGGGACTGCTGCTGAAATAACGCCTATTAACAACATTGATACAAGAATTATAGGCAATGGTGCAAGGGGAGAAATTACAAAAAAACTCCAAGATGCATTCTTTGATGTAGTTTATGGACGCAATGCAAAATACGCATCAATGTTAACTTATATCTAAAAAAGGAAATAAATGCCAGCTGATTTAAATGATTATTTTAATAAAAAAAATGGAAATTCAAACAACCAAAACAATCGTCAAAATTTCAATTTTAAAGTGCCTGAATTTAATTTCAAAGGTTTTGGGAAATTTTCGCCTTTGATTTATGGAATAATTATCATTGTTTTATTTTTAGTTCTTGCAAAACCTTTTGCTATTATCAATGAAGGGGAAATGGGAATCAAGGTAACCACAGGTAGTTATGATCCAAAACCTTTAAAATCTGGTCTTCACTTTTTTGTCCCAATCATTCAAAAAATCATCATTGTAGATACCAGACAAAGGCAAATGACTTACACTTCTCAAGATAGCACAAGTAGCATACAAACTGGGGCGGGTATTATCAACAAAAGTTCCATTTCTGTGCTTGATAAAAAAGGTTTAACTGTTCTTGTTAATATTACCATTAAATATAATCTTAATCCAGAACAAGTTTCAAACACTATAGCGAATTGGAATTTAAACTGGGAAGATAAAATTATCGATCCAACAGTGCGTAATGTCGTTCAAAGTGTTATAGGTCAATATACAGCAGAAACTTTGCCAGCAAATCGTAATGCCATAGCAGATTTAATCCGTGAAGAAGTTACAAAAAATGTTTCATCTCTTGTCAATAAACCTGTATTTTTACAGTCTGTAGAATTAAGAGAAATCATCTTACCGGCTAGAGTAAAAGAGCAAATTGAACTCGTACAAATTGCCCAACAAGAAGCAGTTCGTGCCCAACAAGAAGCTTTAAGAAAAGCAATCTTAGCAGAGGGTGAAGCTAATGCTACTATTATTAACTCAAAAGCTAAAGCAGATGCTACTAAAATAGAAGCTCAAGCGCAATCTTATGCAAATAAAGAAATAGCAAACAGCCTAAACATTCCTTTACTGAATTTAAAACAAATTGAAGTCCAAGGTAAATTTAATGAGGCTTTAAAAGTAAATCAAGATGCTAAAATTTTCTTAACTCCAGG
This sequence comes from Campylobacter sp. CCS1377, assembly GCF_040008265.1. NCBI lineage: Bacteria > Pseudomonadati > Campylobacterota > Epsilonproteobacteria > Campylobacterales > Campylobacteraceae > Campylobacter > Campylobacter aecornae. Next base: position 1,644,705 of record NZ_CP155620.1, read on the forward strand.
CGGAGCAGTGCCAAACATTTGGGTGGATACCAAAGACATCAAAAAACAAGGCTCTATACAATAATTTCTAAAGGGTAAAAATGACAAATATCAGAGAAATTTTGATGTTTTATATCAATCATTTATATACAATTGATTATCTCTTTTTTACCCTTGTACTTATATTCTTTTTACTTATATTAATTCTTAGCTTGTTTGCAAGACACAAACCATTCTTGGCCTTTTTTATATTTTTTTTAGCCTTTATTTTATCAGGAGCTTTAGGATATTTTGGCTACAATTTTTTAGATAAAAAAATTCGCGATAGAAGCACTCAAATTTTATCTATTAAAAATTTGCAAAGCTCAGCTATGCTTGCAATCGATTTTGACATTAGCAATCACTCAAAATATAATTTCAAATTTTGTAAAATTACGGCAAAAATTTATCAAAAAAGTAATCCTAATGATAATATTTTAACGCGTTATAAACTTCAATTTATTCCTATTAAAATAAAAAGTTTAATTTTAAATGATTTAGAAAAAGGAAAAACACAAATTCAAAGAATCAGTTTTGAAAATTTTCAAAATAATGATAATATAGACATCAAATTAGTTTCAAAGTGTTTTTAAATGTATTTTACAGGTTTTCATTTCATCATCTCAATTATTTTATTGCTTTGTTTTATACTCATTTGTATATTGATTTTTCTCAAAATTAAAAACAAACAAATAGCAGCCATCTTTTATGGTATTAATGTGATTTTTATAGGAATTTTAAGCTATTCGCTTTTTTTAACCATCAATCAATACACCAAAAAAACAAGTATTACAAATATAAATTACAAAAGAAATTTAAGAAGCGAAAGTATAATTATCAGCGGAAGACTCAATAATTTTTCCAAATATCCCGTTAAAAATTGTGTTTTAAAATTTACCATAGTGGACAAAAGAGGTGATGCAAGCGGAGAAATGTTTAACACTCAAAATTTTAAAAATACAAAAGGTGAAAATCGCAGTGTAAGTTATGATATTGAGCTAACTTCTTTCTTGGCAGGAAATACCTACCAAGATTTTGTAAAATCAGTGCCTATGCCACCTGAATTTATTAATTTTGAATTTTATCACACCCTATCGTGTCGTTAATTTTTAGAATTTTCATCATAACTAAAGCTTGGATTGATTTGTTTATTTTTACTTAATTCTTCATACCATTTGCTATGCAAGATATAAACTTCTTCTTCTTCCTTATAGCCACTAACCATAGAATGGATACTTCCTTTAATGGCAAAAACAGCCATATAAATATGAACGCAAAAAAACACCACACAAAGTATTCCTAAGAAATTGTGAATAATAGCACTAAGTCTTAAAAGATCAATTTGACTCAATCCAAAAACGCTTTGAACCACAGTGGAATCAAAATCAACAAAATACATAAATCCACCCGTAATTATCATCAAAAAGCCACCAAATACAGCGATATAATACCAAGATTTTTGACCAAAATTAAATTTACCCGCAGGCACTGGGCGTTTTACTTTGCTTAAATAGCCCCCAACTATCATAAGCCATTTGATATCATATTTAGCCGGCAACATTCTTTTTATCCAACACAAAAACATAGGGATAATAGAAATGATAAATAAAATCGTCGCAAAAGCATGTAAATTTTTACAAACCCTTACAAAAACACCTCCACCAAAATACGAACCAAAAATCATAATCAAACCCGTTGGCACCAAGATGATCCAAGAAAGTGCTGCGATAAAATGAAAAATTCTTTCAAATAAATTAAAAGCATAAATTTTATTTCCATCGTGAGAAAATTTCTTAGGACCTATAACCATAAAATGTAGAGCAAAAGCCGATAAAACCACTATGATAGAGATCAAAGCAACGCTTGCGATATATTCTCCTTGCAAACTTGTCCAAAGCTTACCAAAGGTATCATAGGTTGCTATATTTTCTATGCGTTGCTGAGCCCAAATTTGCGTATCTTGCCCCATTCTTTCATCGCCATAGGCAAACAAACTCGCAAAACTTGCTAAAAGTACTAAAAATATTTTTTTCATAAGCGTTCCTTTCCTATATAAGCGATTTTCCACTCTATACTTTGCGAAGGATTGGCTATGCCATAACCCCTACTTTGTAGTCTATTATGATAAATCTCTTCAATTTTAGAACTTTCTCCTACCAAAAGTGCTTTAGTTGAACACATTGCCGCGCACACAGGTACTTTTCCTTCAGCAATACGATTTTGCCCATAAAGCTCTCTTTCTTTTTCAGAATTTGTACTTTCAGGCCCACCTGCACACATGGTGCATTTATCCATAATGCCTTTGTTGCCAAATACACTGTCTTTTGGAAATTGCGGTGCGCCAAAAGGGCAAGCATAAAGACAGTATCCGCAACCTATGCAAATTTCTTTATCATGCAAAACAATACCATCTGCACGGATATAAAAACAATCCACAGGACACACGATAGCACAAGGCGCATCATCACAGTGCATACAAGAAATTGAAGTTGAAACTTCTTTGCCTTGCACACCTTCATTTAAAGTAATAACACGGCGCCTGCGGATATTAATAGGAAGCTCATGTGCTTCATCACAAGCCACCGCACAACCATTACAATCAATACAACGCTCATTATCGCAAAAGAATTTCAAGCGTTCTTTTTCCAAATTTGCAAAATTGACTTTACTCATCTTTTACACTCCATCTTTTGAAATACGGCACAATCCGCCTTTGGTTTCTGGAATTTGACACATAATATCATAGCCATAATTTGTCACGGTATTGGCACTTTCACCACTTGCGTAAGGCTTAGTTCCTTGTGGGAAATTATGCGTTAAATCCACCCCTTGCATCACGCCGGTAAAATGGAAAGGTAAGAAAATCATATCTTTTGCCACGCTAGGATTGATTTTCACACGCACACGAATTTTAGTGCCTTCTGGAGAATGCACCCAAATCATATCGCCCTTTTTAATATCTTGCTCAAGTGCAAGCTCGGGATTAATCTCACAAAACATTTCAGGCGTTAAACGCGTTAAATACATAGAAGCTCTATTTTCCATACCTGCACCATTTAAATTCACAAGTCTTGCGGTGACTAGATTAAGCGGGAATTCTTTAGAATAATCCTTAGCTTGTTGCACAGAAATAAATTTAGTATCCACGCGATAAAGTGCTTTTTGATCTTCAAAACTAGGGTATTTTTGCACTAAATCTGCTCTTGGAGAATGCAGTGGCTCTCTGTGAAGTGGAATTTGATCTTTAAAAGTCCAAACTACAGCTCTAGCCTTAGCATTTCCATAAGGCACTACGCCTTTTTCTATACATTTAGTTGCTATGATATTACTATCATCATAAGACCAAGTTGCACCCATTTTTTCTTTTTCTTCTGCACTTAAAGTGATACCTAGAATTTTTTCTATATTATCCTTTGTGATTTGCGGATAACCGGTATTAATAGGCGAATTTAGCGGTGCATTTTTTGCCAATAAGCTCTCACCCTCATACTCGAGTCCAAAGTTGTTTCTAAAGCCCATACCGCCTTTTGCTACCTCGATATCAGTATTATAAAGCACAGGAGTTCCTGGGTGCTTATCACTCCAGCAAGGCCAAGGAAGCCCATAATACTCCCCTGCAACCTCATCTTTGCCCTCTAAAGTCACTTCGTCAAATTTATCCCAATTTAAAGTGTGCTTTTTGAGTCTTTCAGGACTCCAACCATTAAGTCCTATACTTCTAACCGCTCTTGCGATTTCTCTTGTTGCATTTTCAGGCCAAACGATCTCACCTTTTTCATCGCGCAAAGTCTTGGTATAATCTTCATAAAAACCTAATCTTTTAGCAAGTTCAAATAAAATTTCTTGATCTTCTTTGCTCTCATAAAGCGGATCTATAATTTTAAATCTCCATTGTCCGCTACGATTTGTCGCTGTTACACTTCCGCTTGTTTCAAATTGCGTTGCAGCAGGTAAAAGATAAATTCCATCTTTTCTTTCAGAAATGATCCCTGCTTCATTGACAAAAGGATCAATCAAAACCAAAAGTTCTAAAGCTTCCAAACCTTCTTTAACCTTTACTTGTTGTGCGGTTGAAGTGATACCATTTCCCATTACCATTAAAGCTTTTAAAGGTGTTCCTGCATTATCAACCTTATCATTTCCATCTTTGCCATTAAGTGCTGCAGCCCACCATCTAGCAAGTGAAAGTCCAGTTTTATGCATCCAGTCTTTACTAACAAAATTCCCCAAAAGCCACTCATAATCCACGCCCCAAATTTTGGCATAATATCTCCAAGTCGCTTCATTTAAAGCATAATAACCTGGCAAATTCTCGCTCAAACACGCCATGTCTGAGGCGCCTTGCACATTATCGTGTCCGCGTAAAATATTTACTCCGCCACCAAATTTACCTATATTTCCTAAAACCATTTGTACAATAGGTGCTAAACGCGTATTTGAAGTTCCTACGGTGTGCTGTGTTAAGCCCATAGCCCAAACTAATGTTGCTGGTTTATTTTTAGCTACCTCATGAGTGATTTGAATGAGAAGTTCTTTAGAAACTCCAGTAACATTTTCTACCTCATCAAGAGTCCATTTTGCCGCTTCTTCACGAATTTTATCTATACCAAAAACTCTTTCATCAAGGTATTTTGTATCTTCTAAGCCCTCATCGAAAATGATTTTTAGCATTCCATACATAAAAGCTATATCTGTCCCTGGACGAATTCTTGCATAAATATCCGCTTTGGCTGCACTTTTAGTAAATCTAGGATCTACAACGATAAGCTTAGCCCCTTTTTCTTTTGCTTTTAAGAAATGTCTAAAGCCTACAGGGTGATTTACCGCAGGATTTGCACCAATGATAATAATGCATTTACTTCTTTGAATATCTCCAAGATGGTTTGTCATAGCGCCATAACCAAATGTATTCGCCACACCGGCGACTGTTGCGCTGTGTCAAATTCTTGCTTGATGATCTACATTGTTTGTGCCAAAAAAAGCTGCGAATTTTCTTATATAATAAGCTTGCTCGTTATTAAGCTTTGCAGATCCTAAAAACATAACACTTTCAGGATTTTCCTTGCGATAGGTAGCTAGCTTTTCTCCAATTTCATTTAAGGCTTGTTCATAGCTGATGCGTTTCCATTCTCCATTTTCTTTTTTCATAGGATATTTTAAACGCACATGCGAACGCACCATATCAATCATATCAGAGCCCTTACAGCAATGTCCGCCAAAACTTACAGGATGATCTTGTGCAATTTCTTGACGCACCCAAACACCATTTTGCACTTCTGCGATAATTCCACAGCCCACAGAACACGCGGTGCAAACACTTTTAACCTTTTTACTTCCTTCATAAGCTTCTTTTAATTCATCTGCATTTGCTTCTCTCAAATTTTCGCTTCTTGCAAGTAGCGGTGTAGCTAAACTTGAAAGCGCTGCCATTTTAAGAAAAGAGCGACGATTGAGCTTAATATTTTCATTTATACTTGACATCACTCAGCCTTTATATAATATTTTTCCCAATTAGCACTTCTTTGATAAAGCACTTCTTTTTTCTTGCTTTTACCTCTAACAAGATCTTTTCTTTCTTCATCTTGCGCTAAAACTACACTTGCACCACCAAGCACTCCTGTAGCTCCTAAGGCAATAGCAGATTTTTTAAGAAATTCCCTGCGATTTTTCACGAGCCCTCCTTTGTTTGTTTGATTCTCTTCTTAAAAATTCAGAACGCGATAAATCATTTTGAACTTTTTTAGAAGATATTGTCATAGGTTTTTCAAGTTCAAAACAAAATCTTTCAAACTCCATAAATGCCATTGCGATCAAAGCAACTTGTTTGTAAAGATTTGCATTTTGATTCTCAAAAATCAGTTTTAAAAATTCATCAATGTTTTTATTGATAAGCTTTGCAAAAAGCTCTTTAGCTAAATCATTGTTTTCTTCCTTTATAAATTCACTCATTAATAAAAAGCAAAAACCTACACTGTCTTCACTTTCTTTAAAATTCTTCTCATTACGACGCAAAGAACTTTTTGCTAAAATTTGCTTCACATTTAATAAAGCTTTTGAATTTTCAAAACCTTCTTCTATATAAGAAAAAGTTGTGGGGATAGCATTCTTTAAAGTCAAAAAAAGCTTGTCGTATTCTTCATAAAAATCTTTAGGACTTTGCGTTTTTTCTAAATTCTCAAGCAAAAAATCAAAACAAGACGCCAAACTTTCATCAAAAAGCCCCTGTTTCATAGCACTTAAATACTCATTTAAATGCGTTAATCTTTGCCCAGAAAGCGAGAAGGTAAAAAGTTCCCCTAAACACTTATAATAAAGACTTCTAGCAATTTTTAGTTTTGAAATATCCATAACTTTCACTTTAAAAAAATTGATAAAACCACAACAAAAATTATATTATGCCAAAAGTGCGTAATATTTACTTTTTGTTTGATTTTTTATCGCTTTTAATGGTAATACTATTTAAATTAAAAATCACTGAATTTAACTATCAAAATTGATAATTTAGGAGTTTGAAAGATTTAAAAAATACAAATGCTATTTTTTAAATCTTGTATCTTTTTAATTAATTATGCTAAATATACATAATTAATTTCTTTTAGAATAATTCTCATAAGAAAATTCGCGCACCATTTCTAACTCATTTTTTGAATTTAAGAACATTAAATTCGGCAATCTCACTCCATTAAAAGTCGTATTTTTTACTATGGTATAGTGAATTTGATCCAAAAATACCACTTTATCACCTATATTTAATTTTTTATCAAAAGCATACTCGCCCATCACATCACCAGCTAAGCAGGTATTTCCAGTAAGCCAATAAGCAAATTCGCCTTTTTTTAAATCTGAAATTTTTTCATTTTCTCTCGTGGCTAAAATTCTAGCATTTTTTACTTCACTTGTATAAGGCATGATGATAGTATCTGGCATATGTGCTTCACTTGAAGTATCTAAAATGACAATTTGCTTTTCATTTTCTACTATATCAATCACACTAGCGACTAAATTCCCACTCTGCCAACCTACCGCTTCGCCTGGTTCAAGATAAACTTGCACACCATATTTATCACTAAATTTTTTACAAATATCAATGAGTTTTTGCACATCATAGCCTTTTTTAGTAATATGATGACCACCACCAAAATTTACCCATTTTACCTTTCTTATCCATGGACTAAATCTATTTTCAAATGCTCTTAAAACTGCCTCTAAAGCATCTGCACTCTCTTCACAAAGTGCGTGAAAATGAAGACCGCTAAGCCCTTCTAAATTTGTATCTTCTAAATCTTTAGCACGAATTCCAAGTCTTGAATATCTTCCACAAGGATTATAAAGCTCTTTTGGTGCCAAAGAAAACTCTACATTGCAACGAATTCCTAAAGATTTTTCTTTTGCTTTTTCTTTAAATTTTTCAAATTGATTTAAAGAATTAAACACTAAATGATGTGATAAATTTATTATTTCATCCATTTCATCATCTTTAAAAGCAGGAGAATAAGTATGAATTTCCTTATCCATAAATTCTTTAGCAAATTTTGCTTCCCAAAGCCCACTACAAGTACAACCTTGTAAATATTCTCCCACGATTTTCATCGCCCTTGAAAAGGCAAAACCCTTTAAAGCCAAAAGCACTTTTGTACCACTTTTTTCTCCCACACTTGCTAAAAGCTCACAATTTTTTCTAAGTTTATCTTCTTCTAAAATATAAGCTGGAGTAGTTTTTAACCCATCTAAATAATCTAACATCATCATCCTTTTAAATTTATTGCAAAATGATACCAAATTTCTTAACATTTAAATAAATTGATAATTGATAATATTTACCAATTTGTAAAAATTAACTTATATAATTTCAGCCGTAATTTTAAATCTAACTAAAAAAGGAAAAATAATGGATAGAAGAACCTTTCTTAAATTTAATACCTTAGGTTTAGCAAGTGTAAGTTTTGCTTATGCTATGGATCATTCTAAAATGAATCACGGCACAATGGATCACTCAAACCATAATAATATGAATACTTCTTTTATTGACTTTGCACCTAAAGATTTAAAACTTTTAAATATTAACGAAATTGCAAGCGGGAAAAAATTAGCTCCTTTAACACTTCTTAAAAATGAAAGCAAAGAAAAAAATTTCTTTCGCGCCACTATAGAAATAGCAGAGAGTGAGATAGAAATTGCCAAGGGCAAAAAAACCAAATGCTACACTTATAATAAACTCATCCCTGGCCCAAAAATCGAGGCATATGAAGGCGATACTATAGAAATTCTAGTTAAAAATAAACTAAATGAAGCCACTACTATCCATTGGCATGGTATGCCTGTACCACCTGAACAAGATGGCAATCCACACGATCCAATACTTGCTGGAAGAGAAAGAATTTATCGCTTTACCTTACCAATGGGAAGTGCAGGAACTTATTGGTATCATCCACATCCTCACTATACAACCTCAAAACAAGTTTTTAAAGGACTTGCGGGAGTGTTTATAGTCAAAGCTAAAAAAGATGCATTGTCACATTTAAAAGAACAAGATTGGGTAATTAGTGATTTAAGACTTGATGAAAACGCACAAATTCCAAGCAATACCTTAGTCGACTGGTTAAACGGCAGAGAAGGAGAAATTGTCTTAATCAACGGACAACTAAAGCCTAAAATCGAAGTTGATAATCAAAGAATTCGCATTTATAACTTCTGTGCAGCTAGGTATTTAAATTTGCGTCTTAGCGGGGCTAAATTTGTACTTGTAGGCACAGATGGCGGACTTATAGAAAAACCTGTTGAAATGCAAGAACTTTTCTTAAGCCCTGCAAGTCGCGTGGAAGTTTTAATCACAAGTGATAAAAAAGGCGAAGTAAAACTTGAAAGTACATATTATAATAGAGATAAAATGATGGTAAAAGAAAGCCCATATACTCTACATTTAGCTGATGTTAATATTAAAAATAGCGCTAAAAATATCCCGCAAATTTTAAGACAACTTCCACCTTTAGAAGAGCCAAAAAATTTCAAAGAAATTATTATGAGCGAAGATCATCATAAAATGCATGGCATTATGAAAAAAAGCGAAAGTGAAATGAAAAGCGCATTAGCTTCTATGTTTTTACTTAATGGCAAGGTTTTTGATATGAAAAGAGTGGATGAAAGATCAAAACTTGACGAAACAGAAGATTGGATCATCATCAATAAGTCTCACATGGATCATCCTTTCCATATACATGGAACACAATTTGAACTCATCTCATCTAAATTTAAAGGCGAGCTTAAAAAAGCAGAATTTAGAGCCTTAAGAGACACAATCAATGTGCGCCCAAATGAAGAATTAAGACTAAGAATGAAACAAGAATTTGTAGGACTTAGAATGTATCATTGTCATATTTTAGAACACGAAGATTTAGGAATGATGGCAAGTTTAGAAGTTGTTGAAAAATAATTGGCTGTTTTGTATTGTCATTGTGAGTATTCTTCGTCATTCTGAGCCTTTAGGCGAAGAATCTCCCACTCGCACACTTTTATTATTGCTCTAAGTAAAGCATAATAAAAAACCAAAAAGTAATGTTTTAAAAATTTTATTTACTCTTTATAAGTTTTCATACAAATTTAAGTTTAATTTTAGGGGGGGGGGGATTATAATTTTTCCTTTTTTAAACAAAAAATCAAGGAGAAATTATGACGAAAATTTCATTTTCGGCAAGTAAAGTTTTAGTAGGTTTTAGCTTAGGTGCTGTGCTTTGTAGTAATGCAATGGCAATAAATTTGAATTCTAAAAATGCCTTAGCTGAAGCTCCGACAACGCCAATTGAAATAGAACTAGGTAGAACTAGTGGAAAAAATCTGCAAGATTATTTTGAAGTTAAAGGGCAAGATGTAGTTTTAATTGATAGAGATAGTTTAAAAGGCAATGATTTAACCATAAAATCAAATATTTCTAGGTTTGATGATGAAGGTTTTTTAAATCCAGAAGGTAAAGATATCGATACTGATGAATTTAAATATGTCTTTAATTTGGGCGATAAAAATACTTTAAATATCGAAAATGTTAGTATGGGAAGTTCTAGCATTGCAAATCTTTATGTAAATGCTAAAGAAACTATACTAAAAGATATGAATTTATATGTTAATCAAAGTGGCTCGGTGATCAATGGAGATTTAAGCCTTAGCGGAACTAGCTTGGTAGATAATGATGCGTTAAAAGGCTCAAGAGTATCTGTATATGGCAATGATCTTATCGTGAATGGAAATTTAAATGCAAATAATACCTTTTTTGAATTTGGAAATCCTTACGCAACGCAAAATTATTCTATAAAAGTTGCTAAAAATGTAAATATCACTAATTCTAAATTTAGTGTAAATGGCACATCTTTTAAAGATTTGCTTTATAAAGATACACTTTTAATCCAAGCGCAAGGATTTAATAAAGACATAAGCACATCAAATACAGCCGAAGCTTCATATGGCAAATTTGCAAGTGATTATATCAATATAGATAAAAGTCAAGATACCTTTCAAAGTATAGTACTTGATGACACTTTGGTGGATTACAATTTAAAAGAAGTAAATTGCGGATCTAGCAAATGCTTGGTAGCAGATGGCAAAGCGACTGATACTTTAAAAGATACCCTAACCCAATTAAAAATTGACTCAGCTATGCTAGGAAAACTAATAGGAGAATTTAGCAATCCTGAAGATCAAGAAATAAAAGCTCAGCTTGAAGAACAAAAAACAAAATTAGATGAAATAATACAAAAAGGCGAAAACAATCCAAACTTAGACAAAGAAGTAGTAAAATTATATGGACTAAAAGAAGGAAGTGCCGATTATCAAGCTGTGCTTAATCTTAGAGGTATTGCAGACCGACTTGCAGATCAAGGTTTAGGACTAGATCTAAAAAGTCTTAGCGGCGTCAAACTAGCCCTTAATATCAAAAAAGACACAGACAACACAGGTAAAGCTATCTCAAATCTAAACTCTGCTTCAAATGCAACCAATACAACCATGAACATAAGCAATGATGTATCCATAGGACAAAGAGTAGCAATGCTAAATAATCCTTATGGAAACTATGCTTCAAGACTTTCTAAACTTAGATTTGCAAACACTGATATGGCTGGAAATTATTTAGATGATTATAAAAACAGTATTTGGGCTAATGCTTTTGGTGGTGCAAATATTATAGATGGCGATAGTGGGGCTATATATGGTGCTACTATAGGCGGGGATAGACAGATTAATGATAGTGTATTATTAGGGACTTATTTTACTTATGCAAGCTCAAAAATCAAAGATAATGGCTTAGAGCAAGATAGTGATAATTTCCAATTAGGGCTTTATTCTACTATTAATATCGCACCTAAATGGGAACTTGGCTTAAGAGCATACGCACAACTTTCTCCGACCGATCAAAGCAATATTACCACACAAGGTTTAGCAACTTCTGATTTTACAAGCAAATTCTTTGGTTTAAGTGCAAATGTGGGTCGTGTGTTTGATTTTAGTGATAATACTTTATTTATCAAACCTTTTGCGGGTGTAAATTATTATCTTTCTTATACTCCAGATTATAAAGAAAATAACGCACTTGGCGGATTTAATATCGATTCTATGACTAATAATTCTGTAAGTTTAGAGCTTGGTGCTGAGTTTAGAAAATATATGAGTGAAAGCTCTTATCTTTTCATCACTCCAAAGATAGAACAATTTATTATTAATAGTGGAGATGATTATGTTGCAAATTTATCTATTGGCAATGCTTTCTTTAGCAATGTAAAAGCTAATGATAAGAAAAAAACTTATGGACAAATCATCGTAGGCGGTAATGTAGATATTAATGAGAAATTCAGTCTTAATGCAGGTATTGGTGCTAAGCAAATCTTAGCAGGCAAAGTAGATAGCAAAAACGAAACCTATGTGAGTGGGCAAGTTGGGTTTAAATATAGATTCTAAGGATTTAAAGCTCAGTAAAATGAATCTATTTTGTTTTACTTAGCTAAGTTTATTTTAACCAAGTAAAGTGAAATTCAATCACTTTACTTTTTTACAAAAGATTTTAAAGATTTTATTAAAACTCTTTTTTCTTTGAGAATTCCTCTACCATAAAAGAAGTGATTTTGTTTTTTTGTGGTTTTTTAATTGTTTTGATTTTTAAAATTTATTTTTATGTAAATTTTTTATTTCTTTAAGATTTTCATCTATCCTATTTTTTTAAAACAAAATCTAAAAAATTTAATGCTATACTCAAACTTTTAAAATTTTGGAGAAATTATGGTTAGTGTTGAATTTTTAGGTCCTATAAACAAACCCAAACTAGAATTAAATATCAATAATTTAAAAGAATTAAAAGAAATTTTAAAACAAGATGAAAGCTTAAAAGAATGGCTAGAACTTTGCGCCGTATCTTTAAACGAAACAATCATTTTTGATGAAAATACCCCTTTAAAAGATGGCGATAAAATAGCACTTTTACCACCGGTTTGTGGGGGCTAAAATGAGTGAATTTATACTTGTAAATGGGGCTTTAGAAATCCCACAAATTTATACAAAATGGTATGAATTTGCAAAAAATAAAAATTGTGGTGCTTTGCTTACTTTTTGTGGCATAGTGCGTGAAGAAAATGGCATTGAAGCTTTGAGTTTTGATATTTATGAGCCGCTTTTAAAAAATTGGTTTAAAGAGTGGCAAAAAAGGGTTGAAAATGATGGAGTGATTTTGCTTTTTGCACATTCAATTGGCGATGTAAAAATTCACGAAAGTTCGTATTTAGCAGGGATTTTAAGCAAACAAAGAAAATTAGGGCTTAAACTCATCAATGAATTTGTGGAAGATTTTAAAGCAAGTGCGCCCATTTGGAAATACGATGTGATAAATAAGCAAAGAATTTACGCTAAAGAAAGATCAAGCAAACTCTGCGGTGCTGGGCTTTTAAAATGATAAAAGAGTTAGAACAATTTAGCATTTTTGGTGTGAGCACTTTGACAAATGCCAAATTTGAAAGTGATGTTAAAACTTCACAAATCATTCCTTTATGGAAGAAATTTCATCAAATTTTTGGCACACCAAGTGAAAATTATAGCATGTATTATGATTATAAAAACACTTTAGACTTAGAAAATTTAGAGTACAAAGTCTGCGTGGGTGTGAAAGAAAAAGAAAAGGGTGAAAAAGTGCTTATAAAAGAAGGAAAATATATGCTTTTTGAAGACTTTGGAAAACCTGAAATCATCACACCAAAACTTTGGCAAGAAATTTATAAATTTTTCAAAAATTCAAATTTGCAAAGAAAATTTGAAACAGATTTTGACTTTTATACTGCAAATAAAATCCAAATTTACATTGGTATCAAGGAGTAAAAATGCTAATGCCTTATGAAAAAAGTTTAGAGATCTTGCATTCTCACATAAAGCCTTACGAAAGAGTGGAAAAAGTGGCTTTAACGCAGTGTTTGGGACGCATATTAGCAAATGATATAAAAGCGAGTGAAAACCAACCTAGTATGCCAACTTCAGCAATGGATGGCTATGCTATTAAATTTGAAGATCAAGATCTGCCTTTAAAAATTTTGGGTATAACTCCTGCTGGAAAAATGCCCGAATTTAAGCTTGAAGCAAATACTTGTGTAAAGACTTTTACAGGCTCTTTGATGAGTGAAGGAAGCGATACTTTGGTGCCTGTGGAAAATGTAAGAGTGGAAAATAATACGCTTTTTATAGAAAAAAAAGTTCCTAAAGGCTTTGCGGTTAGAGAGATTGGCGAAAATTACAAAAAGGGTGAAATTTTACTTAAAAAAGGCACGAAGCTAAATTATAGTGAAATTGCACTCCTAGCCGAACTTGGATTTTTTCACATTAGCGTGTTTATAAAGCCTATAATTGGGGTTTTAAGCAGTGGAAGTGAGATAAAAGATTTAGGCGAAAGTTTGGAAAATCCTGCACAAATTAGATCTTCTAATCACATCGCCATAGCAAATTTAGCTAAAAATTTAAATTGCGATGTTCGCATATTTGCTCTCTTAAAAGATGATGAAAAAGATACTTCAAAGGCTATAAAAACTGCTTTAAAAGCTTGTGATATTTTGGTTACAACGGGTGGCGTTTCTATGGGGGATTTTGACTTTTTGAAAAAAGCTATTAAAGAATACGAACTCATCATTGATAAAGCAGATATAAAACCAGGGCGTCATATAAAAATCGCTAAAATAGATGAAAAATTCATCATCGCCCTACCTGGGTTTCCTTACTCTGCTATGGTGATGTTTAATCTTTATGCAAGAGAAATAATAAATGCGTGGCTACTTCAGCCAAAAGACTATGTTTGTAAGGCTTTTTTACAAGGAAATTATAAGAAAAAAACACCTTATTTGGAATTTGTCGCTTGTAATGTAGAATTTAAAAATGGACGCATTTTGGCAAATTTAGAAGGCAAAAAAGAAGGCTCCAGTGCGATTATAAATAATCTTAACAATAAAGCTGCATTAATGATAGCACCAAAAGAATGTGAAATTTTAGAAAATGAAAGCTTAGTGGATATTATTTTTATGCCTTGAAAAAGGTATAAAGTTTAAACAGGAGTTACAGATATTTGACTTCCTTTTTCATCGTAAGTGTATATAAAACTCGAATTTTTTATACTAACATTTGAGCTTGTGAAACCAACTAGCTGCCCTGCAGGTTTAACATACAATTGTTTGTTTCCATCATAAACATATATAAAACTTCCCTTTTAAACCGCTAAAGTAATAGCCATTTTTTCTCCTTTTAAAAATTTGAAAAAATGTTATCAAAAAAAAATCAAGCCCCTTTTTTCTAATTTTTTCAATAAGCTATAAAATCATTAAAATCTTAAGCAAGATTATTTGTTTTATTAAGGATTAATTTTTGCACTTTTTTGCCCTTTTAAATTAAGCCAAGTAATTAAAAACAAAATCAAATAAATAATTATCAATGGAGTATTAATATAAGTTGCTATCATTGATACTGGCGATTCTAAACCCGTTATCTTAAAAACAATCCATTTTACAAATATTGTAATCTCCTTACAAGCAAAAAATACAAAAACAAAATAAAAAAGTTTTTCTTTCGTAACTTGAACTAAGGCCCTAAAGAAGAAAAAGGCAAGAATAATGGAAGCTATACTTATAATTTTCCCAAAAATATCATTCGCAAAAGAAATATTTTCACTCATTATTAATTTTAAAATAGAATACGAATTTGATCCAAGAACAACCAAAACCTGCCACACAAGAAAATAAATAAATACTTTATAAGTTTTTAACTTTTTGCAAAATAAAAACACACTAAGTAAGGCTAAAATTATCGCCGAATAAAATAAAAAAGGATGGATGCTGAAAAGATTTTGCAACAAGTCTTGACGAGCGTTAGGCTCATAATTCATAGGATCAAAATACATAGGTTGAAACAATATCATTTTTGGCAAAAATTTATAATTCCAAAAGCAATTGCACTTAAAATTAAAGATAAAGCCATTGTGATTTTAATCCATTTTAAATCAAAATCGAAAATAACTTTTTGTGTTGAGAGTGCAAATTTTTCTTTATTTAAAATTTCTTGTCTGTTTAAATTTTCTTCTTCGTTTGAAAATTCTTGCTTATCAAATTCTTTAAATTCTATCCACGCTACAAGCTTTAAAATATCACCTATTAATATTCCTATAGCACCTAAACTAAATAAAGGCAAAGTGCAAATCCCTATAAAATAAGCCCAAAAAACATTGATAAAATACTTTTGTTTAGTTACTCTAGCGATTTCATAATAAAAGACCTTAAAAAAAGGAAAAATTAAAGCTATAATTAGGACATACAATATTAAAAAAACAGCAATGCCTAAAAAGATATTATCCCCATTAAAATAAAACCGACTATAACCAATGCGAGGTTCTAAAATCATAAATACAGCAATAACACTACCAAAAATCAAAATTCCTAACGCAATAAAGAAATTGATGAATAGTTTTTTAGCACCGCCATAGATTTTTAAATCATAAAGCACAATAAAAAATAAAATCAAACTCGCAAGAGAAAATAAAGCTCCAATATAAGGAATGATACCTAAAAAGCCACAAACAATACTCGCTATAGCTTTAAAACGATTTTCTTTTATCTTCTTTTGAAGTAAAATTTCTTGTGAATTTTCCATTTTAAACCTTTGAAAATCAATCTAAATAAAGACTTTATCATAATTTAATCTTATTTTATTTTTAAATTTAATATAAATCAAACAAAAAATTAAAATACTGCTCAAAATATAAAATTCAAAGGTCTTTTATGAGCAGGGATATTATAGAATTTACCTAAAAAATCGTAATTATCAAAAATATAAAGTTGATAATAAAGGCAAAAAAAGATATAAGCCAAACCTGCACAAATACCTAGTAATGTAGTTATTATAAAAATAAGTTTTTTCCAAGTAAAATGAGAAATTTGCTTAAAACAAAAATAAATAAATTTAAAAACAAAGACAAAACTAAACAACACACATAGCAAAGGCACTAAGGCTAAATGCCCATCTAAAGGCAAGGTAAGCAAGAAAAATACACAAAGACTAAAAGCAATCCCAAAGTAAAAAGTATTTATAAAATCTAAACTTTCTATCTTTGAAATAACTTTTTTCCACACCAAAACTAAAAATAAAGGGGTATGAATCACCAAAAGATAAAAATAATAAATACTTATGCGTTTAAAAATTTCCACGCTTGTATGAGGACTAAGCATAGGCACTTCGGAAATGTATTTTCTATGTATTAAAATTAAAAGCATCATCAAAGCAGGATAAACAAAAAAGATTAAAAAACCTAAGATAATCTTTTTCAAACTATTCTTTATGTCTTTCTTTAAGCTTAGCAATCACATCTGAAAAACTTAAATCCGCATCCGCCAACAAAACGCTTAAATGATACATTAAATCAGCCGCTTCGCAAATTAGCTCATCTTTATCTTTAATCGTCGCCGCTAGTGCAGTTTCTACACCTTCTTCGCCGACTTTTTGTGCGATGCGTTTGGTGCCACTTTTAAAAAGTTTTGCAGTGTAAGAAGTGCTTTCATCAGCATTTTTGCGTGAATTAATAAGCTTCTCAAGTCTTGCTAAAAAGACAAAATCTGCATTTTTAGAAAGCTTTTCAAAACAAGAAATATCTCCTGTGTGGCAAGTTGGACCCATGGGATTTGCTAAAATCAAAAGCGTATCATTGTCACAATCAAGGCTTAAATCTACTATATTTAAAAAATTTCCACTTTCTTCGCCCTTCATCCAAAGGCGATTTTTAGTGCGTGAAAAAAACACGACTTTTTTGATTTCTAAGCTTTTTTCTAAAGCTTTTTGATCCATAAATCCTAGCATTAAAACTTCGCAAGTTTTTGCATCTTGTATTATGGCAGGTATAAGTCCATCTACCTTTTGCCAATTGATTTTTTCATTTAAATTTTCATAATTTTGCATTTTATATCCTTACACTTATACCTTTAGTTTTTAAGTATTGTTTTAATTCTTTAATATCAATGATTTTTTGATGAAAAACAGAAGCGGCTAAAGCTCCATCAACACCTACTTCAAAAGCTTCTAAAAAATGCTCCATATTTCCAGCCCCGCCACTTGCTATCAAAGGCACTTTACATTCTTGCTTTACTAAGGCTAATTGCTCTAAATCATAGCCATTTTTAACGCCGTCTTGATTCATCATATTTAGCACGATCTCTCCAGCACCTAAATTTTGGACTTCTTTAACCCACTCTATCGTGCTTTTTCCACTATGCGTGCTTGTCTTTTCATCGCCTGTGTATTTAAATACCTTTAAATTGCCATTTTCATCTTTAAAGCTATCAATGCCAACCACAACACACTGCACACCAAAGTTTTTTGCAAGGCGTGTGATTAAGCTTGGATCATTTAACGCAGGGGAATTGATAGAAATTTTATCCGCTCCATTAGCTAAAAGCTCGGCTGCATCTTCTTCGCTTTTAATGCCTCCTGCGACACAAAAAGGAATGTTGATATTTTTAGCCACTTCGCTTACCCAATTTCTTGAAATGCGTTCTTTTCTAGCACTTGCAGCTATATCATAAAATACAAGCTCATCGATACCATTTTGCGAATAACGCTTTGCAAGCTCTATGATATCTCCCATATCTTTATGGTTTTTAAACTGCGTCCCTTTTACTACCCTGCCATCTTTTACATCCAAACATGCAATTATACGTTTTGTAAGCATTTTGTCTTTTCAAATACCTTTCTCTTTGAGATATTTTTGCATTTCTTCATCGCTTTTAATCTTGTCAAATTTAGCTTGAACTTTAGCTTCACTGCCTAGTTTGATTTGCTTATTTATATCATCTATAAATTCTTTAAAATTTGGATTTTTATTAATCAGCATATTTAAAGTTTGTATGTCAAGTTCTCTTTCTTTCGCACTAAGCAAAATCGAAGAATTAAAAATATCTTTTTCAAGCTTTATCACTCCTATGCCAAAGCTTTGATTTAAGCGTCTTAACTCGCTTAAAACTTCACTATCAATTTCTTTTAAAACCACCAAATAACCTTCATTTGCCCAGCTAGAATTACTCACAGCTTGAAAATAGCTTTCTTTTAAATTCGAAAAATTCAAAGTGATTTTAAGCTCGAAAGAAAAAAGTTTATAGCTATTTTGTTTGATATTTTCTAAAAGCGTTATGGTTTCTTTTTCATAATCATCATAAGGAAAATAAACTCCCACAATATCAGGATAATTCCATTTATCTGCGCCACTTTTACCCTTTTTACTTTGCTCGTGATAAATGGTTTTACAATTTAAATTAAAATCTGCGTTTTCATATAAGAATTTTACTAATAATGGGTGCAAATCTCTTTCGTGAAAATTGTTTTTTTCTTGTTTTTCGATGATAATTTCATTTTTATTTCCAAGTTTTAAAAGTTCTTTTTCTCTTTCCTTTAACCAAAAAGTTGTCGGTTTTATGGAAGATTTGATAAAATCAATTTTATCCGTAAGTAGTCTATTCCAAAGTGTTTGAGTAGGTGTTTGCCCTATACTACTAAGTTTTTTATCCAAACCTTTTTCAAGAGCAATTTGCCAAATTTCACTCACACTTAAAGGCTTTTTGGCTTGTTTTAAAACTTCTATAATCAATTCTTTATAAGTTAATTTGCTAGACATTTTATCCCTTCTTCTACGCTAAAAACTCCGTCCAGCAAAGCTTTTCCGACAATTACACCGCTACAAATGCCCTTTAGTTTTTTAAGATCTTCTAAACTCGCCACACCACCGCTTGCTTGTATATGAATTTGTGGGAATTTTTCGTAGATAAATTTATAAAGTAAGACATTTGCTCCTTGCATAGTGCCATCTTTTGAAATATCAGTACAAAGTATATGTTTTAAGCCTTTAGCACTATAAAATTCTAAAACTTCTAAAAGACTTTTATCGCTAGTATCTTGCCAAGCGTTAATGACTATTTTATACTCATCTTTTAAAATCGTATCCAAAGCCAAAACGATGGCTTCGCTTCCAAAACTTGATAAAATTTCCTCGCAAAGCACGGGGTTTGTAATCGCTAAAGATCCAATTACCACGCGTTTTACTCCACTTTCAAGCAAAGCTTTTATCTCAGCTTTAGTACGAATTCCACCACCTACTTGCAAATTCACACTTACTTTGCTGGCTAACTTTTCTATCAAAGCAAGTTGTCTTTTGCTCGTATCCTTTGCTCCGCTTAAATCCACCAAATGAAGCCAAGTCGCTCCTGCTTTTTCGTATTCTCTAAATTTCTCCAAAGGATCGTATTTATAAACTTTTTTTTGCTCATAATCGCCTTTTACAAGACGTACCACTTCTCCGTCAATTAAATCAAGTGCGGGGATTAACATGTCATATCCTTAATGAAATTTAAAATCAACTCTTCGCCCGCTTCACCGCTTCTTTCAGGGTGAAATTGCACGCCATAAAAATTGTCTTTTGCTAAAGACGCACTAAATTTCACTCCATACTCGCTTGATGCGATAGTGTAATCATTTAATGCTATGCAGTAACTATGCACGAAGTAAAAATAAGCCCCATTTAAGCCTTTAAAAAGCGGGTGCGTGCTTGAAACTTCATTCCAACCCATGTGTGGCAAAGAGTATTCTTTTAGCAAATCAAATTTTTGTGTTTTAAAAGGCATAATTCCTAAAGTTTTTTGATCGAGCTCTTCGGAAAAATCTCCCAAAATTTGCATTCCTAAGCAAATACCAAGTAAGGGTTTTTTGGTATTTTTTAAAAAGTCTATTAAATTAAAACTTTCTAAATTACTCATTGCCTTTGCTGCGGTACCAACCCCTGGTAAAAAAAGCTTATCCGCATTTTCCAAATCTTTCAAATCTCTGCTGATTTTAGCCTCAAATCCTAATCTATCAAGGCAAAATTTAAGTGAAGCTAAATTCGCACAAGCCGTATCAATGATAACTAGTTTCATAGTGATAAATCCTTAAATCTTAAAGGCTTATTTAAAAATAGCCATTGAAAATAATTAGAATCAATATTAAACACACTTTGCCCTTCCATTTGCTGTCTAGTAATCCAGTTTAAATCATTATCTTGAATGTTAGAAATATCTACAAAAGCAACTTGCCTGTTAAATAAATCAAAATGAATTACTAGCGTTTTTATTTTTATCATTGAATATATTTTTTGCTTCTCTAACTTTATGCTCTTTAATATCATTAATACCTTGAAAACCACTTTGTATTTCAAGCCTATAATCATCAATTTCTAAATCTGCTCTAGGTGTTCTTCTAAAAGTATCTAAAGAGTGAAAATCATCATCGCCTATATTTTTAATTTCATCTTTAGAAATATCAAAAATTTCACTTATTGCTTTTTTAAAATATTCACAAACTAAATATCCTCTCATCCAGCTAAAATAAACTTCCTCTTTGCGTCTTCCTTGATTATTTAAATTATTTAAAATATTATTATTTTTAAGCGTATTGTAAGTATTAAATAAATAATTTTGCAAAAATAATTCTATATCACAAGGATCATAATAGTTTTTGTTTATTTTTGTAAAAATTTCTGATAATCTATGATTTAATTTTTCAATATAACAAAAGTCAATTTCAGCTTTTATATCCTTTGCACTTAAAAAATCTTTAAACTTTTGCTGAGATTCAAAACCTAATATATGTCTATAATTTTTAAAATCATCCTTATGAAACATTTAATCTTCCTTGCAAAATATAGTTTTTTACAGCATTAGCTAACGCTATACTAAGAAGTGGCGGAACCGCGTTTCCAATTTGTAATTTTTTACTAGTATCGCTACCATAAAAAATATAATCATCTGGAAAACTTTGAAGTCTTACTCCTTCTCTAATGCTTAAGGCTCTAGAATCTCTAGGATGAATACATCTTGAACTACTAGGTGTTGCAAAATTCCTAGTTATGGTTGGGGCTGGCTTATTCCACCACATTTTTGCATAAGTATTGCAGTAGCCTGACTTTGGTTGCAATTCCAAAGGCAAAGAATCTTTACCTTCACCATCTTTAAGAGTTTGCATTATTTTAATGAGATTTATATTGTTTTTTGGACTAGAATGTTCTTTTAAAATTTCACTTTTTCGCACAAAGGACAAAAAAGTATTATTAGGATCAAATCTATAGCCTTTATTGTTTCCATTTTCTCCGCTTTGAATAAAAGGCAAATCATCTAAAGCTTCTTTTAGACTTACAAAATTATCATGTGTTTTTTGCGGAAAAATGAAACTTCCATAATGCACATCTTTCCTAATGCCAACAACAATCAATCTTTCTCTAATCTGGGGCACTCCATAAAAAGCTGCATTTAAAACACTATAATTAATAACATAATTTAAATTTTTAAATTGAGAGCAAATATATTCAAATAATTTCCCTTTTTGCATTGAAAGCAAGCCTGTTACATTTTCAAAAATAAAAATTTTTGGCTGAAGTATTTTTAACACTCTTAGATATTCTTGAAATAAATTTGCTCGTTCGTCCATTTTTCTTTTGCCTAAAGTAGAATAGCTTTGACAAGGAGGACCACCCAAAAGCAGATCTATCTTGCCAAAATTCAACATTTCTGCTTCGCTAAGTTTGCTAATATTTTTATGATAAATTTTTGTATTTGGATGATTTAAAGCATAGCTTTTTATCGTATCTTTATCAATATCGTTTGCGAAAACCATATCAAAAAAAGAGTTTGTTGAAAAACCATAGCTAAGACCACCAGCTCCACAAAAAATATCAGCAACTTTCATATCACCCCTTTAGAGCTGGCTAAATTTTCGCTTTCTATTTTTACTGCCATTTTCAAGGCTTTTGCAAAGGCTTTGAAAAGTCCTTCGGCTTTATGATGATCGTTTTTACCTTTGACTTTTAAATGCAAACTTACTCCCATGGAGTAGCTTAGTGAATAAAAGAAGTGTTCTATCATTTCTGTGCTTAACTCGCCTAATTTTTCTTTTTTAAATTTAGCTTTATAGACTAAATGTGGGCGGTTGCAAAAATCCATCGCACAACTTGCCAAACACTCATCCATAGGTAAAACAAAACCATATCTTGCTATGCCTATTTTATCACCTAAGGCTTTTTTTATGGCACTTCCTAAGGCTAAAGCTACATCTTCAACGCTGTGGTGCTCATCAATCTCCAAATCGCCCTTGCAAGAAATTTCAAGTCCTATCCCACCATGCACTGCGATTTGTTCAAGCATATGATCAAAAAATGGCACTCCTGTATCAATAGCTATTTTGCCACCATTTAAACACACTTTAACGCTGATATTTGTTTCTTTAGTGACACGTGAAGTGCTTGCAGTGCGAAAAGAATTTAAAATCTCTTGCTCTATTTCTTTCCAACTCAAATCGCCATATTTTAAACCACAAATACCCAAATTTGAAGCTAAGATCATATCAGTATCACGATCACCTATGACAAAACTTTGTTCTTTATCATATAAATTATGCTTAATATAATCATCAAGCATTGCGGTTTTTGGCTTTCTGCACTCGCAATTTTCATTTTCAAAATGCGGACAAATGAAAATATCTTTAAACACAATTTCACAACTTTGCAAAATATCTAGCATTTTTTGATGTGCTATTTCAAAACTCTCCTTAGGAAAACTTTGTGTTCCAAGGCCGTCTTGATTTGAAACAAGCACAAATTTAAAACCAAAATTTTTAAGTTTTAAAAGCACAGGAATAGCATCTTTTTCAAAGCGAAGTTTTTCAAGACTATCGATTTGAAAATCGCTTTTTGGCTCTTCTATGATCGTGCCATCTCTATCGATAAAAAGGATTTTTTCACTCATTTTAAACTTTCTAAGCGAAACAAAACAGCGTTTTTATGTGCGTCTAAATGCTCGTTCGTAGCTAAAATTTCAACACTTTTTCCTAAATTTAAAAAGCCTTCTTTGCTAAGCTCTTGCACGCTCATTCTTTTACTAAAATCTGCCAAACCTAAACTAGAATGCGTTTTTGTAAGCCCATAAGTTGGCAAAACATGATTGGTCCCGCTTGCATAATCTCCCATGGATTCTGGGCTTAATTCGCCTAAAAACACTGATCCTGCGTGTTTGACTTTACTTAAAAGCTCGCGTGGATTTTGTGTTTGTATGATTAAATGCTCCGGTGCGTAAAGATTTGAAATTTCTAAAGCTTGATTTAAATCTTTTGCAATGATAATTCTTGAATTTGCTATGCTTTTACTTGCTAGTTCTTTTCTTGGTAAGTTTTCAAGCTGTAAGCTTACTTCATCGCTTACCTTTTGTGCAAATTCATTGCTTAAGCACACTAAAATCACTTGAGAATCTGCTCCATGTTCAGCTTGTGAAAGCAAATCACTAGCCACAAATTTCGCATTAGCCTTTTCATCCGCGATAACTAAAACTTCACTAGGTCCTGCTTGCATATCAATGGCTGCTCCTGATAAATCACTACTTACTTGGCGTTTTGCTTCGGTTACAAAGGCATTTCCTGGTCCAAAAATTTTATCTACTTTTAAAACACTTTTTGTCCCATAAGCAAGTGCTGCTATGGCTCCTGCACCGCCCATTTGATAAATTTCATCTACACCACAAAGCTTGGCACAAAAAAGTGTCGCATCACTTATTTTAGCCGGACTTGCTAAAACTACTTTTTCGCATTTTGCAATTTTAGCTGGAATTGCTAACATTAAAACGGTTGAAAATAAAGGTGCTAAGCCCCCTGGTATATAAAGTCCTACTTTTTCGATAGGGCGCGTTAAAACTTCGCATTTAACACCTTTAGTGGTTTCAACGGAGATTTCTTGTGGAATTTGCGCTTCGTGGAATTTTTTAATATTTTCATAGGCCACCAAAATAGCATCTTTTAGATCCTTGCTTAAACGAGTACTTGCAATTTCTAGTTCTTCTTCGCTTATTTTTATGCTTGAAATTTGAGTTTTATCAAATTTTAAAGCTTGCTCTATCAAGGCTTCATCGCCTTTTTCTCTTACTTCTTCGATGATAGAACTTACAATTTTCGAAATTTCATCTTTTGCTGCTATTGCAGGGCGTTTTAAAACTTCTTGTTTTTGGACTTCATTTAATTCATTAAAATTTATTATTTGCATTTTTTTCTCACTTTAACATTTTTTCTATTGGTAAAACTAAAATCGAACTCGCACCTTCCTCTTTTAAGGCTTCCATGGTTTCCCAAAAAAGATTTTCTTTACTTACCATATGCAAAGCCACATTTTTTTCATCATGTGCTAAAGGTAAAATGGTTGGTTTTTCTACGCCTGGTAACAAAGCTTTGATTTTATCAAGTTTTTCTTTTGGAGCGTGTAGCATAATGTATTTGCTTTCTCTTGCTTGCATTACTCCTGCAACTCTAAGCATAATCTTATCCACTAAGGCTTGTTTTTCATCGCTTAAAGCACTAGATCTTTGTATCAAACATGCACGAGATTCGTAAATGACTTTAACTTCTTTAAGATTATTAGCTTGTAAAGTCGCACCGCTTGAGACTAAATCACAAATCACATCAGCTAAATTTGCCCTTGGCGCAACTTCCACAGAGCCTGTAAGCATACAATTTTTATAATTAATATTATTTTCTTTCATAAAGCGTTTTAAAAGCTGTGGATAAGAAGTGGCGATTCTTAAATTTTCAAAATCTTTTAAACTATCAAATTTTTTCTCTTGTGGCAAGGCAAGTGAAAGCCTACAATAACCAAAATCAAGCTTTGTCAAAAGCTTATAATTTATTTCTTCGCCTAAGCTTTTTCGCTCCAACTCATTTTCTTCTAAAACATTTTCCCCTATGATACCAAGATCGACAACACCGTCAAAAACAAGTCCTGGTATATCATCATCTCTAACGCGTAAAATGTCTATGGGTAGATTAGTCGCAAAAGCTATAAGACTTTGCTCATGAATATGCATTTTAATCCCGCATTTGTTTAAAAGTTCTATAGATTCTTTTGAAAGTCTGCCTGATTTTTGTATGGCAAGACGCAAACGAGAATTTTCTTGCATATTTGTTCCTTGCTAATAAAATAAAAAATTATATTATCATAAGTATTTGAATTTTAAGCAAGAGTTTTTAAAATTACACGAATTTAATTTCTTAAAATAACTTTTAGTATTTATTTTTCAAAACAAAATTGAAATTTTAATACCCACTGTGTGATTATGGGTTTTCTAAAACCTTTAGTATTTTAAACATTTTGTTCTTTTTGGCATAATACAAAGCATCTTTTCCTTTGTGATCTTTGATATAAATATCTGCACCATTTTCTACAAGAATTTTAACAATTTTGGCATATTCTGGCGTATCATCGCCCAAAATAACCACTTCCAAAAGTGCTGTCCAACCAAGATTATTGATATGATTTACTTCTACGCTAGTATTTTTAAGCAAAAATTCAACAACTTCAACATGTCCTTTTTCACAAGCAGGTATCAAGGCATTTCCACCGTAACGATTTAATGGTTTTATAGCGTCTGCTTTTGTATAAATGATTTTTAAAATTTCAAGCTGCCCATTTGCTCCAGCATATAAAAACGGAGTATTTTTATAATCATCTTGAAGATTCACATCAGCACCGTTTTTAAAAAGCATTTCAACCATTTTAATATTGTTATTATATGTTGCAACCATGATAAGACTTTGTTTTTTCTGATTTTGGATATTAATATTTACACCTTGTTTGATGAGTTGTTCCAATCGTTTTATGTCATTATTATAAACAGCGTCAAATAAAGCTTTTTCCATATCTGATCCAAATAAAGCGCTCAGAAAAAACAGTGCAACAAAAATAATTTTCATTTTTAAGTCCAGCTTTGCATAAATAATATAAGTATATTTGAAAGAAGAAAGAAAATCCTAGCTCTTTGCTAGGATTAATTAAGCTACAAATTCAATAAAAGCCATTTCGGCTGCGTCGCCACGGCGAATTCTTGTTTTGATGATTCTTGTATAACCACCATTTCTTTCTTTAAATTTTGGAGCTATTTCTGTAACAAGCTTGTTCGTTGCATTTTTATCTTGCAAAGAAGCAAAAACTGCCCTATGCGCGTTAAAGTCTCCAAGTCTTGCTCTAGTAATTAATCTTTCTACATAGCCTCTTAATTCTTTAGCTTTTGGTAAAGTTGTTTCGATTTTACCGCTATTAACTAAAGCTATAGTTAAATTTTTTAACAAGGCAGCACGATGAGATGAAGTTCTACCAAGTTTTCTATATCCGTGTTTATGTCTCATTCTTTATCCTTCGTTTTGTGCTTTTAATTCATCAATTTTTTTCTTAAGCAAATCTTTATTATCGCTAAGTTTAGAAGTCCCCACAGGAAAACCTATGCTTTCCATAATGCTTTTAATTTCATCTAAAGATTTTTTGCCTAAATTTTTAAGTCCAGCAAGCTCATTTACACTCATCAAAGCAAGTTCGCCTATATAAACAATTCCTGCTTTTTCAAGACAATTAAAACTTCTTGCACTTAAATTTAAATCCGTAATATTTTGCAATAATTTCGCATTCTCAATGTCATTATTTGAAGCTTGACTTTTTAAAACATTGTGTATATTGGTGATTTTATCAAATACCGATAATTGCTTATACATTGCCTCTAAAGCATGTTCAAAAGCTTTATTAGGTGTAATTTGTCCATCAGTTGTAATGGTAAAAACCACTTTTTCATAATCTGGATTATCTTCAAACAATACCTTTTCAAGATCATACACAGCTTCTCTAACTGGAGTAAAAAAAGCATCTAAAGCAATGAAATTAGCATCAGTCAAAGTATTTCTAATTTCTTCACTTGGAACATAGCCTATACCTTTTTCTACAATTACAGTGAATTTTAAATCAGCATCTTCATTAATAGTCGCGAGATAACTATCAGCATTTACAACTTCAACAAGCTCATTTTGCAGATCTTTGCCATAAATTTCTTTTGGTCCTTTAAAATGAAACTCTATTGTTTCTTTTTCAGAATCGTTTTTTAATTTAAAACGAAGTTTTTTAAGATTAATAATAAAAAGAGCCACATCTTCAAGCATACCACGCATACTATCAAATTCATGAGTCACACCATCAATATGCACCGCTGTTGGCGCATAACCTATGGTACTAGTATAAAGTAAGCGACGAAGTGGATGGGCTAAAGTAATGCCATAGCCAATTTCAAAAGGCCAAGCACTAATCTTGGCCACATTATCGCTGATATTTTCTATAGTAAATTCTGTTGGTGTATAAGCAGATGTTGTAATATATCTCATATTCAACTCCTTTATTATTTAGAATAAAGCTCAACGATAAATCTTTCCTCTACTGGAATGACAACTTCTTCTCTTTCAGGTTTTCTGGTGAAAATTCCAAATCTTTTATCTTTTTCCACATCTACCCAAGCAACGATTCCAGTTTGCGCAGTAAGTTCGATTGCTCTTGTAATTTGAGGATTATTTTTGCTTTTTTCTATCACTTCAATTTTCGCACCAGCTTCTACTCTAAAGCTAGGGATATCCACTCTTTTTCCATTAACTAAAATGTGTCCATGAGTTACAAGTTGTCTTGCAAAACGACGAGTAGTAGCAAAGCCCATTCTATAAACTACATTATCAAGTCTTTGCTCTAAAAGTTGGATGAGTAAAACCCCTGTATTTCCATCTTTTCTAGCAGCTTCTGCAAAAAGTCTTCTAAATTGTTTTTCGCTCACGCCATACATAAATTTAGCTTTTTGTTTTTCTCTTAATTGAAGTCCATACTCACTGATTTTACCTTTTCTTGCTCCGTGTTGTCCTGGTGCATAAGGGCGTTTGTCAAGTGCGCTTTTTCCTGCTAGCCTTCTTTCTCCTTTTAATGCCAAGCTAACACCAAAGCGTCTTTCTAATTTTTCTACTGGTCCTCTATATCTTGCCATAATTAATTCTCCTAATTTTTATCTTTTCTTAGACACGACGACGCTTAGGCGGTCTGCAACCATTATGAGCTAATGGAGTAATATCTTTCAAGAAAGTTACTTTGATTCCTTCCATAGCACCTACGCTTTTTACAGCGGTTTCTCTGCCGCTTCCTGGTCCTTGCACTTTAATGCCTACTTCTTTAATTCCGTGTTCTTTTGCTTTATTTAAAGCATCTTCTACTGCTTGTTGTGCTGCATAAGGAGTTGATTTTTTAGAACCTTTAAATCCTAAACCACCTGCACTACTCCAAGCGATAGCATTTCCCATTTCATCTGTAACTGTTACCATGGTATTGTTAAAAGTCGCACTAATATAAACAATACCCTTTGCTATATTTTTTTTAACTACTTTTTTCTTTACAATTTTTCTTTTTGCCATTTCTTATCCTTATGATTTTGCACCAACAGTTTTTCTCTTACCTTTTCTAGTTCTTGCGTTTGTTTTTGTTTTTTGTCCGCGAACTGGTAAGCCTTTTCTGTGTCTTAAGCCTCTAAAGCTTCCTAAATCCATAAGTGCTTTGATATCCATAGCAACTTGCTTTCTTAAATCCCCTTCAACCATATAGTTTTCTTGGATTTCTTTTCTGATAGCTGCTGCTTCATCTTCGCTTAACTCATGCACTCTTTTATCATAAGAAATGCCTGTTTTGTCTAAGATTTTTCTTGAAGTAAAAAGTCCTATACCATAGATATAGGTGAGTCCATATTCAATTCTTTTTTTCTTTGGTAAATCCACACCTGCAATACGAGCCATGTTTATCCTTGTCTTTGTTTATGTTTTGGATTTTCGCAAATAATGCGAACTACGCCTTTACGGCGAACTACTTTGCACTTGTCGCACATCTTTTTAACCGATGGTCTCACTTTCATGAGTTCTCCTTAAAATAAATTCCACTTGATTTACGACTGCATCAGGTTTTATGAATAACCAACTATTTTTAAAATAAGTGGTGAATTTTAAAAATACCTCTTCATATAGTTCGATACATTTTGTCGCAAAAACGCTAATTTTATCTAAAAAAAACTTTTAAATAACTTAGATTATTTATATCTAAAAGTAATGCGTCCCTTATCTAAGCTGTAAGGTGTAAGCTCCACCTTCACTTTATCACCTGGCATTATTCTAATATAATGCATACGCATTTTACCTGCAATATGGCACAAAATCACATGCTTGTTATCAAGTTCCACCTTAAAAGTTGCATTAGGCAAAGCCTCAACAACGGTGCCATCTATTTCAATAACATCGTCTTTAGCCAAATTTTCTCCTTTCATAAAAAATACAAAGCCAAGATTATACCAAAAAATCTTTGAATTTATGAAAAATTAATTTTGCAAATAATCTTTTAAAATCATTTCAAGTTTTGATTTTAAATTTATCGGTTTTAGAATTCTTATATAAGGTATCCATTGTTTTACCACATTTAAGAGTTCATCATCATAGGAAAAATACACTTTTAAAGTATAACTTTGCTCATCTTCATCGATAAATTCAAAATTGTGCAAAATATTTTTTCTAAAAAAATACTCCTTGGCACTTTTGCTAAGCCTTATAATGGCTTCTTTGCTATCATCTAGCCAGATATTTTTATCATTTAAAATTTGATTTATAAATTCTTTTTTTAGAATAAAGCTTTTTGAAGTAGTGGATAAATCTTTAATTTTGCTTACACTAAAATGTTTTAATTTATTGTTTTCATCAGCTATTAAATACCAAATTCCTTGATAGTTTATAAGTTTATAGGGCTTAACCTCCCTTTGCTTCTCTTTATAAGTAAAAGTGATTATAAAATTTTTTAAAATAGCCACGCTGATTTTTTCAAAACTTTCATAATCAATCTTTTCAAAACCATCATTTTTTACCATAAAAATGCCATTTATCTTAGAACTTAGCAAATCCGTTACAAAGCGTTCATCAAGCTTAGGATAAAGCTCTCTAATGCCACTTAGCATAGCAAAATTTTGTATATCTTTAAAACTAAGCTTGCCGAGTGCAAAAGATTCTAAAAAATACCTTCCATTTTCTTTTTTAATAGGCATAAAGGAAAGCCTTTGGTTTAAATCTCTTTGTATGGTTCTAATGTCCACATTAAACTCACTTGCTAACTCTTCTAAACTAAAGCTTCCTCCATCATTAAAACGCATTAAAATTTGTGCTAAACGCACTGCAAGTTTATCGTGTGCCATATATTATCTTTGTTTATATTTTAAACGATTCGTCGCTCGCCATAAAATTATCAAATTCTTCTCTTGTTACAAATAAATCATTGACACCATATACACTAGCTAATTTTATAATGCTTTGATTTGCTTTATCATAATTTTCTTTATTTAAAGCATTTTGTAGCTCATTGAAACTCGTTTCGCCCATATTTTGCAAATTTATCGTATAATCTGCGATATATTTTTCCAAATTATCAAGATTTTCCATCATTTTAGGCATAATTACATCATATACTCTTTCGATTTCTTCTCTTCTTTGTTTAGCCATATTAGCTGCAGCACAAATTCCAAAAAATGCATTGATAGTCAAATCTATAGTTTTTGAAAACAAAATAACAGCTACAGAGCAAACAAATATTGAAATTCCAATTGACAAAATACCCGCTATGGTTTCACCTAAAATTAGCTTTAGCTTATTTGAGATTTCTGCTTCTAATGCAACTGCAAATACAGTCATAACTGCTGAAAATAAAGATTTAAGAATGGTTTTGATAAGTTCTGCGTAGTTTGTGATTTTTCCAGTTATATAAGAATAAATCTCATTCCATATTGATTTTGCTGCATTTCTAATATTGGTCCAAAGATATTTTAATTGCCCGCCTATCTTTTTAAAAAATTGCGATATTATAGTTACTAAACCATCAATCATCCCAAAACTTGCACCTCTTGCATAAGAATCTGAACCTTTTTTAATCACTTCAGTGATTATCCTTTTAATTCTAGTGCTAAAATCTTGTGAATTATTATCTAAAAATTCATCTTTAATTTCCCATAAAACACCACTTGCAAAAGTGCTAAGCACAACACTTGCCGCATCACTTATTCCTGTTTGATGGATATTATTCAATGTTTCTTTGGCTTGATTTTTTAAAGCATTTTTCATAGGCTCGTTGGTATGTGTATGATTTTTATCTTTCTTATCGCCTTTTACATATCCTGCTTCTTCTTTATTAGAACCCATTTTAAGTTTGCTAAATTTTTCTTCATATTCTTTTAAGGTTTCTTTATTTTTTTCTGAGGGATGTTTTTCAAAATTTAGCTTTGCTTGTTCTAATTTTTCTTTAGCGTTATTATAGGCATTTTCATCCACTCTTACGCTATCTACTCCTTCAAAATACCTATTATATTTGTTGCTAAATATATTATCATTTACAGCTTTTAGTTGCTCTGTGGTAATATTGCCATTTTTATCAATCATAACAACATCAACTAAATTGTGATTTGTGGTGGCATATTTCATTAATTTTTCATTTTTTGCTATTGCCTTTATTTCTTCTGAACTATAATTTGCTAAAATATTTTCTTTTCTTTCTTGGCTATATTTACCACCAATTTCTTCATTATTATAAACCGCTTTAATATCAGCTAGTTCATCTGTAGTAAAGCTTCTTTCTCCTGTTTTATAATAAGTGTTTTTAATATTTTCTTTTCCCACTTCTAAGGTTTCAAAAGACTGCCCAAAACCATTTGGATTATCGCCATGTTGCTTTATGGTTTTTTGTGTATTTGTAGTGTGTTTTGCACTCTCCACCATTGCTCCATAAGAATTTAAATCAAAGATATTTAAATCGAGTCTTGCTAAGCTTTGTGTGCCTAGTTGATCAATTAATTCATCAAATAATAATTTCTTATTCATTTTATTCTCCCAAATTTAAGAGGTAAAACTACCTCTTATAAGCTTTGAATTTCTTTGCTTAAATCTTTTGCTACCTGCACAGCTTTTTTAAATTCCTCATTGACTTCACCTTCTTCAGTTAAAACATTAACTTTGCATATTCCGCTAATAGCCTTAACCAAATTTACAATATATTGCGTATATGATTTTTCTCCATTGCTATATTTAGAATAATCATTTTCTCTAATAACCATTAATTTAAAAGTGCTCAATTCATTTGATAATACTCCATCTAATTTTTGAATCATTTCCAAAGAATTCATAACAATGGTTGCAATAGCATTTGTAGCTACCGTCGCAGTATCCATTTCTTGTGCTGTTACTTTAACTTTTGCTAAATTACTTCTTGCATCATCTAAAGCTTTTTCTCCCATTTTTGCGTATAAAGATCCACTTACAGCCAAGACAGGTGCAGCCACTATACCGCCTAAAACTGCCATTCCCCCAGCCATACCAAGGCCTCCAGCAGCTAAACTTCCACCGCCAAGCCAAGCCAAAGTAGCATTTGTAGCTGCTGCTCCACTTAAAGATGCTATTGCTGTTCCCGTTGAAGCACTAGCAAGCATTCCAACACTTCCATATGCTCCAATTCCAGCTAACGCTCCAACCCCTAAAGACGCTATTCCACCTCCTGCTAATTCTGTAAAACTTACTACACTTTCTCTAGTGAATTTAACAAATTCTTGAATATTAAAATTTAAATCATCTTTTGAAAAATCTTGCGTTTCAACATTTTTCATTTTTGAAAAAATTTCTACGAATTCTTTAAAAGAATTTTGATGAATATGTAATTTGGCTTTACCTAAATTCTCTAAAGAATTTTCTGCGTCACTTCTTGCTTGTTCTAATTTTTCTTTTGAAAAATTAAATATACTCTCTGCACTATCGTTTATAGAGTTAGCTTCGGACTTGTCTTTGAAACCATCATAAGCTTTTTTTGCGCCAAAAGCACCTGCTGCTAATGCTATACCACCTAAAATAAATGGAACTGCCATTTTAATTCTCCTTATTTAAAAAATTAATTCTATATTTTTTCTCTATATTAAATTTTTCTTGTAATGAGTTGCAGATTTTTATATTTTCATTATAAAAATCAATTTTACTCATTTGTTTAGAAAAGTATTTTTCATACAATTCATCCACTCTACAAACCAAAGGACGATTATGATAAATTTTGCAAGTATTATCATTTTGCAAATTTACACATACGCCATTATTATTAAATTCCTTTAACTCATCTACTTTGCCTATATTTTTACAACATATTCCACAAGATGAGCAAGGAAAAATTTCATTTTTCATTATTTTTGATTTTTTCAAAACCTCCTACTATTGAATTAATATTAATGCCTTTGGGTTTTGCTTTGTATAATTGTCTTAAAAAAGCTATTTGTATCACTAAAGGCATTGTTACCCTATAAGCAGGACCTGCTAAATCTATAGCAGTCCAAGCTCCAGTAATCGCCCAACCTATAGGACCTGTGAATATAGTAACAACACGCCCTAGTGCAGTACCAGCAAGAATGGAACCGCCAGTAATTATAGGTGGTATGCAACCTATACCCATAAGAATAGTTCTATTTATCACAAAAGGTATTATTAGACTTTGTTTTATTAAAATTTGCAAACTTGCCATTAAAGCTTGTTTGTCAAAATTGGTTAGCCTTAAGTCTAATTCTTGAGAGATTGTTTTTATATCCTCTTGACTCATTTTATCTAAAGAAGTTTCTAAAATCTTCATAAAAAGATTTGTTTCTATGAGTTCAGTATCGGCTTTTCTGTTGTAATTGACCTTATATTTATCAGCCACATCACACAAAATTTCTTTGTATAAAATCCCACTCCCTCTAAAAACATTTGCAAGACTATTTCCACCAAATTTTTGAATTTCTTCCAAGATAAGATTTAAATATTTTTGATGATTTGGATAATGTGTTTTATAAAGCTCACTAACACTTAAAAGTTCTGTCCATCTTGCAGAACCATCTTTATCATGTGTAATTATACTTACCAAATCATTTAATTCTTCATTTTTTAATTCCCTTAAAAACTCTAAATCTATATCAAATTTATAAGCCATTCTCTCTCCTTAAAAATTCCGTAAAATTATAATCCCCCCCCCCCTAAAAAGTCAATAAATTTTTTAACACAAGGTTAAAAAATTTTAATCAAAACTTTAAAAAGGTAGGACTTGGGAAATCCATAAAGATTTTTCTCTCATCAACTCATCTTTTTCTTGAAACACCTTGCAAATTTGCTTATCTAACTTTTCCTCTTTTAATGCAAAATACAAACTAGAGATAAGAAACATAGGCATAAAAATCCTAGAAATTATTTGCATTGTTTGTTCTTTCATGGTATTTTTACCGCAAAAATCCACATAAGCTAACAAACAAATTTGTATACCCCCAAGCCTTTCTTTGTCTTTTTCCTCTAAGTCAAATTCCTTAAAATCACGATAATTTAAAGCATTTTTCACTTCAAAATCTTTTTTGAAATTCGCAAATTCTTTATCATTAAAATAACTTGAAAATTGAGTATTTAAAAGTTCAAAATTTTGATAAATTTCTTTTAAATTTTCTCGCATTTAACCCCCTAATCCATCTTATTTATATCTTATAATTGCAACAAAGCAATATTAAAATTAAATTTCATATAGATAAAACTCAAGATGATTTTTGATGCTGTTCCATCATCTTTAAGATATTTATCGCCATACTCTATAAAAGCTTCCATTGTAGTGCCTATTTGTATAAGCTTTTCCTTTTTTAAATCACTAAATAAATATCTATTAATATTATTAATCTCTTCTGCATCGTATTTATAAGCTTTTTTAAATTCTAAAAACTTAGGATCGTTTAAATAACTAGGATAAATTTTCTCCATCTCTTCATATTGCTTAATGACCTTTCTAAGTGTGATAAGATCCTTAAAAATGAATTCATTCCAAGTATTTTTAATCCCTTGATAAATTTTGCCACTACAAGCACCTAGTGCGATTCCACCTAAAGCTAAAACTAATTTTTTCATTTTTTCTCCTTTGTAATTTTGTAAATTAAAATTAAATTAAGTACTACAAAAAGTATATAAAGTGCCACTACGCTATAACTTCCGCTTAAATCTAAAAGCATAAAAGCTAAAATCACGCCCCAAAATATACTCCCAAATACAATCCAAAACACCCCATGAGCAAACAAAGCCACTACGCTAATTAAAACTCCCAAAATTCCTACAATAATCATTTTTGCTTTGCTAAAATTTTGCTTATTCTTCTGTGTATCTCTCTATTTAGGGCATAAATAAATGATGTGTATTTATTTTTGATTTCGTAAAAAGCTTCTAAGGCTTTTAAATTTTTAGCCCGCCTAATGATTTCTTCTAAGTCATCTTTAAATTCTAAATTTATATTTTTTAAATCATAGCTAACATCATCTGTGTATTTTGCTTTGAAATTTAAAAACTCTTTATCTTTTAAATCTTGCAAAAAAGGCTTGCTGTATTTATCTAAAAGATAAAACAAATCAATAATTCTTTCACTATTATTGTTAAGTCTTTTTTCATTAAGTTTTTCTTTGTTTAAACTTTCTTCACTAAAGTTTTCTTCGTCTTTTGTCGTGTTTTCAAAAAAATTGCCTAAATTCTCATCGCAATCGCCTTGTTCTTTTTGGCATTGTTTATCATACCACTTCTTAAGTCCATAGCCACAAGCACCTAGTGCAACACCGCCTAAAAATAAAGTTAATTTATTCATTTTTTCTCCTTGATTTTGATTTCAAGAAGAAGTATAAAATAAGCTTGCGACAGCTTGTGTCATTTGAAAAAATTATTAGAAAAATTTATTGTAAGAAAAAAGAAGCGATTAAGCTTGCCGAATTTGACAAGCTTAATAAAAGATTTTTTTAAGATCGTTTGTAGAATTTAAAGCATTAGCAAAATCAGTATCAATCCCCATCGCAATGATGCTTGCTAGCTCGCCTAAAATGCCTTTAAGCTCCTCTCTTTTATCTTCAACATAAGCCAAAACACCTTCGTAGCCATATTTTTGCAGTATTAAAAGCGGATTTGAAATTTCAAATTCAAAAAGTTTTTGCCCTACATAGACATTAAAAGCATTATCAAAAAGTGCCGTGCCCATAAAAGAACAATTTTGTATGAGCTGCGATATATTTGCATCCAAAGTGCCTTTTTGACTTTCATCTAAATTCGTATCATATGTGCTAATACTTGTATGAATTTTCCTTAAAGCAAGATCTAAAACTTGCAAAGCTCCGATAAAATCATTCGCATCATTGATTTGCGTACAAATTTGACTCGCCTTAAATTCACCCACAGCCTGCACTTTTCCCAAATGCTGCTCTAAAATTTTTAATTCTTTACTCATTATTTATCCTTCAACATGCATTTGGCATTTATAAGCACTTTTCATTCCTTTTTTAAAAGCTCACTAATCCAAACCACAAGATCATTGCTCAAAGAATTTAAGGTTTTATCAAAGGCAGCAACAACACTTTGTATATTTTGATTATCCACCTCGGTTCTATAATCAAAAAATCTCTGTCCAAGCAAAGTCTTATCTTGCGCCCTTATCAAACTCACGCTCATTTTAAGCCACACAAAATTATCATTATCATCAAATACTTGTTCAAAATTATCCATTCTGCTTTCTAGGATATAATCTGGCGAAATTAAACTGTTTTTATTAATCACCGCTTCAAAAATACCGCTATTTTGCAGTTTATGCGTCATAAATGAATAATAACTCATAGTAAGCGGGCTTTCCCACATATGAAATGCATAGCTGTTAAGTTCGTTCTTTTTGAGATAATATATTTGATTGCTTTGTAAATAAAGTGGACTTTGTGGCATCAAAATTTTAATTTTATAATGGGTTTGAGTCAAAGTTTCTGTAGCCAAAAGTTCATCAGAATTTAAAATGAATTTAACCGAAGGAGGATTGATTTCTTTTTGACTAAAAGAACAAGCACTTAAAAAAAGTGCAAAAATACAAAGTAAAATTTTTCTCATCTTTTCTCTCCTGGAGCTGGGTTTTTAGAACTTTTTTTAAAAAGCAAATCCGAAGGACTTTGCTCAAGATTTCTAATAAATTCATTGCTTTGCACCAAAAGCCTTCGTAAAAGCTCTAAATTTACACCTAAATCGTATTTAATTTCATCATATTCATCAAATTTGGTTGAAATCTTTTGTGAAAGATTATTAATAGCATTGGCACTTTTTTCGATAGAATCTAAAGTTTGATTGAATTTTTCGTAATTTGCTGTTTTTTCGATTGCTTTTGCCATTTTGCTGATATCTTCACTGGCGTTGATGATTTTTTGCGTCATTACTTTAGTATCTTTATTTAAAGTCTTACTCACACTTGCCAAATTTTCAAGTGCAATGGAAAGATTTTTCAAATTTTGATCACTTAGTAAAACTTTTGTTTTATTATCAGCAGTTTCAACTAAAGAAAAAAGTTTGCCACTTTGCCTATCAAAAGTGCTTAAAAAACTTTCTTTGATTTTAATGGTAGCGATATTTTTATCACTTGTTTTCAAAAAAGGTGCTTCATTGCTCCCGCCTTGTAATTGTATGAATTTAAGCCCCGTAATGCCTTGAAATTGTAAATTTGCATAAGTATCTTCTTTGATAGGCGTTCCTTTTTTGACTTTGATTAAAATACTCACACCTATACCTTCTTTAGTGTCGATATTGATCTCTTCAACACTACCAATCTCCACCCCCAAAAACCTTACCGGAGCTTTAATCCCGAGTCCTGCGACGGATTCTTGAGTGTAAATTTGATAATACTCAAATTCTTGTTTTTGAGAAAAGCCACTCATCCACATCACAAAAAAAATGCCTGCAAAAAACACTCCAAAAACAAAAAATCCTACAAAAAAATAATTCGCCCTATTCTCCATAATCTACCCCATAAATCTTTGAAAAAGCCGTTCATTTTGCTCTCTTAACTCATCATAAGTCCCACAAAATGCAATTTTTTTCTCTTCTAAAATAATAAAACGATCGAGTAAATTTCCCATACTCTCCTTATCGTGCGTAACTAAAATGATATTTAAATCAAAACTTTGCTTGAGTTTTAAAATAAGCTCATCAAATTCGCGGCTACTATGTGGATCAAGCCCCGAAGTTGGCTCATCTAAAAAAAGTAATTTGCTATCAAGCGCTAAAGCTCTAGCAATAGCCACGCGTTTTTTCATGCCGCCACTTAACTCGCTAGGATATTGCGTTAAAACACTCTCATCCAAGCCTACCATTTTTAATTTCATTCTTACAAGCTCATTGATGGTTTGTGAGTTTAATTTTGTATATTCTTTTAAAGGTATGGCTATGTTTTCAAACACAGAAAAAAAGCTAAATAAAGCACCAAATTGAAAAACCACTCCCCATTTTTGTCGCAAATTTAAAGCATCTTTTTCGCTAATATTTTTTAATCTTGTACCAAGAATTTCATACTCTCCACCATCAAAATGCTCCAGAAGCAACATTTGCTTTAAAAGCACGGATTTTCCGCTCCCACTTCCACCTAAAATGCCAAAAATTTCATTTTCTCTTACTTCAAAACTTACTCCATCATGCACTAGCTTTTTGCCAAAACGCGTGATGATATTTTGTGCTTTAATGATCATTAAATCCCCATTTGCGTTAGCACAACAGAAAATAAAGCATCAAAAGCTATAACCCAAAAAATAGCATTTACAACACTTTTTGTCGTGTAAATTCCTATACTCTCTGTGGTATTTTTTACTTCAAAGCCTCTAAAACAAGCGATAATGCCTATTAAAAACCCAAAAATAGGTGCCTTGATAAGCCCTATAATAATATGCTTTAGTTCCACTGCTTCTTTAAAACGGCGCATAAATTCATTATAATTAATATCTAAATTTAAATCAGCAATAATCATTCCACCCAAAATACTCACAGCATCAGCAAGAGCAACAACTAAAGGCATCGCAACAACTAGAGCTAAAATTCTTGGCAAAATGATAAATTCACTTGATTTAAAACCCATAGTATTCATCGCATCAATTTCATCGGTGATTTTCATCACTCCAATTTGCGCCGTATAAGAACTTGCGCTCCTACCCGCAATTACAATAGCGGCAATTAAGGGAGCGATCTCTCTAGTGGCTGAAATTCCAGTTAGATCAACGATGAAAATATTTGCCCCAAATTGTTCGAGTTGATAAGCAGCCTGATAAGCTAAAACAACCCCAACTAATAAAGAAGTCAAAGCCACTATAGGCAAAGCTCTGAAGGCTGAGTATTCTATGTGATATAAAAAAGAAATAAAGCGGATTTTCTTAGGTTGAAATAAAGAATAAAATAAAGTATAAAAAACCATACCGCTAAAAGCTATGAATTTTTGAAAAGTTTTTAAGTTTTGTATGCAAAAATTCCCTAATCGATAAAAAAAATCACTCCAAACAAGTTTATCTTTTTTCAAAGGCACAAAGCGTGTGTAATTTTTCTCGCAAAGCTCAAAAAGGCTTTGAAATTGGGGACGAAGATTGCTTTTTTGGGTGTTAATATTTTGAAGTTTTAAATCATGTTCTAAAGCAAGAAAAAAGCAAACTCCAGCCATATCAATGTCTTCTAAATTTTCAAAATTTAAGATTAAATTTTGTTTTGAAATTTGACTTAAAATATCTTTTGGATTTAAATTTGCAATAGAGTTTTTATCCCAAATTCCAAAAACCATAAGCTCGTCGTTTTGCTCTTGTTTTTGAAATTTGAAATTCGCACTCATTTTAATTCTTTAAAATGAAATTTAAAAGCTTTGAAATACTAAAACCAAAATACTCAAACACATCTTTATCTTTACCACTCTCACCAAAGCTTTCTATGCCATAAACCTCATCACAGAATTTATAAAGTTCATTAGAATGTGCCGCTTCAATTCCTATTACTTTACCTTTTAAAAGCCTTTCTTGATAAGCTTTGTCTTGTTTTTCAAAAAGCTCAAAACAAGGCATAGAAACTACATTACAAAACACGCCTTGCTTTTCTAGCTCATTTGCCACTTCTAAGCACAGACTAACCTCGCTTCCACTTGCTAAAAGTGTGAATTTAGCATTTTCATTTTCTTTTAGCAAATAAGCTCCATTTTTCACATCACCAAAAATAGGCTCACTTAAGGCTTTGAGTTTTTGGCGTGAAAGCACAAAAGCGCAAGGCACTTCAGCTTCTAAAGCAATTTGCCAAGCCTTGACATTTTCTACCCCATCAGCCACTCTAAAGGTTAAGAAATTTGGCATAGCTCTAAAAGTACTAAGTTGTTCGATAGGTTGGTGCGTTGGTCCATCTTCTCCAACACCTATACTATCGTGTGTAAAGATAAAAAAATGTTTTATTTTCATTAAAGCTGCAATTCTAGCTGCTGGTTTTAAATACTCGCTAAAAATGAAAAAAGTCGCCGAAAAAGGTAAGAAAATTCCATATCTTGCAAAGGCATTATTAATTGCTGCCATAGCGTGTTCTCTTATACCAAAATGGATATTTTTTCCTTCTACAAAATCGCCCATTTTATGAAGTTCTGTTTTATTTGAAGGGCCCAAATCCGCACTTCCACCCAAAAAGCCTTCTAAACTTGCGGCCAAGACATTTAAAATTTCGCCATTGCTATCTCTTGTGGCTAAGTCTTTTCCTTTAAAATCAGGGAAATTAATCTTGCTAAAATCAGGCTTTAAAAGTCTTTCTAATAATTCTTTTTTACCGCTTTTTTCTAGCACACTTTTCCATTTTGCTTCTTCTAAATCCCCAAGTTCTACTGCACTTTCAAAGCGAATTTTTACATCTTCGCTTATCTCAAAGCTTAAATTCTCATCAAACCCCGCTTCTTTTTTAGCCTTTTTGATCACTTCTTCACCCAAAGGTGCGCCGTGACTTTTATGGCTTCCCTCAAGCTCTCCCGCGCCTTTTGCGATTTTTGTGTGTGCGATGATAAGACAAGGTTTTTTGCTTGCTTTTGCAGTTTTTAAAGCTACATCAATTTCTTCAAAATTATGCCCATCGATTTCTAGCACTTCAAAATGTTGTGCTCTAAAGCGTTCTTTTACATTTTCATTAAAAGCTAAAGCCACATCGCCTTCAATGGAAATTTCATTACTATCATAAATTAAAATCAAATTATCAAGCTTATGAAGTCCAGCCATTGAACAAGCCTCATAAGAAATCCCTTCTTGTAAATCTCCATCTCCACAGAGACAATAAATTTTATGATTAATTAAATCTTCGCCCAAAATTTTTGCCGCCTTCTTAGCTGCCATAGCAAAGCCTACTGCATTTGCCACGCCTTGTCCTAAAGGTCCAGTAGCGATTTCTACGCCTGTGGTTGAAATTTCAGGATGACCTGGGGTTTTTGAGTGAAGTTGGCGAAAGTTTTTAAGATCATCCAAACTTAAATCATACCCACTTAAATGCAAAAAGCTATACAGCAAAGCACTGGCATGTCCGCCTGAAAATATTAATCTATCGCGGTTTAACCAAGTTGGGTTTTTAGGATTATGAGAAAGATGATAACTTAAAACCGTTAAAATATCAGCCATTCCCAAAGGCGCACCAGGGTGACCTGAATTTGCCTTTTGCACCATATCTGCACTTAAAAATCTTAAAGTATTTGCCTGTTTAGCAAGCATAAGTTTATTCATTGTTTTTCCTTTATAATATTTACAAAATTAAAATTTGCCAAAGCGATTGCAAGAACCAATAAAGCCAAGCTATAAAATAAAACCATATGAGCCATTCCCGAGCTGAATGGATACTTAAGTGTTGGAATTCTATTAAAATAAAACAAACATAAAAATGCAACTACTGCCAATACAGCAGAGCTTATAAGCACACATTTTAAAAACTTCTTTTCGCTAATTTTCACTAAATACCTTATCCATAAACAAAAACTTGCACTCATAAAAAATAATAAAACCATTTTAAGAATACTTAGGACAGCCCTGTGTTTGTCATAATCTACAGCGCGTATATAAAAAATATCATTTTGTAGTATACCCCACAAAAAAGTAGCGATTAAAAACCAAATAAAATATTTTATTTTTAAGCCAAAATCATTAAGAATTTTTATCCAAAAAATAGAAAAAATAATATAGCAAACAGCAAAAACATAAGGAGAATAGTACGGATAAATAGAAGGGATAAAAGGAAACTCACTATTCATAGGATTTTCACTAAAATATATCCCCCATCCAAAAGCAACACACCAAAATAAAAGACTAAAAAAAAGCATATATTTCTTCTCTCTTATTTTGTCTTCAAATTTTAAAGCTTCTATATCTTGATCGTTCATTGTTTTCCTTAAAGATATTGTTTTATTAGATCGCTTATCATTTTTGCGATCACTTTATCCACACTAGCCAAACTTTGCTCACACTCAAGCTTTAAGCGATTTTTTGAATTTATAGCCTCTTCTAAGCCAAGCAAATTCACAAAAGAATTTTTATGCTCGTCGTGTTTTGTGGGCTTTCCACTTTCTTCTTCACTCATAGTTGCATCGATGATATCATCGTTGATTTGAAAAATAAGCCCAAGTTTTAAGCCGATTTGATAAATTTTTTCGCTTTCTTTTTCATCTAACTCACAAATTTCACAACCCATTTTCAAAGCCGCTGCTATAAGTCTTGCGGTTTTATGTATGTGTAAAAACTCAAGCTCTTCTAAATTTAGCCTTTTATCTTCAAAATAACAATCAATTGCTTGACCTATAATCATACCATTAAGCCCCGCGTTAAAAGCTAGGGTATTTACAAGTTTTAATTTCACGCTATCTTTTAAATCAAGTTTTGAAAGAAGCAAAAAAGCTTCAGTATTCAAAGCGTCACCCACTAAAATAGCCGTGGTTTCATCATAAGTTTTATGTAAAGTTGGAGTTCCTCTTCTAAAATCTGCATTATCCATAGCAGGTAAATCATCGTGTATGAGTGAATAGGTGTGGATAAATTCTAATGCCAAAGCTACACCCAAAGCATTAGGTATAAGACTTGGCATTTTTGCTTCTACAATGCCTAGTAAAAGTTGAGCACGAAAATGCTTCCCTCCTGCTTTTAACATTACTGCTAAAGCTTCATTAAAAAAAGGATGGAAGCTTTTTACTTTAGGCAAGTTTTTTTCTAAATGATTGTTGAAAAGTTCTAAAATCACTTAACAAGCCTTATGAAAAACTGAAATTGTCCATC
The DNA here is from genome assembly GCF_040008265.1 of Campylobacter sp. CCS1377. Classification (NCBI taxonomy): domain Bacteria; kingdom Pseudomonadati; phylum Campylobacterota; class Epsilonproteobacteria; order Campylobacterales; family Campylobacteraceae; genus Campylobacter; species Campylobacter aecornae. Next base: position 1,688,246 of record NZ_CP155620.1, read on the forward strand.
GCCTTGACTGCTGTCTAATTTTCCAACAGGAAGTTTTTTGCTCGATCTTTGCACCAAAACATTAAAATCATTTCCTTGTGCTAGAATATTTTGCAACTGTTTAAAATCATTAATGATTTGATTATTTACTCTTAAAATTTTATCTCCAACCAAAAAACCAGCGCTATCTGCCTTTGAATTTGTTTCCACTTTGGTTATAACAAGATTTGAATTCACACTTAAGCCAAGATTGCTTCTAAAACTTGAAATTTTAGGCTTTGGTTTTGAATTTGGTAAATTAAATTTACTTAAGTCTTTATTAAAAACTACCGCAGAAACATTCACATCTTGATTGTCCCTTAAAATAGAAAAATACAAAGTACTGCCCCTATCGGCAAATAAAACCTTTTCATTTAGCTCTCTTATGTTTTTAATTTTTTCACCATCTACGCTGATAATTTCATCATTAACCAAAAACTGCCCTGTTTTTCTGACATTGCTGACATAAATTTTATCATCACGCACTTCAAAATCCGCGCCAATATCTCCCCAATACACATCATTATACTTCATAAAATGCTTTAAATAACGATTTCCAATAAATGCGCCATTATTAAGAGAAATTCCGACCATATTACAACACGGAGTATTTAACTGCCCTATTTTAGTTTTAAAATCAAGCTGATCTTTTTCGTCAATATTTTGAGCCAAATATTTCAAATGTCCTATAAAAGGGGTATTAGCATCTAAAATCCCCACCCAATCATTGCGTGTTAAATTTTGCTCATCTGTCATTTTTGCTGGAATTAAACTAAAATCAGTTCTTACAAGGTATAAATTTAAAAAAGGATCGTATTTAACATATTTATTTAATTTTTTACTAGGACTTTTCACAACAGCAAGCAAATTTTCACTTAAAGCAAAGGCATTCATTCCTTCATAATTTAAAATACTCGCCTTATTTTTCTCAAAACAAGTGATAAAATCTTCCATTCTAGGTCTTTCAATCCCAAAAGCAAAAACAACAACAAACAAAGATAATAAAGCACCTTTGATTAAATTTGTTCTCATAGTTTCATACCTCCTAAAACATCGCTTGCTATGTTATTACGATTTTGCGCCACCATAGCCAAAACATCATTAATCGCAGAGATAAGTAAAATTTGCAAAGATTCTTTATCCTCAAGCAAAGAATCATCAATACTCACATCGATAATTTCGCCTTTGCCATTTGCACTTACTTTTACAAGCCCAGCACCACTTTTTGCACTAAATTCACGATTTGCAAGCTCTAATTCTATGCTTTTTGCTTTTTCTTGCACTTGATTTAAAAGCTCCCCCATTTTAGAAAAATCCATATTTTCAAACATCATATTCCTTATTTTTGATTTAAAATTTCATTGACGATTATTTTATCACTAAAAGGATATTTTACTCCTTTAATTTCTTGAGTGTCCTCATCGCCTTTACCCAAAATAACGACAAATTCATCATTTTTGCGCATTTTTAAAGCCATTTCAATAGCTTTTTTTCTATCCGCCTCGATAAATACATTTTCATCGACCTTTATCCCAGATAAAATATCATTAATGATATCCAAAGGCTCTTCACTGCGTGGATTGTCGCTTGTAATAATTAGCGTTTTGGCATAATGTTTTGCAATTTTTCCCATCAAAGGGCGTTTGCTTTTATCTCTATCACCACCTGCGCCAAAAACAACAATGAGTTTTTTATTTTTAAGTGCGTCAAGGACTTTTTCAATGCCATCTGGCGTGTGTGCAAAATCAACGATTACCCCTTCTGCTACAACTTCCATTCTGCCACAAACCCCACCAAAACCACTAATAGCTTTTTCTAAATCTTTTAAATTAGGACTTACAAGCTCATTAACACAAGCACTTGCGGCTAAAAGATTATAAAGATTAAAAAGTCCCACAAGGGAAGAATCTATATGGAAAGTTTGATCTTTTGCCATCACAACTGCGCTAATTCCACTCTCTAAAGAATAAGCTTTGATATGATACAAAGCCGGATTTTCTATGCCATAAGTAAAAGAATTTCTAACATTAAATTTAATTGCTTGTGTGTCTTTGTTGATAAATTTCAAGCTTTCATCGGTAAAAAAGCTTTCTTTTGCTAGTTTATAATTTTCAAAAGTTTTATGAAAATCTAAATGATCTTGAGTGATATTGGTGAAAATTTTGGCTGCGAATTTCAAGCCCTCGATGCGATTTTGAACCAAAGCATGAGAACTTACTTCCATAATGAAAAATTCACATTTTTTCTGTGTAGCAAGCTGTAAATACTCCAAAGTTTTAAGAATAGGCGAAGTGGTTAAGGATTTTTCATCAATTTTCTCATCATTCATAAAAGCCCCACGCGTCCCACAAAGGGCACATTTAAAGCCTAAATCAAGCAAAATCGAGTAAATCGCAGCCGCAGTTGTGGTTTTGCCATTAGTGCCTGTAATGCCTATGATTTTAATGTTTTCATCAATTTCAAGCATTTTTTTGGCTTTTTCTATATCGATAATGTTTGCACCATTTTGCCTAGCTTGATTCACAAATTTTGCATTTTGTGCTGTGCTGAGAAAAAAACAGTCTTTTTGGCATTCTAAAGAATTATCTGTGATGAAGGTATTTTTATAATTTATTATCACTTTTATATCCTTTAAGGCGTTCTTGAAGTTTTATAAATCTTGCGTGGTTTGAAAAATGTGGCAAAACACTTTCTATATAATTTAAAGTCATTTCGATATAGCCATTATCAAGTAATTTCTCTAAAAATTCTATGAAATCTTCTCTATCGCTTATGATGAGTTTTCCTGAAAAAATCACATTTTCAAAACTTCTTTTAAAGCCAACATTTTTCTCGCTTTCCAAAAAATCCCTATAATTTAAAGCTTTGTTTTCATCTTCGTTATAATCTACGGCTTTTTGGTGCTTTGACTCACGAATTTTTAGTAATTCTTCCATTTCTTCATCAATAAATTTTAATTTATAATTATCTTTATAAAATTCAAAAAGCAACAAAGCTTCTTGAGGAGAATGAAGTCCTATATCGCAAAGAGAGACAAAGATAAACAAACGCTTATTTTTTCTCTTTTCATAAGCCAAAGAAAAATACAATTTTGCTGTTTTAAAATCCATTTTTAAAAAATGCTCTATGGCTATTTTTTTATAATTTTGCAAATTCGTCCGCTCCGCCATTTAAATTCACTATGGTAATTTCAGGATGTATGTCGATTTTAAGCTGTCTTTCTAAGTGGTATTTTAGCGTTGTTCCACTTGCCGCACAGCCCTTGCAAGCACCGATTAAATGCACATAAACCACGCCGTTTTTAATGCCTAAAAATTCAAGCCCACCGCCATCGCGTTCTAAAATATACATACTTTTATCCAAACTTGCTTTAACAGGCTTTACAAGCTCTTCATCACTAAAAGGCATCATTTGTTTTCCTTATAATTATTTTCTTAACTTTAGCGAGATTGTCTTTAAAAAAAGGTAAATTAAGTAATTTTTCTTTGTTTTATACAAGATTATTCTAAGATTGACTTGTTAAAATCATTTTTTTAAATAATTAGGATTACAAAATGCAAAAACACACCAAAATTCACGGCTTTGCTAAATTTAAACTCATTATTATCCTTGCTTTGATGTCAAGCATTGCTCCGCTTTCAACGGATATGTATTTACCTGCACTTACACATGTAGAACAAAGCTTTCAAACCACAACAGCACTTACCCAGCTTTCGCTGACTAGCTTTTTTGTCGCCTTTGCTTTAGGACAATTAATTTATGGACCAATAAGCGATATTTTTGGACGAAAAATTCCCGCACTCATTGGAATAGCACTTTTTTTAACCTCATCTTTTGCTTGTATGATTGCAAGCTCGATCGAAGCTTTCATTGTCTTAAGATTTTTTGAGGCTTTGGGCGGATGTGCAGGGATAGTTATAGCAAGGGCTATTGTTAATGATTTATTTGAGATCAAAGAAGCAGCGGGGATCTTTGCTTTAATGATGGTTTTTAGCTCTCTTGCCCCTATGCTTTCGCCGACTTTTGGGGGATTTTTGCTTGAATACTTTTCGTGGCATAGCATTTTTACGACTTTATTCATTTTGGGGACTATTTTATTTTTTATGATAGCATTTGGGCTTAAAGAGTCCGCGCCTCACCTTGGAAAAATCAAATTTTCAAACAAGCAAACTTTGCAAAATTATATCTTTGTTTTAAAGGATAAAAAATTCATCGTATATATCTTTTCTGCAGGCTTTGCTATGGCTATGCTTTTTGCTTATATAACCGGCTCTTCTTTTGTTTTTACTAGGGTTTATGATTTAAGTGAGCAGCAATACTCAGCACTTTTTGGTATCAATGCGCTTGGTTTTGTGATTTTTGCCAATATCAATGCTCGTTTGGTGCGCAAATTTGATCCTGAAAAGATTTTAAAAAATGCCCTACTAATTATGCTTGTATGTGCTTGTGTTTTAACACTTGGCGCTTTTATAAAGGGTAATTTTTGGCTTTTTGAAATTTCTCTTTTTTCTTGTATCGCTTTACTTGGTTTTATCATTCCAAATACCACAACTTTGGCTATGGCGCGTTTTAAGGATCACTCGGGCACAGCCTCTGCGGTGCTTGGCTTTGTGCAATTTGCCCTAGCAGGACTTATCTCATCTTTAGTGGGTGCTTTAGACGCAAATACTCCGCTAATCCTTGCTTTTGTAATGTGTGCTTGTGTTTTAATCGCAAATGGGGTGTATTTTCTAGCTAAGCATAAGGCTTAGCTTGGCACTATGGAATTTTTTCGTGCGGTTTTTTGGAGTGAGAAAAGGACTAAAGCTAAAAGTATGGTATATAGTATGTTTAACACCATCAAACTTGGATAATTAAAACCTTTATCAGCTTTATCTGCGATTTTTCCAATCAAAGGGTGAATTATACTAGGTTGTTTTATCAATACTATAAAAAATCCTATATACGATAATACAAGCACCACATATCTACCAAAGAACAAAGATTTAGTATAAACTAGACAAATATACAAACTAACAAACAAAGTATTTATAAATAACGAATATCCAAAATCTTTGCCTAAATTTAAGAAAAATCCAAATAATGAAAATAACACATAAAAAACACAAGGAATGAAGAATATAATAATTAAACTTTCTGTCAAAAACCATAAATCTAACCCTATTATTTTTAATGTTAAAAAAAGTTTTATAAAAATTTCTTTTTTAAAGATTTTTAGTAACCATTTTTTTATATGAGACAAAGATTGAAAAATTTTTAAAATATTCAAAAAAGATTTGATAGAAATTTTATTTATCTTATATAATACCAAAATAAAACCCAAGATTATACAGATAACAACCCCAATATTAAAACAAAGTTTAAGATTATCAAAAAATTTAAATAAAGTTAAAATCTCTCTTGTATCTTTTAGTTTATCATCATGAAGCCAAACAAAACCCCAAAAAAACAAAGCATATAAAACAATTAACAATACAAGATTATTAAAAACTTTTAAAAAGTCTGTATGATGATCACATAATTTTCTATAAAATCCCAAAAGTAAAAAATCCACAAAACCTCGAATTCTTGAAACATTTTTTTCTAAATCCATTATATTTTCTACATTCTTACCTTTTTTATCCCAATTTTGTTTAAGTTCTAGCTCTTTACAATAAAGCTCGTATTTATGAAAATTTGAAGCATCTAAAAGATTATTATCTTTTATCAAAACACTTTTGAAATTCCTAAAAGAATCTCTAAAATTATTTGCAATTTTATCTAAAGGTTTTTTTTCTTTAGCTTCATTAAAATCTTTGCATTCTTGTTTGATTCTCTCTTGTAAATCATCAAAAGTAAAATTTAAATTTGTATTTACAGCATTTAAATTTCCCTTGAAAATTGCTTGAGAGAAATTTGGAGTTTTTTCAAATGTCACTCCATAAAAACAAGCAGTTTTCTCAAATTCACATTCGTGAAAATCAGCATAATCTTTAAAATGGGAATTATTAAAATAAACATTGTCTTGAAAATGAGCATTTGAAAAATTAAATTTTGTTTTATTGTCTTTATCCTCATATCTAAATTTAGAATCTACAAAATAACACCTATTTTCAAATTTATTTTTCCATAGTCCCATATTTTCTATGTCACAATTTTTTATAAAAAGATATCCTTTAAAAATATTTTCTTGCAAATCTAATGATTTAATTTTTTTGTTTTCAACAGAGCAATTTATAAAAACCAAATGATCTAAAAATTGGTTTTGATATATTTTTAGATCTTTAGAAAACGCACACTGATTAAAAGTTAATATTTTTTCAAAAATAATATTTTTCAAATTTAATGACTTTTCAAAAATGCAATTGTAAAAATATAGACGATTTTTACTTATCTCTACATTATTTTTTTTCACGCCTTTTGACTCATCAATCTGCAAATCAATATTGCAATTATTAAAAATAACATTACATGGAATACTTTTTATCTTATCATATGGTAAGCATATATCTATTATCCCATCGTCTTTACCACAAACTGAATACCATTTTTCATTATCAGGAAATAGCTCATCTTTTTCTTTTATTATTTCTTTTGTTTTTTCATCACTTAGATCAAATATATTTTGTTCATTTATAGATAAAACTTCGGACAAAGTCTTTTTAACTTCATCTTCACTTTTACTCTTATCATTTTGATGTGTTTCCTTGCGACATTTCTCTAAGGTATTAATTCTTTCAAGTGTTTCTTCTATCATTTCATCTTCCTATATTTCAGCTTGGCACTATGGAATTTTTTCTAATTGTCTTTATAAAAGAAAATACAACAAAACCAAAAACGATTGTATAAATTCCACCAAGCACACTAAGTGGATCTAGCATAACTCTTTTATCTGTAAAAATCCCCATAGCAGGGATAAGAATTTTTGGTGAAGTTATCATGATAAAGAAAGTTATCACATAAGATATAGTTATAAAAAATTTTCTTATATATTTTTCACACAAAGCAAAACCAACTAAAATCAAATAAACAAAAAGTATTAAAAAATTTACAAATATTATAAACAAATGATTATTTTCTATGAAAGGTTTTATATGAAAATTATAAAAGTCTAATGAAAAATACAAATGCTCCAAAATAGGCTTATAACCAAGATAACAATTAAAACCTATAATTATCGCTAAATTTAGCACACCGAAAATTCCTATCACCAAAATAAGTGAATTTAAACTCTGCAAAATATCAGTATGATGATCACAAAGCTTGCGATAAAAGAAAAGTTGCCATTGTTCGATTTTTTCTTTTAAGCTTTTATTTTCTTGATATTTTAGCTCCAACTCCCTAGCATAAAGCTCTTGCGTTCTTAGCTCTGAAGCGTCGATTAGATTGTGATGAGCTATGCGGTTACTCTTTAGCTTTCTAAACAAATCTCTTAAATTTAGCAAGGCTTGAAATTTATCATTTTCATTTTGTATACTATTTATCTTATTCTCTATATCTTTATCGCTATATTTGATATATTGATGTTCTATATTAAATTGATTAGAAAAAGTACAGTTTATAAATTGTGGTTTGGTATTGAGCTTTGTATTGCTAAAAGTTACAACACCATTAAATAAAACATTATCAAATCTCAATCTTTCAATTTTCATTCCTTCAAAACTTAATGCATCTTTAAATACCGAGTATTGGAATAGACAAAAAATGACATTTGTAAGAGTTTTACAAGCAAACTTTGTTTTGTTAAATTCTAAATTATGAAATATAAAATTATTTGGATTTATATTTAAAAAGAGTGCTTCATCTTTAAATATCGAAAACAAAAAGCTAATTCTTGTTTTAAGTACAAGACTATCAAAAGTTACCTTTCCTTTAAAGATAGTTTCCCTAAATTCATTTTCTATTGTTTCATTGCTATCTTGTTTTGCTAGAAGTTGAGTTCCTATAAACCTTGCTTCATTTTCAAACTGTGAAATTCCAAAACTAACCCTTGCTTTAAATATGGCGTCGTCAAAGATTGCTTTTCCTGTAAAAATGACCCCTAAAAAATGATTTTCAATTATTTTATCATTGCTTTGATTTGCTTGAAATTTGGTTTTTGTAAAATTTACTTCGTCTTTAAATTGTGAGAGTGCAAAATTAACCCTTGCTTGAAATGTAGCACTAGAAAAAGATACTCTTCTTTCAAAGATGATTTCTCCAAAATTATTTTCTATTGTTTCATTATTACTTTGCTCTGCTTGAAACTGAGTTTCTATAAATCTCACTTCACTTTTAAACACAGATGCCAAAAAATCTATCTTAGAATTAAATTCTACTTTAGAAAAATCCACTACAGCATCAAACACGCATTGACGAAATATAACTTCATTTTTAAAATATGACTCTCTAGCGATAATTTGATTTTTAAAATTGCAATTTTCAAAATCTATTTTTATAGTATTCTTTTCTAAGAAATAAAGATATTTTATTTCACTTCTAAGTATACAAATTTCTTTTATGCCTGCTTCTTGCAATGTTTGAAAATTTATCTCTTTTATTTCAGCACCAAGTATGGTTATTTTATCATCTTTTATATCTTGCCTACCATTTTTTGCTAAAATCCCAAATTGTTCTAATTCTTCCATCACTTGCCTTCGATTATTTTTATTTCTTCTTCGGTTAGGTTGTAGAGTTTATAAACGATAGAGTTTATTTTGTCTTCTTGGATTTTGGTGTTTGCGTTTTTGTCCTGTTCTTTAACTTTTAAAATTTCATCGACTAAATTTACAAGCTCATCGGCTATTTTTTGATTTTTAGAATTTGTATCCGCTATAGGAATATTTAACAAAGGCTCTTTGTCGATTTGATAATTATTACCTTGCATTTTTCCTTTATGTTTTAACCAAAATGCGACAAGCTTTGAATTTAAAAGCCCTGTTAAATATTTCACATTTATTCTTTGTGTTTTGATAATATAAAAAGTTGCTGAAACATAACAATCAAAATCAACATAACTAAATTTAGGCTCACCTACGCATTTTCTAAGTGCCACAATTCTAGGGCTTCCTTTAAAAAATTTCTCATCTCTTGCTCGGTGCAAACCATAAGGTTTATTATCTGAAGTTATAACTTTTTTAAATTTATCTAAATGCTTTTTTAAATTTGGATAATTATCCATAGAATTTAGATTTTTAAATGATGAATTTGTATAAATAACCCAAAAATCATTATCTTTTTTAGCGTAATATTTTTCTATGCTATTGCTTTCAAAAATAGGTTTTAATAAATTTTTTTCATTTTTTAAAAGATTTAGTTTTTCAACTTCTTCATTTGTTAGCTTTTGAATACCTTGTCCTATATAAAAATTTTTTCCCAAAATCTCTAAAGACTTCTTATTTACATTCTCTTGTGGATAAACTATCCCTTGTGCGACTTCTTTTTCTTCAAGATAAAATTTCCCATATTTTTGAATTTTATTGAAAAGTTCTTCATAATCACTTTTTGTGAAATTTAAAGTTTTATCTATGAATTTTTTTGGAGCTAAATTTATGCTTAAAATTTCATTGTTTTGGTTTTTTTCATTTTTTAAAATACTTAGAGCATCTTCATAAATTGGAGTTTGGGTTGTGATTTTAGCAAAATGAAATTCATAATTTTTAGGCGGTTTTGTTTTTTGAAATTGCATTATCATCGTTTGTATACTTGCAGAATCAAACACCATAAAAGAGCTAAAATCAACAAGGCTTAAAATTTGGGATTCTTCTAAAACTATATTGCGTAGTTTTTTAGCTCCTGAATTTGTAATCCAATTATTTGTAGCGATAAACGATAAATATCCATTGTTTTTTAATATATCAAATCCACGCCCTACAAAATGATACCAAATGTCCATTTTTCCTTGATAAGTTCTTAGCTTTTTTGTATTAGTAAAAAGTTCTTTATTGTCCGCTTCTTTTATATAAGGCGGATTGCCAATGATGAGATCAAAGCCTTTGAAATTTCCATCATCGTCTAAAATTTCAGGAAATTCAAAACGCCATTCAAAAGGATGATTGCTTTCTAGGTTAAAAATAGCATTGTAGTCATCTTTGAGTTTTTTAAATTCTTTTGTGGCTTCTTTTTCATCAAAATCAAAAAGAGTCAAATTCGCACTGACAAAAATTCTCAAATTCTCATCATTTACAGCTAAGAAATTGCCGTATTTTTTGGAGTATTTTTCGCATTTTTCATTAAAACTTTTCATCTCTTTTTTAAATTTATCCGCAAAGCAGAAATTTTTAAAAGAAATTTTGAGATTTTTTATCTCTTGGTTGATTTGGCTTTTATCTGTATAAAAGCCCTCTTTGTAGTCTTTGACTATGTTTTTGTATTTATTCATGCGTTCTTTGATATTAGGATAATGGCTTAGGCTTTTGTCAATTTCAAAGTAAGATATCAAAGAATTCCCGCATTTTATGTTTATATCGATGTTTGGCAGAGTTTTAAGATCATGATAATTCTCATCATCAAAACTTTGATAAAAACTGTGTTTTAAAAGCTCTATCCAAAGCCTTAGCTTTGTGATCTCGCATGAGTTTGGGTTGATATCTACTCCAAAAAGGTTGTTTTCTATGATGTCTTTTTTCGTGTAAAAAAGTTCTTTTTGGATCAAGTGGGCTTTGTCCTTGTCTGAATGCGGGCGTTTGTATTCTATAAATTCACCTTTGCGGTTAGTGATGAGAATTTCATCGTTTTGCACTTCCAGGTAAAACTCCTCATCAAAAAGATTTAGCTCATCGTAGATACTAAGCATAACATTTAAAGCCGACACTAAAAAATGTCCGCTACCCACTGCAGGATCGCAAATTTTTATAGAATTTAAAAGCTCTTTTTGCACTTTTTTATCTTCTTTTCTCAAAGCTTGTCTTAACTCGCTTATATCTTTGGCATCAAGATCAAATCGGGTATTAAATTTATCAAGCACAACCTTTGTGATACTTTCTTTACACATATAAGAAGTGATAAAGCTTGGAGTGTAAAAGCTTCCTTCTTTGTAGCCGTTAAGTTTTTCAAATACATTTCCTAAAACACTTGAACTTATGAGTTCTTTTTGACTCAAAATCTCGCTTTGCTCATCATCACTGCCAAAATCAAAGCTATCCAAAAATTCAAACAAATATTCCAAAAGTCCCACTTGTCCTTTTTTAGTCTTGCATTTGTCATCTTTTAGCACAGTGTTTTTGTAGTAGTTAAGTTTTAAATCGTTGTTTAGGCTCGAAATTTCAAGCGTATTTTCTATGCTTTGTTTTTCAAACAAAGAAGAATTTAAGTAAGGCAGATAAGCAAATTCACTTTTCTTTCTCGTGCTTCTTTCTTTGGCTAAAACTTCAAAGAAAAGTTCGCTAAGCTTATCAAAATCAGGTATTTTTTTAAAATTTAAAAATTTTAAATTTTTATCATCATTAAAACGCACCAAATTTGACTCTATAAGCTTTAAAAATAAGATACGATTAAGCCATAAAATCAAAAGTTTTAAAATGGTTTCAAAATTTTCTTCTTTAAGTTTGGAATTTATAGCAGTATAAAAAGTGCCTTGTTCTGCTTTGCTTTCTTCGCTTTTTGTGATGATGAGCTTTGAGTTTTGTTTGCTTTCGCAAAGTCCTAAGATATATAAAAGCTCTTTGTAAAAGGTATTGTTTAAGGAATTTGCATCGTTGGGATTAAATTCGCTTAGTAAAAAGTCTTTGTGAAAAATTTTAAATAAAGGCTTAAGTTTGCTAAAACTTGATTTATCTTGCTCTAAAATAGGCTTGAAATCGACAAAAACACCCTTTAAGCTAGGCTCATCAAAAAGATCTTTTCTCGTGATAGAATCAAGATATTTTTGACTCTTCAAAAGCTTTTCGCATTCTTTATAAAACTCGTCAGTATTGCCCTTAAAAAGAGAATTTTTGCTTTCAAAATTTTCAAAAGTTTCTTTGAAGTATTTGTTGTTGTTAAAAAGATTTTCAAACAACTCCGCCTTAAAGATATAAAAACGATAAAAATCTGTGATAATGATGTATTTAAGCGATGAATTTAAGGCTTTTCTTTCGCGAAGATAATACAAAATACACTCGTGCAAAGCCTTGCAATTTGGCTTGTTTGGACTGAAAAAATCCTTAGAATTTGGTAATTTTGCTTCAATGATAACTTGAATTTGCTTATCTTTTTTCAAGGCTAGATCTATACCGCTATTGCCTTTATGTATGCTTTTTACCTCACACTCAAAACTCAAACTTTCAAAAAATTTGCCAAGGGCGTTTGCTACTAGGGAGTCTTCGTTGTTTTTGAGATTGTCTTTTAAATTTGTTTTATAATCTTTTAAAATTTTAATGAATTTATTTAACTCTACTTCTAAAATCGGCTTTTTGCGGTAGTAAGGGTTGAGAAATTCTTTTTCATCTATAGATTTAAAATTCATTAATTCGCCTTTATTGAAAAAAAATAATTTTTATTTTACTAAAATTTACTTTTATAAAAGCTATATTTTAGAATTTAATATATCATCAATATCTTTATATGCTTGTTGTATAAGATTTTTATTAAAAAAATCATTTAAAATTTTAATAAAATCTTTTGTAAAATTTTGACTTTCAATCAACCAATAAATAAAAGCATATTCTCCTTCTAGTTTTTCATTATTTATTAATTTATCGCAATAATAGTGGTTTTGATATTTTCTAACATTTTCTTCTTTTATATCTTTAAATAATTTTAAACATTCTTGATATTTTTCATTTTCTATATCTTCATCATTATCATTTGAAATTTCAAATGTCAAACCAACAGTATTGTAGTAACTTTTTTTAAAATATAAATATATACAAGGGTATAAACTTTCGTCTTTGTAAGATTTAGGATAAAACATAAACACACCATGATTGACACGATTTTCTTCTATTTTGTTACCAATAAAAGTTATATCACCTATTTTAATTTCCATATATTCAAAATTATCAAAAAATTCTTCTATTATGTATTCACAGATACTATTCCATTTATGTTGGATGATAACTTTAGCTTTTTTATAATCTTGCTCATTTAAATTTTTAAGCTCTGATTTGTTTTTGTTATATCTATATAAAACCATAACATTCTTTAAATTTTGCATTTTTACATTATCTTGAAAAATAAATTTCAACACATCATCTCTTTGAATATACTCGTTTGTTATATACCATTGCAAAATATTTCTATATTGATTGAGAGTAAAAATAATGTTTTGTATATCGAGAACAAATTTTTGATCTTTGGTTAGTTTTTCTTCATATGTTTTTATACACTCATCAATCCACTCTTTAATCCATATATAATCTATCTTCAAATAATGACAAATATTGTTTTCATTTTTATCTTTAATCCAATTTTCTCTTATAATAAAACTTCCCAAACTATAATCACTAGGACTAGTATACTCATCTTGATGTAAATATATAGTTAAAATATTTTTATAACAATCTTCTATATTTTTGATATTTTTTCTTACAAAACTAATATAATCTTTCAATTGATTTTTTTGATCTTTTGCATAAATTTTATTTTCTATTATAATATATCTCTTGTCACTTAATGTTATTAAAATATCTACCCTTCTATTATCTTTAATACAAGATTCTGTTTCTACACTTTTTATATCCCCTATATTTAAATTTTCAAATTTGGTATTTGCTAAACTTTTGCTAAGTTTTTCCAAAAACTCTTTTGCAAAATTTTTTTGGTAATGCCCTTTATTCACATCAATCAAATAAGCTATAAATTTTGAATGATAATTTTCTTTTTCTTCAACACCCAAAGCCTCAAATATATTTATATTACTCAAGCCATTATTTGCATCTTGTTCAAACTTACCATCTTCTTTAATCAATCTTTCAACAAATTTTTCCATATATTACCCATTATATTTTTTATAATTTTTTTCATACCAATCTTGTTTACACACAAACAAATCAATTTTAAGTGTAAATCCAATCCACACAATAACCATATATTATAATCTAATAAAAACTAAATATAAGAACTAAAATTCCTATAAAGAAACACATAAAAAACCAAATTTATCAAACTCACTATAAACATTTTAAAGTTAAAATGACTAAATCCCCAAATCCAACCCATCAAATAAGCCATTAGAATAATTCAATAACCAACAATACAAATCTAAACCATAAGAAATAACTAAATAACATATAAAAATAAACTTTGGAAACCAATAAAAAGAATAAACTAATTCAAGAATTAAACTAAGTAGTAAGTAAGAATAAGAATTAACAAGTCCGCAATGAGCTACTTTCCCCCTGCCAGTAAGGCGTAGTATCATCACCCACGATGTGCTTAGCTTCTTGGTTCGGGATGGAGCAAGGCGTTTCCACATCTGTATAATCACGGACATTGTTATTTAAATATTCTTTGAAGGATTTAACTTAAGAATAAAGCTTTTATTTTTTTATTTATCTTGTTTATTCTTTCTTCTTTTACTTTTTAAATCTTATCTTTCTTCTCGATAAGCCTTTAGTCTTAGAATACTTAAAAAACAATGTTAAGAGCAAGTTCTAATATAAACCCTACTTGCAAGATTTCCATATCACTTTGAATGATTATTGTTATTCAAAGCTTTACTAAAAACCTTAACAAGGAAGTGATGCTTTATTAAAGATAAGCCAAACGCTCTATTAGTACTGGTCAGCTAAAGGACTTTCATCCATTACACACCCAGCCTATCAAACTAGTAGTCTTCTAGAGAGCTTAGAGAAGATTCATCTTAGAGTTGGCTTCACGCTTAGATGCTTTCAGCGTTTATCCTTTCCAAACTTAGCTACGCTGCGATGCTCTTGGCAGAACAACAGCTACACCAGTGGTTTGTTCAACCCGGTCCTCTCGTACTAGGGTCAAATCTCTTCAATCTTCTTACGCCCACGGCAGATAGGGACCGAACTGTCTCACGACGTTCTGAACCCAGCTCGCGTACCGCTTTAAATGGCGAACAGCCATACCCTTGGGACCTGCTCCAGCCCCAGGATGCGATGAGCCGACATCGAGGTGCCAAACCTCCCCGTCGATGTGAGCTCTTGGGGGAGATCAGCCTGTTATCCCCGGGGTACCTTTTATCCTTTGAGCGATGGCCCTTCCACACAGAACCACCGGATCACTAAGACCGACTTTCGTCTCTGCTTGACTTGTATGTCTTGCAGTTAAGCTGGCTTATACCTTTATACTCTACGAACGATTTCCAACCGTTCTGAGCCAACCTTTGTAAGCCTCCGTTATTATTTGGGAGGCGACCGCCCCAGTCAAACTACCCACCAGACATTGTCCCACTTGAGGATAACTCAAGCTGGTTAGCTACCCAAATAAGAAAGAGTGGTATCTCAACAATGGCTCATATACAACTGGCGTCATATACTCAAAGCCTCCCACCTATCCTGCACATTCTTATCCAGATAGCAGTGTCAAGCTGTAGTAAAGGTCCACGGGGTCTTTCCGTCTTGCCGCGGGTAGGAGGAATTTTCACCTCCACTACAATTTCACTGGATCCCTCTTTGAGACAGCTCCCATCTCGTTACGCCATTCATGCAGGTCGGTATTTAACCGACAAGGAATTTCGCTACCTTAGGACCGTTATAGTTACGGCCGCCGTTTACTCGGGCTTCGATCAAGAGCTTCGCTAATGCTAACCCCATCAATTAACCTTCGAGCACCGGGCAGGCGTCACACCCTATACATCCTCTTACGAGTTAGCAGAGTGCTGTGTTTTTGGTAAACAGTCGGGAGGGACTCTTTGTTGTAAGTTTCTTCGCTTTCGGAGTAAATCCTAATACGAAGCGAACCACACCTTATACCGAAGATACGGTGCTATTTTGCAGAGTTCCTTAAAGAGAGTTCTTCCACGCGCCTTAGAATACTCATCCCACCCACCTGTGTCGGTTTACGGTACGGGCAACATTAGCTAAACTTAGAAACTTTTCTTGGCTCGACGGCATCAGCATTACTCTTATCCATCCGAAGACTTCAAAAAGCCTATAGGTTCTCGGTGTATTCTTACACGGATTTTCCTGTATAAGCACCTACAACTTTCGACTAGCACTTCCATCCGCTAGCAATGCTTAGCCCTAAGCGTCCTTCCATCGCACACTAATGTTGGTATTGGAATATTAACCAATTTGCCATCGTCTACCCCTTTCGGACTCGACTTAGGACCCGACTAACCCTACGATGACGAGCATCGCGTAGGAAACCTTGGGTTTACGGCGTTAATGATTCTCACATTAATTATCGCTACTCATGCCTGCATGCTCACTTCTATTCGCTCCAGCACTCCTTACCGGTATACCTTCGACGCAAATAGAACGCTCTCCTACCGCTTGACAAAGTCAAGCCTACAGCTTCGGTACTTACTTTAGCCCCGTTATATTTTCCGCGCAAAATCACTAGACCAGTGAGCTATTACGCTTTCTTTAAAGGATGGCTGCTTCTAAGCCAACCTCCTGGTTGTTTAAGTAACTTCACATCGTTTTCCACTTAAGTAAGATTTAGGGACCTTAGCTGGTAGTCTGGGTTGTTTCCCTCTTGACGACGGATTTTATCACTCGCCGCCTGACTGCTGTGATTACATATAAGGTATTCGGAGTTTGATAGGGTTTGGTACATTGGTGTATGCCCTAGCCCATTCAGTGCTCTACCCCCTTATATTACGACACAACGCTATACCTAAATATATTTCGGAGAGAACCAGCTATCACGAAGTTTGATTGGCCTTTCACCCCTATCCACAAGTCATCCCGGGGCTTTTCAACGCCTATGGGTTCAGTCCTCCACTAGTTCTTACACTAGCTTCAACTTGCTCATGGATAGATCACTTCGTTTCGGGTCTGCAGCATCTGACTAAGCGCCCTATTCAGACTCGCTTTCGCTACGGCTTCGCGTGTGCTTAACCTCGCCAGACACCACAACTCGCAGGCTCATTATGCAAAAGGCAGTCCATCACCCTGTATTGCTACATAGGGCTCTGAATGATTGTAAGCAAATGGTTTCAGGTTCTATTTCACTCTGATCACCTCAGTTCTTTTCACCTTTCCCTCACGGTACTTGTGCACTATCGATCTGGTATTAGTATTTAGGGTTGGATCGTGGTCGACCCAGCTTCAGACAGGATTTCTCGTGTCCCGCCCTACTCAGGATACTGCTAGCTAAGGTTTGTTTTTCGCATACGGGACTATCACCCTCTATGGCTATACTTTCCAGAATGTTCTGCTAAACTCACCTCTTGCACATTGCAGTCCTACAACCCCCAGTGCAAGCACTGGGTTTGCCCTCTTGCGCTTTCGCTCGCCGCTACTGACGCAATCTCTATTGATTTCTTTTCCTGAGGGTACTAAGATGTTTCAATTCCCCTCGTTCGCTCCTTATTAGGTAATGTATATCTCTATACATTGGGTTGCCCCATTCGGAAATCTACGGATCAAAGCTTCTTGACAGCTCCCCGTAGCTTATCGCAGTCTAGTACGTCCTTCATCGCCTTTACCAGTCAAGGCATCCACCATTCGCTCTTAGTAGCTTACCTTTTTTACCTTTTTATTGATTCTAAAACGCATCACTTCCTTGTTAAAGTTTTTATGATAAGACTTTGCTATCTTAAGACGGAAAGCATTCAAACACTTATAAATACTAATATAATTAATATCTAAATAAGCTGTGAGTTTGAAACTTGTCTCTAGTTTTATTACTAAAGAAAAGATAGTTGAGTTTCATCCTTTAACAAGTCCTGTAAAATTGTTTTTATTAAAACTTGCTTGTGACTCTTAACAATAATAATTATAAAGAACTTTTAGGCTTAAAACCTAAAGGAAGTATATAAAATAAATCATATACTTACTTTAGATTTTAAAGCTTTACTTCAAATCTTATTCATTCTTCTAAGATTGATTACTATGGTGGGCCTAACAAGACTTGAACTTGTGACCTCACCCTTATCAGGGGTGCACTCTAACCAGCTGAGCTATAGGCCCTTTTATGGTGGAGAATAGCGGGATCGAACCGCTGACCTCCTGCGTGCAAAGCAGGCGCTCTCCCAGCTGAGCTAATTCCCCATAAACAATTAGCTTTTTCATCAATCTTTGAAATCTAAACAAGGATGATTGAGTCTATATTGAAGTAATAGTTGTGAGACTTATTACTTTGTACTCTAGAAAGGAGGTGATCCAACCGCAGGTTCTCCTACGGTTACCTTGTTACGACTTCACCCCAGTCGCTGATTCCACTGTGGACGGTAACTAGTTTAGTATTCCGGCTTCGAGTGAAATCAACTCCCATGGTGTGACGGGCGGTGAGTACAAGACCCGGGAACGTATTCACCGTAGCATGGCTGATCTACGATTACTAGCGATTCCGGCTTCATGCTCTCGAGTTGCAGAGAACAATCCGAACTGGGACATATTTTATAGATTTGCTCCACCTCGCGGTATTGCGTCTCATTGTATATGCCATTGTAGCACGTGTGTCGCCCTGGGCATAAGGGCCATGATGACTTGACGTCGTCCACACCTTCCTCCTCCTTACGAAGGCAGTCTATTTAGAGTGCTCGGCCGAACCGTTAGCAACTAAATACGTGGGTTGCGCTCGTTGCGGGACTTAACCCAACATCTCACGACACGAGCTGACGACAGCCGTGCAGCACCTGTCTCTAAGTTCTAGCAAGCTAGCACCCTCATATCTCTATAAGGTTCTTAGGATATCAAGCCCAGGTAAGGTTCTTCGCGTATCTTCGAATTAAACCACATGCTCCACCGCTTGTGCGGGTCCCCGTCTATTCCTTTGAGTTTTAATCTTGCGACCGTACTCCCCAGGCGGTACACTTAATGCGTTAGCTGCATTACTGAGATGACTAGCACCCCAACAACTAGTGTACATCGTTTAGGGCGTGGACTACCAGGGTATCTAATCCTGTTTGCTCCCCACGCTTTCGCGCCTTAGCGTCAGTTGAGTTCCAGCAGATCGCCTTCGCAATGGGTATTCTTGGTGATATCTACGGATTTTACCCCTACACCACCAATTCCATCTGCCTCTCCCTCACTCTAGACTATCAGTTTCCCAAGCAGTTTAATGGTTAAGCCATTAGATTTCACAAGAGACTTGATAATCCGCCTACGCGCCCTTTACGCCCAGTGATTCCGAGTAACGCTTGCACCCTCCGTATTACCGCGGCTGCTGGCACGGAGTTAGCCGGTGCTTATTCCTTAGGTACCGTCAGAATTCTTCCCTAAGAAAAGGAGTTTACGCTCCGAAAAGTGTCATCCTCCACGCGGCGTTGCTGCGTCAGGCTTTCGCCCATTGCGCAATATTCCCTACTGCTGCCTCCCGTAGGAGTCTGGACCGTGTCTCAGTTCCAGTGTGACTGATCATCCTCTCAGACCAGTTAAGCGTCATAGCCTTGGTGAGCCATTACCTCACCAACTAGCTGATACTATATAGTCTCATCCTACACCGAAAAAACTTTCCCTACTCAACTTGTGTTAAGCAGGAGTATAGAGTATTAGCAGTCGTTTCCAACTGTTGTCCTCTTGTGTAGGGCAGATTAACTATACCTTACTCACCCGTGCGCCACTAATCCACTTCTAGCAAGCTAAAAGCTTCATCGTTCGACTTGCATGTATTAGGCACGCCGCCAGCGTTCACTCTGAGCCAGGATCAAACTCTCCATAATAAACATTCTTTAGCGTTAAGGCAAAGCCTTAACTAAGAAGCAAGCTAAAGGCTTACCCTGCCAAACCTAATAAATAGATATTAGATTATTATTAAAGAGATAAACCTTATCGCTCTTATAGATAGTTTAATCTTTTTCTTCAAAGAAAAAGTTTTATAATTGATTAAGATTTAAAATAAATCTTTCTGGCTCAATCGATCACTTATTTAGATTTCAAAGATTGACTATAAGATTTGAAACAACAATATTAATTTTAAAGAACAATACAAAAACTCAACATAAATAAAAGTAAAAAGGCTTTTAATTACTTTGTTTAGGTCCTTTTTTAGAAAAGGAAATGAAAGTATAGCTAGTTTTGCTTAAATTATTATTAAAATATATAAAAATAAAATAAGAATTTGGAAGGGTTTTAAATAAAGAAATGATTTGAATTTTTGAAAGATGGAAATTGAAATGGTTTATATCTATATTAAATTGATTTGTTTAACTTGTATATAGAAATAATAAATCTAGAATTTTTATACTAGATTTATTACAATATCTATGAAAAACTTAAAATTACCAAGTTTTTATAGTCTAAAAATTTCAATCTCTTTTTTCAAAGTATTAGAAATTACTTTAAGCTCATTCATTGCATCTTTATTTTGACTTACTTCTTTTTGGGTTTTTTCTGATATATCGGATACCAAAATAATTTTTTCTTCAATTTCATTCATAAGTTCTACTTGCTCTGCAATTTCTTTATTCACATCACGTGCTTTCAAAAGGCTATCATTGGCTTGTTTATAAATAAGCTCAACACTATCAAGCATTCCTTCACTTAAATTTTTTCCTTGAGCAATGAGCGGAATGGATTCTTCAATCATCTTTACAGTAGCTATGGTTTCTTCTTGAATTTTTTTATTAATGATTGCAATTTGATCTGTAGCACCTCCTGTTTTTTCAGCAAGTTTACGAATTTCATCCGCAACGACAGCAAAGCCCCTTCCTACATCACCAGCCCTTGCTGCTTCAATAGCTGCATTTAAAGCTAACAAATTTGTCTGATCTGTTATTTCACTAATCAAATCTGTACTTGTATCAATATTTTTTGTATGTTCGCGCAATAAAGCAATTTGCTCTGAAACTTGCGAAGAATTATTAGCTATATATTCCATCTGTGATGCTGTATCTTCTGCTGATTTTTTATTATTTTGACAAACTTCAGTGGTGTTTTTTGAATTCTGCTCTGTTTCTGAAGCATTTTGCGAAATGTTTTTTGTTTTTTGACTGATTTCTCTAATTTTAAAAACAGATTCTTTGGAAGTTTGTCCTTGAAATAAAACTGATTTTTCTGTTTCATTAATACGCTCGGCTACCAAATCAGCTTTAGAATTTAACTCTTCTACTATTAGCATTACCTTATAAACAATACCACGAAGCTGCTCCTGCATCTTTGAAACCGCATAAAGAATACTTTGATTGTAATTTGTATGAATTTTTTGAGTTAAATTTCCATTAGCCACTTCCGTAATAATATCATTTACAACTCTTGGCTCTCCACCTACGGATTGTTTGATATAGCGCACAATGAAATAAGCAATAATTATAGAAAAAATTAAAGCTATAGCTATTATAACAATCATTGTGAATTCAAATGATCTGGTTTCATTTAGAGCAGATTCAGTAAGACGCTGATTTGCCAACTCTTCATAATCAATTAATTTATTTGTTTGAGCCAACCATAAAATAAACTGGTCTCTAGCCGAAGTTAGCAATAACTCTCTAGCAGATTCAATATCTTTTTGATTTACTATATAATCAATAATCTTTGCATAAGTTTGAGTTGTCAACAACTTTATTTTAGCGATATCCTCAACCATTATTTTTACTTCTTTACTCACATTGCCTTGAGCTAAAATTTCTGCCAACTTTTCTTCTGCAACAAAATAATCTTGCTCCAATTTTTTAATTTGATTTAAAGTATACTCCAAATCTTTAGGATCTTTTATTAATATTATATCTCTTATTAAAATAGAACGGTCATGAATGCTACCACGATAATTAATAGCTTGACGCGAAACTAATGCATTCTCTCCTGTAGCCGTAGTTAAGGTATTATCCAAAAATTTGATTTTTATAATACTGAAAAAAGCCACTATCAACATAGCAACCATCAACAAAAGAAAACCCAAATATAATCTAGTTGAAATTCCGAATTTTAAATGCATTTTAAGCTCCAAAAAATAAATTTTTTGGTATTGTACTCCAATATATATTAACTCACACTACAATCATTAGAAAAAATCAATTATTTTTCAAACAAATATCTATAAACCGAATTTTCTTTTACAAAGGGTTTCAAAGAATCAAAATCCAAAACAACGCTGATGAATCCTTCAGCATAAGATGCGATTTCGTATGGCTGCCAAATGAATTTAATTCCTTTCTCATTCAAGTAAAATTCTGACGGTAGAGAAATATTTTTTCTGCTTTCACCGCCCCATTCTAAAAATCTTGCTGCATCCTCGCCTTTGTCATACTTTACTAAAGCTTGTAAAATCAAATCCAGCAAAGCAGGATCGCTTACATCTTTAAACAAATCCTCGCTTTTGTTGGACAAAATACTGCCATCTTTTAAAGAAAAACTCAAGGGGCTTATATTGACATTTCCATGCGCGCCACCAAAATATTGATAATTTGTGATTTTAAAACTTAAAATTTTGTCATCTAAATAATCCACCCCAAAATATCTAGCGTATTCTGTATTAAAAGAAAGCTTATCCCATTCTTTAGCTCTTTGTTCATTATGCTTTTCTTGAATTTTTTGTTTTAAATGTTTAAAATCTTTAGATCCTAAGGCTATAATATCGTTGATTTTTTCCCTTGCTTGTGTGTTTATTAAAGATTTTGGAATAAAAAACATCTCATCTTCCAATTTATAAGTAATCTCTCTTTGCCCAAACTGATCTTCAATGTTTTTCTTTTCTTTAAATTCTATTCTTGCAAATTTTAGAGTATTAAGTCTATGTGTTGAAGGCAAAAAATTAACTTTTTTTTCATCAATTTTTGTTTCTAAAATAGGGAAGTGATTTTTATCAAATTTCACACTACCTGTGATTTTTTTTATTTCATTCTCTTCATTTAAAACAAAGCTGAGATTTTGCTCCCAAATTTGCCCCATAAAATACGAATCAGAATCTGAAAATTTAGCATTTATAGTATAGTAATCTTTAGCGGTTTTTTGCATTTCTAAATACAATAAAAGCTTATCCTGTCCAATTTTACCTTCTAATAAATAAAATTCACCCTCTGGATCACTTTGCTTTGCGTTCATATTCGCACCCAAAAAACCTATACAAACAAAAGGTAATAAAATTTTTAAAAAATAGCTAGAAAATCTCATTTAATATCCTAAATTTCAATATTCAAGCATTGTATCTTAAACTTATAAATACTATACAAACTCGGAAAAACTTTGTATTGATTTTAAAAAATAAACCGTTTTCTACTCATTTTAATTCAATCTAAAATATACACTTTTCCCTTATTGCCATCTATTTTAACTTGCATACCGTTTTTAAGAATTTGCATTGCATTTCTTATGCTCATTACTGCAGGAAGTTTCATCTCTCTTGCGGTAACCGCTCCATGCGATAAAGCTCCTCCGCTTTCTGTGATCACGCCTTTTGCGGAGTAAAAAAGTGGCGTCCAAGCTGGATTGGTTGTGCGTGCAACCAAAATCGCATCTTTTGGAAAAGTAGCGAAATCATCTTTAGAATGCACTAAATAAACTTCTCCTATAGCAACTCCCATACTTCCTGCTACACCTTCTAAAACCTCGCTGTCGCCTTCAAGAACCTCATCTTCTTCACCCAAATTCCAAGCTGGGATTTTTTTAGAATTTTCAAGATACTGTACTTTTTCTTTTTCTATCTCTAAACGCACCATTTGGCTTGTTATTTTACCTTCTTTATAATCTAAAATTGTCTGCATATGAGTAAAAAACACATCTAAAGGATCTTTTATAATGCCTAGTTTTACAAAATACTCGCCTATAGCCTTGGTAGCTTTTCTCACTAAAATACTCAAACGCGTTGTTTCATAGTGCTCCAAATCATCTAAAAGCGTATAGGTTTTTACCAAATTTAAAAGCTCATCAAAGCCAAAATGCCACTGCTTTGGTAACAATGCAAAAAGCTCATTTTTAGTATTAAAATATAATTTTTTCTTGTGAAGTTTTTCATTTGCAAGCTTTTCAAAATCGCTATTTAATAAAAGCTTAATATTATCAAGAACTACACTAGGTGCTTCGCTCCAAGTAGGATGATAAGGATCAAAATCTATTTCTCTGTGTCCGTGATGAGCCAAAAAGCTCCAAAATTTCTGCCTTAAAACTTTATAATTAAACATTTTTTCTTCAAGCTCTTGCGAATTATATTTTTCAAATTCACTCTTTAAAAATGGATCTTTGACTATAAATTCTGCTAAAGTAAGTAAATCTTCATTTACTTGCGCCGTTTTGCTCTCATCAAAACGCGTTAAAATATCAAAATAAAAGCCCGATTTTTCCCCTACTAATTTTTCTAAAAATGTTTTTAAAATCCTATAAAGCAAGCTTTGAGTTACGGATATAGCGATATTTGGACGAAAATATATTGTGCCAAGATTTACAACTTCATCTAAAAAATCAAAAGCTTGTTCATCATTTAACAACATTTTATTTTCTAAACTCCCTATCCCTTTTAAATAATCATCCAAATCTCTCATCCATTGCTTTGGTAAATCATAAATATGAGGATATTTTTGTAAAATTTGCTCTAATGCTGTATCTAAATTTTTAAAATCTATACCTAAATTTCCGCTTTGCATATAAAGCCAAACTGCATTTTGATTGCCATAGATATAATTGTTAAAACTTGCGAACCATTTGCCTTTAAAGCTCGGCAAATTCATCATTTCAAAAGAATATTCCAAAGAGATGTGAAAAGCTTTATCTACATAATCCCAAGTAAAAGGTGTAATCACATTTGGATAACGCTCTGCTGACTCATCGCGCGTCCATCTCTCTGCTAAAGTCGTGATTGCTCTTGCTTGAAGCAAATAAAGCTCATCTTTTTCTATGGCCCATTCTATATCTTGTGCAAAAGCATAATATTTTTCCACATCGCAATTTAACTTTGCAATTTGTTTTAGCTTTTCCTCGCTAAGACAGGGAATGTTTTGCCTTTCTTTACTTATTTTTTCTTCTTTTGTGCCAAATTTATCTTGAATAATACAAAATTCTTTCGTGGCTATATGACTAGAACGCAAAGAAAAATCACTCTTTGAAACACAATACTCATCCACCTCAAATTCGCCATTTACCACACTTTCACCCAAACCATAATTTGCATTGATTAAAATTTCATCATTACGGTTTTTGACAGGATTGATAGAAAAGCTAACTCCTGCAAAATCCGCATTTACCATTTTTTGCACCACAACAGCCATACAAGCTTCGTTTTGAAAAAAGTTTTTTTCTTCGCGGTATAAAATGGCACGACTTTGCCATAAAGAAGCAAAACAATGCTTGATATATTTTAAAATTTCATCTCTGCCATAAATATTTAAAAAAGTATCGTGAGCTCCTGCAAAAGCTGCAGAATTTAAATCTTCCATTGTAGAAGAAGAACGCACACTAAAAGCCGTATTTTCATCAAATTCTTTTAAATTTTCATCAAATTCTTTTAAAAATTCCGAGCCAAAATCAAGCTCTAAAAAAGCCTCTCTTAAAATTTTGCTTTGTTTTTCTAATTTGTCTAAATCTTGATAATCAAAAATATAACCAAAATTTTCAATTAAATTTTTGATATTTTCGTCATTTTCTATGAATTTCCCATAAGCTTTTACACTAATGATAAAACCTTGAGGCACTTTAAAACCTGCTCTTGTAAGCTTAGCTAAATTTGCCCCCTTGCCTCCACAAAGCTCTAAATTTGTAGCTTTTTCATCGCTGAATTTTAAAATTTGCATTAAAAGTCCTTTTTGCAAGTTGATAAAAAAAGTATGCCAAAACAAAACCAACAACACAATCGATCAAATAATGATAACGCAAATAAATTGTAGAAAACCAAAGTAAAATACAAGGAATGAGCCAAAAATAAAAATGTTTTTTATTAAAATATTGCAAAAAAAGCAAAATAAATAAAGAAATTCCGCAATGCAAACTTGGAAAAACATCACTAAAATTACTAAAAATTGGATAAGCTTTATCTAAAAAATCTCTAAAGAAAAACCCACTCAGCGAATTTTTAAATTCACTCGCATAATAAAAATAAGGCCCTATGGCTGGAACAAAAATATATCCTAAAAACCCAATGGCATAAAAGCTTAAGATTCCATTATAAAAGGCTTTTGAAATTTTTTCATCTGCGCAAAGATAAAAGACGAAATAAAATGCAAGTTGTACCATAAAAAGTAAATAAGCAATACTTAAAAGCTCTGTCAAATAAATATTAGAAAAATTTTCTAAAAATAAAGATAGATTTTTAATATCTCCCAAAATAAAAGCATCAATTAAAGCAAGATAAGAATCTTTTTTATCCATATTTATTAAAGGTGATATTTCTCTTAGCAAAGTAAAAATGCTATTCATAAAAAGCACATAAATACCAAATTTCAAACGATAGTTTTTAAGAAAGAAAAGTGCAAAACTAATTACCAAATAACCCATAATGACTAAAGTATAAATGCTAAAAAATGCGTTGGAAATAAGCCTTATAAACATAATACCAAAAAAGCAAAACCACAAAAATTCAAAAAGCTGAATTTTGGTTTTTAAAATACTCATTAATCTCTTCTTGCAAATCATCATAGTCTCGCTTTAATTTGTTAAAAAATAAAGCATTAAGCAAAAAAATTCCATGCTTTTTAAAAGCCCCATAAAGATGAAAACCCCACAAACTAAAAATGCAACACAAAAAAGCTATAAGCGGAAAAAATAAAGCTAAAGCCATATAAAAAATCACAAAAGCACTTGTCCCTGATAAAATTTTATAAAGGCTTATGGTATGTTTTTCTTTAGAAAATTTTGCTGCTATAAAAGAACTTAGAAAAATAGGCAAATTAAACAAAAAAGTAGGTATTACAATAATTGCTGTTATGAAAAATACCCAAAGGCTGAGCAAAAAAGACTTAGGAAAAATGGCACAATTTTTATACAAAAAAGCTTTAGAGCTTTTGATTTCATAAGACTTCAATTTTTCTTGTAATTTTGAAATTTTAGAATTTTTCAATACTTTTAAATATAATTCATCTTTATACAAAGAAGAAAAAATAGCTATCTTCTCACAATTTTCTTGTTCTTTTTCATCTTTAAATTCTATCAGTATATTTTCTAAAGCGGTGCTAATTTGAGTATATAAAATTTCCTTATCTTGAATATGATCAAATTTTAAATTCTTTCCTTTAACAATAAAAACTTTAGAACCCATTTGAGTAGGATCATCATAAAAGATACTTAAAGGCGTGATTTCTAAAGCATTTTTTTGCAACATTAAATACGCTATTTTAGAAGCTCCATTGGCAAATTTTAAATGCTTGGGATTTAAAGCACTTGTGCCTTCTGGGAATATCCCTAAAGTACTGCCTCTTTGCATCAAATTTAAGCATTGTTTTAAGGCGCTAAAATTATCATTTTCTTTTACTTTTAAACCTTGTTGCAACGCCCTTTCTTTATCTTTTTCTCTTGTAATTTCAATACCTTGAAAGAAGATTTTTCCTAAAAAACTGCGTCTTAAATTTCTGGCTAGTAAAAATTGAATTTTGGGGAAAATAAAAGCGTATAAAAAACCATCAATGGCGCCATTTCTATGTGATAAAATAGCCATTTGACCTAAATCATTATTTTTAGACAAATCTAAAAAAATAATTTTTCTAAAATAAGCAAAAACAAGCAAGAAAAGAAAAAATTTTAAAATTCCTTGCTTAAATTTTTGCATTGAATTGAAAGGTTCTATAAACCTACCGCGCTTAAAGTTTGATATTTACTCATATAAATTTGGGCTTCAATTTTTCTCATAGTATCAAGTGCCACTTGCACTACAATCAACACTGAAGTTCCGCCAAAATAAAATGGCACACCCATAAATTTCACTAAAACCCAAGGCAAAGTCGCCACAAGTCCTAGATAAATCGATCCAGATAGAGTCAAGCGCGAAGCAATTTCATTAAGATAATTTGCTGTGCCTTCTCCTGGACGAATTCCAGGGATAAAACCGCCTTGTTTTTTAAGATTTTCAGAAATATCTTTAGCATTAAACACAATAGAAGCATAAAAATATGCAAAGAAAATCACAAACAAGAAAGTTAAAATATGAAATAAATAACCATTTGGACTAAGATAGTCGTTGATGATTTTTAAATATTGATTATTACTAGCTTGTAAAATAGTAGCTGGAAACATTAAAATCGCACTTGCAAAAATTGGGGGAATAACTCCACTCAAATTTAGCTTAATAGGAATATAATTCATAATGCGTTTATTTTGATTTTGCATTACAACTTTGCGTGAGTAAGAAATAGGAATTCTTCTTTCACCAAGTTCTACATAAATAATCACCCCAATAGTGAGTAAGATAATCAATAAAATCGCAAAAGCTACTAAGAAATTCATCTCGCCTGAGTTGATAAGATCAACAGTTCCGCTAATTGCCGCAGGAATACCTGAAACAATACCCGCAAAAATAATCAAAGAAATACCATTACCCACACCTCTTTGTGTGATTTGCTCACCTATCCACATCAAAAGCATGGTTCCGCCAAGCATAGAAATAGCAGAAATGGCAATAAAAACATTCATATCTTCGATAACAATAGCACTACCGCCCGTTGATCCTGAAAGACTTTGAAGTCCAATGGCTACACCTATACTTTGCACTAAAGTTATAACTATAGTTGCATAACGAATGATTTGCATATATTTTTGCATACCGTCGCGTTCTTTTTTCATTTTGCCGATATTTGGGAAAGTTGCAGCGAGCAATTCCATGATGATAGAAGCAGTAATATAAGGCATAATGCCTAAAGCAATGATAGAAAATCTCTCAGCTGCACCACCACTAAACATATTAAACAAACCAAAAGCATTATTGCTCTGTTTGTTAAAAAAATCCGCAATAACTCCAGTATCCACACCGGGTACGCTTACATAAGCTAATACCCGATATGCCAACAAAAAGGCTAGAGTAATAAGGATTTTATTTACTAATGCCTTATTCATTATTTTGTTCCAGTAACGCTGATATTCTCGTCTTTGATTTTAGAAGCTAAATCTTTTGCGCTTACGCCAATTAGCTTGATTTTACTAACAGCCTTTGAAATTTTATGCACACTTTTTATGCTCTCAAGAGTAATTTCACTAAGTTCTTTTACGGCTGTAATTTTTTCAACATTAATCACATAAGGTTTCAAAATTTTTGAAGTAAAACCTACTTTTGGCAATCTTCTTTGAAGTGGTTGTTGTCCACCTTCAAAACCTCTTTTTTCATTATAACCTTTTCTTGCAGTTTGTCCTTTGCCACCTTTGGTAGAGGTTTTGCCCATACCACTACCTTGTCCGCGACCTATTCTTTTAGTTTTATGAGTTGATCCTGCTGCTTTTTGTAAATTCATTTTTTATCCTTTTAACATTGTTAAAGCTTTAATTGTAGCACGAACCACATTAGCGGAGTTATTTGATCCTAAAGACTTAGTCAAGATATCTTTAATACCTGCAAGTTCTACAATAGGACGAGTAGAACCACCCGCAATAACACCAGTACCTTCGCTAGCTGGTTTAAGTAAAATTCTACTTGCATTGTATTTTACTTCTACATCATGAGCAATAGTCGAACCTTTGGTTTTGACTTCAACGATATTTTTAAATGCATCATCAACTGCCTTACGAATAGCATCTGGAACTTCCTTAGCTTTGCCATAACCAACACCAACCAAACCTTTGCGGTTTCCAACAATAACCAAGGCAGTAAATCTAAATCTTCTACCACCTTTTACAACTTTAGTAACCCTGCCAATATCGACGATTACTTCTTCAAATTCTTCTTTATTATATTTTTCCATCGATTCTCCTCCGGGTTTTATAGCTTAATGCCATTTTCTCTTAAAGATTCAGCTAATGCTGCAATTACGCCATGATATACATAACCATTTCTATCAAAAATAGCTTGTTCGATTTTTTTAGCTTTTAAAGATTTTGCAAATTCAGCTGCAATTTTTTTAGCACCTTCTTTATTTGCCTTAATACCTAATTTACGACCATCTGCTGCTACTAAAGTTACAGCTTTGATATCATCAATTGCTTGAATATAAAGGGTTCTATTTGATTTAAATACAGAAATTCTTGGCAAAGTTTCACAACCTGAAATTTTTGCTCTGATTCTTTTTTTTCTTTTAATTCTTAAATTAATTTTTCTTTTTAATATATTCGCTCTCATATTTAACCCTTATTTCTTAGATGTTTTACCGGCTTTACGGATAATGCGTTCATCGGCATATTTAACACCTTTTCCTTTATATGGTTCAGGTGGTCTAAATTCACGAATTTGAGCAGCTACTTGACCTACAACTTGTTTATCGCTTCCTTTTACAACAATAGTATTCTTATCTACAGAAATTTCTATACCTTCTGGAATATCGTAGTTAATAGGATGTGAAAAACCAAGACTTAATTCTAAAACTTTACCTTTTAAAGCAGCCTTGTAGCCCACTCCATTAATTTCAAGAGTTTTTGAAAAACCTTGAGTTAAACCTACAACTATATTATAAGCTAAAGCTCTATAAGTTCCCCAATAAGCTCTACTTTGACGATCTTCACCTTTAGGAGCAAAGATAATATTGTTATCTTTAATCTCAACATTTACATTCGCTTTAATATCAAGTTCTTTTGCTAAATTACCTTTTTTAAATTTCAGCAAATTTCCTTCTAACTTTACTTCTACCCCATTTGGGATAGCAATTGGTTGTTTACCTATACGAGACATATTTTTCCTTTTTATTTGTCTAGGATATTTCTACTTTTTTCAAGAATGGATACCCAATGCCATAAAAAGCAGATTTTTACCAAATGGTGCATAAAATTTCGCCACCAACTCCAGCTTTATAAGCTTCATCGTTTGCTAAAACACCACGAGATGTGCTAACTACGATAGTACCATAACCATTTTTAAAACGCTTAATTTCATCTTTTCCTTTATAAACGCGACGACCAGGCTTAGAAACTCTTTTAATTTCATTAATTACACTATTACCTCTTTCATCGTATTTTAAAACAACATTGATGAATTTTTTCTTGTCTTCTTCAATTACATCAAAACTTTCAATATAACCTTTAGTTTGAAAAATTCCAACTAAAGCTTCTACAACTTTAGAATGTAAAAGCTTGGTGGTTTCAAGTCTTCTCATTCCCGCATTACGAATTCTTGTGAGTGAATCTGAAATTATATCATTTATCATTATTCATCCTTACCAACTTGCTTTCTTAAGACCTGGAATTAAGCCTTCATTTGCCATTTTTCTTAAACAAACTCTGCAAATTCCAAAATCTCTATAAACTGAATGTGGACGCCCACAAATTTGGCATCTAGTATATCCCCTCACGCTAAATTTAGGTTTACGCGCTGCTTTTGCAATCATTGATTTTTTAGCCATCTTATTTTCCTTTTGTAAATGGCACACCGATAAGTTCTAATAACTTTTGTGCCTCTTTATCATTTTGTGCTGTTGTAACAATAGAAATATTCATACCATGAGTGCGTAAAATTTTATCGTATTCTACTTCTGGGAACATTAATTGCTCATCAAGTCCGAAATTATAATTTCCGCGTCCATCAAAACCATCTCTACTTAAACCTCTAAAATCTTTCACACGAGGAAGAGCTATGGTAATGAGTTTATCAAGAAAAGCAAACATATTTTCTTTTCTTAAAGTTACCATTACTCCTACAGGAAAACCTTCACGAACCTTAAATCCCGCAACAGATTTTTTAGCTTTAGTAATCACTGCTTTTTGTCCTGCTATTAAAGAAATAGTATCAGCAACATTTTGTAATACTTTTTGATCTTTTGCAAGCTCACCTGCACCTACGCTAATAACCACTTTTTCAAGTGCAGGAACAAGCATAGGATTTTTAATATCAAATTCTTTAACCAAAGCAGCTTTGATTTGTGAATCATATTTTTCTTTTAATCTCATTGCTTACTCCTGAACTTTTGCCACATTGGAAATATCCATCGGCATTTCTTTATTTATAAAACCACCATTTGGGTTTT
The DNA here is from genome assembly GCF_040008265.1 of Campylobacter sp. CCS1377. NCBI lineage: Bacteria > Pseudomonadati > Campylobacterota > Epsilonproteobacteria > Campylobacterales > Campylobacteraceae > Campylobacter > Campylobacter aecornae. The sequence continues at coordinate 1,720,230 of NZ_CP155620.1, forward strand.
TATCACTAGGCTTAACTGCTTTTTTAGCAATTTTACATCCTTCAACTACTACTTTAAGAGTTTTTGGATATACAGCTAAAACCTTACCTGTTTTACCTTTGTCATCACCGGTGATAATCTTAACGCTATCACCTTTTTTAATTTTCAATTTAACCGCCATTATAATACCTCCGGTGCTAGTGAAACGATTTTCATAAAGCCACCATATCTAACTTCTCTGCCCACTGGTCCAAAGATACGAGTTCCGATAGGTTCTCTTTTAGCATCAAGAATAACCGCGGCATTCTCATCAAAACGAATCAAAGAACCATTATCTCTATGAATTTCTTTTTTAGTTCTAACAATAACTGCTTTTACTACTTGACCTTTTTTAACCTTACCGTTAGGTAAAGCTTTTTTTACAGATGCAACAATTACATCACCTACAGTAGCATATCTTCTTTTGCTACCTCCTAAAACCTTAATACACATTAATTCTTTTGCACCGCTGTTATCAGCTACTGCAAGTCTTGTAAAACTTTGAACCATTACTCAACTCCTGTCGCTAATACAGATTTTAAGCGAAATGATTTTCTTTTAGAAAGTGGTCTGCATTCTATCGCAACGATCACATCACCCACTTTAGCTTCATTTCTTTCATCATGGATTAGATATTTTTTAAAGCGTTTTACGATTTTTCTGTATCTTGGATGAACCACTTTTCTTTCTACTAATACGCTTACAGTTTTATCACCTGATTTTTGAACAATAACGCCCTGAATTTCTCTTTTAAATGTCATTTTTGATCCTTATTTTAAAGCGTTAATTGCTGTATTGATTCTAGCAATGTCTTTTTTTGCTTGACTAATCTCTTTTGGATTAGTTAGTTGCATAGTTTTTAGCTTTTGTTTTAAAGTAAACAAAAGCACCTTTTTTTCTTTTAACATTGTTGCAAGCTCAGCTGCTGTTTTATCTTTAATCTCAGTATATTTCATTTTGGCTCTCTCTTGTAACAAACTTAGTTTTAAATGGTAATTTATGCATTGCTAAAGTCAAAGCTTCTCTTGCCATTTCTTCGCTTACACCTGCCATTTCATAAATAATACGACCTGGTTTAATATTCATTACCCATTCTTCAACTCCACCTTTACCTTTACCCATACGAGTTTCTAAAGGCTTTTTGGTTAAAGGCTTATCAGGGAAAACTCTAATCCAAGTTTTACCTTGTCTTTTAACAAAACGAGTTAAAGCAATACGAGCTGCTTCAATTTGGCGTGAATTGATGCGTCCTGCTTCAGTTGCTTTTAACGCATAATCACCAAATGTAAATTCAGTTCCACGATTAGCATAACCTCTGTTACGCCCTTTCATCATCTTACGATATTTTGTTCTTTTTGGCATTAACATGATTATTTACTCCTTCTTGTGCGTCTTGGTTTTTTAGCAGGAGCCGCTTCTTCTGTTTTTTCAGGTTGAACACCTTTTTGTAAAACTTCACCTTTAAAGATCCAAACTTTCACACCGATGTTTCCATAAGTAGTTCTAGCTTCCGCAAAACCATAATCAATTCTTGCTCTTAAAGTATGAAGTGGTACACGACCTTCAAGATACCATTCAGTTCTAGCCATTTCAGCACCACCTAAACGACCAGAAACTGAAACTTTAATACCCTTAGCACCTGCTTTTTGTGCTCCTTGAATTACTTTTTTCATCGCTCTTCTAAAAGCAATTCTTTTTTCAAGTTGAGTCGCAACGCTTTCAGCAGCAAGTTGAGCTGAAGCACCTGCTTTTCTTTCTTCTTTAATATTGATATTTACATCTTTGCCGATTAAATCTTGCAATTCTTTTCTTAAAATATCAACATCACTACCTTTTTTACCAATGATAATTCCTGGTCTTGCAGCAACAACGGTTACACGAAGTTTTTTTGCTGTTCTTTCAACCAAAATTTGACTGATTCCTGCATAGTAAAGTTTTCTTTTTAAGAAAGCTCTGATTTTATAATCTTCACCAATATTTTCTACTAAATTTGCTTTAGTTGGAAACCATCTTGATTCCCAATTTCTATTAATTCCTAGTCTTAGACCGATTGGATTTACTTTTTGTCCCATTTAGTTTTCCTTTTTTGCTGTTGCTTTTTTGGTGCTTGTCGCTTTAGCTGAAGTTTTTTTATCTGCTTTTGCTTCTACTTTGCTTACTTCTACCAAAATATGTGAAGTTGGTTTTCTAATACGACTTGCACTTCCTCTAGCACGCGGTCTAAATCTTTTTAACACTGCACCTGCATCTACGCGGCAACTTTTTACGATTACTTCATTTGCTTCAAAACCGCCATTTGCTACTGCACTTGAAATTGCATTGGCAATGTATTTAGCACCTTTATTTGGCATAAATTTTAAACTAGCCATCGCTAATTCTGCATTCATTCCTTGAACTTCTCTTGCAATTAATCTCGCTTTAGTTGGAGATAATCTTATGAATTTAATTAATGCTCTACTCATATCTTATCCCTTACTTACCAATTTTCTTTTGCACAGAGCCTTTGTGCCCTTTAAATGTGCGAGTTGGAGCAAATTCACCAAGTTTGTAACCGATGTGATTTTCAGTCACATAGACTGGGATAAAACTTTTGCCATTATGAACATTGAAAGTTAAACCTATCATATCAGGAATGATAGTGCTTCTACGAGACCAAGTTTTAATAGGTTTATTATCATTAGCCTTTTTAGCAGCGATGACTTTTTTCATTACATGATCATCAACAAAAGGACCTTTTTTTAGTGATCTAGCCATCTTACTTTCCTTTTCTTCTTGAAATTATTAGTTTATCACTAGCTTTTTTACGGCGAGTTTTCGCACCTTTGGTTGGTTTGCCCCATGGAGTTACTGGGTGACGACCTGAATTTTTCTTACCTTCACCACCACCGTGTGGGTGATCTACTGGGTTCATGGCAGAACCACGAGTTTGTGGACGAATTCCTCTATATCTATTTCTACCTGCTTTACCGATAGTCACATTTGCCCATTCTTCATTTCCAACTTCACCTATACTTGCCATACATTCGGCTAAAACCTGTCTCATTTCACCACTTGCAAGTCTTAAGATAACATATTTATCTTCTTTACCCATAAGTTGTGCATAAGCACCTGCTGAACGGATCATTTGACCGCCTTTACCTGGTTTTAACTCAACATTATGAACTATAGTTCCCACTGGAATGTTTTTAAGCTTCATTGCATTACCCGGCTTAATATCAAGTCCACTTTCAGCTGCTGCAACGATATCACCAACACCAAGTCCGCGTGGTTGAAGAATATATCTTTTTTCTCCATCTTTATAAGAAATCAAAGCAATTCTACAATTTCTATATGGATCATACTCAATCGCCTCTACTTTACCTTCAATGCCAAATTTGCGGCGTTTAAAATCGATAATTCTATAAAGTTTTTTAGCACCTGCTTCTTTATGACGACTTGTAATTCTTCCATAACTATTGCGACCCGCATGAGCTGGAAGTTTAATAAGTAGCGAACGAACACTTGGTTTTGCTGTAATATCTTCAGAACTTAAACCTGTGATATATCTTCTACTTGGAGTATATGGTTTATAAGTTTTAATTGCCATTTTAAGCCTCCGTATTTTCTAAGCTAACACCTTCTGGTAGCTTAACATAGAATTTTTTATAGTCATTTCTTTGACCTAAACGACCCCTAAAGCGTTTTACTTTTCCATCCATTCTTAAGGAATTGATGCTTTGCGGAGTTACACCAAAATATTCTTTTAAAACCGCTTTTAAACCTGTTTTAGTCATTTTTGGTGAAGTTTGAATAACTACGACACCTTGCTCTTGCAAATTCAAACTTTTTTCTGTATAAAGTATTGTTTTAATATCAGTAATATCTGCCATAATTATCCCTCTTTTGTAATAGATTCTAATGCTGATTTTTCAATAATCACAGCATTAAATACAGATACTAAATAAGCATTAACTTCACTTATATCAACCACATAGCAATTTGCTAAATTTCTGTAAGCTAGAAGTGTTTTTTCATCTAGTAAATCTTTAACAATTAACGCATCTTTTACACCAAGCTTTTTAATTACAGCGTTTGCGTCTTTTGTTTTACCACTTTCAATCGTTAAATTTTCAACTGCAAAAAGCATACTATTATTTGCTTTATCCATTAAAGCTCTTTCAAGCGCTAATCTTTTTTGCTTTTTATTTACTTTTTGAAAATAATTACGATTATTTTTAGGTCCAAATGCCACAGCACCGCCAACCCAAACATTTGTTCTGGTTGATCCCGCTCTTGCGCCGCCACGACCTTTTTGTCTCCAAGGCTTTTTACCGCCACCACTTACATCACTTCTACCTTTTGTATGAGCTGTATTTGCTCTAAGACTTGCAAGATAAGATTTTACATAAAGGTAAAGATTGTGTGAATTTACCTCTGCATAACTTGCAGGAAGTTCAAGTTCGCTTGTTTTTTCAAATTTATCATTTAAAACCGTTACTTTACTCATTTTGCAATCCTTATTCTACCCATAGCACCGTTATATCCTGGCACTGCACCTTTTACAACTAAAATTTTATTTTCAGCATCATAAGATACAACTTCGTTTTTTACAGTTACAGTTGTATTTCCGTAATGTCCTGCCATTTTCATACCTGGTTGAACGCGACCTGGCCATTCTCTATTACCAATAGAACCATGGCGTCTGTGAAATCTTGAACCATGACTTGCAGGACCACCAGCAAAATTATGTCTTTTCATAACCCCGCTATAACCTCTACCTTTAGAATTAAAGCTTACTTTTAGAATTTTTGCTTCACTTAAAGGATTTACATCAATATCACCTGCTTCATTATTTGCTACTTCTAAAGTCGCAAATTTGTTAAATTCTGCAGAAAGATTGTATTTTTTTTGCTGACCTACAATACATTTATTTTTATTTTTACCTTTTGAATAGGCTACAATAGCTTTACCATTTACCACTTCACAAACTTTTGTATCAACGAGTTTTAATAAAGTCACTGGGATACTTGGATTGCTTATAGTTCTACTCATTCCAATTTTTTCTACAATATATTCCATGTTTTATCCTTATTTTCCCATTGCTCTTACTTCAACGCTTACTTCTGGCGCTAAATCAAGCTTGGTTAAAGAATCAACTGTGTCTGGAGTTGCCGCTACAATATCAAGCATACGCGCATGAATTCTCATCTCAAATTGTTCACGAGAATCTTTATTAATGTGTGGAGATTTTAACACTGTATAGCGTTTGATTTTAGTAGGCATTGGCACTGGACCTCTGATATCCGCACCTGTTCTTTTGACAGCTTCTACAATTGCTGCAACTGTTCTATCTAGTACTCGATGGTCATAAGCTTTAAGCTTAAGCCTAATTCTTTCCATAATTTTTCCTTTATAAAGAACTTGTTAGCTAAAACTAACTAAAAATAAAAATGAGAGTATAGTAAATTCGTGTTTTGATTGTCAAGAGAATTTGGCAAAATATTTATTTTTTTTCCTTATAAAAAGGATAAAAAATAAAATTTTAATGCTTAAATTTGTTAAATTAATTTTTTTAGATTTAAATGAAAATTACTATTGATATTTTATAATACCAAATTTAAAAGGAGTAAAAATGGCCTATACGATAAAAGATGTAGAAAAAGAAACAAAAATAAGCTCACATACGCTAAGATTTTGGGCTAAAAAAGGCTTGTTTCCCTTTGTCCAAAAAGATGAAAATGGAATTAAATATTTTGCAAAAAGCGATATAGAATGGGCAAAATGGATAGAATGGCTTAGAATTTCGGGCATGAGTTGTGAGCAAATAAAACACTATATAATGCTTTGTCCTTTGGGCATAAAAACCGCCAAAGAAAGACAGGATATGCTAAAAAGGGCAAAAAAAGAACTACAAATTCAAATCAAAACTCTAAAAGAAAGCGAAAAAGTCTTAAGCAAAAAAATCAAAATTTATGAAGATATGTTAAAAAATGAAATAGATGGTTTTAATCCGCAAAGTAAAGATTATACACCTTGTGATAAATTTTGCAAAGCTTAAAAAGCTAAAAGTATAAAATACTTTTAGCAAATAAAATCAATCATCATTTTTTAAACTAATATAAATTAAAGCTATAAACATATAAGTTACTAATCTTGTAGCATCTGGTAAGCCATTCCAAGTCTTGCTCATCCACATTCCAAACCACTCAGCAGCCACTACTTGAAAAGCAAAAAACCAAAGAATACAACAACAAGTTAAAGCTACAATTCCCCATTTTTTAGCTTCATGAAACACTTTAGCATCAAGCTTTCTTGCCTTAAACATATCCCAAGCACCCTTTAAAGCAGTCAGCGTGATAAAAGTCTCAAAACAAATGATGCCTATATAGCCAATATGATGGATAATTGGCGAAGTAATAGCTCTATAAACGATAGCCTCACCTAAATAATCAGGTTTAGTATCCATACTCATGACATGAGAAACAAATTGGAAATTAGAATTATAATCTGTCACATTTCCAAACACGACAATACCACCCAAAGAAGCCACAGTAAGCAAGATGATGATTTTAGATAATCTTAAAAAATACGCCGTAGAATAACACTGCATAATTTCTCCTAAAAATGATTTAAAACTTAGTATTTTATCATTTATAAAATAAATTATTTATTATTTTTTTATAAATAATAAATAATTCTATAATTTAACAATAATATATTATATAAATTAAAATCTTGAAATTTCTTTCTTCATCAAAGCCCATTTCACAAGTAAAATAAGCACAGGCACTTCTACTAAAGGCCCTATAATACTTGCAAAAGCTTGCTCTGAATTGAGTCCAAAAGTAGCAATGCAAACAATGATAGCTAATTCAAAATTATTCCCACTTGCACTAAAGCATAAAGAACAAGTTTTAGAATAAGGAATTTTATTTTTCTTAGAAATAAACCAAGTTATAAAAAACATAATAACAAAATACATTACCAAAACAAAGGCGATTTTCAAAGCTTCCAAAGGCAACTCAAACACTTTATCGCCTTTTAAAGAACACATAATGATGATGGTTAAAAGCAAAGTTATAAGTGTTATGGGACTGATTTTTGGCAAAAAAGTATTTTCATACCATTGTTTGTTTTTGTATTTTAAAAGTAAAAATCTCGTTATAAAGCCCATTAAAAAAGGAATTCCTAAATAAATCAAAACATTTTCACTAATCATAGAAAAATTAATATTTAAATTAGTCGCTAAATTTTTATCAAAAAGGCTTGGTAAAAAGTCTAAATAAACATAAGCCAAAGCAGAAAAAAAGAAAATTTGAAAAATACTATTCATCGCCACTAAAGCACTAGTGTATTCCATATCGCCTTTTGCTAAATCACTCCACACAACCACCATTGCAATGCATCTTGCTAAGCCTATGATAACAACTCCTTGCATATACAAAGGCTCATCTTTTAAAAAAATAAAAGCTAAAATAAACATAAGCAAAGGTCCAACAAGCCAATTTAAAACCATAGAAAGTAAAATAATCTTTTTAGAATCAAACACCTTTGAAAGCTTTGTATAATCAACTTTTGCCAAAGGTGGATACATCATCAAAATAAGACAAAGGCTTAACAATACATTTATTTCTTTATATGCAAATAAATTCCAAAATAAAGCAATATCAGGAAAAATAACACCCAAAATAAGTCCCGAAAAAATAGCTAAAAATATCCAAAGCGTAAGAAATCTATCGATAAAACCTAGCATGCAAAACCTTTAAGAGAATTTGTCTTAATAGTCCACAAAAGAGCTGTTAGTTTAGAATCTAAAATTTGAATTATTTTCTTAAATTCATTATCACAGCTTCCGCTTGGATCGCTTAATTTAAAATCAAAATAATATCTTGATTTTAAATTTGGACAAGCCACGCCACACCCCATACTTACGACTATATCTAAATCTTTTGGCAAAGAATTTATCAATTTTGGATAATGTTTTTTCATATTAATTTGATAAATTTCATACATGAGTTTAATGGCTTGCGGATTAATACCTTTAGAAATATCACTTCCTGCGGAAAATACTTCGATATCTATTCCCATATTTTTAGCTTTATATCTAGCTAGCGCTTCTGCCATTTGAGAGCGACAACTATTATGTACGCAGATAAATGCTATCTTCATTCTTTATCCTCATACTTACATATTTTTTCCAAAATAGCATTTTTAATATCTAAATTTTTAATATTTTCAAAAAGATCTAAATGAAGTTTTAAAAGCTCATCGCTAATACCATAATAAGCCCAAGTTCCCTTGCGTTTAACATATAAAAATCCTGCATCTTTTAAAATTTTTAAATGCCTTGAAAGTCTTGATTGACCCATATTTAAAAGTTCTTGTAGATTGCACACGCAAAGTTCTTTATGCTTTAAAAGATGATATAAAATAAGCACTCTGCTTTCATCATTTACCGCTGAAATAATGGTTAAAAATTTTTGCATAAAAACTCCTTTATATAAAACTGATTAAAATTCCAAAAGATATGGCTACGCTTAAAATAATAGCTACAAATAACAATAAAAATTTCATCTTAAACATTTGTTTGAGTAAAATAAGCTCCGGCAAAGAACACCCCGCTCCCGCGATTAAAAAACTCATAATCACTCCTTGAGAAATTCCCATTTGCAAGAGTACCAAACCTATGGGAATGATGGTTTCTACTCTTAAATAAAGCAAAACTCCAAAAAATGCCGCCAAAATAATACTTAAAATTTCATTACCACTTAAATATTTTTGTAAAATTTCTTGCGGTATAAAATCATGGATGAAAGCCCCTATAAGCACTGCAATAGTAATATAAGGTAATAATTTTTTATAAGATTTTAAACTTTCTTTGAAAAGCATTTTAAAATCTATTTTTTGCTTATCACTTTTTTGGGCATTGGCGCAACAAGTTTTTGGTTTAAAAACAATATTGCTTGGATTTTTGATATTTTGAGTAAAAATAGCTGGTTTTGAATTTTTCGTAATTTTTAAAAAACTTTCTTCTTTAAATTTAGAAAAGACAAAAGAAATGATAAAAATCAAAACAACTAAAAAAACCACATAAATCAAACTAAGTTTTAATCCAAAAGTAACAAAAAGCATAGTAAAAATAATAGGATTAATGAGTGGTGAAGTAAAAAGATAAGCCAAACACACACTAAGCTTTACCCTAGCTTCTAAAAACGCTTTTAAAAGTGGTATTGTAGAACAAGAACAAAAAGGCGTTAAAGCGCCTAAAAATATGGCTTTAAAATAGCTTGAAATTTTATCACTACCTAGTTGCTTTTTAAAAATTCCTTCATATTTTTGATTGATAATGAAAATTAAAAAAGAAATCCCCACAAAAAGCACAGAAAGTTCAACAAATAAATACAAAAATTCTTTAAAAGTATCCAAAAATACTTGCATTATTTTTCCTTAAAAATATTTTTTGTGGGAGCATAACATAAATTTATTAATATATCAATATATCTTTATATATTAATTTTGTAATTTTTTACTCTTGACTTAGAGCTACTCTCATCTTTTATAATTGCAAAAATTTTTTAGTTGAGAGGAAAAAATGCAAAATTTATATCAAGAAAAATTAAAATCTTTTTCTAGCGAAAAAATTATTTTTGTGCTTTGTCTAGGCGTATTTGGAATTTTAAGCACAGAACTTGGTATGATGGGGATCATTCCTATTGTTTCGCAAAATTTTAGCGTAAGCATTTCAGATGCTGGGTGGAGTGTGAGTGTTTTTGCATTAGTAATTACCTTTTGTGCTCCTATTGTTCCACTACTTTGTGCGAATTTTAATCCTAAAAAACTTATGCTTATTTGTCTTTTAATATTTGTTTTAAGCTCCTTAATTGGTGCTTTTGTGAGTGAGTTTTGGCAACTTTTAATTTTTAGAGCTATTCCTGCATTTTTTCATCCTATTTATATAGCCTTAGCTTTAAGTATGGCTGCAAATTTAGCCCTAGATAAAAAAGATATTCCAAAAAATGTAGGCAAAATTTTTGCCGCTGTGAGCGCGGGTATGGTTTTAGGAGTGCCACTGACTAGCTATTTAGGTGGAAAATTTGGCTTTGAAATTTCAATGCTATTGTTTGTGTTTTTAAATTTTTTATCTTTTATCGCCACTTTATTTTTAGTACCAAATTTAAAAAAAGAAAATAAAGTTAAAATAGGCAAACAATTACTCATTTTAAGGTATCCGCTTTTATGGATAAGTGTGCTTTGTGTTGTTTGTATTAATGCTGGAATTTGGGGATTTTATTCTTATTTTTCAGATTTTTTATTAAGTATTGCAAAAATAGATTTTGAAATAATTAGCATTATACTTGCCCTTTATGGTTTTGCAAATATCATAGGTAATAATCTTGCACCAAAATTACTTATAAAAAATGTCAATTTAAATTTGATTTTTACGCTTTTATTGATGATAGCGTTTTATGTGTTGATTTTTAATTTTTATTCCAAAAATGCTATTTTGATGCTTCTAGCTTTTATTTTAGGCGTTTTAGGTGGAGTGATGAATAATGGAACTCATTTTTTAATAAGCCATCCTTTCCCTAAAGCCAAAGATTTTACCAATGGGCTTTTTATAAGCGTTGCAAATATAGGTCTTAGCATTGGGACTGCTATTTGTGGGCTTGTGATTTCTTTGAGCGATACGCGTTTTATTGCGATTAGTTCTATTATTTTATTAAGCTTTGGAATTTTAATGATTTTTTTAAGAGGCAAAATTCAAAGTATGAGATTAAGATTTTAATAAATTTCGTTAAAATTAGCAAAATCAAAACGAAAGGAAAATATATGAGAATAGCTATCATTAGGCTTTCAGCTTTTGGCGATGTGGTGATATCTTCAAAGCTTTTAGCAGGTCTTAAAACACTTAATTGGGGGGGGGCAAACGCAAAATTGTCAAGTAGAATTTTTCATCGATGAAAGATTTAAAGGCATCATAGAAAACTCCCCTTTTATAGACGAAATCCACTCTTTAAATTTCAAAAAACTACTTAAAAGTCCCAAAGGTATCATGCAAATTAGAGCGTATTGTAAAAATTGTGCTAAATTTGATGTGGTTGTTGATATGCAAGGGCTTTTAAAATCCGCACTTATAGGGAAATTTTTACAAAGTGATAATTTTGTAGGTTTTTCTTATAAAAGCGCTAGAGAAAGCTTAGCAAGTTTGTTTTATACACATAAAGTAAAAATCGCTTATGATGAAAATATCTTAAAAAGAAATTATGCGGTTTTGTATGATTTTTTTAGTGAAAAACCTAAATTTAGCGAAATAATCAAAGCAAAAACTTTAGGCATAGATGAAGAAAAAATTCCAACAAATTTAAAAGAAATAAAAGAAGAAAAAAGTTTAAAAATACTTTTTGTCTTAGAAGCGTCCATAAAACAAAAAATGTATCCTGCGGAAAAATACGCAAAATTAGTTAGTATGATAAAGCAAAAAATTTGCGTTTATGTTGTTTTTAATGATTATGAAAATATAGCTGATGAGTTTTTAAAGCTTTTAGAAAGCAAAAAAATCAAAGCCCTTAAACTTCCAAGACTTAATTTCAATGAACTTAAATTCACGCTTAGCAATATGGACTTAGTTGTAGGTCCTGACACTGGTGTAACACACCTTGCTTGGGCACTAAATTCTAAAACCATTACTTTATATGGAAATTCAAATAAAAGTAGCGGAAAAAATATGAGAAATACAAAACTAGAAAGGGTTTTACTTGGAAATAATTATGTGGTTTCTAAGAGTGATGATTTTGAAATAAATTGCATAGAACCAAATGAAATTTTAGAAAAAATTCGAAATTTACTCTTGACTTAGAGCTACTCTCATCTTTTATAATTGCAAAAATTTTTTAAAAGGAGATTTTATGATGAGCAAATTTCTTAAAATTTTTGTGATTTTACTTTTTGGAGGTGTGAGTATGCTAGAGGCAAATACTTGGGACAAGGTTTTTTCTAAAAGTGATAAAGTGAGTGTGCAAAAAGTTAGCTTTAAAAATCGCTATGGCATTACTTTGGTTGGGGATTTATATATCCCAAAAAACGCAGATTCTAAAAAGCTTGGTGCTATTGCTATTAGTGGTCCTTTTGGTGCGGTAAAAGAGCAAGCTTCAGGCTTTTATGCGCAAACTTTAGCTGAATTTGGCTTTATCACTCTAGCTTTCGATCCTTCTTTTACGGGCGAAAGTAGCGGGGAACCAAGAAATGCGGCAAGTCCTGATATTAATACAGAAGATTTTAGCGCGGCAATTGATTTTCTAAGCAATCACGAAAAAGTGGATCCTAATAAAATAGGCGTTTTAGGCATTTGTGGTTTTGGCGGTTTTGCACTAAATGTAGGCTCTATGGATACAAGGATAAAAGCCATTGTAACTTCTACAATGTATGATATGAGTAGAGTTAATGCCTATGGATATAATGATAGCTTAGACAAACAAGCAAGATACGAGCTAAAGAAAAAACTAAATGAAATTCGCACACAAGATTTTAAAAATGGCACTTTTAACATGTCAACTCCATTACCGGATAAACTTAGTGGAAATGAACCAAAATTTGTAAAAGAATATTGGGAATACTACAAAACCAAAAGAGGTTTTCATAAAAGATCGATTAATTCAAATGGTGCATGGAATATCACCTCATCGCTTGGCTTTATCAACGCTCCTATTCTTAAATTTAGCGATGAAATAAATTCAGCGGTGCTTCTTATTCACGGAGAAAACGCACATAGTAGGTATTTTAGCGAAGATGCTTTTAAAAATCTAAAAGGCGATAATAAAGAGCTTTTTATCGTAAAAAATGCCAATCATGTGGATTTATATGATAATGCGAAGAAAATCCCTTTTAGCAAAATTGCGCAATTTTTTAAAACGAATTTAAAATAAAGCAAAAGAATGAAAAAGATTTTATGTTTATTAATGCTTAGCGGGGCTTTTGCCCTTGCTAGTGAAGGAGAAAATATGCAAATAGTAGAAAAAGCAGGAACTCACGGAAGCTTTAAAGGAGATGCTAAAATCTTTAGCGGAGAAGTTAAAGTAGAAATGATGTTTAAGGCAAACGAGTGGAGAAATTTTAGCGGTGGCTTGGTAGAATTTAGTAAAGGTGCTAGAAGTGCGTGGCATACTCACCCTAAAGGACAAACCTTGATCGTAACAGAAGGCGAAATCATCACAAAAGCAGAAGGACAAAAAGCGATAATTGCTAAAAAAGGCGATGTGATAAGCTGTCCTGTGGGAGTGAAGCATTTTCACGGAGCAAGCGATACAAGCGCTGGAGCACACATAGCCCTAACAAGTGAAATAAATGGTAAAAATGTAGAGTGGCTTGAACTTGTAAGCGATGAAGAGTATGAAAAAGCCCTAAAAGAAGCAAGAAATTAAAGGATTTTTGCAATGAAACGCAGAAGTTTTTTAAATCTAAGCATAAAAACTTTTATATTTTTAAGTGCAATGTCAAGCACTCTTTTTTCGCAAACTTTAAAAACAACTCAAAATCAAATTAAGGAAAAAACTATGCAATTAAAACAAAAGGCAAAAGAAATTTATGAAGAGCTTTTGGGTGGAGCAAAAAAGGATCCGCTTTTTGCAAGTGATAAGGAGTTTTTTACTAATCACATTAATTTTACTTTTGGTGAAAGCTTTGCAAAGGCAAATTTACCTAAAGAAAAGTATTTTTTAATCACACTTGCTTCTACTTTGGCAGCGGGTGGAAAAATGGAGTTTAAAACTTTACTTAAAGGAGCGATAAATCACGATATAAGCCCCATTGCTATAAAAGAAGTGATTTATCAAGCTACGTCTTATGTAGGCTTTATTAAGGTGCGTGATTTTTTAAATATTTGCAATGAAGTATTTAAAAAATTAGGGATTAAAATGCCTTTAGCACCGCAAGGCACAACCACAGAAGAAAATCGCAAAGAAAAAGGTAGAGAAATGCAAAATGCGATCTTTGGCAAAGAAAATATCGCTAAAATGATAGAATCTACACCAAAAGATAAAGCCTTTATGAATGATTTTTTAAGTGCAAATTGTTTTGGAGACTACTACACACGCACAGGACTTGATCTAAAAACAAGAGAGCTTTTAACACTTGTGTATCTTATCTCACTTGGCGGAGCAGAAATCCAAGTAAAAGCTCATATGCAAGGCAATCTTAATATGGGACAAAGCAGAGAAGATTTGCTAAATATCATCGCTGCACTTACACCTTATATTGGCTATCCAAGGGCTTTAAATGCGATAAGTATATTAGATGAAATTTTATTGAAAAAGGTATAGTTTTTAAGATGAATTGCCATATGAAAAAATGTTATAATTTTCATTTAACTAAGAAATGAGGATATAACATGGATGTGAAAAAATTTCTAATTCTTATTAAAGAAAAAGATAAAACACATGAAGTTGCTTCATTTCAAAAACAAGATAATACGATATTGATTACTTTTAATGGATCAGAAAAAGTTTATAGTTATAGTTTAAATAATTGTGAAATTTTTGACAAGCCAAAATTACTATCTACACACCATGTTAATGACACAATAGTTTGCAATGCTGAACTCATTATACAATTTGGAAAATATGTTAAAGTATTTTTTGATGATGGAAGTAATGAATTATTTCTTGCAAATGAAGATAAAGAAATGTCAAATAAAGCTGATATTTTTGGTTATTGCCAACGCATTGCACAAAAAATCATAATGCCGGAAAACGACACTTCCTTGCTTGAACGCCATTATAAAAAAATTAAAAATATCAAAAAAGATTCAGCACTATACGCGTATTTGACAAAGCAAAATAATGCTATATCTAATAAAAATGACTACTTATTATTTCCATTTGGCACTAATCAATCCCAATATACCGCCCTTCAAAATGCACTAAATTCCCAAATCAGCATAATAGAAGGACCTCCTGGCACTGGCAAAACACAAACTATTTTAAATATTATCGCTAATCTCATCGTGCAGGGCAAAAGTATCGCTGTTGTTTCTAATAACAATGCAGCAACACAAAATGTTTTTGAAAAATTACAAAATTATGAGCTTGATTATTTGTGCGCCACATTGGGTAATAAAGACAATAAAGAATCTTTTATCAACAATCAACCAAAAATACCCAAACACCCTAACACCACAGAAGAAAACAACACGCTTTTACGCCATATAAAAAGCCTTAATTCTAGCATTCAAGAAATATTCTTCTTGCAGAATAAAAAAGCAAAAGAAAAAGAACTTTTGAGTGATTTTAAAACACAAACTAAGCACGCTAATTTTACGCATGCCCAAACTCTTCCAAAGCTCTCAAATACATTAGCTCTAAAACTTTTAAAAATAAAAATCGCACTTGAAGAAGTGCCAAATATTTCTTTCTTTCACAAACTAAAACTCGTATTTTTAGATCGATTAGCTAATTTTAGCTTTTTTAAAAATACAAAAGAGAGCATTTTGCAGACTTTAGAATCTTACTTTTATGCTAATTCAATTCATGAGTTAGAAAAAAGCATTGATTTATGCACAAAAAAGCTTGTCAATTTAAATACCAAAAAGACAATAAAAGATTTACAAGATTATTCTATGAAATTTTTAAAAAATGCTTTAGCCTTGCGATACAAAAAAGAGAGGAAAATTTTTACTTTTGAAGATCTATATGCAAATAGTGCTGATTTTTTGCAAACATATCCTATTGTTTTTAGCACGACACATTCTATTGTAAATTCATTGAATATGAAGAATGCCTTATTTGATTACATCATTATGGACGAAAGCTCGCAGGTAGATATACTTACAGGAATATTGGCTTTAAGTATTGCTAAGAATGCTGTTATTGTCGGTGATAAAAAGCAGCTCTCTTGCATTGTTGATACTAATATCATAGAAGAGGTAGAAAAGCTCAATAAAGAATTTAAAATTGAAGAAGCTTATAATTATCTCACCCATAGCTTTTTAGATTCAATAACAAAAGCCCTAAATAATGCCCCAAGAGTTTTACTGAAAGAGCATTATCGTTGTCATCCAAAAATTATTGGATTTTGTAATAAAAAATTCTATAACGATGAATTGCTTATTTTTTCTGAAGATAACAATCAAAAAGATGTTATAAAAGCAATACTTACGCCTAAAGGCAATCACGCGCGAGATCGCTATAATCTAAGAGAAATTGAAGTTATTACAAAAGAGCTTATCCCAGCACTACGCCACAAAGCTTCTTCTAAAGATATAGGTATTATAACGCCTTATGTGAGACAAAAAGAAGAATTAGAGCGACATCTTGACAAAGATAGCAAAGATATACAAGTAGATACCGTGCATAAATATCAAGGCAGAGAAAAAGAGTGCATTATTATCAGTCTTGTTGATAATCAACTGAGCAATTTTGTCGATGATCCCAAAATGCTTAATGTCTCAATCACGAGGGCAAAGAATTTTTTGTATCTTGTAGCTAATAGTGAGATTCTCAATACTCAAGGTAATGTGGCTGATTTTATGCGTTATATCCAATATAATAATTTTGAAGTTACTCAAAGTAGTATAAATTCAATTTTTGATTTGCTTTATAATGCCAATAGAGAAGCAAGAGAAGCCTACCTAAAAAACAAAAAGAGAATTTCTATATATGATTCTGAAAATCTTGCTTATCATGCAATTTTAGAAGTTTTAAAAGATTATCCAAGTTTAAAAGTTGCTAATCATGTCCGACTTGGATTGCTTATCAAAGATACCTCATCTTTAAATGAACAAGAGCAAAACTATCTTAGCTCTGCGCTTACGCATGTTGATTTTGTTATTTATCATACGATGAATAAAGAATTTTTACTTGCTATAGAAGTAGATGGTTATGCCTTTCATAATAAAAAAAGCAAACAAAACCAAAGAGATATGATTAAAAATAGTATTTTTGAAAAATGCAATATGCCCTTATTGCGATTGCATACCATTGGTAGCAGCGAAAAAGAACAAATCAAAAATGAGCTAGACAAACAATGGTAACAATAATTTATTGATAAAGGAACACTATGGCTTACACGATAAAGGAAGTAGAAAGACAAACCAAAATCTCTTCTCACACACTGCGATTCTGGGCAAAAAAGGGCTTGTTTCCCTTTGTGGATAGGGATAAAAATGGAGTGAAATACTTCAGCCAAAAAGACATTGCTTGGGTGGAATGGGTAGCGTGCCTGCGTCAAACTGGCATGAGTATTGAAGATATTAGAGAGTATGTATATCTTTTCCCAAAAGGGATTAAAACCGCACCTAGACGCAAAAAGCTTTTAGAAAAACAATATCAAAAAATTCAAGAAGACTTGCAGAATCTACAAATCGCCAAAGAAAAGCTAGAGCACAAACTAGAGATTTACACGCGCATGATAGAAACTGGCATTGATGAGCTAAACCCACAAAGCAGCCAATACAAAGGCACAAAAGAATTGAAAGAGAAAAGCAGATAATTGCAAAATTTTCTAAAATTTAGCCCTTTTCTCTTGACTTAGAGCTGCTCTCATATTTTATAATTGCAAAAAATGCAAACAAAGGATTGTAATGAAAAAGATTCTATGCTTTTTACTACTTTTAAACACATTTTTACTAGGAGAGCAAATGCAAATACAATTACTTTTTAATGGTAAGGAATTGCGCGTAATTTTAGAGGATAATGAGGCTTCAAAGCAGTTTTATAATGTGCTTCCAATGGAGCTAGAATTTAGCGATTTTATGAAAAAAGAAAAAATCGCACACTTACCCAAAGTGCTAAATGCAAAAGGAAGCAGTGCATATAAGCCTCAAATTGGAGATTTATTCTACTATGTGCCTTGGGGAAATATAGGCATTTTTTATGAATTGCAAAACGCAAGTAATGATTTGGTGTATTTGGGCAAAGTGCAAGGGGATTTGGAAGCTCTAAAAGCCCAAAAAGCTGACTTTAAGATGAAAATTGTGAAACTTAAATAACCTTACAATTTTCTTAAAATCTTGCAGTATTTTTTCGCAAGTTTTTGGTAAGGAAAAAGCTTAAAATCACTCTTTTTTGCTACAAATTTGGCATTTTTGTGAAATAAAATTTCAAGCTTTTTTCTTACTTTTTTGATTTGTTTTAGCGAAGTAGTGTTAAAAGAATTTAAGATAAAATTTGCTTCTTTTTGCTGTAAAAAATTTAAAATATCAGTATTTTCTTTACCCAGCCAAATTTCAAAACTAAATTTAAATCCGACTTTAAAACTAAGCATATCAAAAAGCGTTTGACGCATAGAATTTAACAAAGAATTTGCTAAGATAAATTGCTTTCTTAAAAGTGCCTTTTCTAAGTAACCATAAAGCCAATAAAACTCATTAGTTACCTCATCAATTTCCTTTTTTGTCGGCTTTTTTATGCAAAAAGCATTATCATTTTGTATTTTTTTAAATCTTTTATCTTTATCCACAAGCACCTTACTTAAAGGCTCAAATTTATAGTAATTTTTCAATGCGTTTAAAGGGATAAATTTAAAATCTATCCTTACTCCACTTTCAAAAATCACCAAAAAACTCACCCAATCTTTTGGCAAACCGCCCTTATAAAAGTCAAAGCCCTCCGGTGCTTGATAAAACAAAACTTTTCCAAATTCTTTGACAAAGTTCGGTAATTTCGCTTTTTTAATCGCTTCGTTTTTATTTAAATTTAAAAATTTTCTCAAATTCTTAAGTTTTATGAAAAATGAAATATCATAGTCTTGATATTTATCTTTTTTTGCTTTTTTATTGACTCTTGATCCCTCAAGTGTAGCAAGACGAATTTGCTCACACGAAAGGGCAAAATTTTTGATTTTTCTTAGAATTTTTTCTTGATTTTGCATAGGTTTTCCTTTGTAAAGTTTTATATTTTAAACAATGCTTTGTATTTTTTGCAAAAGCTCGTTGGCTTTTTCTTGATTTGCCTTTAAAGCGCTTAGGATTTCTTCTACTTCACGCAAGGTTTTTTCTTCTTTTAAATTTGGATTTTTAGCACTTAGATCGTAGTTTCTTTCTTCAAGCTCTTTTTTGCTGACTAGATAAGAATGAGAAGTGTTCTTTCTTTGTAGCATTTTAAAAATTCCTCAAAATGTGCGTATTCTAAAGGCTTGTTTTTGGTGAGTTTAAAAGGCGGTATAAGCTCATAATAGTACACATTCTCATCACTTTCACCACAAATACAACTTTTTCCTTTTGAGAAAAAAGCACATTGGTTTTTACCGCACTACATAAATTTAATAAGTAGATTAGCAAAACTTTTTAAACTAAAAGTATAAAAAATAACAAATTATTTAAATAATTTTTTAACAACAGAAAAGATAAAAATATAAGAATTTTTTGGTTTTAGAGAAATTAGATTTACCAAGCAATAAAGCAATTTTATGAGAGTTAAAGAGATGGTGCAATATATTTTTATGTAAGCTTTTAAAGGTAAATAATGAGCCCCAAATATTCCATAACCCTACCTATCGTCTGCCTTGAAAATACATGATAAAAATTATTATGTTCAATTATCGTCTAAAATATCATATTTATTCTCTCTTATGTATATTTTTAATTCTTTTTCTAATATATCTTCTAGCTCCATTTGATTGGTCCATTTATTTGTTTTATTTACTTTGATATCAAAACATCCTTGTTCCAAATTATTAATTATTTTTTCTATGTGTTTATCGTCTTCTTGCTTACTCTTGTCTGATTCATATATTTGCTTAATCTTGTTTAATTCATCTATAGTGCTTTGTCTCCAATCTTTATTATATGTCAATATGATATGCTTATTTTTTAATCCTTTTGCAAAGCCATATTCATATAACACATTATTATTGTTAGTGCTACAATCAACTATAATAATATCTGCCTCCTCTATATTTTTAAATATTTGTTCTATTATATTATCATCTTGTTTTTCATTCATGATGTTCATTAGTTTAAAGTTATATCGCTTATTTGAGCCTTGAATTCTATAAATTGACTTTTCTATAGAATCTTTATATAGATCGATATATGTTTCATTGTATTCCATGGCAACGAAAATATGTTTTACTCTTTCTAGTGTTTTTATATACGAATTAAAACTTTCATATAAATCGGCAAAATTTTTAAAATTATCCAAATTGTAGTTAAATTTTTTTATCCATTTATTGAACAATTTAAGTTGTTCATTAAAAATTTTTAATCTATCATATTTATATTTAAGATAACATATAGCACCTAATAGACTACATTTAATATTGTTATCATGTTTATATTCGTAGTATTTATATATAGCATCTTTTATAATATTTACAATGCTTTGATCAAATTTTTGATTTAATATTTCATTGATTACAGAGATTAAAATCTGTTTTTCTTCTTCATTTAAATCTTTCCATGCTTCTTGTGTATTTTTTAAAGTATTTAATAATTGATCAGATTCTACAAATTCTTTTAATTCGTCAGCATCTGCTTTTACGACTAAGTCAAAAATTTTATTTGAGGTAACTGGCAGTGCTTTTGAGTTTAATAAATAAAAATATAGATGTTCTTGAGAGTAGTTTTTGTTTTTAGGAACAAATAAAATACAAAAAGAAATCATTCGATTTTCGCCTTTTTTGGCTACTGATAACAATGCTTCTATTCTATGATTTCCATCTAATCTATATAGTCTTTTATCTTTTTCTATATCAAATTTAAAAACTGCAAAACCAAAAGTTCTCATAGTTGCAGCTGTCTCCATTGAATTTATTTGCTTTAAATCTTCTATAGCATATTTTAAACATTCCAGCTCATCTAAATTTTTATCTACATCATATGAATACAATAAAGTTACTTCAGGAAAATATATGTCACTTTTAGAAGAATTGTTTACGTAATTTATAATTTTATTTTTATGATCTTTATCAATATCTCTTTGAAATTCTTTATTGGTTTCAGATATTTGAGCAATTGTTTTTACATCAGTAAAACCTCTAAAAACCTCTATACCATTTTTAGCTACAAAAGGTTTTATTTTTTTATATTTTTCTAACTTATCATAGATAAAATGTTTATTCTTTGCAAATTTTATTAAATCTTCAGGAACTTCTGTTACTTCTTCACAAACTCCAAGGGTTTCTCTAATTCCATATAATTCAATCATGTTGACTTCCTTTTATTTTATTATAATATTTTCTATCTCTAGATATAAATCTTGTTCAAGTTTTTTAGCTTTTTGTTTATTTTCTTCTATTTTTTCATATTTTTGCTCCAATTCTTCAATTATTTTGTTTTGGATTTCAATTGGTGGAAGTGGTATTTTTAAATATTGATAAGAACTTAAATAATAGCGCCTATGGGCTTTACTTAAATCTATTTTAATAATTTTTAAGACTTCATATAAAATTTTATATTTGTTTTAGTATTATCTTTAATCTTTAGTATTTTTAAAGCATCAGACTTTACTTTAAAATTAAAATCTACAAATTGAATTGCTGTTGTAAAATCATCAAATATAATCACAGGTGGATTGTTAAATATGCCAAAATTTTCATCCGTATATCCTAATATAAAAGTTTTACCAGCTGTAAGAACAGGGATGGCAAAATTATCGCTATAATTTGTGTTCGATACTATGTATTTTTTAGGTTGTTCGTAATCTAATATGTTTTTTAACTCAACTAATGGATAATTGCTCTTGCTTACATCAATTTTATCACTACCTTGGTTATGTGTAACATCCCATCTATTTAAATTTTTAAAAGATACAATAAAGATTTTTTCTCTTGCCATATCTTTTGGTTTTTTGAGTCCAAGTGCTACATATATATGCTTCAATATCTTTTTTGATTTTTTCTTCTTCAAGTTGCAATTCTTTAATTTTATTTTTAATAGTTTGAAGCTTTGTGACTATTTCTTTTTGAATTTCTAATGGTGGTAATGGAATTGTTAGTGTTTTGAGTTCATTAAATGATAAAATTTGTCTTACAGACCCTTTTGTATTTGCTCTTAAATGATTATTAAACCATTCTGATTTTAAAACAAACACTAAATATTCTGATATTAATTTTGTTTCAACAGTTCTAAATACAATATATGCTGGGCTTGTATATTTTAAATCAAATTCTTTTGGCACAATACCTATTGAGCCAACATTTACTCTATATGGATTATAAAAAATATCACCACTATTTACTTGATAATATGGCTGTTTTATTCTAGACCCTAATAGCGTTTCATTAAAATACACACCTTCTTTATTATTAACTCCTAGAATATCAAATGCTTCGTTCGGAGATAAAAATGGCTTAATTTTATTTTTATTTTCAACAATATAATTTTTTAACTCAACCAATGGAAAATTGGATTTTAATGAAATGAGAAAATTTTTTACACTCCAAATGTTTAAATCTTTAAAATTAACAATTTTTGTTTTACTCATTTTTTACCCCAAACTATACTGTTGTCTTTTAAAAATTCTTTAAAGTATGTATTTATACCTTTTTCTATTATTTTTTCTTTTCCTGTGTTTTCATCTTTTTCTATAATGTCCATTAGTTCATTTTTTACATCTTCTCCGGTCTCACCCGTGCTAGTAATTCCAACCGCTTCGGCTTCTGCCATGAAGATAGGATAATCAAAATCATTTTTTGTATTTTGATATGCTTCTTCTGTTATTTGAGTTTCTAAATCTTTTAAATCTTTTCTAGCTTGTTTTTTATCATCACTTATATATAAAGGTGTTTCTTCATCTTTGCTTTTGCGATATTTTATAATTTCATTAAGATTATCTATAGTTACTTTATGTTTTGCTTTTAAATCTTTTGTATGTTTAGCAATTAAGTCGTTCCATTTTTGTTGCGAAGCCTCATCAAATTTTTGAATAAATAAAATTGAACATTTAACACTGGCTTTGGAGCTTAAAAATGTTTCTACTGGTAGCGATATAACAGCTCTTAAAAAGGCTCTTCCTTCTACAAATTTTCTTACATATTCAGCATTTGGCGTATTAAAAACCCCTTCAGGTAAAACAATCCCCAATCTTCCATTTGGTTTAAGTAAATCTATGCATCTATTTATAAATAAATGTTCTGTTTTATCACTTTTTAGATTTTCTTTAAGTTCAAACAATGAAGCTATTGGCTTTCCAATGTTATCTATAATTTTAAGCTGGGTAGTTGTATATCTTTCTTCTCCGTACAAATCATAATATTGTTTTATATACTCTTCATAGCCTTCTTTTGCTATTAATTTTCCTTGATCTGTTCTAGTAAGCCAAGTATCGCTTTCTTGGATTACATCGCTTTCTTCTACTTGTGAGCCAAAAGGCGGGTTTGTAAGGATGATGTCAAATTGATTTTCAAATACCCCATTTATATTTAAAAGCCCATTGTGATGGTGTATGCCACCGTGACCATCGCCGTGCATTATCATGTTCATTTTAGATGTTCTAGCCATCCTATCGTTTGCATCTACTCCATATATACAAAAATTTGAAAGCTTATATATGCGAGAATTTTTATTGTCTAAACTTAATTCTCTTTGCAATTCTTCTAATTTTTCTGTAAGTTTCTTTGCCTCTTCACTTGTTGGATTTTCCAGGTCTTTAATATTGTCTTTTTTCCAAGTTTCATATTGATTTTTTATATCTTTTTGTATGATTTCTCTAACCTTACTAAATATTCTAATTAAAAACCCACCGCTACCACTAGCAGGGTCGCAAGAAATTTCGCCTTCTTTAGGGTCTATCATATCTACCATAAACTCAACTACACTTCTAGGTGTAAAAAACTGACCTATTTCCCCACGAAAAGTTCTGCCTAAAAATCTTTCAAATGCTATACCCTTAACATCTGCTGAGGTTAAAGATAGATTATAGCTTTCCAACTCTTTTATGATTTTTAATATAGTGTGTTCTTTTAAATTAATCTTTTCATCTTTTTTAAAAATTTTATCTTTTGCAAATTCTTTTTTAGCGCCATCAAAATAACTTTCAATTGGATTTGCGTTATATTTTCTAGCTTCTTTAATATATTCTTGATTAAATTTTTTATTTTGTCCTTTTAAAAGCATTCTTTCAACATAAACTTTCATAAATAAAATCTTAGCTATTTCATCAAATGCAGCTGCTGGGTCTAGCTTTTCTATATTCCTTATGATATTGTGACATTTATGAAGCATATTTGCAAATTCATCTTCTTTGAAAACTAATAAATCCTTATAAAGCTGTTCTATTGTTTTTTCATCAGCCCCATTTGATGGTATATTTGATATTTCTTGCCTGTATCCCGGCACCTTATCTCTTAAAATTCGCCAAAATCTAGTTTCATAACTATTGTGTGTAATAAAAAATTTAGCATTTAGCATTCTTGCATAGCTTTCACCTTGATCATAGTCTTTTTCATTTATATGGATATAATCTGCCTTGCATTCAACGACAATTAGAGGAGTATTGTTATTTTGCTTATCTTCTATACTTTTCCATATAACTATATCAGCTCTTGCGCTTCTTTTGCCTTCCTTTGTCGATAACTCTTCGTTTAATTGCTCTAATTTATAGCCATATTCATTTACTAGCCTACATACAAACTCTTGTCTAACTTTTTCTTCTGGAGTTGCGATTAGGTATTTTTTTCTAATATGAGAATATATTTTACCTTCTTTATTATATCTAACTTCTAAAATATCCATATAAATCCTTTAAAAAAATTATTATTATATAAAAATATATTTTTCATAATTATATATTTTTATATAAATATGCAAAATAAATTAGAATTATAAAACAAATACATTTTGATAAAGCAATTTATGTTAAACCTTATGGGTTATTTAGTTTTATTTTTGTATCGTATAATATACAAAATAATTTCTCGCGCTTATTTTATTACTTTTCGCTAAAATATCTCAGAGCAAAAAGGACAAAAATGACTCCCAAAATTAAAATAAATAGACCAAGTTTTCAAGAAGCACAAAATTATCTTAAGTTAAGCGATCATTATGCTTTGCAAGAAAATGCATTAAAAAAATATTTACAAAAATTTATCCAAAAAATGATGATATAGATGATATTTTGATAAAAACATTATCGTTAAATGATTTTTTTATAGTACTAATATTTTTTCAATTTTTCCAGTTGCTAAATATGCAAAAAATTTGAAAATTGATAAGGATTTGAAAAATAAAGATTTAACCTTAGCTAACAAAATAGCAAATGTTAAAATAAATGGAGTAGATAAAAATTTTTATTCTTTTGTAATAAGTATTGTTCACATCACAAACCTTTAGTTTTCCCTATAATATGATTATTATGCAGATAAAAGTATTAACATATTTTCAATTTCAAAAAGAATAAGGTTGTAGAAGAATTTATTGATTGTTATAAAATAAATAATTTTAATATAAAAGGAATTGATACATATTGATGACAGCTAGGTAAGACTGCATTTCCAAGAAATTACAAAAAGCGAAGTAATAAAAAGCATGATTGATTCAAGTATTTATAATAATTTTTAAAAATTTAAACTTTCCTCTTGACTTATAGCTACTCTAATGCTTTATAATTATAAAAATCAAAAACAAGGAGAGAAAAATGGATTCTAAAATCTTTTTAGAAAATGGTCGCATTAAAAGTAAAGGCTATGCTATGCTTAACAAAGATGCGAAATTTACACCTTTTGAATTCACTCGTCATGCCATAGGCGATAATGATATTTTGATTAAAATTTTATACGCAGGGATTTGCCATAGCGATATACACACTGCAAGAAGTGAGTGGGGAGAGGCTACTTATCCTTGCGTGCCAGGACATGAGATAGCCGGTGAAGTCATCGCCATAGGTAAGAATGTAAGCAAATTTAAAGTGGGCGATTACGCAGGGGTTGGATGTATGGTAAATTCGTGCGGAGAATGTGAAGCGTGCAAAAAATCACAAGAGCAATTTTGCGAAAAAGGACAAACCATTTACACTTATAATAGTTGCGATATTTTTCATGGCAATGAAAACACTTATGGAGGCTACTCAAATAACATAGTCGTAAGCGAGAAATTCGCTGTTTGTGTGCCAAAAGATGCACCGATGGAAAAGGTCGCACCCCTACTTTGTGCAGGCATTACCACTTATTCGCCACTTAAATTTTCAAACATTAAAGAAGGCTCAAGCGTTGCCGTAGCTGGATTTGGCGGACTTGGAATGATGGCGGTTAAATACGCTGTGAAAATGGGTGCAAAAGTGAGTGTTTTTGCTAGAAATGAAAACAAAAAATCCGATGCTTTAGCTATGGGAGTGAGTTCTTTTTACACAAGCACGGACAAAAACGCCGTAAAAGAACGCTTTGATCTTATCATCTCAACCATTCCAACCCCTTATGATCCAAGTGCTTATATGGATTTGCTTAAATTTGGCGGTGAAATGGCGATAGTAGGCTTACCACCTCACGAAGTTGCTCCAAGTATCAGCGTAACAACCTTTGTGCATAAAGCAGGTAAAAAAGTCTATGGTTCGCTAATTGGCGGGATCGCAGAGACTCAAGAAATGCTTGATTTTTCACTTAAAAATCAAATTTATCCAGAAACTGAACTCATCACCTCAAAAGACATCGATAAAGCTTATGAAAACTTAACTTCAGGAAAAGCAAAATTCCGCTATGTGATCGATATGAGAGATGAGTAAATTTAGGGCTCTTAAGGAGCCTTAAATTCATTTACCTTATACGGTAATTAAAGCTATTACGAAATAATTTAATACAAACTTGCATTGATGCCACTTTCATATCTAAACAATGTTTGGCGGATATGCTATTTATACATCTTTATATAAATTTATATGAAAGGCATTTTGTGAAAGATTATGATTTTATCCCCATTGATTTCGAATCTTATTTAAGAAAAGAGCATTTTAGGTTTTTTAGTGCAAATCCTTGCGGCTTTTCGCTAAGTGTAGAACTTGAAGTGCAAAATTTATTAAATCAAAAACAAAAAGGATATAGCTTTTTTAGTCTTATTCTTTATTGTATTTCTAGGAGTGTGAATGAGATAGCAGAGTTTAGAATGGATTATAAAGATAAGATTTTAGGCTATTATGAAATATCTCACCCAAGCTATACAATTTTTCATAAAAATAGCGAGACTTTTAGCTCCCTTTGGAGTGAGTATGATGAGGATTTTGCTAAATTTAATGAGAATATGCAAAGTGATAAAGCGGAGTTTGGAGAGAATCTAAGCTATGAGGCAAAGACGACAAATTTGCCAAATATATTTTTTGTATCTTCGCTTCCTTGGATTGATTTTAAGGATTTTAATTTGCAAATTGATAGAAGTAAATTTTATGCACCTATCTTTACACTTTCTAAAATAAAAGATTCTAAAATTTTGCTAAATATTAATGTTAATCACGCTATTTGTGATGGTTATCATGTATCAAAGTTTATAGAAACTTTGCAAGAGAGTATTAATGCTTTAGAAGTTATTTGATGATTATAAAAGCGACAAAGAAAGAGGTTGAATACTAAGGCTTGACTACTTTTAGAGGTACAATTTAGGAGAGCTTAGATAAATCACAAAAATGCTATAGTTTATTCTTTGGTAGTCTTACTACTTTTATACTCCTCGCCCCAATCACACATAGCTTGTAAAATAGAAATAAAGCTTTTTCCTTTAGGTGATAGGCTATATTCTACCTTTGATGGGATTTGTGGATATTCTTTACGGATAATAAACCCATCATTCTCTGGCTCACGCAAGACATTGGTTAAGGTTTTAAATGATATGGGAGAGAGGATCCTATTTAGCTCATTATAACGCACAATGTTTTCTTTATAAAGGCAATAAAGCACACTCATTTTGTATTTGCCTGCAATAAGCGATAGTGTGTAGTTAAACCCACATTCTTGATAATTACAACTTGAATTTTTGGTATTTTGCATATTTTCCTCCAATCGTTTAAATATGTTTAGTATTTATACTTTACTTTTAGATAGTATCTTACTTTATTTTACGTATTGACATTATAACTTACACAAATTAAAATCGTGAGTTTAATTTTTCGAAAAAAGGTTTTTTTAATGCAACAATCAAGTATAACTATAAACAATACTTATCAAATCAAGATCTTAATCACACTTTGTCTAGGTGTGTTTGGGCTTATCAGTATGGAGCTTGGGGTGATGGGGATCATACCGCTTATATCGGAGAAATTTGGCGTGAGTGTCAGCGATGCAGGGTGGAGCGTGAGTATATTTGCACTTGTTGTGATGTGTTGTGCGCCTATTGCACCTATGCTTTGTGCGAATTTTAATCCTAAAAAACTTATGCTTTTTTGTTTGACTATTTTTTCTCTTAGCTCTTTGGCAAGTATGTTTGTAAATGATTTTTGGTTACATTTGATTTTAAGAGCTATCCCCGCTTTTTTTCATCCTATTTATCTCGCACTTGCTTTTAGCACAGCTGCAAATTTAGCAGATGATAAAAGTAAAGTGCCTCATATAGTTGCAAAGATTTTTATGGCTATTAGTGCGGGGTTGGTTCTTGGTGTACCACTGAGTAGCTATTTTGGTGGGAATTTTAGCTTTGAAATGGCAATGGCTTTTTATGTGGCGATCAATTCTTTAGCGTTTTTTATTACTTTGTTTTTTATGCCTGATTTTAAAAAGACAAGTAGGATAAAGGTAGGAAAACAGCTTTTAAGTCTAAGATATGCGCTTTTGTGGGTTTCTATGCTTGCTGTTTTTTGTATTTCGACGGGGTATTTGGGTTTTTATTCTTATTATTCTGAATTTTTGTTTAGTGTAAGTAAAATGAGCTTCACAAATATTAGTTTAGCGCTTTTTATTTATGGCTTTGCAAGTATTATCGGCAATAATATCGCAGGTAAAACTTTAGTCAATCATTCAAATCAAACGCTTATATTTACTTCTATGGCGATGATTTTGATATATGCTTTGATTTTTGCAAATGCAGTGCAATTTGCAATCATGCTTACATTGAGCTTGGTTTTGGGAATTTTAAATGGAGTTATGAATAATGCAATGCATTATATCATTACTTTTCCTTTCCCTAGGGCAAAAGATTTTACCAACGGGCTTTTTATAAGCGTTTCAAATATTTCTATCAGTGTGGGTGCTACTCTTTGTGGTTTAGTCATTTCTATAAAAGAAACTAAATATATTGCGATAAGTTCTATTATCATGGTGGGTTTAGGGCTTATTTTGGTATTGGTTAGGATGAAATTAGAAGATAAAAGGTTGAAAATTTAGGTTTATTATGGTAAAAAAAGCTAACAAAAATGATAACGAAACAATAGCAAATTTAGCCCTTTTGCTTTGGCCAAATCATAATTTAAAAGATTTGGAGCAAGAATTTTTAGAAATTTTAGAAGATAAAAAATCTGTTATTTTTCTAAAATATATGGGTATAGAGGCAATAGGCTTTGCCTATGTGAGTTTAAGAAATGATTATGTAGAGGGATCTTCTAGCTCTCCTGTAGGATATTTAGAAGGGATTTTTATAAAAGAAGAATTTCGCAAACGCGGTTTTGCTAAAGAATTATTAGAGTTTTGCGAAAAATGGGCAAAAAAGCAAGGTGCAAAGGAATTCGCAAGTGATTGTGAATTAGAAAACCAAAAAAGTCTTAGTTTTCACAAAGCTTTGGGCTTTAGTGAGGCAAATAGAATTGTTTGTTTTATCAAAAAATTATAGGAGAAAAGATGAAAAATATACTTTTATTAAATGGAGCTAAAAGTTTTGGGCATTCTGGTGGGAAGCTAAATGATACCTTACACGAAGTGGCAAAAGAAAGTCTTTTAAGTTTAGGATTAAATGTTGATGAAACGCATATTGATAAAGGCTATGACATAGAAAAAGAAGTCGCAAAAATCTTAAATTCCGATGCAATCATCTATCAAATGCCCAGCTGGTGGATGGGTGAGCCTTGGATAGTGAAAAAATACATTGATGAGGTATTTACTGCAGGACATGGAAAACTTTATGCAAATGATGGCAGAAGTAGAGAAGATACAAGTAAAAAATACGGCAGCGGTGGGCTTATAAGAGATAAAAAATATATGTTTTCTCTTACTTGGAATGCACCGCTTGAAGCATTTAATAAAAAGGATCAATTTTTCGAAGGTGTGGGCGTAGATGGAGTGTATTTACATCTACACAAGACAAATCAATTTTTGGGGATGAGTGCATTACCAACTTTTATCTGCAATGATGTGATTAAAAATCCACAAGTACAAGATTATATCAAAGATTATAAAGAACATTTATTAAAAGTATTTCAAATCTAAAGGGCAATTAACCACCTTTTTGGAAAAATATTTTAAAATCAATTTAGAGGATGCTATAATCTATATTTTCACAAGGAGAAAAAGTGCCAGATAATACACAAAAGTATATTAAATTCATAAAGATGGCAGCGTTAAGTAGTATAGGGCTTTATTTGTTGGCTTTTTTTGTAGGTATTGCATGGGATTTTATTTTAAGTATGCTTTTGGGTTTAGCTTCTTTAATGAGTTTTTTAGTCGCTATTTATGGGGTTACAAAGCATTCAAGTGCGAAAGATTTGTTTGCTAATCTTTTTATAATTGCTTGTATTGTTATTGTTTTTGTAACCTTTTTTATTATGGAGCTTGGTTTAGCAGACATAAAGTATTTTGCTCCCCATACCATTATGTTGTTATTTATGTTTGCTTGTGCGATTTTTATACCATTTAAAAATCTGCATTATGAGCTTGCAAGAGTAAGCTCTCAAAAAACTTTTATCTATGCTTTTTGGTATTATCCTATAGCGATTTTTCTTTTGATAGCTTTTTCATTCTTTGCAAGAATTCGTTATGAGATTATGTATAGATTAGAATTTGTAGCATTATCTTTACTATTTATAAGTGCGATTTTTTATATCGTTGCTTGGAGTAAGGTAAAAGAGCTTTCTTATGAGCTTAAAGAGATAAAAGAGTATCAAACCTATAAAGGCAATTTGGCTTTTGTAAAAATACTTTTTGCTTTAGTTGGGATCTTGTTTGTATGTAATGCCTTACCTATATTTAGATATTACTTGGGGATTTTTGTCTTTCCAATAGAGATTGCTGGGCTTATAGCTTGTGTTTTATTTGCTAAAAATACTAAAAAATGGCTTTTGGTATTGTATTGGATACTTTCATTTTTACCTCCAATTCTTATTGCTTATTATGGATTGCATTTTGAGTGGTTTTCTGTATTAGCCAATATTGCCACAATCTTGTTTTTTCTACATCTTAGCAAAATTACTCAAGTAGAGCCTTTTAAGATTATTGCATATATTTATGCAGGTTTGTTGTTTATTAACATAGTATTAGCTATTATGTTATGGGATATTAAGCCCATGCTTTCAAGTCCTATAGCGTTTGAACTCGCAATATTACGAGAATTACTTGTTGGTGTATTATTTATACTTGGGACTTTGATGATGAAAAAAGACAAAATGAGTTTTTTGAAGATGTAGGCGTAGATGGAGTGTATTTGCATTTACACAAAGCAAATCAGTTTTTGGGTATGAGTGCGTTACCTACTTTTATCTGCAATGATGTGATGAAAAATCCACAAGTAGAGAAATATATTAAGAATTATAAAGCACATTTATTGAAGGTGTTTGGAAATTAAGGAAAATTCAAGGGCTTAAACGCTTGAAAATCTTTTAATTTTTTGATTTAGACATCACTTAAAGATTTAAAAAAGCATTTTCTTGTAAAATCATCTTTTATAAATTTTTAAAAGATAGATGGATGAATAAAGAAAATATAAATGAATTTGAAAATTTTAAGCGACAATTTTTTCTGATAATGGATTTTTTAAAGCAATATTTAGTAGTGATAAGCACTAGTAGTATTTTTATAAGTTTTGCTTTAGGAACTTTGATTTTAACCCAATATTTTCTTTTTACTATTAATTTTATCCCTGACTTTAGTAAAGACTTGATTATTTCTATTATTTTTTTAACAGCTTGGGCGGGAATTGTATTTGCTCCATTTTTTATTATTTTTTGTATTGCACCTTTATTCTTTTTTAAAGAAATTTTAAAAAATATTTCTGATATTAAAACTGAGCAAAAAGTGTATTTTATATTTTTGCCTATGATAATATCTAGTATTGGAGCTTTTGTAGTTTTTTATTTTTTGGATAACATTGTTAATTTCTTTTCAAATTTAAATTCCTTAGTATATGCTATAACTCCTTTATTTCCATTTATTGTTGCTTCATTATTTTTATTTGGTATAAAGAAATTTTTTATAAAAGAATTTTACTCTAGCATAGCATTATTTTTTGTAAATTTATGTGTTTTATTTTGTGGATTTTGCTTTATTATTTTATTTTTTAAAATTCAAGATACCATTAGTTTAATAGTTACGTATATTCTATACTATGCAATTGTTTTTGTATGGCTTTCTATCATTCATAAAAAATATACTTTATTATTCGCTACTATATTTGCATTTATTTTGGCGGTTATTAAGTTAAACCCTTATATTATTAGAATAAGCAAAATAGGCAATTACAATCAAAGCTTTATGCTTTATAATAAAACCGAAGTTAAAGAATTACTAGACTTTAATCATATTCCTATTTTTAAAGAAAACAATGCAACTTTGATTGTAAAAGATTTGTATATACTTTCAAATATTGGAGAAAGTTATTTGATTAAAAACGGTGAAAACAATACCTTTTCTTTGGATAAAAAAAGTGTTTTTAGTCTTTTAAACAACAAAGATTTAAACAAAACAATTTCAAATTTAAGTAAGAAAAACTAAAATGATTTTAAAAATTTAATACCTTATTTCATTCATTTTTAAAAAATCTCTTAATTTTTCATATTCTCCATTTTCCAAATAGCGGTATTTTCCTGCTTTTAGCATTCCAAGATCTAAAGCCCCAAAAGCCACGCGTTTTAAGTCCATCACTTCTAAGTCAAAATGCCCAAAAAAGCGTCTAAGCTCTCTGTTTTTACCTTCATTTATAATAACTCTAAGCTTAGTATATCCACCACTTGAACCAAAAATTTCAAAGTCTATAAAAGGAGCAAAACTCATAGAAGTAATTTTTGTTTTCGCATGTGCACCTTTTTTTTCATTTTTAATTTCAAGTCCATTTTGCATAGCTTCTATAACTTGCTTTGTTACTATGCCTTTAACTTTTAAATAATATTCTCTTTCTAAGTCGCTATTCATCAAAGCATGTGCGATCACAGGAGAATCAGTTAGTAAAAGCAAACCTTCACTAGCAAAATCAAGCCTACCAACACTTAGCCAAGTACTAAATTGTCTTGGCAAAGTATCATAGATGGTTTTTCTTCCACGATCATCTTTTTTACTAACAATTTCACCTTTTTGTTTATGATAAATAATCACACTAAATTGAGTTCTTTTTTGAATTCTTTTACCCTTGATAAAAACTTTATCATCAAATTTTACTTCATCACTTAGAAGAGCTATTTTATTATTTATTTTAACTAAGCCTTGTTTAATCAGCTCATCCGCTTCACGACGAGAATAACGAGTATTATGTGATATGAATTTATTGATTCTCATTTGACTTCCTAAAAATTTAAGGCGAAAAATCGCCTTATTTTTACATCACAAAAATAGTTGGAACTATGGTTGGATATTTTTTGATTTTTCTAAAAATATGTTTTCTTAGCACTTGGCGAATTTGATTTTCTAAAAATTTTGGATCATTAAGCACTTCATCTTTAACATTGATGAAAAATTGTCCCAAAACTTCTGCCATTTCTTTAGAAAATGCGTGATCTTGTTTATCCGCTACAAGACCATAGCTAAATACTCTTGGCTTGTTGATGAGTGTTTTTGTTGTTTTATCAAGCTGTGCGATGATGACAACTATACCACTATCGGCTAATTTTTGACGATCGATTACCACATCATCAGCGATTTGTTTGTTGATTTGATTATCCACAAAAACTTTGCCGGTTTTAACAGTTTTAACGCGTTTTACATATTTTTGACAAAGCTCGACTTGATCGCCATCGCTCATAAGATAAATATTCCTTTCAGGAATTCCACATTTTATAGCGGTTTCTTTATGTTTGTTAATGTGATTGTATTCTCCATGCACTGGTAAGAAAAATTTAGGCTTAACCAAAGTCAGCATTAATTTTTGCTCTTCTATACTCGCATGACCGCTTACATGAATTTCACTAAATTCTTGATACGCTACTTTAGCGCCCGCTTTTAAAAGATAATCAAGCACCGCAGAAACGCTTGCCTCATTACCTGGGATAGCTTTGGCTGAAATGATGATTTGATCTGTAGGTTTAATTTTTATGAATTTATGCTCATCGGTTGCCATTCTATAAAGCGCACTCATCGTTTCGCCTTGACTTCCTGTGGTAACGATTAAAACTTCATTATCTTTATACTTGCTAACCTCATCTGCATCAATGAAAATCTTTCTATCGAGCTTTATATATCCTAGCTCCATAGTCGTATAAAGATTTCTTTCCATGGAACGACCGATCACGCAAACCTTTCTACCATATTTTAAACCATAAGTGATAGCTTGATAAACGCGGTGTATATTAGAGCTAAAAGTACTCATTATCACTCTACCTTTGGTTTTGGCAAAAATTTGATC
This sequence comes from Campylobacter sp. CCS1377, assembly GCF_040008265.1. Classification (NCBI taxonomy): domain Bacteria; kingdom Pseudomonadati; phylum Campylobacterota; class Epsilonproteobacteria; order Campylobacterales; family Campylobacteraceae; genus Campylobacter; species Campylobacter aecornae. The sequence continues at coordinate 1,754,824 of NZ_CP155620.1, forward strand.
AAAAGTAGGCCCTACGGAGCTTTCGCTTTTAGTATAGCCTTCTTTGTAAGAATTGGTACTGTCACTTAAAAGACACAAAACCCCTTCTTCGCCATAATGTGCTAAACGCCCTAAATCAGTCGGATAGCCATCGATTGGAGTTTGATCTATCTTAAAATCTCCTGTGTGTATGATAGTCCCTGCTTTAGTTTTAATAGCAAGTGCAGAAGCATCTATGATAGAGTGCGTGATATGGATCCATTCTATATCAAATTCTCCTATCTCATAAACCTTGCGTTTTTCTACTGGACGAAACCATTTGCGTTCTGCTTTTAAGCCGTGTTCTTCAAATTTGTTTGAAATCATACCTAGTGCTAAAGGCGTAGCATAAATAGGGAATTGAAATTCTTTGAAAAAATACGGCACCGCACCAATATGATCTTCATGTGCGTGAGTGATGATGATACCACGAATTTTATCTTTGATTTTTCTCACATAATCAAAATCAGGGATAATAATATCCACCCCATGCATAGTCCCATCTGGGAAACTCATACCAATATCAATAATTACTGCATCGTTATTTGTCTCAAATACGCTGATATTTCCGCCAATTTCTCCTAAGCCACCTAGTGGAGTAATGCGGATTTTATGCTCGCTAGAATTGTTATATTTTAAAGGGTGTAAGCGGTTTTCATGTGAAACACGATTTGCTTCTATACACTGTGCAAGTGCGATTTGCCAGTCTTCATTGCCAGTAAGCTTTGAAGGAAGATTGCGATTTTTTTTCTTTTTCTTTTCGCTTTTTTGGGATACTTCTGCATTTTCTTGTGCGGAATTGTCAATATTTTCTTGCTTTCCATTATTATTTATTGAATTAGAAAGTTTTTTTCTTCTATTTTTATGCTTATATTTCTTGTTATTTTTAGAATTCGCGTTTGGATTTTGTTCTTGCGATTCAATATTTACATTCTCTTCCATATTCATAATAATCCTTTAATTTTTCATAAATTTTAAGGTATGAATCAACGCAAAGTTCATGTGGTCTGACATTGTCTTTTAAATCAAGATCTTTGAGAAGTTTTAAAATTATACTTTTGTGTTGTTTTAAATTACTAATTAGTTGTTTTCTAGGAGCTTTAAAACAATCTCGTAATAAAATTTTAAATCCATTTAAATTACAAAAATCCTTAAATTCGCCCTTTTTGTTTAGATACATCACCGAAGACATCACCTTTGGTGGTGGATTAAAACAAGAAGGCTCAACATCGAAAAGTATTTTTCTTTCGCAAATCATTGCGCTTAAAACCCCAAGAGCTGAAAAATCGCTATCTCCGCTATTAGCACAAAATTTTAAAGCCATTTCTTTTTGTACCATTACTATAAGCCCTTGACAATTTTCATCTTCTAAAGCTTGTAATATCAAATGGCTTGCAACATAATAAGGCAAATTTGCAACCAAAAAATACTTATTTTCATCAAAACATACAAGCTCGCTTGCATCTTGATGAAGCAAATTTAATTTTCCACATTCAAGTTCTTTTTGAAATTTCTTTTGTAAAATAGATATAAGATCATCATCAATCTCATAAGCTTTTACCTTTGAAATTTTTAAAAGTTCTTGCGTTAAATCACCTAAGCCAGGCCCAATCTCTACAATATTTTTTGTATCTTTGGGTATGGCTTGAGTGATTTTTATTAAAACACTTTTGTTGTTTAAAAAATTTTGTCCATATTGTTTCTTTGCCTTAATCATCGGATTTTATTGTAGCAAAAAAATCTTAATTTTAAGTCTTTTTAGCTAAAATTCTCATTTTTAAACCAAAAAAATGCAGGATGTAACAAAATGATAGTTTGTGCAGGTGGAAATGAAAATTTTTATTTTGCAAAAGCCATAGGTATAGGGCTTGTAGAAGCGGCTTGTAATTTAACTAAAATTTGTCAAAATCAAAAGCCTTCAAATATAGTATTTATAGGGACTTGTGGGCTTTATGATAGGGGTGAAATTTTAGAAATTTACAAAAGCTCTCATACTTTTAATATAGAATTTTCAAAAATTTCAAGTGCTTTTTACACGCCTGCAAAAGATGAAATTTATATAGAAAATAAAAATGTTTCTCGTGAAACAATCAAAATCAATTCATCAAATTATATCTGTCAAAACAAAAATGCAGCCAAAGAATTCGCAAAACTTGGATTGTTTGCTGAAAATATGGAAGCCTTTGCTGTGTTAAGTGTGGCTAAAAATTTTGGAATTGATGCAGAGTGTATTTTGTGTGCTACAAATTTTTGTGATGAAAACGCACATCAAGATTTTATAAAAAATCATCAAAAAGCCAAAGAAAAATTAGAATTTTATTTAAAAGAAAATAATTATATTTAAAAAAAGGAAATTTTTTGAAAGAACTCATTAATATTTTAGATTTTTTGCCCCAAGAATTAGAAGAAAAAATTAAACCAATGTTTCGCGTGAAACAAATTTATCAATGGATATACCAAAAATACGCAAGCAATTTTTCTGATATGTCAAGTTTGCCTAAGGATTTGCGTTTAGAGCTTGCACAAATTTATCATTTTTCGCCCCTTAAATGCGTTAAAAATGAGCAAAGTAAAGATGGAAGCATAAAGTATCTTTTTGAACTTGTCGATGGTTTAAGAGTAGAAAGTGTGCTTTTGCCGATGAAAGAAGAAAAATTCGATGAGGAAGGCAAAAGAATTTCGCACACAAGATATACTATTTGCGTTTCATCTCAAGTTGGCTGTAAAAGTGGTTGTAGTTTTTGCCTTACTGCTAAAGGAGGATTAAAAAGAAATTTAAGCGCTGGAGAAATAGTCGGACAAATTTTGTGGATCAAAAAACAAAATAATATCCCTTACGAACGCCGTGTAAATATAGTTTATATGGGTATGGGCGAACCGTTAGATAATCTTAAAAATGTCTCAAAAGCAGTAAAAATCTTGGCGCAAAATGATGGACTTGCTATAAGCCCACGCAGACAAACCATAAGCACAAGTGGCTTGGCTAAACAAATCAAAGAACTAGGGCAAATGAATTTGGGCGTTTTACTTGCTATTTCACTGCATGCAGTAAATGATGAGCTAAGAAGCGAATTAATGCCAATCAATAAAGCCTATAATATCGCTGCGATTATGGAAGCAGTGCACGAATTTCCTATAGATCAAAGAAAAAGAGTGATGTTTGAATACCTTTTAATCGATGGTATTAATGATAAAATAGAACATGCAAAAGAATTAGTCAAACTTTTAAATGGTATAAAAGCAAAGGTAAATTTAATACTTTTTAATCCACACGAAGGCAGTTTATACAAGCGTCCTAGTCTTGAAAATGCGATTAAATTCCAAGATTTGCTAAGTGCTAAAGGTGTAACTTGCACCATAAGAGAAAGCAAAGGGCTTGATATATCAGCAGCTTGTGGGCAGCTTAAAGAAAGGGCAAAATGACTTTTTTAGATATTGCAGAAATTATTTTTATAAGTGCGGTTGTTTTGGTGGGAATTGGTGGTATAATTTATGTTTTAAAAAATGAGGATAAAAAATGATAGATACGACAAAATTACTTGAAAATAAACTTTTTCAAGAAAGATATATCAAAGCAAATATTGCTTGGTATTTTTCTTATCTAAATGGAAAAAGAGGACTTTCTAGAATTTACAAAGTCCCTTACGCAGCCTTAATGAAAAAGTTTTTCTTGCAAAAATATTTCGAAAAACGCGTTAAAAATGGAATTATCGACATACCTTATCTTGAGCTTGTTTTAACCACAAAATGCACTATGCGTTGTCAGTCGTGCAATAATTTAATGCAGTACTTCTCCCCAAGCAATCAATACTCTTGCACGCTTGAAGGCATTAAAAAATCCCTTGAGCTTTTACTTTCTAAGGTAGATAGCATAGCAAGGGTTAGGATTATAGGTGGTGAGCCTTTGTTATTTAAAGACTTACCACAACTTGTGGATTATTTAGATTTACAAAAAAAGATTTTAACCTTTGATATTTTAACCAATGCTACTATTAATTTTAAAGATGAATTAGTGCAAAGATTTAAAAAATCTAAAAAAGTGAGAAAGATAAGTATTTCAGATTATAGACAAGCCCCAAATTTAAAAATTCCACTAAAACAAGAAAGCATACTCAAAAAACTTAAAGAAAATAAAATCGCATTTTCTTATAATACAACCGATCATTGGTATGATACTGAAAAAATTTACAAAAGAGGACGCAGCAAAGAAGAGATTATCAAAAATTATCATCATTGCAAAATGCCTTGCGTAAGCTTAATGACAAGTGAAGGAGAAAATCTAAAAGGCAAAGAACTAGCCCCAAATGGAGCAATTTTTGTATGTCCAATTTCAAGCTCTCTAACAAGGCTTAAAGGCTTAGATGAATTTGCGGGTGATTTTTTAAATTTAGATGACGATAAAGAAAGATTTTTTGAATTTTATACCCAAGATTTTTACAAAGCCTGTGATTATTGTAGAGATTTTAGCAAACCTTATAAAAAAATCCCAATAGCTATACAAACTAACAAGGTTTTAAAACTAGAAAAAGAAGACTAGAGATATTTTTCTAGTCTTCTTGTGATATCTACGATAAGTTCTCGTTTTTCATCTTCACTTAACTCATCTTTAGATTTTTTTATAAAAACATAATCATTATTATAGGTAGGCCAAAATATCTCATCTTTTGGCGGATAAAGCGCTATACTAGAAATCTTCAAATTTGTAGCGATATGTATGAGACCCGTGCTTGGGCTTATCACGCAAATTGATCTTGAAATTAGCTCTGCTAAGTTTAAAATATCATCATTATTTTTAAAAATCACAATTTCTTTGAGTAAATTTTTATCATATCCTAAAAGTTTATCCATAAAATCATCATGAACTAGATCATAAGTAGGCACAATAATGCTGATTTTTGGATAATTTTGCTTGATATTTTTGGCTAATTTCAAAAAAGAAATTGTGTCTAAGGTAGAATTTGAAGTGATACTGAAAGGATTGAGTATTATAAAATCTTTAATTTTGCTTTGATTTAAAAAATTTGTGATTAGATTTTTATGTGTTAAATTGCTTTGAATTTGTGTTTTAAACTCTAAATTTTTGATTTTTTCATCAAAAATCTTAGTATTTATTTTTCTAGCATAAAAAAGCAATCTATCCCTTTCTGTTCTTTTTTTATAAAGGCGAGTGATGAGTTTTATCCAAATTGTTCTACATTTTATAGAAAAAAAGCTTCTGATTTTTAATCTAGTAATGATCTTTTTGGCATTGCTTTTGATAAATTGTTTAATTAAAAAAGTATTGGCTTTATAAGAAAGAATATAATCTAAATTGTGTTGATTGATTTTTGCTATATTATCTTTGCTTGTAGGATTTTTTAAAATTTCAATTGTGTCGATAAAAGTTAAATTTTTTAAGAGACTAAAAGTATTATTTTTTGCAAAGACAATGATTTTTGCGTTATATATGTGTTTGATTGCGTAAAGCATATCTAAGCTTGCTATCATATCGCCTAGGGCATCTGGGCAATAATAACCTATTCTAAGCCTATACCCCCCCCTGTTTGGTAATTTTCGCATAGTTTTTCCTTATAAATTTTTAAAACTAATATTGTATCATAGATTTAATTTTATCAAAAATTATAAAACATTAATTTTTATTCTACTAGAATATAACATTCTAAAACAATACAAAAGCGATACACATGAGAAAAAAACAATACAAATTTCATATAAATGACACAAAATTAGATAAAAAAATGGTTGAACTTACAGAACGGGGCGGCTTTAAAATAGCCCTTTTTTCTATGGCAGCCATGACGGTTTTAGGAAGTGTGGTGATAGCCTCGGCTCTACCTGCTATCAATAAACATTTTGAAGAAATACTGCAAAATCAAAGCGGAATAATAGCTAATTTTACTTTGGAACATTTAGATATTTTAACGCGTTTGGTGCTAACTATACCGGCGATTTTTGTTGTGATTTTATCGCCTATTGCTGGCTTGCTTATGGATAAATTTGGTAAATTAAAATTCATTTTTCCTGCGATGGTTATTTGGACTTTGGCCGGAATTTCTGGATTTTTTCTCAATGATATTTATGCCATACTTATTTCTAGATCGATTTTTGGAATAGCTACGGCTTTTATTATGACAGGTGCTTCGGCCTTACTTGGGGATTATTATAGTAGGGGTGGATTTAACCGAAGAGAAAATGCACTTTCTTGGCAAGGGTTTTATTGTGCTGTGGGTGGGGCGATTTTTATCTCCATAGCCGGTTATGTTTCAAGTTATTCTTGGCGTTATCCTTTTTTAGTTTATTCACTTGGAATTTTAATCACACTTTTGGCATTTTTTTATCTTTTTGAGCCAAGGAAATTTAAATTTTACAATCACACAAAAGCAGAAGCAAAAACGAATTATTGGCAATTTTTACCTATATATTTTATAGGTTTTTTCATTATGGTTGTATATTATATATCGCCTACACAATTGCCTTATTATATAGAAAATCATCTAGGACTTGATCCAAAATACATAGGAATTTCTATGTCAATTTCTGCATTTTGCTATGGTATTTTTTCTCTAAGTTATAAAAGTATTGTCAAAAGGATTAATATTAAAACTATTTATATCTTAACGCTTTTAATTGTGGCAAGTGCTTTTTTACTTTTGTATTTTATCCATGATTTTTTAGCTGTTTTAGTGGCTTTAGCTTTACTTGGAATGGGTGGCGGGATAATGCTTGTAAATAATTCAGCCTATCTTTTTTCAATCTGCCCTGAAAATGCTAGGGCAAGGGCTTATGGCATTTTAGCGAGTTGTATGTTTTTAGGGCAATTTTTAAGCCCTATTATTTCTCAACCTATCGTCAGACAAATAGGACTTATTAATGCCTTTTTGGTTTGGGCTGTGATGATTTATTTTGTTGGTATGATTTTTTTATTTATGAAAACAAAATCAAATTAATCAAAAAATTCTTTTTTTATATCTGCGTTTGATTTTATCTCAAATTTTTCATTTTTATGAATAAATCTTAAGCAATTTGAATGCAAGCATAAGCGTTTAGCACCGCTTATTTGTATGCGTTCTTTTTTACTCATTTTTTCATCTAAAATTCTTTCAATTTTATCTTTTTCTAAGCCATAAAGCGGATCACCTAAAATTTTATGTTTCACATGAAACAAATGAAGTCTGATTTGATGTTGTCTTCCTGTGAGTGGTTTGCAAAGCAAAAGCGTAGCATTTAAATCAGAGTGAAATTCTAAAATTTCAAATTCAGTGATTGCTTTTTTGCCATCTTCGCAAATTTGCATTCTTGTTTTGACGTCATCATAATTTTTCACTAAATCCATAGCCTTATCCACGATGAAATTTTCTTTTACACACCCTTCGACTAAAGCTAAATATTCTTTTTGAATTTGTTTTTTTTCAAACATAGTTTTAAACTCAATTTGTGATTTTTTATGTTTAGCTACGAGTAAAAGTCCGCTTGTTTCTTTATCGAGTCTATGAGCTACACAGGCTTCTTTTCCCCATAAATGCCAAATTTCATCACAAAGACTATAAACACAATTTCTTCCATTAGGATGTGTAAGTACTCCGCTTGGTTTTTCAATGACAGCAAAATCTTCATTTTCGAAAACAATATCTACTCCTTTGGGATTGTTTTCATAAACGATTAATTCCACTAAACCGTTTAAAATTTTGTTTTTTTCTTCTACTAATTTTCCATCACAAAACAATCTTTTTTTATCAATGAGTTTTTGTGCTTCACTCATAGAAATTTTTAAGTTTTCCATAAGTACACAAAACGCCTTTTTTCCATTGTTTGAGAGTTTCTTTTTTATATAAGCCAACTTTAACCTTTTTTTAACCAAAGTATAAAATTTTTTTAGCTAAAATCTCATTTCTTTTTTTAAAAATTATAGCTAAAAAGGTTTTAAAAAATGGTTGAAAGATATAGCAGAGAAATCATGGCTAAAAAATGGGATATGCAAGCAAAATACGATGCGTGGCTTAAAGTCGAACTTGCTGCCGTAAAAGCTTGGAATAAGCTAGGTCTTATTAACGATAGTGATTGTGAAAAAATTCTAAAAAATGCTAAATTTGATATAGCTAGAATTGATGAAATAGAAAAAACAACCAAACACGATGTTATTGCTTTTCTTACAAGCGTGAGTGAGAACTTGGGAGAAGAGAGTCGTTTTGTACATTATGCAATGACTAGTTCTGATTGTATCGATACTGCCGTAGCCTTACAGATAAAAGAAAGTTTAGAGCTTATTTTAGAAGATATAGAAAAGCTTTTAGAAGCGATAAAAAAACGCGCTATGGAGCATAAAAATACCTTAATGGTAGGAAGAAGTCATGGAATTCATGGTGAGCCTATAACTTTTGGACTTGTGATGGGTATTTGGTATGATGAAATACTACACGCAAAAGAGCTTTTAAAACATGCAAAAGAAGTGATAAGTTATGGAAAAATAAGTGGTGCTATGGGAAATTTTGCTCACGCACCTTTAGAATTTGAAGAAGAAGTATGTAAAAATTTAAATCTTAAACCTGCACCGATTTCAAATCAAGTTATTCAAAGAGATCGTTACGCGCAAGTCATTTCAGCCATTGCGATTTTAGCTTCATCTTGTGAGCAAATTGCAGTTGCAATAAGACATTTTCAAAGAACTGAAGTTTATGAGGCTGAGGAGTATTTTAGTGCAGGTCAAAAGGGAAGTTCTGCTATGCCACATAAAAGAAATCCGGTTTTAAGTGAAAATATCACGGGACTTTGTAGGGTATTAAGATCTTTCGTAACTCCAGCTTTAGAAAATGTAGCTTTATGGCATGAAAGAGATATAAGCCATTCTAGTGTTGAGAGATTTATACTGCCTGATGCTTTTATAACAGCTGATTTTATGCTTGCAAGACTTACTAATTTAATTGAAAATCTTTTAATCTATCCTGAAAATATGATGAAAAATTTAAATCTCACCGGTGGACTTGTGTTTTCACAACGCGTTTTGTTAGAGCTTCCATTTAAAGGAATTAGTCGTGAAGAAGCTTATAAAATCGTGCAAAGAAATGCGATGAAAGTATGGAGTGATCTGCAAAATGGAAAAGCGGCGATAAATGAGAAAAATGAGAGTTTATTTTTGCTTGCGTTATTAGATGATGAAGATTTAAGAAAAAGTTTAAGCGAAGAAGATATTAGAAAGTGCTTTGATTATGATTATTACACAAAAAATGTTGATGCAATTTTTGCAAGAACTTTTAAATAAGCTAGGAGCGTTAAGATGAAGGTATTAAAAAGAAATGGTCGCACTGAAGAATTAGATGTTTCTAAAATCAAAAAATGCACTAGCGAAGCTGTTGTGGGGTTAAGTGGGGTAAATTTAAGTGAGCTTGAACTTGATGCAAAAATTCAATTTAGAGACGGAATTACAACAGAAGAAATACAAAAAACTTTAATTAAAACTGCTGTGGATAAGATAGATATTGATTGTCCTAATTGGACTTTTGTTGCCGCAAGATTATTTCTTTATGATTTGTATAAAAAAGTCAATGGTATGAATCGTTATAATCATTTAAGAGAGTATTTTGAAAAAGGCGAAAAAGAAGGTCGAATTTTACTCGGTCTTAAAGAAAAATACGACTTAGATGATTTAAATGACTATATAAAGCCTGAAAGAGACTTGCAATTTAATTATCTAGGCATAAAAACCTTATATGATAGATACTTAATCAAAGATAGTAAAGGCATACCAATAGAGCTTCCGCAGCATATGTTTATGGCTATTGCAATGTTTTTGGCACAAAACGAACTTGATTGTCAAACTTGGGCGAAAAAATTCTATGATCTTATTTCAAAATTTGAACTTATGCTTGCAACTCCTACCCTATCAAATGCAAGAACAACGCGTCATCAACTTAGTTCTTGTTATATAGGAAGCACTCCTGATAATATCGAAGGTATTTTTGACTCTTACAAAGAAATGGCATTGCTTTCTAAATTTGGTGGTGGTATAGGCTGGGATTGGTCTAAAGTACGCGCTATGGGTGGAAGCATAGATGGGCACAAAAATGCCGCAGGTGGGATAATACCATTTCTAAAAATCACAAATGATATTGCAGTAGCAGTAGATCAGTTAGGTACCAGAAAAGGGGCAATTGCGGTTTATATAGAGCCATGGCATATGGATATTAATGATTTTCTTGATTTACGCAAAAATTCAGGTGAAGAAAGAAGAAGGACGCATGAGCTTTTTCCAGCTTTATGGATCAATGATTTATTTATGAAAAGAGTTAGGGCAAATGATAAATGGACTCTTTTTGATCCTGCTGATACAGCTGATTTGTGTGATTTATATGGGGAAGCTTTTGAAAAACGATATGAAGAATACGAAAAAGATGAAAATATAGTTAAAGAAATCGTTGATGCAAAAGAACTTTGGAAGAAAGTTTTATTAAATTATTTTGAATCAGGTATGCCATTTTTATGTTTTAAAGATAATGCAAACAAAGCCAACCCAAATTCTCATGCAGGACTCATTAGAAGCTCAAATTTATGTACAGAAATCTTTCAAAATACAGAACCGAATTATTATCAAATTAAAGTTGTATTTGAAGATAAAACTGAGTTGCATTTAAATGAAATGGAAGAAATTATCATTGATGGAGGGTATAAAAAACTTGCCAAAAAGATTTCTACCTTAGATAGTATTAACGGTAAAAAAGTTTATATAGTTGAAAAATATAAAAATGATGGCAAAACCGCAGTTTGTAACCTTGCTAGCATTAATTTAAGCAAAATCAACACCAAAGAAGATATCCAAAGAGTTGTACCAATTGCCATTCGTATGCTTGATAATGTCATTGATTTAAATTTTTATCCCCATGTCAAAGTTAAAGATACGAATTTAAAATCAAGAAGTATAGGACTTGGCATTATGGGCGAAGCACAAATGCTTGCAGAAGCCAAAATTCACTGGGGAAGCGATGAGCATTTACATAAAATCGATGAAATTATGGAATTTATCAGCTTTGAAGCCATACAAGCTAGTTCAAATTTAGCTTTAGAAAAAGGCTCTTATCCTGATTTTGAAGGTTCAAATTGGAGTAAGGGCATAGTACCTATAGACTTAGCAAATGAAAATGCCAAAAAGCTCACTCTTAGAGAAGGACTTTTTGATCAAAGTGAGTGTGATTGGGCAAGACTTAGAGAAAAAATTCAAAAAGATGGTATGAGAAATGGCTATTTAATGGCTATTGCACCAACTTCTTCTATTTCTATTTTAGTAGGGACAACCCAAACGATTGAACCTGTTTATAAACGCAAATGGTTTGAGCAAAATTTAAGCGGTATGATACCTGTTGTAGTGCCAAACTTAAGCCTTGATACTTGGCAGTATTACACCCCAGCTTATGAGCTTGATCAAAAAATCTTAGTTAAAGCCGCAGCAGTGCGTGGGAAATGGATTGATCAAGGACAATCGATGAATATTTTCATCTCGCTTGACAAGGCCACAGGTGGATACTTAAATGAAATTTATCAACTTGCTTGGGAGCTTGGATTAAAATCAACTTATTACCTAAGAAGTGAAAGTCCTGATAGTGAAAAAGTAAATGTAGCTGATCGCAGTATAGAGTGCGAAGGTTGTCAATAAACATCAAGAAAATAAAGTTATTCTTTATTTTCTTTTTATGAATAAAACTCATCCACAACCCCAAACAACTCCTTTTTTAAGCTAAAAGTAAATTTTTCTTTCTCATACTTTGATTTGGTTTAAAAAAAATATGTAGAATTCTTATTTTAATATTTAAGGAACATTATGGAAATTTTACATGCGTTAATACTCGGAATAATCGAAGGTTTAACTGAATTTTTGCCCGTTTCCTCAACCGGACATATGATTTTAGGCGCAACGGTTTTAGGGCTTAATATTGATGATTTTTTAAGAAATTTTGTCATCATCATTCAACTCGGATCTATTTTAGCAGTGCTTTTTGTCTTTTGGCGCAAACTTTTTCAAGGAATTGACATTTGGCTTAAATTAGCAGTTGGATTTATCCCTGCTGGCATCATAGGTCTTATAGCCTATAAATTTTTAAAAGAACTTTTCAATGGATATACCGTTGCCACTATGCTCATTTTAGGTGGTATTGTTTTTATTGCTATAGAACTTAAACACAGAAAAAAAGATTATAATATCCATTCTTTAGATAAAATAAGCTATTTGCAAGCTTTTTTAATAGGCACAATGCAAGCTTTAGCCATCATACCAGGCACTTCAAGAAGCGGAGCAAGTATCATTGGAGGACTCTTGCTTGGGCTTGATAGGAAAGTAGCTGCTGAATTTAGTTTTTTGCTAGCCATTCCGACAATGATAGCTGCAACCGCTTATAGCATTTATAAAGAACCTATTTTATTAAGTGATACTAGTTCTTTATTGCCTTTAAGCATAGGTTTTATAACAGCTTTTGTTGTAGCGGTTTTTGTCATTAAATTCTTTTTAAAATTCATTTCAAAATTTGATTTTATTCCTTTTGGAATTTATAGAATTATCTTAGGAATCTTATTTTTCTATCTTTATTTTTCAGGCACTTTAGATGTGGGAAGTGAATTTAAAATGTAAATAAAAAGAAATTTTTAAGATTTGTTAAAAATTTCTTAAATTTAAAATTAATTTAAGCCCCACAAAGTTAAAATTAGAACTCTATAAACACTCACAAAGTCCGTGAGCAATTTAAGGTAAAAACTAATATGGAAAAAGAAATCATTGCATATCTAGATAATGAAAAAATAGTTGATTCTCAAAGTAAGAATTCTGCAAATTTAAAAGAAATTTACTTTGACAATTCCAAGCACAGTTTAGAAGTTATTAGGCATTCTTGTGCGCATTTGATGGCACAAGCGATTAAAAGTTTATATCCGGAGGCGAAATTTTTCGTAGGCCCTGTGATAGAAGATGGCTTTTATTATGATTTTCGTGTGAATTCAAAAATCGGCGAAGAAGATCTAGTAAAAATTGAAAAAAAGATGAAAGAATTTGCCGAAGCTAAACAGACAATAGAAAAATACGAAATCACAAAAAGCGAAGCAATAGCTAAATTTAAAGATGATGATTTAAAACAAGAAGTCTTATTACGAATTCCTGATGGAAAAGTTAGCATTTATAAGCAAGGTGAATTTGAAGATTTATGCCGTGGCCCTCATGTACCGAATACCAAGTTTTTGCGCAATTTCGCACTCACTCGCGTAGCGGGAGCTTATCTTGGTGGTGATGAAAAAAGAGAAATGCTCACACGCATTTATGGCACAGCTTTTGCGGATAAAGAGAGCTTAAAAGAACATTTAAGAATTATAGAAGAAGCCAAAAAACGCGATCATAGAAAGCTAGGAACCGAGCTTAAGCTTTTTACTTTTGATGATGAAATAGGTGGCGGACTTCCTATTTGGCTAAGCAATGGTGCAAGACTTAGATCAAAACTTGAACAAATGCTTTATAAAATCCATCGTTTGCGTGGCTATGAGCCTGTGCGTGGGCCAGAGCTTTTAAAAGCTGATGCATGGAAGATTAGCGGACATTATGCAAACTATAAAGAAAATATGTATTTTACGCAAATTGATGAACAAGAATACGGCATTAAGCCGATGAACTGCGTGGGACATATTAAAATTTATCAAAGTGATGTGAGAAGCTATCGTGATTTGCCTTTGAAATTTTTTGAGTATGGCGTGGTACATAGACACGAAAAGAGTGGTGTTTTACACGGACTTTTTAGAGTAAGAGAATTTACTCAAGATGATGCGCATATCTTTTGTATGCCAAGTCAAATCAAAGAACAAGTGCTTGAAATTTTAGCCTTTGTGGATAATTTAATGAAATTATTTGACTTTAGTTATGAAATGGAAATTTCAACTAAACCCGCTAAAGCTATAGGTGATGATGAAATTTGGGACAGCGCCACAAAAGCTTTAAAAGAAGCGCTTGATGAACAAGGTTTAAAATATGGCATCGATGAAGGTGGTGGAGCTTTTTATGGGCCAAAAATTGACATTAAAATTACTGACGCACTAAAAAGAAAATGGCAATGTGGTACCATACAAGTGGATTTTAATCTCCCAGAACGCTTTAAATTAGAATACACAGATAGTAATAACGAGAAAAAACAACCTGTAATGCTTCATCGTGCCATTTTGGGATCTTTTGAAAGATTTATAGGCATTTTAACTGAACATTGCGCAGGAGAATTTCCATTTTTCATCGCGCCAACAGCAGTGGGGATTGTGCCTATTGGTGAAGCACATTTAGCCTATGCTAAAGAAATTCAAAGAGAACTTTTGAATTTGGGTGTAGATAGCGAGGTGTATGAAAAAAATGAAAGCTTAAACAAAAAGATTCGCACTGCTGAAAAGCAAAAACTACCTATGATTTTAGTTTTGGGTGATGAAGAGGTAGCAAAACGTGGTGTTGCTTTAAGAGATAGAAGAGCTAAGGAGCAAAAAAATCTTAGCTTGGATGAATTTATTAATTTAGTTAAGGAGAAAATGAGTGAGGTACATTTTTGAGTAAAGAAAAAGAAGTATTGCTCAATGAAGAGATTAGAGCAGACGAAATCAGATGTATAGGTGATGATGGCAAGGTTTATGGTATCATCAGTAGTGACGAAGGCTTAGAGATTGCAAATCGCTTAGGACTTGATCTTGTTATGATAGCTCCTGATGCCAAACCACCGGTTTGTAAGATAATGGATTTTGGAAAATTCCGCTATCAACAAGAGAAAAAACAAAAAGAAGCTAAGAAAAAACAAAAAGTAATTGATATAAAAGAGATTAAACTTTCTGTAAAAATCGCACAAAATGATATTAATTACAAGGTAAAACATGCTTTAGAATTTTTAGAACAAGGAAAGCATGTGAGATTTCGTGTATTTTTAAAAGGGCGTGAGATGGCAAGCCCTGAAGCGGGTGTAGCTTTGCTTGAAAAAATTTGGACTATGATAGAAAATGAAGCTAATCGCGACAAAGAGCCAAATTTTGAAGGCCGTTATGTCAATATGCTCGTAACTCCAAAAAGATAAAGCTAGATGGATAATAAACAAATATTATTTGAATGGAGCAAAGAATTTAGCGTTAAAAATATGCAAATTGACGCTCAACATAAAAAGATATTTGATATCGCAAACGAAGCTTGGTTGATTGCAAAAGACATACCAACGCAACCAAGTTCAAAAGAACAACAAAAGCTTAAGCAAATTATTTTGCACTTACTTGATTACATTAACACACATTTTAAAGAAGAAGAAATTTTTATGCAAAACATAAATTTTCCTTTACTAAAAGAACATAAACAATCTCATAGAGAGCTTATAGAAAAGGTTAAAAACATACTTAAAAATATCAGCGACACTCAAATTTTATCCAAAGAACTTGCACTATTAACCAAAAAATGGATTTTAAAGCATATTATTGGTGAAGATATGCTCATCAAGCACTATGCTGAAACCGCTTTAGATATTAAAGAAATTCATTATAGTTTAGAACAATATAACAAAATTTTAGCGATGAATAAAGATATTGAAAAAGAAAGCCAATATAGCTATGTCTGCTCGTGTATGTTAAAAACTCATAAAATTTGTCAAACCTTACATGAGCATTTATTAAAGGAAAATAGTTTTATTAGGTGCAAAGTTTGCAAACAACCTTTAGTTTATCTTGAAAATAAAGATTTAAATGAAAAGGCTTTAAAAAATTTCAAACTCAAATTTTTTGGAACAAGCAATGTTTAATTTTAAAGCCAGATATGCAAATTCACAAATTATAGAATCAGAAGATCCTTATATTTTATTACAAAAACAAACAAATAAAAATTTTAGAATTTTAGATTTTAAAACCATCTGCACAAGCAATGAAGATGAAATTCAAGAGTACTCAAGTGATGAATTATCAATTTTTAATGATGATAATTTCTTTGTCAATAAAATCAAAAAGATTGAACAAAAATTCATTATAGAACTTTTCCCAAAAGAACAACTTGCATTAAATTTCAAAACCATACTTAGTTCAAATGAAAATTCTAGCTCTATAAAAATACTATTCGAAGGCGAAAATTTCCTACGATTTTATGATAATTTCAAAGAAGATTTAATCCAAGAAGTCTTCAAAAATATGCTTAAAGAACACTATTTAATAGGTATTAGACTTAAAAAAGAATTTTTTAATGACATTGATACAATCATTGCTCAATTAAAAAATAATACCACCTCCAAAAAAGCTATATTTAGCGTAGCGAATGGAGTTGAGCCCAAACAAGGAAAAGCGGATGAAATTATTTTTTACAAAAGCATTGAAAATGTAAAAAATTTAAACGAAGGGAAAATTTCTTACGATCAAAAATCCTATGCTAAGCCTATAGAAAAAAATGAATTGCTTTTTGAATACATTAAACCCATAGAAGGCAAAATAGGAAGAAATTTAAAAGGTAAAATTTTAAAGCCAAAACCTTTACAAAATAATGGAAATACATTAAAAATTGATAAAAATATTATTACCAAAGACACAAGGGAAAAAATTTCTTATTATGCAAGTTCTTATGGTTATTTAAAAAAAATAGGTTCTAATTATTCTATTATTGATGAGTTGATTTTGTATAATGTCAGCCTTAAAAATACAGGCTCTATAAAATCAAATACTCTCGAAGAAATTAGTGTCGAAATCACAAATAATAACTATTTAGATGAAAGCATCAAGGCCGGTGTAAAAGTCGAAGCCTATAATGTAAAAATAGCAGGAAATGTTGATATAGCTAGCGTAAAATCAGAATTTTTGTCTATAGGTGGAAAAACACATTCTAAATCAAAGCTATATGCTAAAAATGCTTATATTAATACGCATAAAGGTTATTTAGAGGCTGATATTGCTTTTATTGATAATTTAGAAAATGGAACCGTAATTGCCAATACTGTTATTATTAACACTTGCATGGGTGCAACCATTAAAGCAGATAAAATTTATGTTAAAAATGCTCTAAGCTATAATTGCATTCATCCAAAAAAATTTCTATTAGTAGATAATATTAATGGCGATATGAATGAATTTAGCGTAAGTCCTAACCATGTCGTTACTGCTAATAATGAATTTTATGAGGATATGGTACTTGCCAAAGAATTGCATAATAAAATTTCTCATATTAACGCCCAAATGAAAGAATCTTACGACTTTATCTTCAAAAACCAAAACAAAGTGCATTATTTTAAAAATATCAATTCAAACAACCCCACTCATCTTAAACTTATACAGAACTATGAAAATTCCCTTGTAAGATATAAAAAACTATTCGAAAATTATCAAGAATTAGTATGCTTTGCCTATGTATTGGACACAAAACTTGACGAAATTTATGGAGTAGCTTTTAATGCAAAAATTATGATTTATAATAATGAAGGAAATGATAATTTGATTAAATTTAAAGTCATACATCCAAGATCAATAGAACTTCGCTATATTTTGAAAAAAAATGACCCTTTCAAGCTTTTTCATCTCAAACGCAATGATAAAAACCCAACCATTCACAAAGAAGAAAATTTCCCTGATGAATTTATCAAATGGACTCAGACAAACAAAGAAAATTATTTTAATTGATTGAAATTATTCATTTATTAGTTCAAAAAGATCGATTCAAGTGGAGCTTATATGCAAGAAAATACTAAATTTTTAAAAGAACAAATCATCACTTATCTTGGAAATAAACGCACTTTATTGCATTTTTTAAAACAAGGTTTTGATTTTGCCAAAACAGAGCTTAATAAAGAAAAATTCAGTTTTTGCGATGTTTTTAGCGGTTCGGGTATAGTTTCGCGTTTTGCAAAAGCGCACTGTGATTTTTTAGTTGCAAATGACTTAGAGCTTTATTCTAAAATCATCAATGAATGCTATCTTAGCAACAAAAATTCCTCACTCATTAAAGATTTAAAACATTATCATAAAAAACTTTTAAGCGATTTAGAGCTAGAAAAAGGCTTTATTAGCAAACTTTATGCTCCAAAAGATGAAAATAATATCAAAAAAAATGAACGCGTTTTTTACACCCTAAAAAATGCAATGTTTTTGGACACAATCAGACAAAAAATCGAGCAAGAAATTCCTCAAAATTTAAAGCATTTTTTTATAGCCCCACTCATTTATGAAGCAAGCGTGCATTCAAATACTAGCGGTGTGTTTAAAGGCTTTTACAAAGGAAAAAATGGAATCGGTAAATTTGGCGGAGAAGCGCAAAATGCCTTAAAGCGCATTAAAGGAGAAATGAGTTTATCTCTGCCTATTTTTTCAAATTTTTGCTGTGATTTTGAAGTCACACAAAAAGATGCAAACGATTTAGCTAAGGAATTAGATAAAATCGATGTGGCATACTTAGATCCCCCATATAACCAGCATCCTTATAGTTCTAATTATTTTATGTTAAATTTAATAGCAAGTTACCAAAAGCCAAAAGAAATTTCAAAAATTTCTGGAATTCCAAAAAATTGGAATCGTAGCGACTTTAATAAAGCAAAAAAAGCTGAAGATGCTTTATTTGAACTCATTTTTAATCTCAAAGCAAAAGTTATTTTGCTCTCTTATAATTGTGAAGGTTTTATCAAAAAAGAAAAGTTCTTAAAACGACTTGAAAAACTTGGAAAATGTAATATTATTGAACAAAAATACAATACTTTCAAAGCAAGTAGAAACCTAAGAAATCGTAGCCTTTATGTCAATGAGCAACTTTATATTTTATTAAAAAATATTTAAAATTATTTTGATTTTTGTTATCATGGGACTTTATTTTTACTTCACTTTCATATTTTATGATTACGACCTATTTTTCATTAAGGAGTCACAATGATAAACAAAAACAAACTTTTTAGGCAAATTCACATTTATGTGAGTTTATTTTTCTTGCCTTTAGCACTTTTGTATGCCATATCCGGTATTGCTTATATATTGGGCGCGGATCAAGATACAGGTGCAGACATAAAAAGCTATACACTCAAAACTCTTCCAGAACAAGGCAAAGAGCAAGATTTTGTACTCAATTTCTTAAAAGAAAATGGTTTAAAAATTCCTTCCAACACAAACTTAAAAATGAATGCAAAAAGCAAAGAATTAACCATGGGTGCATCGCATTATAGCGTAAGCTTATCTATAGAAAAATCTACACTTACAACAAAAACAAGAAGTATATTGGGCGATATGATAATGCTTCATAAAAATAAAGGCGAGTGGTATTTCTCTATCTTAGGAATAGGTTTTGGAATAGCCTTAATGCTTTTATATCTTTCGGGATTAATCATCACGCTTTTTGCTATTAAAAAAGATCGTGATAAGCAAATAGCGGTATTGGTTTGCGGTATTGCTATCACTTTAATTCTTGGATATTTAAGCTTATAATAACGGTAGAGCGAAAGCTTTACCTAATTTATAATTTCTATGTAATTTATAAATTTTCATTTTAATAAAAATTTAATGCTATAATTGTCCTTTATAAAAGGATAAAAAATGAAAATACTCCAATTTTTTTATGAAAATCATCCCAAATTTGAAGCAAGCAATGAAAGAAAAACACAGATTACAAAAACAAATATTATCATCAAAGGCCCAAAACACTGTGGTAAGAAAAAATTAATTTTTAATTTTTTATCTTCTTTTAAAAACAATGAAGTTTTATTTTTAAACACAAATGATATACGCTTTGAAAAAAATAGTTTGTTGAATTTAGAAGCTTTTTTACAAACACACCCACAGATTAAAATTCTTTGCATTTGTGATTTAGATTTCGTGCCTAAATTTGACAAAATAAACATTCCTATTATATTAAGCACAAATAAGAAAAATTTGTATATTGAAGGATTTGAAGAACTAGAACTTGATTATTTTGATTTTGAAGAATTTATAAGTATCAATAAAAACCTTCCTATAAATCATTTGGTTGGACTTTTTTTGCAAATAGGACGATCAAAATTTGGTGAAAATAATGAGCTGTTAAAGCAAGATTTTTCCTTACTTGATCTTGAAATTCTTAAATACCTTGCATTAAATCTTGGGCAACAAATTAGCATCTCTCAAATTTTTTTAGAGCTTAAAACAAAAATCAAAACTTCAAAAGATAGCGTTTATCAAAGCATTAAAAATTTAGAAAATACTTTTATTATCAAAAATCTAAATCATGATGAAAAAAAACTACAAAAAATTTATTTTAGAGATTTTGCAATGAAAAATGCCCTATGTATACAAAAAGATTTTAACGCCTTGTTTGAAAATTTAATTTTTAGCGAATTATTTAAATTTAAAAAAGATTTTTTTTATAATAAATTTTTTAATTTTTATAATAAAGAAACACAAACTGCTTATATTTCAAGTCCTACTTTAGACATTGATCTCATTAAAATTAAAGCCAAGAAAATTTTACCAAAGGCTCTAGAACTTCATATCTTTCACATTTTTTTTATCACTCTTTCCAATGAAGATAGCTTTTTTGATCAAGGGATAAAATTTGAAATTCTGCCCTTTGACAAATGGGCTTTAGGCTTTTAATTATAATCGTATTTTTCTAAATTATGTTTTTTGATGATTTTAGTAATAACTTCTATGTAATGTTTGCCCGTTTCTGAATACTTATCTAAAGTTTGTATGGCACTAATTCCATCAATCATTTTACCTTGCTTTGCAAATTCTTCTCTAGCCTTTCTAAAATCAGTATAAGCAGCGTGACGATTCAAATTTAAAACATAAGAATCCACGCTTTCTTGTAAAGTATCAAAAATGCGAATTTTGTGAGTCTTTCCTTCTAATCTAGCATTTGGAGTCAAACCTTTTTCACTCCAAGTCCATTCTCCAAAAAGATTATTAGCCTCTCTTGCAAAGCGACTAGTACCTGTACCACTTTCTACTAAAGCTTGCGCTATGCCCATAGATTTTGGAATTACGCCGATGCGCTTTTGATAATCTTCTAAATCAAAAATTTTCTCTATACGATACTTATTTTTAATCTCAATAAGTCTTGAAAACTGCACTGGATTTAAATCCCTAAAACCACTTTTTGCACCCTCTTTTAAAAAGGACTCTACAAATTCTAATTCTTTTTGAAGTTTCCCAAAAGAAATATCGAACATTTGATTCATTTTTTCAAAAAAGACTTGTTGCTTTTCCTTGATATTTAATTGATAGTAATTTTCCCCAAAACCATTTTTTTCTATGCTAAAAAGCATCAAAGGAAACAAACTAAGAAAAATTATAATTTGCCTCAAAACAGTATCTCACCTTTCCTTTAAAAAATAATTCTTCATTTTCAAATTTAAAACCCACTTCCTCGCCACTTTTTGGAAAAATTTTTACTTCATTTTTAACTAATTTATTTAAAAAAGCAAGATAAAAACAAGCTCCCATTCCGGTGCCACATGCTTGTGTTTCGTCCTCTACTCCTCTTTCAAAAGTGCGAACTTTTAAAGTGTTTTCATCAATAATTTGTGCAAAATTCACATTTGCATTATACTTTTCTCTCATTTTTTTACAAAGTCTAAGATCGAAATCATCTAAATTTTCGCAAAAATGTACTAAATGTGGAACCCCAGTATCGCAAATTTGCCAAGTTTTTCCAAATTCATCAAAAGCATTTTCCACATTCTTTACCTCACCCAAAGAAACTTCGACAATATTGTTATTTACTTCCGCTTTTATGATGCCAGCACCGGTTAAAAAAGCCATTTTATTTTGTATTTTATTGATATGGTGTGCAAAATGCGCCACAGCCCTTGAGCCATTGCCGCACATTGAGGCTCTTGAGCCGTCATTATTATAAAATTCCCATTCAAAATCGTATTTTTCATGCGGTAAGATTGCGATAAAACCATCTGCTCCTATGCCTTTATAGCGGTTGCAAAGCTCTTTAGCTAAAGCGCTTCTGTCTTTTTTTTCATCAGCATTTGTTATGATAAAATCATTACCACTTGCACAATATTTATAAAATTTCACGCTTTTCCTTTGGAAATATTTTCTATTACTCTAACACATTCTTGCCTAAAATCAGCATAAGAAAGGGTATTTTTAATGACTATATCCGCTTTTTTAAATTTTTCTTCAATATCCATTTGAGAATTAAGTCTTAATTTTGCAGCTTCTAAGCTTAAATTATCCCTTTGCATTATCCTTTTTAAACTAAGTTCTTTTGGAGCATAAATCAAAATCACTTTACCAAGATTATCATAAGCACCACTTTCAAAAAAAAGCGGAATTTCAACAAAAAAAGGCTTGTTTTCTCTATCCAAAATTTGCATTTGTTCTAGAATTTTTGCCCTTATTTTTGGATGAGTGAAATTTTCTAAAGTTTTTTTAGCTTCTTTATTTGAAAAAATAATTTCTCCAAGAATTTTTCTGTCTATTTTCCCATCTTTTTTTAATAAATTCAGTGTGCTAAATTGAGAAAAAATTTGTGCGAGCTCTAAAGCGTTTTCATCCAAAATTTGATGTGCAATCGCATCCGCACTAAGGCTTTTAAAGCCTAAAGAATTGGCTATTTGTATAAAAGTACTTTTGCCACAAGCAATGGAAGCTGTTACAAAATAGGCATTTTTCATAATTTAACCTTTAGATATTTTAGATAAAATACCTTTTTAATTCTTAAAGGAAAATAAATGAAAATTTCATATGAAGATGCTGGAGTAAGTATAGACAATGGCAATGCCTTTGTAGAGGCAATAAAACCTTTAGTAAAAGAAACTTTTAATGATAGTGTTGTAGGAGGTATTGGCTCTTTTGCAGGTGCTTTTAGAATGCCAAGTGGCTTTAAAAATCCTGTAATTTTAGGTGCAACTGATGGCGTTGGCACTAAACTTCGCTTAGCTATTGATGCAAAAAAATACGACACCATAGGGCAAGATTTGGTTGCAATGTGTGTTAATGATTTAATTTGTAATTTTGCTACGCCTTTGTTTTTTTTGGATTATTATGCTACGGCTAAACTTGAAGTAGAAGTAGCAAAAGCTGTTGTGGCAGGTATTGCTAATGGATGTAAAATGGCAAATTGTGCTTTAATTGGCGGAGAGACTGCTGAAATGCCTGGAATGTATGCAAAAGATGATTTTGATTTAGCCGGTTTTGCAGTGGGAGTAGCAGAAGAAGATGAAATCGATAGAAGTAAATTTGTAAAAAATGGCGATATTTTGCTAGCACTTCCTAGCTCTGGACTCCATTCAAATGGCTATTCTTTAGCTAGAAAAGTGCTTTTTGAAAGCTTAAAACTTAAATTTGATGATAAGATAGAAGGTAAAAATTTAATCGATGTTTTACTAGAGCCTACAAGGATTTATGTGCGTGATTTTCTTGCTTTAAAGCCTTATATATCAGCCTTAGCACACATTACTGGCGGAGGTTTGGTGGAAAATTTACCACGCGTTTTACCTCGCGGAATGGGTGCAATCATACGCAAACATCATCTAAAAACTCCGGAAATTTTTTACCATATAGGCGAAGCAGTAGAAGAAAGCGAAATGTATAGAAGTTTTAATATGGGAGTTGGTTTGGTTTTAGTCGTTGATCCTTCTAGTGTAAGCAAAGTTTTAGAAAATTCAGACGCGTTTATCATCGGTGAAATCACGATTAATGAAGGCGTTGTTTTAGAGTGAGAGCAAATTATTATGATTTTTTATGTACGAAAATGTATGAAATTTTGCATGCAAAAGCCCCTAAGGATGAATTAGATTTTTATCTTTCTTATGCAAAAAAGGAAGAAAAAATTTTAGAGTTAATGTGTGGAAGTGGGCGGTTTTTATTGCCCTTTGTAGAGCAAGGTTTTGATATTAGCGGAGTGGATAATTCTGCTAGTATGTTAGAAAAACTCAAAGAAAAAACCCCTAATGCAAAAATCACAAAATGTGATATTTTAGATTTTAAAAGCGATGAGAGTTTTGATTATATTTTTATTAGTTCAGGTTCTTTATGCTTGATTACTGATATAAATGAGTGCAAAAGGCTTTTAAGAAATTTAAAATCTTTTTTGAAAAAAGATGGAAAATTAGTCTTTGCACTTGATACTATTATGACTAGATACAAAGATGATAATGATTATAAAATAAGTGTTAAAGTCAAAACAGAACAAAATTTTGATCTCATTTTAAAGAATAAAAATCATTATGATGAATTTTCTAAAACACAATTTTCGCCTTCTATTTATGAATTATATGATAAAGATAAGCTTTTGCAAAGTGAAAAGATGGACTTTAAAATTCATCTTTATGATTTAAAAGAAATTAAAAATATTTTAAAAGAACTTGAATTTGAGCGTTTTTTTATTTATTCTTCTTTTGATAAAAAAATTGCTAAAGATGATAAAAGCGAAATGTTTTTGTGTGAATGTATTAAGTAAAGGATAAAAATGCAAAGCTTAAATGAAATTTTACTTCAAAAAAAGATAAAAGAAATTCGCTTCAAAGCCATAGCGAGTATTGTTTGTGGCTTTTTAAGTATCATTCCTTATCTTGGAGTTTTATTTGCTCTTGCAAGTTGGATTTTATTTTTTATTGTGCTTTATGATTTAAAAATTTATGGTGGTACTAAGAATTTATTTAAAAATTTGTTTATCGTTGCAGGAATTGGATTTTTTGGAATTCTTATTAATGTAAGTGTTTTATTTGTAATTCTAAAGCCTAGAATCGATATTTTTGGTGGACTTTATTTTAATGAAGATAATGCATTTTTGGCCATAGGCACTTTTTGCGTGCTTTTTTATATTACTTTGGCTTTAATTTTTCCTTTTTTTAAAGCCTTTTATTATGAAATTGCAAGAGTAACGAAGCAAAAGTATTTTATTAATGCTTTTTGGGCTTATTTTATAGGAATTTGTACTTTACCTTTATTTGGTTTGGGTGCTATAGGAGTGTTAATAGGCTATATTTTAAAGCTTGTAGCATGGATAAAATTTAAAGAATTTGACGAGCAAGAAATTGTAAATTTAGAAGAAAGATTGGCTAAAGAACAAAAAAAGGTTTTCGATTTAAAATGGATTAAAATCACAATGGCTTCATTTATAATTTTAAATTTGCTTGTTCTAGTATTTATAATTTTTCAATATTTTATATCTTTTGTTGGCCTTGATTATAACGCAGAGCTTTATATAAGAAGAACTTTATTTTATATAGCAACAATTTTAGCTTTGCTTAGCGTGTTTTTGTTTTGTAAAAAGTTAAAAACTTACAAACTTTTTATTTATTTTCTCATATGGCAAGGCTTAAGTGTTTTTTGTGACTATATTCTTTTTACTCCTCCTTCTATTATAATGTCTAAAACTGCATATGGAAGTTTGATAATAGTATTAAACCTATGCTGTATTATCCTCGCCTTTTTATTCTTTAAAAGTTTAGTTCAAATTACAAAAGAAAAGCTTTTCTATCTTGTTTTTATATTTTTTACTTGCAATGGATTTGTAGCAATATGTTATACATCCTTGCTTATAACGCTTAATCATCTTGTATTTGAAAAATTATTCTTAGTAGGTATAATACTTTTTCAAGTTGCTTATTTCATTTCATTTTTAATTTTTTGGCTTAAATTAAAAGGACAAAAAAGTGTTAAAATTTGTTAAGATAGCAAAAGCGAAATTTATACAAATAAATAAAGGATAAAAATGCGAAATTTAAATGAAATTTTAGGGGGGGGGCAATCGTCTTTGTGTAGGATATTATTGCCCACATTCTATAGGAGATATGGTTGCAAGCTTAGATATGCTTTATGCGATCAAAACTATTTTTAAAGCAAAACTTGTTGTATTTGGTGCAAAAAATACTCAAAAATTATTACAAAATTTTGACTTTATAGATAATTTTGAACTCATTTCTTCATCTGCAAAAGAAAATTATCCCCAAATTATAAAACAAATCAATGCTCATCATTGCGATTATTTGATAGCTTTTCATTCTAAAAGTTTTTTGATCAAATTTTTACTTCAAAGCAATGCCAAACGCATTATAATTCGTCTTAAATGGTTGAGTTTTTTAAACTTTAGGTGTATTACAATTAATGATAGTTTTATTAAGAAATTTTTTAAAGATAAAACCATAAGAGCAAAAATGCTTTATTATGCAAGAAAAATAAATCCAAAACTTTATGATAAAAAAATCAATACTTTAACATTTAATAATCAAATTCCAATTCCATTAAAAAATAAAAATATAATTAAAGAATTTCTAATGAGCCATAATTTAAAAGAAAAAGATTTTCTCATTATCAATCCCTTTGCTATCACTACGCCTTATAATTTAAGCATAAATTGCTATATAAAATTAATTTGTAAAGCTAGTTTAAAATACAAAATAGTTATCCCAACCTTTGAAGCAGTGCATCAAAATTTCATTGATAATCTAAATTCTTTTAAAAATGCAGATAAAAATCAAATTTATATTTTTAAAAATGATGATGATATTCTAAATTTACTTGCTTTGCTTTATTTTTCAAAATGCTTGATAAGTCCTAGCACAGGAACTATTCACCTAGCTTCTAATATTAAAATTCCAAGCATAGGTTTATATCCTTATAAAGATGATTTATACTGGAAAACTTTTAATCAAAATTATGTTTTCATCTCTAAAAAGCAAAGTGATTTAAGTAAAAGCGAAAGCGAGGAAATCATAGAAGAAGTTTTAAAAAGATTGGATGAGTTGATGAGTGATTAAATAGAAATTTCATAATATTTTGCAAATTGCTTAAAAAATATCTCATAAAATTGCTATTGCACACAGATGATTAAAAAGAAGAAAATATAGGAAAACCTATGGAATTTTATTTAAAAAATAAGAAAGAATTTAAAAAATTTGAAGTAAAGAAGGAAATTAATCCTTCTTTTTTATTTTAAAATTTCTTTTTCTTTGCATCCTCTAAAATATTATTTGCAATCGTACTAACACTATTAGAAATAATAGAAGAATCATTAGCAATCTTTACATTTTCTTGAGTAACATTTTCTATGTGGGCAACTGCATCATTAATTTGAGTAATGCCTATGGTTTGTTCTTTAATACTTTCTGCCATATCATTAATTGATTGAACAAGTAAATTTGCATTTGCTTCTATTTCACTTAAAGATTTTTGAGTTCTCTCTGCTAGTTTTCTAACCTCATCGGCCACAACTGCAAAACCTCTTCCGTGTTCTCCAGCTCTTGCGGCTTCTATAGCAGCATTTAATGCTAAAAGATTAATTTGATCAGCTATATCTCCAATAATACTTGTAACATTTTTAATTTCTTCACTTTGAGTAATAACATCACTTGTTTTTTGTGACACATTTTGCATTGAAGAAGTAATTTCTTCTAAAGCAGCAGCTGTTTCTTCTAAAGATGCGGCTTGAACATTTGAACTTTTATTTAAATCCCCAACCGCTTGTTGAAGTTTTTCGGACTCGCTAGAAAGTAAATGAGCAAATTCTAAAGAAGCTTTTAGCATTTTGCGGATTTCATCGCCAAGTATATTAGTTACAATCTCAACTCTACCTTGAGCATTATCAATGCTTGTGGTAAAATCTAAATTTGTATAAGAATCAAATACCTTATTAAGAGCTGGTAAATCCTTGCATACAGCAGAACAAATAAGATCTAGCAACTCATTAACTGAATTTCTAAGTTGATTTAATTGAGGGTTTGAACCTGTTGGAGTAATTCTTTTTGTTGGATCACCTGACTTAGTAATTTCAATAACCTCAAGAGCATTTTTTACCAATTCTTCATCTTGTTTTAAATTACTTTCTGTTTTTTCTATATTATTATTAATAGCCTTAGCTATCACACCAAATTCATCATTACTCGATATATTAAGCAATTTTGGATTCTCTTTGGTTTCATGATTCAAATAATTAAAGAAGTGCAATAAAACATCTTTAATTTTTTCTAAGGGACTAATGAGTTTTTTAATAAAGAAAAATAATATAATCAAACCAATCAAAAGTAAAGTTATCGATATACTTGTAGCATATAAGAAATTATCTCTGATGCCACCAACATAATCTTTCTTTGCTACAGAAGCTACTATAGTCCAGCCAAAAGGAAATTGTTTGTAATAACCTATTCTTTCATATCCTGTCATATCAATATATTCAAAACTACCTTTTTGTGAAGTTTGAAGAAGTTTTTGAAGTTGAATTTCTTGTGGATACAATTCTTTATGCGCAACAACCTTAGGATCTGCATGAGAAATAATTCTACCCGTAGTATCGGTGATATATACATCCAAGCTAGGAAGTTGTCTTCTTTTGAAATTTACAAATCTTTCCTGAAAACCTTCAATAAAAATATCAAAACCCAAAACTCCAATAAATTGTCCATTTTTTATCAAAGGATAAGTGATAGTGGCAACACTTTTTCCAGCATTCGCTCCAGAATTTGATTCATAAACAGGAGTAACTATACTTTTTAAGCTTTGTTTGGTTTGTTTATACCAATCTCTTTGTCTAAAATCAGTAGCAGTACGATCCCAGTTATTAGAAAGCTCTTTGCGTTGTCCTTCATCTTGTATAATAATATCTCCATTTTCATAAGCAATAAACATTGTTGGATATTTAATAAGATTTTGAGTTGTAAGAAGAATTTGTCTTTGAGCAATAATATTTTGATGATCCATAGCTAAAATTTCTTTTGCAATGGCTTCTAAATGCTGTTGAGCTTCAATATTCATAGAAATATTTACAGTTGTATATGAGGCATCCAAAACCCCTCTTTGTATACTTCCATATAGATTCATAACTTCATTTGAAGTGGATTTATAATTAAAGGTACTTAATACACCTATAATTACAACAAAAACGATTACAATAAGTAAAATCAACTTACTTTTTACACTTCTTTGTTTCATAATATTTCTCCTCGATTATTTCATACAAAAACCAAAAACAATTATATTACATTTTTATAAATTAAAATATTAAGTAATAAATTTTTTCATATAAAAATAAATATAAAACCTTAAAAATTTTAAAGATTGTTTTTATTAAAATAGATTAAATAGGAAAAAAGAAACAAAATGCAGTGGGATGCAACTCAATATTTAAAATTTGAACAAGAACGCAATGTGGCAGTTTTTGATTTGATTAATAAATTTGAAAATCAAAGCAATATTAATAATATTTTGGATTTAGGCTGTAGTCCTGCAAATAGCACTCAAATTTTACAAAATTCTTTTAAAATGCTCAAATTTTAGGCATTGATAATTCTTTGGATATGCTTGAAAAAGCAAGAATCTTAAAAATTATGATTTTGCTAAGTTTGATATTAACTACGAACTTTTAAATATACAGACTAAATTTGATCCTATATTTGCTAATGCGAGTATCCATTGGATAGAAAATCAAAACAAGCTTTTCAAAGAACTTTCAGAGCTTTTAAATAAAAATGGTATTTTTGCAGCACAACTTCCTTTGATCAAAAATTCGATTTTTCATCAAAATTTAGAAACACTTACACAAAAATATGGCTTAAATTCTAGGATATTTTATGCTTTAGAGCCTTATGAGTATTATGATATTTTACAAAATTATTTTAAAGAAGTTGAAATTTGGCAAAGCACTTATTATCATATTTTATAGAATTTCGATGAAGTGATTAAGTGGTATAAAGGCTCTGGACTTCGTCCATATTTAGAAAAACAAAGAATTAAAAGTAAAACTTGCACCTTTTTTCCACCACAAAAAGATAATAATGTGCTTTTGTCTATGCCAAGATTGTTTTTTGTAGCTAAGATATGATTTAGTTTGTGTTTTCAAATTTATCCAAATACTTAATTTGCCAAAAGATCATCAAATATAATACCGTCAATTTTAGTTTTTCATCAAGCTTAGGTGAAAAAGCTGTAGTTTTCATCGCAAAAATGCTAAAATAAAGTAAAAATGGGATTTTAAACTAGAATTTTTAAATATTGAGAAATATCAAAGAATAAAGGAACAGAGCTCCTTTATTCTTAAAATCAGATTTTTTTAGTTTTTGCATCCTCTAAAATATTATTTGCAATCGTACTAACACTATTAGAAATAATAGAAGAATCATTAGCAATCTTTACATTTTCTTGAGTAACATTTTCTATGTGGGCAACTGCATCATTAATTTGAGTAATGCCTATGGTTTGTTCTTTAATACTTTCTGCCATATCATTAATTGATTGAACAAGTAAATTTGCACTTGCTTCTATTTCACTTAAAGATTTTTGAGTTCTCTCTGCTAGTTTTCTAACCTCATCGGCCACAACTGCAAAACCTCTTCCGTGTTCTCCAGCTCTTGCGGCTTCTATAGCAGCATTTAATGCTAAAAGATTAATTTGATCAGCTATATCTCCAATAATACTTGTAACATTTTTAATTTCTTCACTTTGAGTAATAACATCACTTGTTTTTTGTGACACATTTTGCATTGAAGAAGTAATTTCTTCTAAAGCAGCAGCTGTTTCTTCTAAAGATGCGGCTTGAGAACTAGAGCTTTGATTTAATGTTTCTACGGCTTTTTGAAGTTTTTCAGACTCAACAGATAAAAGATTTGCAAAATTTAGAGATGCTTGAAGCATTTTGCGGATTTCGCTACCTAAAATATTTGTTGTGACCTCTACATTCCCTTTAGCATTTTTTACCTCTGTGCTAAAGTCAAGTGCTTTATAAGACTCAAAAACTCTATGAATTTCATTTGTATCAGATCCAATTTTATGTTCAAAAACACTAAGCATTTCATTGAGTACTTTTTTAAGTTCCATAAGTTGCGGGTTGCTAGGTTCTGCTGTAATTCTCGCAGTTAAATCCCCTCTCTCTACAATACGAACAGTATCTACTGACTCTTTTACAGCTTGATTATCTTTCTCAAAACCAGACTGAGTTCGTTGAATGTTTTCATTAATCATTTGTCCCATTGAACCCAATTCATCATTAGCTCTAATTTTTATAGGTTTAACTTCTACCTTTTCGTGATTTAAAAAACGGAAGAAAGTTTGCAGAGAATGTAATACAATAGGAAGTCTATTGCCTACAATAACCTTAACAAAATAATAAACAACTACGCCAACAATAATCAAAAATACAACAGCTGCAAGTAAAATAAGTTGCTGTAATTTATATAGCGGAGCTAATACTGATTCTTTAGGTGCGGTAACTAAAACACTCCATTTGCTTGAATTTCCATAAGTAGCAAATGAAGCAACGCTGGCATAGCCAGGTACGCCTGCTATAGTAGTGTAATTATCAAAAATTTCATCTTTTTGCCCTTTGATAGCTTCTAATACAGGTTTTATACTTGGTGTATTATTTAACTCTCCCATATTCTTTAGGATATATGAAGAGTCTTTATGAATAGCAACTATTGCTTCATCGGTTAATAAAACTCTTAAATCCCCTTCATAAAGATCTAATTTCTTATCAAGAAAAACTTCGGAAATTTTTGTAAGATCTATAGTATAACCAAAGATACCTACATACTTACCGTGTTTAGTAAAAACCGGAAAGCCAACATTGATACCCAAAAATTCTTTACCGTTAAAATTCATTTTCACAGGAGCACCAAAATATACAGTTGAATGGTCATTGTGCTTGGCTTTTTCCTCGATTTCTTTTACAACTTTGTAATTTTTAAAATTGTCATTAAATTGTACCGATACTATACCACTATATGCACCTGTAGCTTCATCGGCAAACATTATACCAAAACTTCCACTTGGACTTTTATATTTCTTATCCATGGATTCTGTGCCTGATAAAACAGAAGGATCAGTAAGATATAAAAAAGTATAAGTAGAATACTCTGCGGTACTGTCAAAAGTATTTTTCATTATAGTTTCAACAGTTCTTAAATCCAAAGAATCTTCTTCCTCTAAAAGTTTATTTAGAGTGTTTCCAACTCCTTGAGTTAAAACAACTGTTTCATTAAAAGCCGCACTTATATAATTAACATATCGTTTGGATGCTACTGAAATTACGCTTTTAGCTTCTCTTTCCATATTTGAAGCAACTTGAGAAGTTACAATCATAACAAAGGCTATAATCCCTATGAAAACAACTGCAACAACAGATAAAACTAACTTTGAACCAATGTTTAAAGATTTAAAAAACATTACTTTGTCCTTATTTAAAAATTTTTATATACAGATAAAAAATATATTCTAAAATATAAAAACTTAAAATGGGTATAAAATTTACATTAAGCTGATGAAACAAAAATTTTAACAAATAGCATTAAAATAAAATTGATTAATTATACAATTATTGTATAAAAATATTAAAAAATCATTTGATAAAATAATCCCCATTAAAACTAATTAAAGAATACTCCCTTTCATCTCCAATACTTTGTGTAAGTTCTTCTATACTTAAAAAACTTAGCGTATCAGCTTCCACATACTCACGCACCTCTTCAGTATTTTTATTTGCACTAATAAGTTCTTCAAAAGTAGGCGTATCAATACCATAGATATCTGGAAATTTAATTTCAGGGCATGCAATAGCTAAATGAATTTTACTTGCCCCTGCAGCACGAAGCAAAGAGATGATTTTTTTAGAAGTTGTTCCACGCACCAAGCTATCATCCACAACAACAATTTCTTTACCTTCTAAAACCTTATGCATAGGATTAAGCTTTAATTTTACTTTTAAATTTCTGAGTTCTTGAGTGGGCTCAATGAAAGTTCTTCCTACATAGTGATTTCTAACTATCGCCATTTCAAGTGGAATTTTTAAATACTGTGAAAAGCCAATTGCAGCACTCACTCCACTATCTGGCACAGGCACAACAAAATCAGCCTTATGTATGAATTTTTTCGCCAAAGCTTCGCCCATTTTTTTGCGTATTTCATACACACTTTTGCCTTCGATAATGCTATCAGGTCTAGCAAAATAAATGTATTCAAAAGCACAAATTCTAGGTTCTTGTTTAAAAAGCTCTATGCTTTCAAATTTATCATTTCCTTGTGTAAAAATAAGCATTTCTCCAGGCTTTACATCACGTATAAACTCAGCTTCTATCAAATCAAAAGCACAAGTTTCACTCGCAACTATATATCCACCATCTTTTAAACGCCCTAAAGATAAAGGACGAACCCCATAAGGATCTCTAGCCACATAAAGCTTATCTTTACTTGCTAGGATAAAACAATACGCTCCTATGCTCTCTTTCAAACTTTCAATAAATCTATCTTTCAAGCTTTCTTTTTTGCTTCTTGCGATTAAATGGATAACATTTTCTGTATCCATATTGGTTTGAAAAATTGCTCCATCTTGAATGAGTTTTTTTCTTATTTCTTCTTTATTAACTAAATTTCCATTATGCACTAAAGCAATATCGCCTAAAACACAATTTGCCGCCACAGGTTGAGCATCATTTAAACTTGAATTTCCTGCTGTAGAATAACGATTATGGCCTATAGCAATTTCACCTTCAAGGGTTTTTAAATTATCAGGGTTGAAAATTTGGCTCACTTCGCCTTTGGCTTTAATGGTTTTAATGTTTTTACCATTACTTACACTAATTCCACTTGCTTCTTGTCCGCGGTGCTGCATAGCAAAAAGAGCATAATACGCATAAGTGCTTGCATTTTTTGAATTAATAATTCCTACAACTGCACACATTTTAAATTCCTAAAAAATCATTAATTGAATAAAATTTCGGCTCCTGCTTATTAAGCCAAATCGCAATTTTTATTGCACCTTTAGCAAAAGTGGCTCTTGAAGTTGCAGTGTGATTTAATTCCAAAAACTCACCATCTTCATAAAAGCCTACAGTGTGGCGTCCTACTATATCACCACCCCTTAAACTCATCACTGCAATTTCATCTTTTTTTCTCTCTCCTATAATGCCATCTCTTCCACTTATCCTTACTTTTTCCAAATCCAAATTCCTAACCTTTGCAACGCTTGTAGCCAAAGTCATTGCCGTTCCACTTGGCGCATCTTTTTTATGACGATGGTGCATTTCTAAAATTTCTATATCAAAATTTTTAAGCATAGCACTTGCCTTGCTTGCAAGATAATTTAAAACCGCAACTCCCAAAGACATATTGGTCGCATAAAAAACAGGCATCACTTCACTCGCACTTTGCATTAAACTCATGGTTTTTTCATCAAGTCCCGTTGTGCCAATCACTAAAGGTTTCGGCATTGTTCTTGCATAATTTAAAAGCTCATGTGTGCCGCTTGAAGATGAAAAATCAATAATCACATCGCTTTTTTCAAAAAGCTCCTCTAAATTTCCCCCTTTATCAAAAAGCACAGTTGCTTTTGCTTCGCTTTCGTTTTTTAAACATTCTTCAATTTGCTTTCCCATACGCCCATTGGCACCGTAAATTCCTATATTTATCATTAGTTCCCTCTATTGTAAAAATTGAAATTCTAACATTTGTTTTTTTATTTTATGATAAAAATTTAAAACTTTAAAAATATTTATTTTATGAAGAAATTTAACAGTATTAAGAATCAAAAATCCTAGAAAATCTAGGATTTTTAATCAGTCTAAAACATAAAGTTTATTTTCATTATTTTGATAAGAAAGTATATTAATTTTCCCATCTTTGAAGAAAATACTTCTTGCATTGGTAATCACACTTGGGAAAGATATAGTTTTTACTACCGCTTCTTTAGCTACATCAATTACCGCAATCACATTGTGATTTTTGCTAAGTGCATAAATTTTACCATCTTTATAAGTCATAGAAGTTACATAAAGATCACCTAAAGTTTTACCTTCCTTTAAGTCCGCTTTTGGAGTAAATTCTGCTGAAAGAACGCGGTCTTTTAGAGAAACTTTAGAGATTACAAAAGTTTTTGCATCTTTATTATTTGGCACGGTTGCAAGATAAAGATAATTATCATCTGTAGTCATACTTGCTACATGGTTAAATTTGGCTCTAACAGTATCAAGTCTTCCACGACCCAAGTCTTTTCCTTGACCTTCAAATTTACCATTTCCTTTTATAAAATCTGCATATTGTAAAGCTTCATCGGCATTTGGATTTTTTGCAAATCTTAAGAAAGATTTATTTGATCCCATAAGAATGAATTTATCTCCCATATAAGGGATAATACCTATAATTGGATCAATAGTTGCTGAAAAATAAGGATCAAGCACAAAGCTTTCTTTTACCTTAAATTCATCATTTAAAAATACCACATCCCATTTTGAACTCGCTACAAATTCATCATTGATATAATCAAGCGTATTGATAGCTTTATCAAAATTAATGGTTTGCTCACTAACAATTTCTAGCTCATCATTAATTTTTGCAAATGGAGCATTGTTTATATCATTATCAAAACTAATGCCTAATTTTTCACTTGCAGGCGCAAAAGCATAATCAGGAGCTTTAACATCGCGTTTTCCTAAGAAAGAAATTTCTTGCCAGCTTTTACTCCAGCCAGAATCTGACCAAATGATATATTTTGGATTTAAGCTAAATCTTACCGGATCGCCTTGTCCGCTATAAGGAGGAATACCTGTACTTACAAAAGCTTGAAAAACATTTGAAGCTACAATGAAAGCAACAATAACCATGGCAGATAAACTCAATTTATTAAATTTTCTAAATTTTTCTCCATTTAATTCTTTATCAAAGCAAGCAAATTTAGGAGCAAAAGCAAAAATTACGCCTAAAAGTAATATTACAGCCCAAAATACTACTTCAGCCCAGAAATAAGTATGAAGCCCAAAAACCGCCATGCCAAAACCTTGATCTAAGTCCCTATGTGCATGAGAGCTTATGTGATTAAAAGACTGCCACAAACCAAAAGCAGTAGCGATTAGTAAAAACGCTAAAAATTTACCTTTTAAACCATAGCGAACAATAAACAGAGCAGCCACACCTATAAAAATCATAGATTCTCTTTGTCCCCAACAAGAAGTACAAGGACTATCGCCCATCATATAACCAAAAACTAAATTTGCAATTCCAACAGGCAACAAAATAATCAAAAGTCCTGCCATACACATTAAAAAATAAAAAATTCTAGTTTTATTAACATCACACATAGTCTATCCTTATAAATTCATTAAACCTAAAATTGCACCCGATTTTCGACCCAAATAATCAAAAACCATAATACACCAAGCAATTACTATCAAAGAAAAAGCAAATTTTTCTTTTTCAGGTTTTGCTATCATAAGAATAATAGCGATTAAGATTAATAAAAGCTCTAAAAATTCCATTTTTTCCTCCTTTTTTAAAGGCGTAAGTGTAACTAAAAAACTATAATTTAAGCTTAAGGATTTCTAAATCATAAATCAGAATTTTATAAAGTTCCACCGCCAACAAAATATCTTTCAACATCATTAAGTAGTTTTTCACATATTTTAGAATCTGTGTTTTTTTCAACGATAAGATTGATATAAGTTTTTGTATCCCTAAAACTTCCGGCAGATTTGACATTATCTCTTTCAAGTTTTTGACCTTCTTTGGTGTATTTGATATTAATATTAAATTTAAATGCCGAAGTGGCCTCTCCTAAATTTGTTTCAACCACAACATTCATTTGAGATGCTTTAGACAGAGTTGCTTGGGTTTTTGAGATGATTTCTTTAAATCTTTGATAAAGTCTAATAAGATCACGAATAAATCGATCTTCGAAGTTTTCATAGGCAATTTTTAACTTGGTTTTAATCTCCTCACTGCTGCCTTTTTCCGGTGCAACAAAAACCATGTAAAAACCATTTTTTATATCAACTTTATCGCTTTTTGCATCTCTTCCACCAGACATAACTTTAACATAAATGGCATTATCAAGATAAATTCTATCAATCATAGGACCATAAATTTCATACTCTCTGCGTCTAATTATAACTTCTCTTGCCATAACATTAAGCTTTACATTTGCCTCATGTATGATAGGCTCCATTTCCTTTTTAATCTCAAGCATTTCTTTTAGCATAATCTTTCCTTGACTAAAATCTTAAACATTATAACAATTCATTTCTTAAATTTATTTGCCAAAAATTCAAAATCTTACAAGACATAGGGTGTGCTTTGATAAACATCGTAATTAAGCCAATTTTGAAAAATTGTATTAGCACAAGAACGCCATTTAAAAACAATTTCTCCTTTAGTATCATAATAATTTTTTGGTTTTTGTTTCTTTCCATCTCGTTTAAATTCAAAATCCAAAGTATCTTTGCTGTATTCAGGATGCCCTAAAATGAAAATATCTTTTTTATCCCTTGCTATACCCACGCCAACTTCATCACTTCTAAGCAAAATTTTTAAATCTTTACAAGATTTAATTTGTTTCTCATCCATTATAGAATGCCTAGAATGCGGAAATTCTACTCTTTCATCTAAATTTGTTAAAATTAAATCCTTATCCACAATATTATGTTCAAAAACACCAAAACATTTTTGTTTCAAAGGCTTTTTTTCTATACCATAAAAATAATAAAGCCCACTCATTGCACCCCAGCAAAGATACATTGTGCTTGTTACATTGTACTTTAGAAAATTAAAAATTTCCACCAATTCATCCCAATACTTCACCTCTTCAAAGCTCATCTGTTCTACAGGAGCACCCGTTACGATGGCCCCATCAAATCTTCTAGTTTTAATTTTGTCTAAACCTAGATAAAATTTTTCAAGATGAGATAAAGGGGTATTCTTACCCACATAACTTTGGGTTGAAATAAAAGTGATATTAATTTGCAAAGGCGAATTTGCCAGCAAAGATAAAAGTTGATTTTCGGTTTGAATTTTTGTTGGCATCAAATTTAAAATCAAAATTTCTAAAGGTCTGATATCTTGCGAATTTGCTCTTTGTGTGTCCATCACAAAAATACTGTTTTTAAGTACTTCAAAAGCAGGCATTTCTTTTGGGATGATTAATGGCATCGTAACTCCTTTTATAAAAAATTGATTTGTTAAATTTAACCCTCAATGGCTTGTTTTAAATCACCAATAAGATCCTTTACATCTTCAAGACCTATGCTTAGGCGAATGGTTGATTTTGTGATACCTGCGGCTTTTAATTCCTCTTCGTTAAGCTGAGAATGCGTAGTACTAGCAGGGTGGATAAGCAAAGATTTAGAATCGCCCAAATTAGCGACAATTTTAAAAATTTTTGTGCTATTGCAAATTTTTTTAGCATGTTCGAAATCTCTTGCTTCAAAGCTTAAAAGCCCACTAGCATAAGAATTTGTAAAATATTTTTTAAGCAAAGAATGATAAATATTTGTTTCTAAAGCGGGATAACTCACGCTTTTAACCTCACTGTGCGAATTTAAAAATTGAGCGATTTCTAAGGCATTTTGGCTGTGTTTAATGATCCTTAAATTCAAAGTTTCAAGTCCTTGTAAAATTAGCCATGCATTTTGTGGAGACAAGGTCGCACCGATATTTCTTAGCCATTCAGTAAGAATGCGTATGCTAAAATTTGGCAAGTTTAAATTCGCATAAATTAAACCATGATAGCTAGGATCTGGTGTGTTAAAAGCGGGATATCTTGGATTATTTTTAAGCAAAGCATTTAAATTTTTTCTCTCAATCACCACACCACCTAAAGCATTGCCTTGGCCGTTAATGTATTTGCTTAAACTATGGACAATCACATCAACTCCAAATTCAAAAGGTTTATGCAAAAATGGAGTTGCGACTGTATTATCACAAATAGTAATGATATTATATTTTTTAGCAATGGCAACAATTTTTTCCACATCAGCAACAGCAATCTGCGGATTTGAAAGGCTTTCAAAAAATATAGCTTTGGTGTTTTGATTTATTTTTTCCTCTAGCGTGTTTAAATTATCAATATCAAATTCTCTCGCTTCAATGCCAAAACGCTTAAGTGTATATTGTATCAAAGTTTGAGAGCCTCCATAAATTTTATTTGAATACAAAATATTATCCCCATTTTGCGCACAATTAACCAAAGAATAAAATACCGCAGCTGTTCCACTTGCCGTACAAACCCCAAATTCTCCACCTTCAACCGCAGCTAGACGATTTTGCAAAATATCGACAGTAGGACTACTGACTCTTGCATAAATATTGCCTAATTCTTGCAAAGAAAATCTTGCCGCGGCCTGCTCGGAGCTTTCAAAACTAAAAGCTGTGTTTTGATAAATAGGCACGCTAATAGTTCTTTGAGTATCAAACTCGTATCCTGCGTGCAATGCTAAAGTATTTTGTGAGTAATTTTGTGTATGATTTGACATTATTTTTCCTTCTATGAAAATTAATACAGCTTGAGGCTTAAGCCCAACAAAAGACGAAAACAGTTATCAAAATGTGATAGAAATAAATGTAGAATCAAGCGCACAAGGCGCACATCATAGAAGATAGATTAGAAACGAAGCAAACAATAGTTTTTAAAATTGATAAACTCATTTTTTCTCCTTTTCTAAAATTAAACTTAAATCAGATTATACTTGTGTAAATATTAATTTAATCTTAAAAAATAAAGAAAAATTCAGGCATTATTTTTCGTGTGAAAATTTGAAAAACAAATCATACTTTTTTTATCTTAATTAAACAAAGTTATGATATTATCCTAATTTTTAAGCTTAAAGAAAATATTTGAAATATTTTTTGCTTAATTTATAGTTTCTTGAAAGGACTTTTATGAATGAATCATTCTTCGGACATTTTTTAATGATTTCTAAGCCCCAAACTTTAGTCGTTTTAGCTATTATTTTTGTTATCTTTTATTTTCTTAAAAAAATGAGAGATTATAAAATAAATTTTTCATTAAGAATGCTTATAGCTCTTATTATAGGTATTGGTCTTGGTTTTATTTTACAATTTTTAGCTGATTTTCCGCAAAAAAACACAGATATCATTTGGTATAATGAAGTCAAACATTGGCTTTCATTTTTTAGTGCTGTGTTTGTAGCCTTTATCAAAATGCTTGTGATTCCACTGGTAAGTGTGTGTATTGTGAAGGTTATTATAGAAATTGATAAAAATATTAAAATTTCATCTCTGCTTAGCATTAGTCTTTTTTGGATACTTTTTAGCACCGCCATTGCTGCAGCTTTGGGAGTTGCTTTGGCTTTTTATTTTGATTTAGGAAGTGCTTTTACTCACAGTGAAAATACAAGCAAAATCAGAGAAATTCAAAGCTTTTCAAGCATTATTTTAGGATTAATCCCTAGCAATATCATTACTGCAATGAATAAAGAAAATATCATTGCCATCGTGATTTTTGCTTTTTTTATCGGAATTTGCGCGAAAAAAATTTCCAAAAAAGAAGAATACGAACAAGTATTTAAAAGCTTTGAGAATTTTATCCTAGCTTTTTATGGTTTGATGATGAGTATGACAGCCATTGTTATACGCTTTATGCCTTATGCGGTAGTTTGTATGATGAGTAATGTTTTACTAAGTAATGGCTTTGAAGCGATTAAAACAGCAGGAATTTTCATCATACTCATTTATACAGCAATGTTGATCATGTTTGGGGTGCATTTTTTACTTCTTCTTTCACAAGGTTTAAACCCTATAATTTACGCACGAAAAGCCTTTAGCGTTTGGCTTTTTGCCTTTAGCTCAAGATCTTCTTTAGGCACTTTGCCTTTAACGGTTTCAACCTTGCAAAATAAATTCGGCGTAAATTCCGCAGTTGCGAATTTTGTCGCTTCTATAGGTACTACAACAGGACTTAATGGTTGTGCGGGGTATTTTCCTGCTATGGCTGCTGTATTTGTGGCTTTAGGGCTTGGAGTGGAAATTGATCTTAGTTTTGCCTTGATGGTTGTACTAGTAGCGATTTTAGGCTCTTTGGGAATTGCCGGAGTGCCTGGAAGTGCCACTATGGCTGCTTCTATTATGCTAAGTGGGATTGGTTTTGGGGATCATTTTGTGATGCTAAGTCTTATTTTAGCTATCGACCCTATCATTGATATGGCACGCACCGCAAGCAATGTTTCAGGAGCTATGACTTCAGCCCTTTGCACTGCTAAAAATTTAAAAACCTTAGATATGAGTATTTATAAGTCTTAAATTTAAGACTTATAAAAACAGCGCAATCAATGAGCCCACAAAGAGTAAAGAACCATTGTAAAAAATAAAAGTAGGAATACAAGTATCCTTAATATGATCGTGGTTATTATCAGCATTTAAACCCACACTAACACCTAAAGTGGTTTCGCTTGCTGGGCTTCCTGCATCTCCTAAAGCTCCTGCAACGCCTAAAATAAAAATGATTAAAGCTGGATTAAAACCAAGTTGTAAGCAAATAGGGCAAAAAAGTGTTGCAATGATAGGAATTGTCCCAAAAGAAGTTCCTATACCCATAGTAATGATAAGACCTATAATAAGCATAAAAAAGATAGCTAAAAATTTAGAATACTCCATCCAAGGCACAACAGAGTTTACCAAAACATCCATAGCTTTGCTTTGATTTAAAACCTCGCCATAACCCGCAGCCACAAGCATTACAAAGGCTATAAAGCCCATCATTTTAATGCCATCATCAAAAACAAAATTAACTTTTTTATACTCG
This sequence comes from Campylobacter sp. CCS1377, assembly GCF_040008265.1. Lineage (NCBI taxonomy): Bacteria > Pseudomonadati > Campylobacterota > Epsilonproteobacteria > Campylobacterales > Campylobacteraceae > Campylobacter > Campylobacter aecornae. The sequence goes on from NZ_CP155620.1 coordinate 1,796,267, forward strand.
ACTCCACCCAAAATTACCATCAGCAAAAAACCCAAAAGTCCAGAAAGTGGTAAATTTAAAGTGATGATTTGACACACTAAGGTTAAAACAAGCCCAGCTAAAACAGCCCATTCTTTGTGCGTCATAGCCAGTTTATCAAAATCCATATTTGCAATTTGTGTTTCTTTGTATTCTCTTGGTTTTCTATAAAAAACAAAAACCGCCAAAAAAAGCCCCACAAGCATACAAATAACAGCAAAATACATGGTATTAGTAACATCTTTAAGCTCAACTAAAACGCCATTTTTTACCAAATTTTCAACAAGTAAATTTTGAAAAATCAAACCATAACCCAAAGGTAAAATCATATAAGGCGTTGTAAGCCCAAAAGTCAAAGCACAAGCTACAGCTCTACGATCGATTTTAAGCTTGTTAAACAAAGCAAGCAAAGGTGGAATTAAAATCGGCACAAAAGCCACATGGATAGGCACTAAATTCTGAGAAAAACAAGAAAGTAAAGCCAAAGATAAAATAAGTAAATATTTTTTATGTGAAATGAGATGACTTACAAGCTTGATTAAATAAGCAGTTAAATGCGTTTTTGAAATCGCAGCAGCTATTGCACCAAGTAAGATATAACTTAAGGCTGTTTTTAAATTCCCCTTCATACCCTCAATCAAAACATCCATAGTATGAAGCATGGTAAAATCAGACAAAAATCCAGCAACTAAAGCTGCAACCAAAAGGCTTAAAAGCACATTAAAACGGAACAAGCAAAGTAAAGTCATCACCACAACACTAATGATGATGGGATTAGTTAGTAAAGTCATTTGCATCCTTTAAAATTCAAAAATTTTAATTTTAAAAAAAACTTGATTAAATGGGGCTAAAATAAATAAAATTTGTGTTTTGTATTGATTAAAATTAACATTTGAACTTACTGCTTGCTATGTATGCAAAATATTAAAGTATATACCTACACTTAGAGGTTTTTAGAAATTTTAGCGGTTTATTCATAAAGCTCCTTTAGTCTCTTCATTTTTTAAGGATAATACAATCACCCGCACGCACATTGACTTTATAAATTTTGTATATTATTAAAATGCTTTAATAATATATTATTTACTTTTATTTAATATTTTGATAAAATCACGATTTAAAATTTTTAATAAAAGGTTAATGTATGGACACAAATATAAATAAAATCAAAAAATGGTGGTGGGATATAGGCTTTTAGCTAAAAAATATTTTATCTCTTTAAGTTGTGCTTCGTTTTTATTTTCAAGTTCTTTACATGCTGGATTTTTGAATTGAGGAAATTCTCCTTTTAATGGAAATAAATGGAGTGATACAATTAACGAGTATTATAAGAATTATAACACTGGAGTAGTCTTCGAAAAGCCAAATCGTGAGAAATTTATCTTAAAATCTTATAATTCAAATCAATTTTGTAGTAAAAAATCATGGCAAAATTCTAGGTTTATCTAAAGACTCAGAAGCTTTTATATTTCACAACTCTAGTGGAAACTTTACAAATACTGGTTTATATGATGCTAACTTTAGCTTATGTGATAACTCGAATTTTAACATCATAAATTCAGGAACTATTACGGTAAAATACTTAATCAAAATAGCACCATAGGAAATTTAGAAAACTCTGGAAGTATTGATGAGATAAATAATGACCAAGGTAGCATTAGTATTTTAAAAAATACAAATGAAATCATTGCAATCAACAACACAAGAACCGTCAATGAAGGTTATATGAAAAACTTTAATAATAAAGGACTTGGTAATAAGTTAATTAATACAAAAAGTATTTCAAATCTCAATAATCATACTAATGCTAATATCAAAATCTTGCATAATCAAGGAAATATTGATACCCTTGCTAACACAGGTACTATAGATACTTTTAACAATGAAGGAAATATTAAAAATACTTTTACTAACCAAGGTATTATCGCAAACACTATCACTAATAAAGGTACTTTAAATATAGATAACACTAAGGGAAAAATTCAAAAAGGTATAATTAATGATGGTGGAATTTTAATTATTGATAACCACGATGAAATTACTAATACAAAAGTTAAAAATATTTTTGGAAAAACTGCTAATGGTGTGCATATAGAGAATAAAAATAATGGAAAAGTAAATATCAAAGGTTGGTATTTTAATGATGAAGAATCTAAAAGCAAAGAAGAAAGATTAAATAATTCTATTTTAGTAGGTGGAGACAATATTAAAGATATTAAAATAGATAAAATTATAGTTAATGTCAAAGATGATAAAAAAGTTTATGATTCTAATACTTTTTTTGCGGATAAAGATGGCAATATTATAGGAGATCAGGTTAATAATGGAGAAAATTTTATTGATAAAATAGCCAATATTAATGATATTTATAAATTATATAAAATCGATAGTGGTATTGGTGGATGTTTTTCAAGTGGGTGCTATTCTGCTACACTTCAAACTAATGAGCTAAGCGGTAAAACTTTGGCTAAATCTATTATATATTCTTCTAGATTAAGATATATTAATATATCTAATATCTTAAGAGATATTAATGGTAAAACCTTTAAAACAGATTTTACCCAAGTAGATGAAATGGATAAAAGCAAAAAAGGTGAGCCTTACGGTAATGATGCAGATTTATTAAGCGAATTAGATGATATTTTCGTAAAACACACAAGTTTAGATGATAGTCATCTCGGCTTTTTAATGCCTTATTATAATTATAGTTCTGTAAATTTAGGAGAAGGACTTGGAAGATTAAAAGGAAATACCAGTGGTATTATAGGTGGAGTTCAAAAGAATTTAGCTAATGATAATGGAATTTTTGGCTTTTATGTAGGCTACGAACAAGCTAATAAAGAACAAAATATTCAAAGATTAGAATTTGATGATAAGACTTATTATGGTGGTTTAACTTATTATAATGTCTTTGCAAGAAGTGGCATTAATGAGTATTTTATTAGTGCAAGTACAAGATTTGATTATACGAACACTGATATTACTAAAACTTATACAAACCGTATCACTAAGATTAATTCCGATGCTAAAATATATGGTTATGGTGCAGATGTTAAAATCGGAATGAATTATTTTAATACTTTAAACATAGCGATGTTTTCTCCTGAAATTGGACTTTCTTATCAAGGTATGAGTTCTAAAAATTTTACACTAAGGCACTTAGGGGATTTAAATGAGCATTATAACGCTACTCAAGTAAATTTTTTTAGATGCAACACTAGTTTTAAATACCAAACACCTTGATGCAAGCGGGGATTTGATATTAAGAAGTGCTGAAGGTAATACTAGATTAAGCGAAGATATACAAAATTCCAAATGGTATGCTTTTACTCAATTAGGACTTTCTTATGTTTTAAAAGAAAATATAGATCTTTCTTTTAATTATGGTGCTACTTTGGGAGATAATAATACCCATTCGCATAATGTGTTTTTAAAACTTGGGATTTGGTGGTAAACAAAAAAGCACAAGTTATGAACAGCAAGGGAATTTAAATCCCTTACTATTTTTTAATATTTCAAAAAATATTCTTGAATTTTTTTAGTGTCTTTTGTTTTGGTGAGTGCTAACATTAAAAGAATTCTAGCTTTTTGTGGATTTAAGTCCTCAGCTGAGATAAAACCAAGCTTTTGATCTGCTTCACTCACTGCCACACGACCTGCTACTACACGAGAACTCACAGCAACGCTAAGTCCTTGCTTTAAAAGCTCTTTTAAAACATTTTTTTGATCTTCATGTATGCTTCCTGCGCCACTTCCAGCCACTACTATGCCTTTAGTTCCATTTTCGAACAAAGCTTTAGCAGCCACGCCATTACCATCATTTGAATAAGTATAAAGAATATCAACTTTTGGTAATTTATCTAATTTACTTACATCAAAAGGAGTGTTTTTAGTATGAACTTTGGCTACATTATTATAGAAAAAGACTTTACCATCTACAATATAACCCAAATCCCCAAAATCAGGCGAAGAAAAAGCATCGACATTTAAACTATGAGTTTTAACAACACCTCTTGCGCCTAAAATTTTATCATTCATAGCAACCATAACGCCTTTACCCTTTGCATTTTTATCTGCTGCTAGAGCAACTGCATTATAAAGATTTTTAGGGCCATCTGCGCTCATAGCAGTTGAAGGACGCATTGCACCCACCAAAACCACAGGTTTATCGCTTTTAACGGTTAAATTTAGAAAATACGCAGTCTCTTCCATAGTATCAGTACCGTGAGTGATCACCACTCCATCAACCCCACTTGCAAAAAGCTTGTTAATCTCTTTTGCGAGTTTGAGCTGAATTTCATCACGCATATTGGAACTATCGATATTTGCGATTTGTTGTCCGCTAATATCAGCTAGATCTTTAATTTGTGGCACTGCTTTGATTAAAACATCAACGCCCACTACTCCTGCTGTATATCCAGTCGTTGCAACCGCACTATCAATCGATCCTGCAATTGTCCCACCTGTCGCTAAAATAGCCACTTTTGGCTTAGCCTCTGCCATGCTCGCTCCTACAAACAAAAACACCATTATACAAAGCAATAATTTCTTCATATAATACTCCTTTTTTCAAATTTGTTTCGCAATGAAACCTAAAAACATTATACTCCAAAAATTCTCCTTAAATTCATTAAAATAATTGATAAAAAAATCAGTGTGAAGTATGGTAAATTAGTAGTTTTTTTGTCCTAAATTAAATATTCATTAATGCTTTTTTCAGATCTTTTCCACTTGCCAATACTCTTCCAATTTTTAACATCACAATACGCACAAAAAGGGATTGGCTTGGCCAAAAATTCCAAAATTTCCTCATAATTTTTTGCCTTATAAATATCGATACAATCCTCATCACTTGGCATTAAAGTAGTTTTAAATTTAGCATTAAAATGCTCAATATTAGCGCAAATATTACAAGTATAGATTTTACCCTCTTTTAACTGCACACAAAAATTCGACATAAAACACTGAGTAAAGCTTTCATAGATATCATTTTGTTTTTCTAAATTCAAAACAAATTTCATAGAATTTTTTTCTATTTTGGCATTATTGTAAAATTTCAAAGTTACTTTATATCGCTTACAAAGCTCATCAACCCTTTGCCAATCAATCTCGATGGGATATTTTGTGGGATGAAGTTCTATATTTAGCTTAGAACAAGTTTGAAAAAAACTCTCATCTTGCTTTAGCAATAAAATACCATTAGTAATCAACCAAATATGAGAATGGGTAAAATTTTCTCTAAGCAAAGCAAAATATTTTAAAACATCAGGATTTAACAAAGGCTCACCGCCTAGCAAATGAAAGCGCTCTATGTTGCCTTTTGTTAAAACTTTTAATCTTTTGATATCTTGCTCAAATTCTTTTAAATCATAATAAGCTTCTTTTGCAAGCTGTGAAAAATGCGAACAAGAAAAACAGTATAAGTTACAATGCTCAGCCAAGTGAATTTCAAGCACTTTTAGAAATTTTTGCGGGGTCGTTTTTTTAAGCACAAAATCTTGCTTTGACATCTACAAAATTTCTCTGACAATAAGCTGCGGTGTAATGAGACCATGAAATTCATTCTTAGAAATACTGCTAACCAAAGTGATCTTATCGCCAATATTAGGTTCTTTATCAAAATTAAAAAACAAAGCCTCTAAAGTTTTGTTATTTTTTGTTAAAATCAGCTTTAAATGCTTTTCTTCCTTACCTAAAAATCTTTTATTTTTTACACATAAATTACTTAGCATAAAAAATGGTCTTGGGTTTTTATGACCAAAAGGCTCGAAGGATTCTAAAATCTCAAGCATTTCAAAATCAATTTCATTTGGATCCAACTCGCCTAAAATTTCATCAGGATCTAAAAATTCACTCTCTTCTAAAAGGGCGCATTCATTAAAAACTATATCCTTAAAAGCAGACAAAGAATTTGCATCCAAACTAAGCCCTGCAGCACCTTTGTGTCCACCGTAATTTCCAACAACTTCTGCAGCTTTTTCAATCAAGGCTAAGATATTAATCCTACCCACGCTTCTAGCACTTCCTTTGAGTCTATTTTCTTCATTTTGTGAAAAAACAAAAGAAGGTTTATTAAAATGTTTTGCCAAACGACTTGCAACTATACCCAAAACTCCTTCGTGCCAATTTTGTCCAGCTACAATAATGCACGTATCTTCGTCTTTAATTTGCAATAAACTTTCTTCAAAAAGTTGCTTTTCCTCATCTTTGCGGTTATTATTAAAAGCGATGATTTGCTCTAGATACTCCACTGCTTTTTTGTAATCTTTAGTGTGCAAAAATTCATAAGAAAGCATAGCATCGTCCATTCTTCCTGCACTATTAATCAAAGGAGCAATTAAAAAACTAATATTATCCACTTCAAATTTATCTTTTTGATAATAATACTTTATGGCTTTAAAAGCAGCACGGTTTGATTTATTAATACTTTCTATACCTCTTCTAACTAAAGCCCTATTTAAATCTCTAAGCTCCATCATATCAGCAATAATTGCTATGGCTAAAAGCTCGATAAATTTACACATATCGTATTTTAACTTACACACTTCTTTTAACGCTGCGATTAAATACCAAGCCACTTGCGCTCCACAAATTTCAATATCTGGAAATTCACAATCTTTTTGCTTAGGGTTAATGATCGCAAAGGCATCAGGTAAAATATCTTGAGGCATATGATGATCTGTGATGATAAGATCGATATTTTTTTGCTTGCAAAGCTCGGCCGCTTTATGCGCTGCTATGCCATTATCCACAGTAATGATTAAATCTACATCAAGCTCATTAATAATTTCTTCATTAAGCCCATAGCCATCTTTGAAACGATTAGGAATTCTTACTACATAATCAAAACCTATATCATCAAAAAATTCAGCCATAATCACGCAAGAAATGATGCCATCAACATCATAATCGCCCACTATGGCGATTTTTTGATCTTTTTCTATAGCTTCTTTAATACGATTTGCCGCCTTGTAGGTATCTTTTAAACAACAAGGTAAAGGTAGATCACAAAGCTTTACATGAAGATCGTTTTCAAATCTTAATTTTAAGATCTTTTTAATATCATTTTTACTTAGCATGTTCATGATCAAGTGCTGCTTTAATAAAATTTAAAATTACAGGATTGACATGAATTAATCTTGATGTAAATTCAGGATGAAATTGCACCGCTAAGAAAAAAGGATGATTTTTTAGCTCAATAACCTCGATAAGTCCTTGACTTTCTCCACTTACAATAAGTCCCTTTTCTTCAAAAGCATTTTTATATTTTGGATTGGCTTCATAACGATGACGATGGCGTTCTTTGACAAACTTTTTACCTTCATAAACCTTACTTAAAAGAGTGTCTTTTTTGATTTCGCATTCATAAGCACCCAAACGCATTGTTCCACCCAAAGGACTGGTTTGAGTTCTGATTTGTTTTTGTCCACTAGCATCCATAAATTCATCGATTAAATACACAATAGGATTTTCACACTTAGGATCAAATTCGTTAGAATTAGCATCTTTTAGCTTTAAAACATTTCTTGCAAATTCTATCAAGGCCAGTTGCATACCAAGACAAATTCCTAAAAATGGAATCTTATTTTCTCTGGCATAATTAATAGCCTTGATCTTGCCTTCCACTCCACGATAGCCAAATCCACCAGCAACTAAAATTCCGCTCACATCTTTTAAATTTTCTTCTATATCTGAATTTTCAAGCTTTTCGCTATCTATCCATTTTAAATTCACTCTCGTATCCAAAGCCGCACCTGCGTGGATAATGGCTTCAGTAAGACTCTTATAGCTTTCTTTTAAATCCACATATTTGCCTACAAAAGCGATTTTAACCTCATCATTAGGCGCGATCACTCTTTTAACCAAAGAATCCCAAATTTCCATATTTGGTTTTAAATCTTTAAGTTCAAGAGAATTTGCAATGGCGCTTAAAATATCTTGTTTGAGAAAATTAAGTGGAATTTGATAAATGCTTTGTGCATCAACACTTTCTATCACGCAATTTTTCTCTACTCCACATGAAATTGCTATTTTATCTTTTAAATCTCTATCAAGTGCTTTTTCGCTACGACAAATAATCATATCAGGGCTAATACCTATGCGTCTTAATTCTCCCACACTGTGCTGGGTTGGCTTGGTTTTAAGCTCTCCTGCGGCTTTGATGAAAGGCACTAGAGTTAAATGGATATTCATCGCATTGTTTTTGCCCATTTCAAGTTTTAAAGCCCTGATTGCTTCTAAAAATGGCAAACCCTCAATATCTCCAACCGTTCCACCAATCTCTACTATAAGTATATCTTTACCAACGCTCGCTTTTTTAATGCGATCTTTTATTTCATCGACTATATGAGGTATAACTTGTATGGTTTTTCCAAGATAATCCCCTCTTCTTTCTTTTTCAATCACGCTTTGATAAACGCGTCCTGTGGTGAAATTATTATCTTGCGATAAATTTTCATCTAAAAATCTCTCATAATGTCCTAAATCAAGATCAGTTTCTGCCCCATCATCAGTCACAAAAACTTCGCCATGTTCAAAAGGACTCATAGTGCCTGGATCGACATTGATATAAGGATCGGCTTTTAATATACTAACTTTTAAGCCTGAATTTTTTAAAATCGTAGCAATAGAAGCTGCTGCAATTCCTTTACCCAAAGAGCTTAGCACTCCACCAGTTACGAAAATGTATTTTGTTTGCTTTAATTTCATAAAAATGCCTTAAATTTTTTTCGAAATTATAGCCAATATAAAATTTTATTTTTATAAACATTGGTGTAAAATTTCGATTATTTTTGCAAGGAAAAATTAAATGAAAATCACACTATTAAACCACACTCCACTTTCTGTATGCTCACACGCGACAAGAACTTGTTGGCAAAGTTTTGATAAAGGCGATTGCGGCGGAGAAAAAGACAAAGAATTAATTGACCGTGTTGGGAATAAATTCAAACACGCTTCAACCTTAGAACATCTAAATTATACTTTTTATATACAAGGAATTTCAAGAGCTTGCTTACAAGAAGTAGCAAGACACCGCCATACAAGTCCAAGTGTAAAAAGTACAAGATATACTTTAAAAGAATTACGCAATGAAAGCGAATTTAGAGAAAATGACTTTGAAAATGCCAAAAGGTATTTAGTTTTAACCGGAAATGAAAAAGTAGATAATGCAAGCATTAAAGCCTTAGAAAATTTACGCCTTATTTTACAAGATAGCATAAGTTTAGATATAGCAAAATACTGCTTACCAGAAAGCTATAAAACAGAACTCACACTAACGATTAATGCCAGAAGTTTGCAAAATTTCATTTCTCTAAGAAGTTCAAAATCAGCCCTTTGGGAGATTAGAAATTTAGCCAATGCTTTATTTAATGCTTTACCGCAAGATCATCAGTTTATTTTTGAGCATTGTTTGTATAAAGGAGAATAAAGCAAGATTTACTCTTGCTTTAATTTAAGATCTTGTGCTTGGAGTATCATGATACACGCTTAGCGTGCCTTTTATATCACTTAAAATCGCACAAGCAGCTTCATTAGCACTTCCCATAGCGCAAGCAACCATAGTTGTCACGCCAGAAACAAGCCCTGCAGCATAAATTCCCTCTTTAACCATTTGTCTTTCGCCACATCTTAAGCAAATTTTATTTGGTTTTGGCATTAAAGTATGAGGTATAACAAAATTTTCAAGCCCTTTAATATTACATTGACTCGCACCTGTTGCAACGATGATATAATCTGATTTCACACCCAAACCCTGCTCATCAGTTGTAGTAAAATCTCCTTTTTCTCCATTAATGCTTACCACAGTTGAGTCTATATACTTAACCTCTAGCATAGAAGCGATTTGCTCTTTGATATGCGCATAAATTTCGCTTGCTTGAGCGCCTTTTGGGAAAAATGGCACATTATAAATTGCAGCCGCTTTCAAATCAGCTTTGCCATCATCAAAAATAGTGATATCAAAATCAAGCTCATTATTTTTAGCCGAAGCAAAAAATAAAGCCGCACTAAGTCCTGCGATACTGCCGCCTATGATTGTAATTGATTTTTTCATATGAAACCTTTTTAAAAATTTTGTATATTCTATGAGAATATATTTTAAAAAAGTTTGATTAAAAAAAATATTATATAATTTCGCTTTTTAATGTTTCAAATAGTAAAGGAAAATAATGCGTTACGGTGAAAAAGAAATCAAAGAATTTGATGTAGAAAATATGGAAATTTGGCCAAATGATGCGAAAAATGACTATATCATTAAAATCACTTTGCCTGAATTTATGTGTTGTTGTCCGCGTTCTGGTTATCCTGATTTTGCAACAATTTATCTTGAGTATATGCCTGATAAATTTGTGGTTGAGCTTAAGGCGATAAAACTTTATATCAATACTTTTATGTACAGAAATGTTTCGCATGAAGCAAGTATCAATGAAATTTATAATACCTTAAAAGATAAATTAAAACCAAAATGGATAAAAGTCGTAGGGGATTTTAACCCACGCGGAAATGTACATACAGTGATAGAATGCCGTAGTGATATGGTTGTGCCAAAATAAATTCAAGGCTACAATTTGCGAATTTTACTAATACTACGCGGAAATTACCACGCCGGACAAGAAGAATTTGTGCATCATAATCATCTTAAAAATTTCACTTTAGATATTAATGATTTGCGTTCTTTAACCGGCTGTGCTAATCCCTTGCCTAATCATCAAAAAAGCCTTAATTATAAGTACGATAATGAGCTTTATAAGCTTATGTTAGATTTTTTACAAATGCGTATGAAAAGAGGGGAATTCTGCGTTATTAATGCTTACAATGAACACCTAAAAACTTATAAAGATTTAGCAAATTTATATCGCTATAAAATGTTTGTGATTGAATTTAATGCCAATTTAGAGCAATGCATGGCAAACAATCTCAAACAAGCCTCATCTACTGGCTATCTTACCCCTTTTTATTTGCTTGAAAATACGGCCAATTCTTTAAAGAAAATACCTAAAAAATATGAAGTATTAAGTCCAAATAATTGGCAACAAATTCTTTATGAAATGCCAAATTTAAGTACTTATAAAAAAATTCATCACATAGGGGATATTCAAGGTTGCTATAGTGTGCTTAAAAAATACCTTAAGTCTATGAAAGATGATGAGTATTATATATTTTTGGGTGATTATATCAATAGAGGCATAGAAAATGGCAAAGTTTTAAAATTCTTACTTAAAATTTGCGAGAAAGAAAATGTTTGCTTGCTTGAAGGAAATCACGAAAGACATTTGATAAAATGGGCAAATGGCGAAGTAAGCACTTCCAAAGAGTTCAATGAAAATACCCTAAAAGATTTTTACAAAGAAAAATTAAATCCAAAAGATGCAAAAAAGCTCTATCCTTTTTTTAAAGAATGTCTTTTTTACAAATATGGCAGAAAAAAAATTCTTTGCTCGCACGCGGGTTTAAATTTTGCTCCCAAGAAATATCAAGACTTAAGTTTTGTTTCTAGTTATCATCTTATTAACGGTATAGATGGCTACGAGGATTCTCAAGCTATTGCGGAAGAATTCTGTAAAAATAGTGCGGAAAATGTTTTTGAAGTTTTTGGTCATAGAAATAAAGCAAAACTTCCTATGCAAATTGCTTCGCGTGTGTTTTTGTGCGAAGGCAAAGTCGATGCTGGGGGATATTTGCGCGTATTAACTCTTAATAAAGATGGTTTTAAATGCATTGAAGTAAAAAATGAAGTTTATAGAAAATAGTTTAACTTAAATTTATGCTACAATTTTCCTTTAATTTAATTAAGGAAAAAAATGATAAATATAAAATTAATAGAACATATTTTTAAAGCCGCATCAATCAGCCGTTGGAATGATTATCCAAGAATGGCAAATTTAGTCGAGCTTGACAAACAAGCACATAAATTCATCATTGCTTATTTTATCGCTAAAATGGAAAAAGATATCAATATGCGTGTGATTATCGAAGGGGGAATTTTTGAATTTTTAAGTCGCGTTGTTGTTACCGATATCCGTCCTGATGTGTATCATGAAATCGTGCGTCAAAAGAAAAATGAAGTCAATTCTTGGGTTTTAAGTAAAATTGAACCTATGATAGAAAATATCGATGAAGGCAAGTTTTTAAAGCGTTTTGAAGAGTATTTAAAAAGCAATTCTTACGCAAAAGAAAGACTTATTTTAAAAGCTGCATCGTATTTTGCTACAAGATGGGAATTTAACATAGTTTATCAAACCTCAGCTTTTTTAAATAACATTGATGAAATCAAAAATAAAGTCGAAGAAGAGCTTGAAGATTATTACGAATTAATAGGTGCTAGAAAAATCGCGCTTAATCAAAAAATCGCTAAAATCATCGATCTAAGCGGCAGACTTCGCTTTCAAAAGCGTTGGGCGCAAACTCCAAGAATTCCAGAAACTGCAGTTTTAGGACATATGCTTGTGGTTGCGATTTTGGGCTATTTTCATTCTTTGAAAATCAAAGCTTGTGATAAAAGATTGGAAAATAATTTTTATTGTGCTTTATTCCATGATTTACCAGAGTCTTTAACAAGAGACATTATAAGTCCAGTAAAATATGGCATTGAAGGACTTCACGACATAATCAGTGATTATGAAATGAAACTCATAAACGATAGAATTTTACCTTTTGTGCCTGAAAATTTGCGTGATGAATTTTCTTATATTTTGGGCATTAGAGAAGGTAGAAACGATGAAGCTAATTTTGTAAAAAATGAATTTGAAAATCGCACTTATAAAAATGGCAAAATAGAGCTTTGTAGTGGAAGTTTGAGTTCTTTTAATGAAAATGAATTTGGGGCGATTGATGGCAAGGCTTTAAAATACTGCGATAAAATCGCAGCATTTATAGAAGCAGGGCTTAGCATTAGTTATGGCGTAAAATCAAAAGAGCTTGAAAGCGGCTTTAAAGATATGTTAAATTTCTTTAAACAAAATAAAACGATTGACGGAGTAAATTATTTTGCAATCTGCGAAGAGTTGATAAAATATTTTGATATAAAATTACAAAACCCTTTCCCAGATGACTGCGGCACACACTAAAATTAAGTGCTCTGCTGTGTTCCCACCCTGAAGCGATGCCTAAAAATAGCATTGCACAGGTCTGAGAAAAGGCAAATAAAATAATACCCAAAAAATCTTAAATTTTATTAAGAAGGTGCAAATAAATGATAAAACAATCGCAAAGTCCACTTTTATTTAGAATAAGCTTAAGTATTATCTTAGCTCTAATTTTACTTTTTATTCTTATTAAAAATATCAACTTTTTAACTCTTTGCACCGGAATTTGCATTTTTTTATTTGCCATGATGCTTTTGCAAGAAAGTTTTAAAATACTTTCTGGAAGTTTTTTGGATATTTTTGTAAGCAAAATGACGGATAAAAATTACAAATCTTTCCTTTTTGGACTAACTTTAAGCACTTTAGTGCAATCAAGCGGCCTTGTAAGTATCATTGCCATTTCATTTTTAAGTGCTAAACTCATCACACTAGCAGCAGGTATAGCAATGATTTATGGGGTTAATTTATCAACTGCAGGAAGTGCTTGGATAGTTGGATATTTGGGTGTTAAAAGCCAAATATCTCTTTTTGCTATGCCTTTAATTGTCTTTGGAGTGATTTTTTTCTTAAACAAGCATAAAAAAATCAAAGGCTTTGGTTTATTTTTACTCTCGCTAGGATTTTTATTTTTGGGAATTTCTTATATGAAAGAAGGGTTTGGAAATTTCAAAGATAGCATAGATATTTCAAAATACCAAATGCAAGGCTTTCTAGGCTTAATCACTTATGTTTTTATAGGACTTATAATTACAGTCATCACCCAATCTTCCCACGCTACGCTAACTTTAGCCATAACCGCACTAAGCGTAGGACAAATTTCTTATGAAAACTCCATTGCACTAGCAATTGGCGCAAATGTAGGTAGCACGATGATGACGATTATTGGCTCATTAAATTCGAATATAGAAGGCAAAAAACTCACTGTTACACATGTGCTTTTTAATCTTATCGCTGCTGTTTTATCCATTATTTTTATCAAATACTACCTAGAATTTACAGATATTTTGTCTTTATGGCTTGGAATATTAGATAATGATTATGTTTTAAAACTTGCCGTTTTTACAACAATTTTTAATGTCATAGGGGTTATTTTACTCTATCCTTTTATCTCGCAAATGTGTGCTTTTTTAAATTATATTGTTAAAGAAAATCCTAAAAAAAGCTCTGGCGATAAAACCAAATATCTTAATAATAGCGCTTTAGAATTTAGCGACAGTGCCTTGGAGGTTTTGTATTTAGAGTCCAAGCATTTATTAAATAACGCTTTTAGCATTGTCGCAAAAATGATCAGCTTAGAACCGGCAGACATTTATAGTAAAGATGAAGTTAAGGCTATTATAGAGCAAAGAAATAAGCCCTTAGAAGAGTCTTTTGAAACGCTTTATCATAATCGTTTTAAAAATATTTACTCTGAAATTATCGACTTTGCAGTCAGAGCCACCAACGAAGGCGAGAATTCAAAACATACTACCCAATTTATGGATATTAGAAGAGCGAATTTATTTATGGCAACAGCAGTAAAAGATGCGAAAGATCTACAAGAAAACATACTCAAATTTGCATTTTCAAACAATGAAATCATCAAAAATGAATATTCGCATTTAAGACGCAATCTTTTAAGAATGCTAAGACTTTTAAAGGATATGATAGAAAGCTCTGACATTGATCATTTAAATCAAATCAATAGTGATTTAGAACTCAATGTCAAAAAATATGATGCCATTTCTTCGCATTCTTTAGACAGTCTTATCCGCTATAAAAGAATTACAGACTCTATGGCTACATCAATTATGAATGATACGGCTCTTGCAAGAAGTATAGCTAAAGATTTAATGCATGCAAGTAAAATTTTAACGCGGTTTAAAAATAAAAATTTTGAAAAAAATACATAAAAACGAGTATCCAAAACTGGATACTACGATTAATCATCAAATTGTTGGCCCAAAACATTGCCATTAAAATCAGTATAAACTTCCATCATATTATTAAATTTAAATTTATACCCATTGATTTTTTTATCAACTTCAAAAATTTGTGCATTAGGTTGAGCAGCTTGAGCTTTGCTTACAACTGCAGCAGGTAAGAAATTAGTTGGTATAGCTTTGTATTTTCCATCAACATCTTTCCACTCTCCAGTGATAATAAAGTCAATTTCAGTTCCATCACTTAAAGTCACATCATAAGAATCGAGATCTTTTTTAACTAGACCAATTTGTGTACCTTTAAAATAAGTACTGATAAAACTTTTTGCATTTTGTGGTAATTGATCCACACCTACTATCATATCTGCTGACATAACGCTTGCACAAAACAATCCTGCTAAAGCTAATTTAATTTTCATTTTTTCTCCTTTAATAAATTATCGAGTGAAATAGTATTTAACAAATGTGAAGTGAAAGTGAAATAAAAATTAAATTCAATTTCCAAAAATAAATCTAAATTTCCGCAACATATAATATTTTGATAATTAATATTAATTTTAGTTTTTATCAAATATAATACGAAAAAATTGAAAGGCAAAATTTGGAATTTTTAAAAGAATATATTGATTGTATTATATTTATTATACTTGGATTGATGGCTTTTATTGCTCTTTGGTGTATTATAGAAAGAATATTATTTTTAAGAAAAATTAAAATAGATGATTTTCAAAATCAAGAAGAATTAGACAATGTTTTAAGTGAAAATTTAACCACACTTTATATCATTTACTCAAATGCTCCTTATGTGGGATTATTAGGCACAGTAATAGGCATTATGATTACTTTTTATGATATGGGTATAAACGGAAATATCGATGTAAAATCCATAGTTATAGGCTTATCCTTAGCTTTAAAAGCAACTGCACTAGGCTTAGTCGTAGCCATACCAAGCTTAATGGCCTATAATGCATTATTAAGAAAAATCAACCTTTTAAGCTCAAATTTCAAAGTCAAAAAAGAAAAACAATGCTAAAACTACCAAAAAATGAGGGTTTAAATATCATTCCCTTCATTGATATTGTTTTGGTTTTACTGGCCATTGTTTTAAGCATTTCAACTTTTATTGCACACGGTCAAATTAAAATCAACCTACCCAAAACCGACTCAGCGCTAACGCTTTCTGAAAAGCAAGATAAATTTCTTATTGTCATTGATGAAAACAATGTTTTTTACGCTCAAGATAAAATAACAAATTTTGAAGATCTTAAAACCCAAATCAACACCCTAAGCAAAGACACACTCATAGAACTTAAAAGCGACAAAAATGCTAAATTTGAAAGCTTCATACAAGTCATTGATATATTAAAAAGCAAAAACCACGAAAATTTTCAGATTATCACGGAGCAACAACGATGAAAAACTATTTTAACCACAAATATCAAGCATTTTATCTGACCTTTATATGCTTTACGCCTTTGTTTTTGCTTTTCATTATCGCGCCAAATTGGCTAAAAGTAGAGTTAAAAAGCGAAAGTCAATTCACCTTAGCAATAAAACAATTTGCTATGCAAAGCTCCAGTGCAGCACCTTTAGCACAAGAAGAAACAAAAAAGATCAAAAAACGCGTCGAAGAAAATCATCAAGCAAAAGCCGATAAAAAAATTCAAAAAGAAAATCCAAATAAAAAAACAACAACTCAAAGCCTTCAAAAAAGCGAGCAAACCCAACCACTCCAAGCAATGCAAAACGCACAATCAAACCCAAATCAAGCCCCGCAAACTGAAATCATAAGCTTTGGTCAAAGCGACAATCCGCTCTTAAAAGCCATAAAAAAAGCCATTGATAATGCAAGAATTTATCCTCGTCAGGCACAAAGAATGAGAATGCAAGGAGAGGTTTTGCTTGAATTTTTATGGAATACTAACTCCACTCTTGAAGAGATTAAAATCATCAAAAGCTCAGGCCATCAAATTTTAGACAAAAATGCCATTGAAACCATCCACCTAGCGTCCTCAAATTTCCCAAAACACCACAAAAATATCAGACTACAAATCCCCATTGCCTATCATTTAAGATAACTTAGTTATAATCAAAACAAAAAGGATTTTTATGTCTTTACTGCTAAGCCCTTTGAAAATCGCAAATTTTACAGTCAAAAACCGTATCGTAATGCCCCCTATGGACACTTACCAAGCTCAAGATGGTATGCCAAATGTTTTTCATCTAAATCATTATGGCGCTAGAGCTATGGGCGGAGTTGGGCTTATCATTGTTGAAGCAAATGCCATTTGTGCTGAAGGTAAAATTTCAGATCAAGACTTGGGAATTTACAGCGATGAGCATATTATAAAGCATAAAAGCATCACTGATATATGCCATCATTTTGGTGCAAAAATTGCTTTGCAGCTTAATCACAGCGGTAGAAAAAATGGTTGTAAAAACGCCACACAGCTTGCACCTAGCGATATAAAATACAGTGATAATTTTGCAAATTTAAAGGTTTTGGACAAAAAAGATATAGAAAAAATTTGCCAAGATTTTTGCGAAGCGGCTAAAAGAGCGAAGTTGGCAAACTACGACGCGGTTGAAATTCACGCAGCGCATGGCTATCTTATCTCATCTTTTTTATCCCCACTTTCTAATCAAAGAACTGATGAGTTTGGTGGAAGTTTTGAAAACAGAATTCGCCTTTTATGCGATATAGTAAAAGGCATCAAAGAGCGAGTTGATATCCCTATTTTTGTGCGAATTTCTGCAAGCGAGTGGGAAGAGAAGGGCTGGGACTTAGAACAGAGTAAAAAACTTGCTCTTGTGCTTGAAAATTTAGGAATTTATATGCTTGATATCTCAGCGGGTGGAAATATCAACAAACCATCCTTAGTGCCTAATGTCGTACCTTTGTATCAAGCAAATTACGCAAAAGAATTAAAACGCATTCTTAAAATTCCTGTCTCTTGCGTGGGACTCATCACAAGCGCTAGCGAAGGTGAAGCCTTGCTTTTAGGCGAGGTTTGTGATTTGGTTTGCTATGGCAGAGAGCTACTTAGAAATCCAAATTTTGCTTACCAAGCGGCCAAAATTTTAGGCGAGAAAGATAAAATTCACCCAAGTTATATAAGGGCTTATTGATCCACTTAGCCTAACCTTTCAATCTCATCAAATTTAGGTTCAATGACAAAATTTCCACTTTTGTCTATAAAACCCCATTTGTCATTTATTTTTACTGCAGCAAGACCTTCGCTAAAACCATCAACATCATCAAATTTAGCTTCGATGATGATTTTTCCATTTTTGTCTATAAAACCATATTTGCCATTTATTTCTACTACAGCAAGACCTTTGCTAAAACCACCAACCCAATCAAATTTAGGCTCGATGATGATTTTTCCATTTTTGTCTATAAAACCCCATTTGTCATTTATTTCTACCTTAGCAAGACCTTTGCTGAAACTCCAAACCCGATCAAATTTAGCTTCGATGATGATTTTTCCATTTTTGTCTATAAAACCATATTTGCCATTTATTTTTACTCTAGCAAGACCTTCGCTAAAACCAAAAGCCTCATCAAATTTAGATTTAGTTATAAGTTCTCCATTTTTGCCTATAAAGCTCCATTTGCCATTTAGTTGTACTTTTATTAAATTATCAGACATAAACATGCTAGCAAGACAAGCTTTTCCATCACCCTCATCGCATTTTTCTTTGTAAATATTTTGAAGTATTTTACAACTTGCTTCATCTTCACGGCATTTTTTCTCAAGCTTGCTTATATAAACCCTGCTGTATTTTCCACCATAATAATAATCATACACAAAGCCCACAAAAAATATAAAAATCACTACAGCCATACTTGATAAAGCAAGGATAAATTTCTTTTTATGCTTTTTAATGAATTCTTTTCTTTCTTTAGCTCTTTTTTCTCTTTCTTCTTGGGCTATTTTTCTCTCTTCTTCTATTTGTCTTTTTCTTTCTTCTTCCCACTTTTTTAACTCTTCTTGTATTTTTCTTTCTTTTTCTAGCTTTTCTTGGGCTTGTGGATCGTATAAATCGCTACTTCCGCATTCCTTACAAAATTTGGCTATATCTAAATTTTCTTGATTGCAACGCTTACATATAAGCATTATATCCCCCTTGCTTCTTTGATGATTTCATAGGCTAGATTGATCTTTTTCATCATTTCTTGAGCGATTTTTAAAAGCTCAGGCGGAAGATCTTTAGAATGAAGACTATCATAATGATACTCCTTAGCCAACCTTCTGTAATTTTTCTTTATGCTCTCAAAACTATCATTTTCCTTGCTTTGCAAAATTTCATAAGCTTGCTCTAAACTGATATCAAATTCTTGTCTTCTTTGCTCTTGATAGTTTTCTCGCTCGTTTTCTTGATTAAAACGCGAAATTTGCTCGTATCGAAGTTTGATTTCTCTAAAGGCTATGAGATTAAGTCCAAGAGCTATGATGATATTTTCCATTAAGGCATTTTGCGCTGGAGTTATTTTTTTATCATAATAAATAAGATCAAGCAACAAACAAATCAAAAAATCCGCCTCCTCTTTTCTATAAATACGCATACTAGAGCAAAGCTCATTAATACTTCTGCTGTTATTTTTTTCGATGATGAAAATTTTCGCATAAGTTTCTCTAAAACCCTCATAATCTTTAGTATAAAAAATATCGATTTTATCGAGTAAAGAAGAGATAAATTTGGATAAATCTTTTGTGATGACTTTGCCTTCAACTTTTGATATTTTTGCCAAGAGTGCAACGACAATGGCGGGATTTTTATCGTAGATATAGTCCAATCTTTGCTTAGCAGGGTGGTTTAACTCCCTTCCACAATATATGCAAAATTTAGCATCATTTTCTAGATTGAGATTATTACAAAATTTGCAAGTTAAATAATCCTTTTGAAATTTAAAATTTACGAAAGAAAACACAATGAAACCTTATTTTTAATATAACAAAAAGTAATTTTACAAAAACTAACTTAAAGCATAGTGAGATTTTGTATTTTTAAAGAGGGTAAAAGTTTTGTGATAAACTTTAAATATTCTTAAATTAAGTATTAATTAAGCTAAAATAACTATAATCACATTTTTAAAAATTTTTTGGCAAAGGTAAAATATTATGACAAAGATAACAAAGCCAAACGAAGTAAAACGAGAATGGATCGTTTTAGACGCGGAAGGCAAACGCTTCGGCCGTCTTTTAACTGAAGTAGCGACAATTTTAAGAGGCAAAAACAAGCCTTGCTTTACTCCTAATGTTGATTGCGGTGATTATGTAGTGATTATCAATGCTTCAAAAGCAGTATTTACAGGCGCTAATAAAGCTGAAGATAAACTTTATCACAGACATTCAGGATATTTTGGAAGTGTAAAAAGTGAAAAATTCGGAGATTTGCTCGAAAAAAATCCTGCTAAATTATATAAATTAGCAGTTAGAGGTATGCTTCCTAAAACAAATTTAGGTAGAGCAATGCTTAAAAAACTCAAAATTTATGCAGGTAGCGAGCATCCACACACTGCGCAAATTGCTAAAGAAGGAAAATAATCATGGCAACAACATATGCAACAGGTAAAAGAAAAACCGCTATTGCAAAGGTTTGGATCAAATCAGGTAGCGGAAAAATAAGCGTTAATGGCGTTGATCTAAATACTTGGCTTGGTGGACACGAAGCGATAAAACTTAAAGTAGTTCAACCATTACTTGTAACAAAACAAGAAACTTCAATGGATATCACAGCTACAACTCTAGGTGGTGGTTATAGCGCTCAAGCAGAAGCTTTAAGACATGGAATTTCAAGAGCTTTAGCCGCTATGGACGCTGACTTTAGAGCATTGCTAAAACCAAAAGGACTTCTTACTAGAGATAGTAGAACAGTTGAGCGTAAAAAATACGGACGCCGTAAAGCAAGAAGAAGCCCACAATTCTCTAAACGCTAATGTATCATTAAACCTAGTTTTTCTAGGTTTAATCTTATCTTTAAATCTCTCTAAAATAATTTTTGTTTTTATAATACAAATATGTTATAATTTACACTCGATTTTAAAATAAAGGCTTGATAATGAAAAAACTACTCCTTGGAATAAGCTTGGCTACAGCTTTATTTGCTGCTGATTCTAATGTAAAATTTGAAATCACTCCGACTTTTAACTACAATGTTTTTGAAGGAAATTTAGATCTTAATGATCGTGGTGCTCCTGGCATTAAATTTGGATATCATTTTGATTATTTTATCGACCAAGTGGAGCTTGGATTGGAACATTACAGCGGAGTAAAATATGATTTAGGCGGAAATACCAATATCACCAGAACTTACTTAAATGCGATAAAAGGTATTGACTTAAGCAAAACTTTTTATCTTTATGGTTTAGCTGGTGCTGGATATGAAGATTTTTCAAATGGTGCTTACGATAATAAAAGTGGAGGCTTTGGACAATACGGTGCAGGTTTAAAAATTCGCCTTAGTGATTCTGTAGCATTAAGACTTGAAACCAGAGATCAAATTAATTTTAATAATGCCAATCACAATTGGATTTCAAGTGTAGGCATTAGTTTTGGTTTTGGTGCGCCAAAAGAACAGCCCGCGCAAATCACACAAACTCAAGTGGAAGAAAACATACAAGAACCAGAAA
This sequence comes from Campylobacter sp. CCS1377, assembly GCF_040008265.1. Classification (NCBI taxonomy): domain Bacteria; kingdom Pseudomonadati; phylum Campylobacterota; class Epsilonproteobacteria; order Campylobacterales; family Campylobacteraceae; genus Campylobacter; species Campylobacter aecornae. Next base: position 1,817,929 of record NZ_CP155620.1, read on the forward strand.
TTAAACCAGAACCACAAGTTGAACCACAACCGACAAAACAAACTTCAAATTGTCCAACTCCACCAAGAGAAGGTGCATTATTGGATGAGCAAGGTTGCGAAAAAGTGATTCACCTAGAAGGTCACTTTGCTTTTGATAAAATCAATATTAATCCAAATTTTGAAATGAAAATTCAAGAAGTAGCAGATATTCTAAAAGAAAATCCGAGTTATAACACTTTATTAGAAGGACATACTGATAGTATAGGTGATGCAAATTATAATCAAAAATTATCAGAACGTCGCGCAAATGCCGTGGCTAAAGAGCTTAATAAACAAGGTATAGAAAAAAATCGTATTAAAACAAAAGGTTATGGTGAAAGCAAACCAAGATCAAGCAATGCAACAAAAGAAGGTAGAGCTGATAATAGAAGAGTTGAAGCAAAATTCTTTCTTAAACAAAACAATTAAATTATAAGGGTTTTCCTTATAATTTAAGGCAAAAAAATGCAAAAAAAGACTATTTTATTTGACCTTGATGGAACGCTTATAGACTCAACTCCAGCCATTTTAAATTCCTGCAAAAACGCCTTTGAAAAACTTGATTTAACTCCTGCTTTGGATGAAGACATTAAAGCATTAATTGGATATCCTTTAGATGAAATGTTTATTAAACTTTATGGCAATAAAAAAGAACTAGCTCAAAATTTCATAGAATTTTACCGCGAGAAATATCATACAATTTATCTTGAACAAACCACCCTATTAGCCAGAGTAAAAGAAGCTCTAAATTTAGCTAGCAAATTTGCAGATTTAGGCATTGTTACAACAAAAGGAAGTCAATTTACTAAACCTTTATTGGATTTTTTAGGTATAGGAAATTTCTTTCAAGTCATTATAGGGCGCAATGATGTAGTTTATCCAAAGCCACACAAAGAACCTATTGAAAAAGCTCTTTTGCAACTCAATAAACCAAAAGATAATGCTTTTATGATAGGAGATACAAAACTTGATATTTTAGCGGCGAAAAATGCAAATATCAATGCCGTTGCAGTAAGCTGTGGTTATGAAAAAAAAGAAAGCTTACTTCTTGAAACTTCTTTTGTCAAGCAAGATGCTTACGATGCGGTTTTATTTATAAAGTCTTTATAAATTTTTGCAATTAACTATCTTTTAAGAGAATTATGATATAGTTTAAAATTACAAAATAATTACTAATTAAGGAAATACTAATGAAAAAAAATATGAAAACCATGGACGGTAACGAAGCTACCGCTTATGCTTCGTATGCTTTCACTGAAGTTGCTGGAATTTATCCTATTACCCCAAGTTCTCCTATGGCTGATTATACCGATATATGGGCTGCAGCTGGTAAAAAAAATCTTTTTGGTATTCCTGTAAAAATTATCGAAATGCAAAGTGAGGCCGGAGCGGCTGGAACAGTGCATGGATCACTTCAAGCAGGCTCTTTAACTACAACCTACACAGCCTCTCAAGGACTTTTACTTAAAATACCTAATATGTACAAAATCGCTGGACAACTCTTGCCAGGCGTTATCCATGTTGCTGCAAGATCTCTAGCTTCTCAAGCATTGTCTATATTTGGAGATCATCAAGATATTTATGCTGCAAGACAGATTGGCTTTGCTATGTTATGCTCACACTCAGTTCAAGAGAGTATGGATTTGGCAGGAATAGCTCACTTAGCAGCTATTAAAGGTCGTGTGCCATTTTTACATTTTTTTGATGGCTTTAGAACAAGTCATGAAATTCAAAAAATCGAAGTGATGGATTATGAACACTTTGATCGTTTGCTTGATAGAAAAGCTCTTTTAGATTTTAGAAATTCCTGTCTTACTCCAGAAAATCCTAAAACACGAGGAACAGCACAAAATGATGATATTTATTTCCAAACTCGCGAAATTTCAAATAAATTCTATAACGCTATACCTGATATTGTCAATGAATACATGCAAGAAATTTCAAAAATCACCGGCAGAGAATACAAACCTTTTGTATATTACGGACATAAAGAACCTGAAAGAATTATCATTGCTATGGGTTCAGTGACTCAAACCCTTGAAGAAGTTGTCGACCATTTAAATTCCAAAGGTGAAAAAGTCGGAGTTTTTAAAGTTTATCTTTATCGTCCATTTAGTTTAAAATATTTCTTTGATGTAATGCCAAAATCTGTGAAAAAAATTGCTGTTTTAGACAGAACAAAAGAACCAGGAAGTCTTGGGGAACCGCTTTATCTTGATGTTAAAACAGCCTTTTATGGAAGAGAAAATTGTCCTATCATTGTAGGCGGTAGATATGGACTTTCTTCAAAAGATGTTGATCCGGCTCAAATGATAGCGGTGTTTGAAAATTTAAAACTTGATGAACCAAAAGATGGCTTTACAGTGGGCATTATCGATGATGTTACCCATACTTCTTTAAGCGTAGGTGAAAAAATTTCACTTGGTGATGAAAGCACGATAGAATGCTTATTTTATGGACTTGGTGCTGATGGAACTGTAGGAGCAAATAAAAATTCCATTAAAATCATCGGAGATAATACAGATTATTACGCACAAGCTTATTTTGCTTATGATTCTAAAAAATCAGGTGGTTACACAAGAAGTCATTTGCGTTTTTCTAAAAAACCTATTCGCTCGACCTATCTTGTTTCTACTCCGCATTTTATTGCCTGTTCAGTAGCCGCTTATCTTGAAATTTATGATGTATTGGCAGGAATTCGCAAAGGTGGAACTTTCCTTTTAAATAGCATTTGGAGTGCAGAAGAAACCATTAAACAAATTCCAAATGAAGTCAAAAAAGTTTTAGCTGAAAAAGAAGTAAATTTTTATATCATTAATGCGACTAAATTAGCCCGTGATATAGGACTTGGAAACCGCACAAATACCATCATGCAATCAGCATTTTTCAAACTTGCCAATATCATTCCTTACGAAGAAGCACAAAAATACATGAAAGAGCTTGCTTATAAGTCCTATAGTAAAAAAGGTGATGCGATTGTAGAAATGAATTATAAAGCCATTGATGTGGGTGCAGATGGGCTTGTAAAAGTCGAAGTGGATCCAAATTGGAAAAATTTAGAACCAAGCAAAAAAGAACAAGTTAATGTTTATAAAGGCACTGAATTTGTTGAAAAAATTGTCAAACCTATGAATGCCGCAAAAGGCGATGATTTACCTGTTTCTGCGTTTTTGGGCTATGAAGATGGAAGTTTTGAACATGGCACAACAGAGTATGAAAAACGTGGTGTTGGAGTAATGGTTCCAAGATGGATAGAAGCAAATTGTATTCAGTGTAATCAATGTGCCTCTGTTTGTCCACATGCGGTAATCAGACCATTTTTAATTAATGACGATGAAATGGCAAAAGCACCACGCGGAGTAAAAGATCACGCACTAGAGGCTAAAGGAACTAAAGGTGAAAAATTAAGCTTTAAAATTCAAATTTCTCCGCTTGATTGCACCGGTTGCGAGCTTTGTGTGCATGAGTGTCCAACTAAGGAAAAATCTTTAGTTATGGTTCCACTTCAAGAGGAGATGGACTTTGGGGAACAAGAAAATGCAGATTATTTATTTAAACAAGTTAGCTACAAAGATGATATTTTAAATAAAGAAAGTGTCAAAGGTGCTCAATTTTCTCAACCGCTTTTTGAATTCCACGGCGCATGCCCTGGATGTGGTGAAACTCCTTATATTACATTGGTTACAAGATTATTTGGTGAAAGAATGATTATCGCTAATGCTACAGGTTGTAGCTCAATTTATGGTGGTTCAGCTCCTTCAACTCCATACAGAAAAAGTGTGAAAAACGGACATGGACCTGCATGGGCAAATTCACTTTTTGAAGACAATGCAGAATTTGGACTTGGTATGAAAGTGGCTACTGAAAATACAAGACACAGAATAGAGCATATTATGAATGAAAATATGCAAAGCGTTCCAAATGCCTTATCTGCACTTTTTAAAGATTGGATAGCAAATAAAGACAATGGTGTAAAATCTATAGAAATCAGAGATAAAATGTTGCCTATTTTAGAGCAAAACTCTAACATTAAAGGCGTTAATGATATATTAAATTTAAAACACTTCTTAACCAAAAAATCTCATTGGATATTTGGTGGAGATGGCTGGGCTTATGATATCGGCTATGGCGGACTTGACCATGTTTTGGCAAGTGGGGAAAATGTTAATATTTTAGTGCTTGATACTGAGGTTTATTCAAACACTGGTGGTCAAAGCTCGAAATCTTCGCGCACAGGTGCAGTGGCTCAATTTGCCGCAGCAGGAAAACCTTTACAGAAAAAAGACTTAGGACAAATTGCAATGACTTATGGTTATATTTTTGTAGCACAAGTCAATTCTACAGCAAATTACAGCCATTTAATCAAAGCTATGATAGCTGCCGAAGCTTATGATGGCCCTTCTTTAATCATCTGTTACTCACCTTGTATTGCACACGGTATTAAAGGTGGACTTGGATACTCAGGAGAACAAGGAGAACTTGCGACAAAATGCGGTTATTGGCCACTTTACACTTTTGATCCAAGATTAGAAGAAGAAGGTAAAAATCCTCTAACTATGGTAGGAAAAGAGCCTGATTGGGATCTTTATGAAAGCTTTTTGATGAATGAGGTGCGTTATAATTCTTTGAAAAAATCAAATCCAGAGCACGCAAAAGAACTTTTTGAGCGCAACAAAAAAGACGCTCAACGCCGTTACAGACAACTTAAACGCATTGCTTTAGCTGATTTTAGCAATGAAAAAGAAGAATAAAAGTTTATTGATAATCATTTTGCTGATATGTGTCACTTCACTATCAGCAAACATCTTGCTTGATGTCAATTTTTTAGAGAGAAAAACCCATTATGATTTTTCTTCCCTGCAAAGTCCTTTTAAAAATAACGAAATTTCAGATCAAGGATTTAAACTGCAAGCTATTTTTGCCAATCAAGCTAAAATTAATAATATATGGTACAAAAAAGGTGATTTTTTAAAAAACTATAAAATTTTAGACATTTGCAAAGATTATGTACTTTTAGAGCATTATAATGGGGATCAGATGTATCTGAAATTTAAAAAAGAAAGCAAAATTAATGTTAATTTTTAGAGTAGTTTTATTAATAATATTTTTTCTTAGTGCCTCAAAAGCCAATGAATGCCAAAAAAAGCTTTTTGATATGCGTATAATGGAAGCAGTAAGCATAGAAGAGAGTTTGGAACATTTTTCGAATTTATGCTCCTTTAGCATAGTTGTAAAAGATGATTTGGCTAAAGATAAATTGCTAAAAATGCAAAAAAATATCAATGTTAGTCAAATGAGCTTGGATGAAATTTTTGACCTTTTAATTAAAGAAAATAACTTAAACTACGAATTTGATGGCAAAATTCTAAAAATTTCAGGACTAATTACTCAAAGCTTTAAAATCAACTATATTACTTCAGTCAGAGAAGGACAAAGCATTACAAAAGCATCCGTAGATGCAAAACCAAAACAAGCAGAATACAGTATTAGAGATGGGGATTTAGAAGATAATATGATTAAAACCTCTGAAAAATTTGACTTTTGGATCACCATAGAAAAAGAACTACTTGCCCTACTTAACAATGGTCGCGAAGTTTATGAAGTAAAAAATCCCATCATAAACTCAAACGCAGGTATTATAACCATCACAGGTACAAATTCTCAAATTGCAAGAGCCAATGTCTATCTTAAAGAACTAGAGCAAAGACTTAAAAAGCAAGTTATTATCGATGTAAGCATTATTGCTGTAAATTTGGATAATAAACACACAAGTGGAATTAACTGGCAAAATTTCAATCTCAATTTTGCTACAACAACTAGCGATGGAAAAAATTCATCTATACAATTTGATTATAAAGACAAAGGGGTATTTGTTAAAAATTTAGGTTTTAGAGTAGATATGGACTTTAGTTCGGTTTTAAATTTCTTGTCCCAAAGCGGAAAAACACAAGTTTTATCAAATCCAAAATTAATGGCACTGAATAACCAACAGGCTATTATTTCGATAGGCGATACAATCAATTATCAAGTTAAAGAAAGTTCAAAAGGCACAGAAAATGGCACAACAGTGAGTGAAACTTATAATAATTATTCTATTTTTGTAGGCATTTTACTCAATATCTTACCTGAAATTTCAGATGATGGAAAAATCATGCTGCGTATCAACCCAAGTCTTAGTAATTTTAAATACGCCCAAGATAATCGTCGTCAAAATACTCCGCGCACTATAGCGCCCGATACCATACAAAAAAAGTTATCTACCGTTGTGCAAGTTGAAAACAACCAAAGTCTAATTTTGGGTGGACTTATTAGCAGAAACAACCAATTTGATGAGAGTTCTGTTAATTTTTTATCTAAAATTCCACTCCTAGGAGCTTTATTTCAAGGCGATCAAAGTGTCGATAATGCTACAGAAATTGTTTTCATCATAACCCCAGTAATTGTTGATAATAAAAACACCCATCCTTCCTTAAAAGATCTAGGATTTAAGCACTATGAACTCTGATTTTGTTCCATTAAAACAGCATACTAATGCCCTTGAAATAATACAAAATACATCAAATCAACAAATCATCATCTTGCTTGGGAAAAGTGGTAGTGGAAAAAGTTTTTTACTCAAGCAACTTACTAAAACATCAAGAACTTTTTTATTTTCAGAACCGTTTTTTGATGAAATAAATTTTTTAAATACTCTTGGAAGCGTAATTCTAAACAAACAAACCTCATCACTTCAAGATTTTATTTCTTTTGCAAAAAATAGCAAAGAGCATTATCTTATTTTACTTGATGAAGCAGGAATGTATGAAGAGGCTTTACTTGAAAAAATCAGAATTTTAAGTGATTTCAAAAATTTCGTCTTTATTCTAAGTACACATAAAATTCACAAAATATTTGAAAAAGAGCATTTTAAAAGCCGCATTGGAAATATTATCGTCTTAAATGAATTATCCAAAGAAGAATTATCATTTTACATTAACACAAAATTTCAACTAAAAAAGCCTTTTGTAGATAAAGAATTAAAATTACTACAAAAAATCAGTTTAAATAATTTAAGAACAATAGATCAAATTCTACATACTTTTATCGCACTTTACGCATATTACGAAAAACAAAAACTTGAAAAAAGCTCTAAATTTTTACTCGAACTTTGCGCATTACATCATAATCTAAGGTTGTAAAATGAATAAAATTCAAATTCAAGAACTCGAACTCAAACATAAAAAATTTAAACAAAAACGTTATATAAAATTCAGTCTTTTAGGTGTTTTAGTATTTTGTTTATGCTTTGCAAGTTTTATACTTTTCAAATATTTGCAAAATCAACAGCATACTTTGAATTTAGCCCTAAAAGAAAAAAAGAATTTACAAAATAAACTTCAAGATGCAAAAATTATCCAAGAAAAAAATAAAATTTTACAAAACAAAACCACGCTTAATGCCCAAGAAACACCACATATTCAAACCATAAATTTAAGCACAACAAATGAGCTAAAAATCATAGTGCAAAGCTATGAAGCAAGCATTCCTGAGCTTAGAAGTGATTTTTATGCACATCCTAATTATAAAAGCGCTATTAAACTTTCAAAAATTTATTATCAAAATAAAGATTATAAAAAATCTATTTTTTGGTCCTTAAAAGCAAACGAACTTAATAAAAATAACCAAGAATCGTGGCTAATGTTTGCAAAAGCAAAAATTGCTCTAGGTCAAAAAGAAGAGGCTATAAAAGCACTTTCTAATTATATGAGTTTTTATGATTCAAATAATATTGATCAATTCTTAAGTCAAATCAAATGAAAAACATAGAAATTTTACACTCTAAACTCAAAGAACAAGGCTTATTAAATCCCGAATGCGATTTTTCAAATTTAGATTTTTCTCTCATTAAAGAGTGTGTTTATAAACTTTATGAAAAAGATATTTTAGATATTTTTGAACTTTGTGCTTATTTTAAGCAAAATTTAGACAGTTTTTTGCAAGGTTTTGCTCTGTATAAAAAATTAAATTTCATACAAGAACCTTTAGCCAACCTTACACTTTTTAAATGCTTTAATAGCCAAATTTTACAAACGTATCAAATTTTACCCTTTAAAGAAGATGAAAATAATATTTACCTAGCTTGCACTAAACCTTGTTCTTTTGAACTTATAGATAAATTGCAAAATGGATCTAAAGACAAATTTATACAATTATGCATTGCAAATCCTTTAAAAATCAAAACTATCCTAGAAAGGCTTTCTTTGCAAGTTGAACTTGCCAAACTTGCAGAAAAACTTAAAACCGAATTGGGCGGGAAACTAGAAAACGAACAAAAAAGTGCCATTGCCAAAATTCACGATCTTATCTTAAGCCAAGCCATCAAACAAAAAGCAAGCGATATACATATAGAACCAAGAAATGATGATGCTTTGGTGCGTTTTAGAAAAGATGGAATTTTAAGCGAATTTGTTATTTTAGAAAAAGAACTTTATCAGGCTTTAGTTTTTTACATCAAACTAAGTGCACATTTAAATGTTGCAGAACAAAGAAAAGCTCAAGACGGCAGTTTTAGTATGCAAATACAAAATTTAGAATTTGATTTTAGAATTTCATCTTTGCCTTTAATTTATGGGGAAAGCATTGTTATTAGAATACTTGAAAGAAAAAAAGATTTTACGAGCCTTCAAAACTTACATTTTGGAAAAACAAATTTAAAACACCTTCAAAATAATATCAATCAACCTTATGGAATGATTTTATTAACAGGTCCAACAGGAAGTGGGAAAAGTACTACTTTATACTCTATACTCAATGAAATAAAATCTATAGAAAAAAAGATCATTACTCTTGAAGATCCGATCGAATACAAAATTCCACTCGTGCAACAAACCATGCTAAATTCAAAAGCGGGACTTGATTTTAACAATGCTTTAAGAGCGATTTTAAGGCAAGATCCTGATGTAATTATGGTAGGGGAAATTCGTGATGAAGAAAGTCTTGATATTGCTATAAAATCAGCACTTACAGGACATTTAATGCTAAGTACTCTACACACCAATGATTCCATTTCTGCGATAGTTAGAATGCTAGATATGAAAGCCAAGCCTTATTTACTCTCATCGGCCCTAAATTTAATCATCGCACAAAGACTTGTAAGAAAACTTTGCACGCATTGTTGTTATGAAATTTCTTATGAAGATGAAAAAATTCAAGGCAAATTTTATGAAAGCAAGGGTTGTATTTATTGCTCTAATACAGGTTTTTTAGGCAGAGAATTAATTTGCGAAGCGCTTAATATAGATGATGATATGCGGGAATTAATCAGACGCAATGCTAATAAAAGCGAAATTTTAGCCTATCTGCAAAACAACGGTTTTCAAACCATGTTTGAAATGGGCATAGAAAAAGCTAGAAAAGGCATTACAAGTCTTGGAGAAATTTTAAGGGTTACGCGGTGAAAAAATATGAATTTTTAATCTCAAAAAACAATCACACTAAAAAGCTGATTATCAAAGCCCATACGAGATTTGAAGCACAAAGCCGAATTCTAAAACAAGGTTTTAAAATTCTTGAATTTAAAGAACTTAGCAAAACAAATTATTACAGCAGAAATTTAAATAAAGAAATCAGTCATATTTTTAAAGAATTATCTTTGCTTCTTGAAGTAGGGCTTAGCATAGAACAAGCTCTTAATGAGCTTTGCAAGCACAAATACAATAAAAACATCGATGCTTTTTTAAACAAAGTTCGTGGAAATATAGCCAGCGGTCAAAGTCTTCATAAGGCCTTAGAAAATTCTTCGGTGCATATCACGCAAAGTGATTTGGCTTTAATTAAAATGGGCGAAAATATGGGCGATCTAGCCTTTGTATTTGCAAAAATTTCTGAAATTCACGAAAAAAAACTTATAACTAAAAAACGACTAAAAAAGGCGCTAAATTATCCTATAATCGTACTTGTGGCATTGTTTATAGCCTTTTTATCGCTCATGCTTTTTGTTGTGCCACAATTTAAAACCATATTTGATGATTTTAATGTCAATCTACCTTTAATTACGCAAATTATTTTAGGTTTGTATGAATTTTTAGATTCTTATTATATGATTTTAATTCCAAGTCTTTTAAGCACTTTTATAGGATTTTTCACCATTTATAAATACAATGCAAATTTTGCCTACAAAAGCGATCGTTTTATCCTTAAAATTCCCATCATCGGCAAAATCATTTTTTACACTCAAGCTTATTATTTTTTCCTTATTTTGGGGCTTTTGTTGCGTGTGGGTATCGATGCAAGTAAAGCTTTAAATTTAGCTTGTATGGGCGTTGAAAATAAATTTTTATCTCAAGAATATAAACAAATTGATGATCTTTGCAAACAAGGATTGGAATTTGATGAAGCTTTTAATAAGACAAAGCTTTTCGAAGGAATGATAGTGCAAATGTTAAGCGTTGCGATGAAAAGCTCTAAGCTTGATTTTATGTGTGAAAAAATCGCTTTATATTATCAGAATAAACAAGAAAATTTGGTAGAAAAATTTTTCATTTTCTTAGAGCCTGCACTCACTTTAATGGTCGCTATAATGGTACTTTTATTGGCTTTGGGGATTTTTTTACCTATGTGGGAACTTAGCACTTTTGCGAATTTTTAACATCAAGTAAATTTTCTAAATCTTCACATTCTTTTTTAAGTTTATCTAATATCTCTTGTGCCTTTAAACCTAGCATCAAAAGCTCATAAACCTTTGGGCGATCTTTTTTCCATTTACGCAAAGTTTTGACATTGATATCTAATTTTCCTGCTATATCTCTTTGAGTCATTAAAAATCCAATTTTTTTTCTTAATTTAGCAATAAAGCCTTTAAAAGAAAACAAGTTTTTAAATTTAAGGTTAAGAATGCTAAAAACTATAGACGAAAAAGGTAATATTATTTATGGGGATTTATCCTTGCAAAAGAATTTAAAACTCGAATTTAAAGGGAGTAATAATATAGTCTTTTTGCTGGAAGCAGTGCGAATGTAAATGCTGTTTTTAACGGAAACAATTCTTTGCTTTTTATTGGCAATGCAAGTAGAACTAATGGAAATTTTAATATTCATAGCAATGGACTTTGCTATATTGGTAAAAATTCTACTTCCAATGGAACTTCTTTTCGTGTTAGTGAAGGCAAAAATCTTATTTTGGGCAATGATTGTATGTTTTCTTGGGGAATTTGGCTCTCGCCCACTAATCATCATCTCATTTTTGATAGCAATACTTACAAATATTTTAAAAGGAGGTTTTGTAGCAAGTGGGAGTATTTTAGGTGCAAAAAGTGTAAATAGTGGAGTTAAATTTTCAAATTCAATTTATGCAGGAAACCCTAGTAGATTAATCAAAGAAAATCATTTTTGGAGTAGAGAAGATCCTACTGATGGAAGTTGAAGTAAAGAAAAAATTAAAGAGCTTTCAACCATGCAAAAAGAAGATTTTAAATTTAGCTTTGAAAAAGATATTTTCTTAGATCCAAGCTTACTTAAAAATGAGCTTGAAAAGCTTGAGAGTGCAGGACAAAAGCTTGAGTTTGTGTATGATTATATTTATAATAACACGCACAAAAATCGCTTTGCATTGTTTAAAGATAGCGATAGAAGCGAATGTAAATTATATAAAGTGAAAATAAAATTCCTTTTTCAAAACTTAAATTTGAAGCCCCAAAACCAAAAGAAGAATCTAGACAAGAAATTCCAAAAGAAATCAAAGAAGTTAAAAAGCCCACAGGAGCTGTGAATTTAGTAAAAAACAAACTCTGCTATAAACTAGGTTTTGCGATGATAGATCATTCAAAAAGCTTTAAAGGGTATTTTAAAATGCCTTTCGCACTTATAAAAATTGCCAAAAATCATAAAAAATTTAGCTAAAAATAATGCAAATTTAGAGGATTTTAGTGATCATGAAAAAGCTTTAAAATACAAAAATCATCTTTCCTATAAACTAGGAAATGCCTTAATTAAGGCACATAAAACTTGGTATAAATGTGGATACTTGAAATTTTATTTTGATATTAAAAAAATCAAAAAAGAATTTAACTCAAGCCTCTAAATCCATCACAACAACGGCGATTGCAAAACCTCCATCATGCGAAATACTAAGTGAAGCAGAATTGATTTTAAAAGAATTTAAAAGTTTTGAAGAAAAATTAAAATAAGGAGCATTTTTAAAATCCTTTGAAATTTCAAGATCAAAAAAACCACACTCCTTGCTAATGCCAACACCCAAAGCCTTACTCGCAGCCTCTTTGGCAGCCCAAAATCCCGCTAAAGTGGCAGGATTTTTGATTAAAATTTGCTCTTTTGAATTTAGAAATTTATTTAAGAAATTTACATTGTGTTTTTGGTAAATTTTTTCCATCCTAGAAATGGCAACTATATCACAACCTATTTTTATCAAGATACCACAAAGTCCATAAAATAAATATTTTTAATAAAACCATCAGTTAAAACTTCATTAATTTTTCCCACTAACTCATCTTTAAGTCTTTCTTTTCCTTTGGTAGTGCTAACTTCTTCAAAGGTTTTTGAAGTCAAGGTACGAATGATAATATCGCGAATTACAGGAATTTTTTTCTCAAGCTCTGGAGTGAGTAGCTCGGTATTTTGCTCAAGCTGGATGGTGCATTTAACATATCTTGCCCCACTATCACTTAATAAATTTAAAGTAAATGGTGCCAAAGCAAACATTTGACCTATATTAGCAAAATCACTTCCCCTTTGACTTGGTACAACATTGGCTTTAGCGTTTTTACTTACTGGAGCAGCCTGAGTAGGTGCGTTAGCTTCATCACTTGGAGAAGACATAAATAAATAACCTATAATTCCAACAATCACAAGCAATAAAACCGCCAAAATTGCCACAATGATAATAATAAGAAAATTACCCTTTTTACTCGTTTTTTCTTGTTTTTCTACTTCTTCTTCCATAATCTTTCCTTTGTATTTAGATAAATGATTTACAATTTTAACAAATTTTTCTTATATTTTAATTTTATTAAGGATAAATCGTGCAACTTGAAGTGATTTTTAGAGAATACGACATACGCGGAATTTACGAAAAAGAACTCAATGAAAAAAGTGTAAAGGCTATAGGATATTGCTTGGGTAAAAAAATGCTTGAAAAAAATTGCAAAAATGTTAGCGTAGGATATGATGCAAGATATAGCGCTAATGCTTTATTTCATTACTTATTAAGTGGGCTTAATAAAGCAGGAATTAAAATTTATAACATAGGTCTTGTGCCTACTCCGTTAGGGTATTTCAGTCTTTATGAGGGTTTGAAATTTGATGCAAATATTATGATTACAGGCTCGCACAATCCAAAAGATTATAATGGCTTTAAGATTACTATAGGTAAGGAAAGTTTTTTTGGACAAGATTTAAAAGAGCTTTGCAAAGAAGTTTATAAACACTTAGATGATGTGATTGAAGATGATGTAAGTTGCGAAAATTATGATATTTTAAGTCTTTATATTGCTTTCATGAGTGAGCAATTTAAGCATTTAAAGGATTGGAATTTTAACTTTGCTATTGATTGTGCTAATGGGGCTGCTGGAGTTGTTATAGAGCCCTTAATGCAGGCTTTGAATTTAAAACCTAAAATACTTTTTGCAAATCCTGATGGAAATTTTCCAAATCATTCTCCAGATCCAACAGAAAGAGAAAATTTAAAAGATATACAAAGCATTCTTAATGAAGATCAAAATCTTAAAATTGGCTTTGCTTTTGATGGTGATGCTGATAGATTGGTTGCCTTAAACACTTCGCACGTTTTTTGCGGTGATGAGCTTTGCTATCTTTTCGCCAAAAATATCCCTAACCCTCGCGTTTTAGGAGAAGTTAAATGCTCTAAAAATCTCTTTGATGAGGTGGCAAAATTTGGGACTATTTTTATGGGAAAAACAGGACATTCAAACATTAAAAAGATGATGAAAGAGCAAAATATCGATCTGGCTGCTGAGGTAAGCGGACACATTTTTTTTAAACATCGTTATTTTGGATATGATGATGGAATTTATGCCTTTTTAAGAACGCTAGAACTCATTCACAAAGGCTTTGATCTTAGTGCTATGATAGAAGAACTTCCAAAACTTTACACCACAGAAGAAATTAAAATTCCAGCAAGTGAAGAAGAAAAATTTAAACTCGTTGATGCCTTTAAAAAAGCTGTGGAACAAGGAGGATTAAAAGATGTCAAAGCGCTGTGTGAAATAGATGGTGCAAGGATAGACTTTGGATATGGCTGGGCGCTTTTAAGGGCTTCTAATACCAGTCCTTATTTGATCACGCGTTTTGAAGCGACAAGTCTTGAAAAAGCTGGGGAAATTCAAAAAAATGTCATGGATTTATTCGAAAAAGTTAAAGGGAATTTGGTAAATTAGGTAAAATTATCTTTTATTAACTTAAAAATTAAGTCAATAAAATTCATTTTAATAACATAAGATGACTATCAACTTAGAAAATAAAACCTTTGTTCGAATTTTGTTTAATAATAAATAAAATATAGAAGTCGAAGCATAAAAATGGTGGTTAGAGGCAGAATCGAACTGCCGACACGCAGATTTTCAGTCTGCTGCTCTACCGACTGAGCTATCCAACCATTTTCAAAAACTAAAATTATACATATATTTTTTTAAATTAAGTTTAAATTCAAAAAAATAAATTTATTTTTTTTGAAGTTTTTTAAGATACAATTTTCCATTAATCAAAATTTTTAATATTAGGATTAATTTGAAACAAACACATTTTAATAGAAACACCTTAAGAATGTTATTTTTAGGGTATATTTTTATCGCACTTGCTGGAGCATTCATTTTAACTTTAAAAGGAATGCATAAAAATCCCATTAGTTTTATTGATGCTCTATTTACTAGTACTTCAGCTATTAGCATGACTGGACTTATCGTTAAAAATACCGCCAATGATTTTACTTTTTGGGGTCAGTTTGTTATTTTGTGCCTTATAAAAATCGGTGGATTTGGGTATATGGGTTTAGGACTTTTTGTCTATCTTTTAATACGCAAAAAAATAGGCTTTAGTGGTAAAAATTTACTTAAAGAATCTATGATTTATCCAACTATGGATGGACTTTTAGGATTTTTAAAAAAAGTTTTTCTCTTTGTTTTTATAATAGAACTTTGCGGAGCAATACTGCTTAGCCTACGCTTTATGCTTGAAATGGATATTAAACATGCTGTTTGGAGTGGAATTTTTCATTCCATTTCAGCTTTTAACAATGCAGGTTTTAGTATTTTTGAAACAGGTCTAATGTCTTATAGACAAGATATTTGGATCAACTTAGTTATCACCTCTTTAATCATCATTGGAGGAATTGGATATTTTGTCTTACTTGAAGTTTATTTTTTCCAAAAAAAACGCTTAGCAACTTTAAGTCTACACACTAAAATAGTTCTCACAATGACATTTACTTTGATTATATTTGCAACATTAGTTATTTTCCTATTAGAGTATAATAATATTAAAAGCATAGGCTCTTTTTCTTTATTTGATAAAATTTTGAGCTCTTATTTTACTGCTGTAAATTATCGCACTGCTGGCTTTAACACATTAGATTTTAGTACTTTTAAGGATGCGAGTTTATTTTTTGGATCCTTATTTATGGTAATTGGAGGAAGTCCAGGAGGCACATCAGGGGGTATAAAAGTTACTACGGTGGCTATCTTGCTTATTTACGCATACTGGACTATTAGGGGCGGAAGAATACGCATTTTTAAATATGAACTTTCTCAAGATGTTATTAGCAAAGCTTTTGTTATTAGCATAGGATCTAGTATTTACATGATACTATGCGTTATGCTTTTATCTTTACTTGAATCCGATCATCCGTTTTTAACGCTTTTATTTGAGACTTCATCCGCATTTGCAACAGTAGGTGTTTCCGTTGGCGATGGAGGAACTCTATCTTTAAGTGCTTTATTTGGAAGCGAAAGTAAACTAATCATCATTATTATGATGATTAGTGGTAGGATAGGAATTTTTGCTTTTCTGCTTTCTATTTTTATCCAAGAAAAAGAAAAATATATAAGATATCCAGAAGGAAAGGTGTATTTATGAACAAAAGTTATGGAATTATAGGACTTGGAAAATTTGGATCTGTTTTAGCGAACGAACTTTTAATGCAAGGAAAAACAGTTATCATTGCAGATAAAAATGAAGATTCTTTAAAAGGCTTGCAAGACTTGGCTTCAAGCGCATATATTTTAGACTCTACCAATACCATAGCCCTAAAAGAAGCAGGTTTTCACAATGTTGATATTGTAATTGTCAGCATAGGACAAAACGTTGAAAAAAGCATTTTAACTCTAATGGCACTAAAAGACATAGGTGTAAAAAACATCATAGCAAAAGCAAGCTCGTCAATACACGGACAAATTCTTTCAAAACTCGGTGCAACCAAAGTTATTTCACCTGAAAGAGAAAGCGCAAAAAGACTTGCAAAGGAATTCTTATCTCATCCTGAATTTGAAGTATTTGATCTCTCGGCTAATACCATTAGAGCTGTAAAACTCACCATAAACGAAAAACTTGCTGGAAACAGCTTAAAGCACATAGCGCAAAATATGGGCATCATTGCATATAAAAAAGCTTCAGAAGATTGGACTTTGTTTCCAGATTTTGAAACCACAGTCGCTTATGTGGGAGATATGGTGATCTTACTTGGAACTACTAAAGATTTAGAAGAATTTGATTATTAAGCTTTTAAATTCTTTAAAAGCTCATTTAAACCTTTGGCGCTAACACTAGGATGATGAATCCTTGTGCCTAAATTTAATAAAATTTCCTCGCCTATTTTAGAATGCAATTTTTGTACAAAATTAAAATTATACCACTTGAAATGCCTTAAATTCATATTATGCAAAGTATAGATATGACAAGCTTTGTAAGGAATTTCTAGCTTTTTTGCTAAATTATAAATCCCAGGCGCTTGAAATGTATAAATGCTATCAATTTCTAAAGGATAATTTAAAGCAAACAATTGTGCTAAATGTCCGCCTAAAGAATGTCCTACTAAAGTGATTTTGCTAAATTTAAATCTTTGTTTAATTAAGCTATAAAATTTGCTTAAAGACTTAAATTGCCCTTCGGGTATTTTGCCATTTAAAAGCAAAAAATCGCTCCAAACATCGTAAAAATCAAATTTTAAAGGTCTTAAATCACTCCCCGCTATAGCTAAAATAAATTTTTTTGAATTCTTTTGTTGAAACAAACTTGCCCTAAAACCCATTTTAGATTCATTGCAATTTTCATTGATATGAGCTTTCAAAATAAAATTTTTGACCAAAGAAAAAGCCAACATAGGCTTGATTTTACCAATGCTAACGCTTTCTTTTTTCAAAATATTATTACTAAGTGCTCTAAATAATCTTTTCTGATCTAAATCTTCAAACAAAATTTCCTTACAATCTAAATTCAAATAAGCCGCATGAGAAAGCAAGGAGTATTTTCTAAGATCTTCCAAAAATTCTAAATTTTGAAAAAACACATTTTGTAAATTTTGCAAAATCTTTACTTGAGCGTCGTTTAATATTTTTGTATTTTGTAGTTTTAAAAAAGTATGTATATCAAAAATCATAGCGGAGTTTGTAGCTCCGCAAATTTAAGCTTTGCAAGTATTTTGCAAAGTTGAACTAAGCATCCAAAGACTTTTTTCATACTTAGCAATTTTTTCTTGTGCAAAAGCTGCTGTTGTGGTATCGCTAGCTTTTTCGGCTTCGCTATTTAATTTTTTAAATTCAGCTAAAAGATATTCATAATCTTTTTTGATAAGCTCTATCACTTCAATAGGAGTAAAGCAATCTTTTTTATCCTCTAATTTTGGGCTTTTTGCAAGTTCCATTAAAGTTTTTTGACAAACTATAGCTTTCTCACCGAGTTGCAATGCTCTTTCGGCACAATCATCAAAAAGCTCAGCCATTTCTTCATAAGCTTTTTCAGTGTATTCATGGATAGAGAAAAATTGCAATCCTTTTACATTCCAATGATAATTATGAAATTTAACCCATAAATGATGAGCATCCGCTTGCATTTGCAATAATTGTTTTGTTACTGACATTTTATCTCCTTTTTTTGATTTTTAAAAGTATAGCATAAAATTTATTAATTAATAAATTTTATCAATTAATATTTCAATCCATACCTTTAATATGCTTTTATTATACTCCAAACTTTTATAATTTTATATTTGATTTTAATTTATTATCAAATAAACTCAACTTTAATGCTTTTTTATCCAAAAATACACTAAATCCTATAATTTTGATTTATAATTAATAAAAATTTCTAAGGAATTTCGATGGACAATCGCACTCTTAAAGAACTTGATCTTAAACACATCTGGCATCCTTGTACTCAAATGAAAGATCACGAAAATTTACCTCTTATTCCCATTAAAAAAGGCAAAGGGGTGTATTTGTATGATTTTAATTCTAACTCTTATATAGATTGCATTGGTTCATGGTGGGTAAATCTTTTTGGACATAGCAATGATTACATTAATGCAAAACTTAAAGAACAACTAGAAAATTTAGAACATGTTATTTTAGCAGGCTTTACACACGAGCCTATCATTTCTTTATCTAAAAGACTTTGCGCGCTTTTGCCGAAGGAATTAAATAAATGTTTTTACGCAGACAATGGCTCATCGGCTATAGAGGTTGCTTTAAAAATGAGCTTTCATTGCCATCTTAATAAAAAAGACACTAAAAGAACGAAATTTCTTTCTTTAAGCAATTCTTATCATGGAGAAACTTTGGGTGCATTAAGCATTGGAGATGTGGAACTTTATAAAAAAACCTATACGCCTTTACTTTTAGAATGTCTTAGCACCCCTGTGCCAAAAAGTAGCGATTTTAGTGAAGAATTGCAAGCTCTTAAAAATTTGTTAAACACTCAAGGGGAACAAATTTGCGCATTTATTCTTGAACCCTTAATTCAATGTGCAGGAAATATGCATATGTATGAAGCAGAGTTTATTAATGAAGCTTGTAAACTATGTAAAGAATTTGGAATTGATATTATTTTTGATGAAATTGCGGTTGGATTTGGGCGTAGTGGGACATTATTTGCTTTAGAGCAATGTGACATTGTACCAGATTTTTTATGCCTTTCAAAAGGAATTACGGGCGGCTATATGCCTTTATCTGTTGTAGTTACAAAGGATGAGATTTATAATGCTTTTTATGCGCCTTATGAAGAACAAAAAGCTTTTTTACATTCTCACAGTTATACGGGAAATACCCTAGCTTGCGCTGCTGCAAATGCTACGCTTGATATTTTTGAAAATGAAAATATTATAGAAAAAAACAAAATTTTATCACTTTTTATCAAAAAAGAATTTTCAAGACTAAAACAGTTTGAATTTTTAGGAAATTTCAGACAAAAAGGAATGATCTACGCCTTTGATATTTTAAAAAGCAAACATTCAAGAGCAGGACTTTTTGTATTTCAAAAAGCTTTAGAAAAAGGGCTTTTGTTAAGACCTTTGGGAAATACCATTTATTTTATGCCCCCTTATATTATCAAAGAAGAAGAAATTTGTTATGTTGTTAATGCTTTGGAAAATATTTTTAATGAATTTTAGAATTTCAAAAACAGTAAAATAACAAAAAAGTAACATTTTTTATTATTTTTATCATTATTCTTTTTTAGAAAGTGGGTATTAAGTTAAATTTATTCATAATGATATTTTAACTTTATTTTAAAGGAGAAGTGATGAGAAAGATTTTCTTTTTATTATTTTGTATGGTAGGTTTTGTCTTTGCTGCTATTAATATCAATACAGCAACACTTGAAGAGTTAAAAACCCTTAAAGGCATTGGAGATGCAAAAGCAAAAGCGATCTTAGAATACCGAAAAGATCAAAATTTCACTAGCATTGAAGATATCAAAAAAATCAATGGTATCGGAGATAAAATCTTCGAAGGCATTAAAAACGATATCGTTGTAGAATAAAGCAAGACTAAGATCTTGCTAAAGTATAAAATCCGCAAATATCCTCATCAAAAAAAGTTCTATGCAAAGGATTAAATTCTAAATCCATATTTAAATTTTTATCGCCTCTAAATTTAGAATTATGAAAAATCAAAAACATATCCATTTCATCTTTTAGTAATTTTAAGAAATTCTCCCCACCTTCATACATAATAAATTTGGCTTCTTTTGGAATTTGAGTAAAAATTTGACGATTTGGCACTTTAAAAAATGCTAAATTTTGATCAAAGCTTTCTAATTTCTTGCGTGTTAAAATACAAAGATTTGGCGCTTTTCCCTGAGAAAGTCTCGCATCTAAAATGGGTTTATCCTTTCTTATCGTTTCCCCACCCACCACAAGTAAATCAAGCACAGATCTTATCTTATGCGCATAAGTTCTGCTTGCTTCATTGCTGATAATTTTTCCAAAAGGTGAACCGTTCATACTCAAAGCAAGTTTAAAGAGTTTAAATTGTCCTTTTTGCCATTTTAAAAAAGGCATTAATAATTTTCTTCCCTCACTCTCTAACACACCAACTTCAACTTCCACACCATTTTTTCGTAAAATTTCCACTCCGCCACTAGCGATTTTATTCTCATCTTTTATGCTAATATACACTTTTTTAAAACCAAGTTCAGTAAAAAGTTTCACACAAGGTGGGGTTTTACCTTGATGCGCACAAGGTTCTAGCGTTACAAAAGCTACTGCTCTGTTTAATAAATTTTGATGATTTTTTAAAATAAATTCATGCAAATCATTTGCATTAGTGGGTAAAGAAAATTCAGGTTTTAAGCTTTTTAAAGCTACGGCAATGGCGTTTAATTCAGCATGAGCACACCCAGCCTTCTCGTGGGCTTTTATACTTAGAATTTGTCCGTTTTTATCTAAAATAACACAGCCCACAGCAGGATTTGGATAAGTTAAAAACTGATATTTCCACGCTTCATTTAAAGCTAAATTCATATAAAAATTTTTCATTTTTTACCTTAAAATCATTGTAAATTTTGATAATAAATATTAAAATATAAATTTTATTTTAAATTTTTAGGACTTTTTATGAATTTTATATTAGAACTTTTAAAAAACAATAAACTCAAAATCTTTTTTTTCCTATCATTTAGCATATTTACAAGCATTTTAGGTGTGCTTGTTTTGGTATTTATCAACGAATACCTTTTAAAAGCTAATTCCAATGAAGGCATATTTATTTTTTATTTCTTAGCCTTGCTGATTGTATTTTTTCTAAGTTCCATTTTTGTAGAAATTTCTTTAAGTATATTTGGACAAAATTTCATTTTTTCTATGCAAAAACGCGTTGTAAAACAAATTTTAGATACAAGTATGTCTAAAATTTCGCAAATTGGTAAAGCAAAGCTTCTAGCATCTTTAGGAAGTGATGTTAGAAATGTTTCTTTTGGGCTTTTAAGATTTCCTGAATTTATACAATCAAGCATTTTAATCCTTTGTACTTGCGTTTATCTTTGCTATCTTTCGCCTAAAATTTTTGCAATCTGCTTGGTTTGGATCATTTTTGTTTTTTTAAGCAATAATTTTTTAATGATGAAAGTCTATAAATACTTCAAAAATGCAAGGGAAAATGACGATGCTTTGCAAAATAACTATCAAAATATCCTTGATGGGCACAGAGAGCTCATTTTAAATCGCTTTAGGGCAAAGCATTATTATGAGTTTGAATTTGAAAAAAATGCGAAAAATAAAAAGCGAAATTCAACCATTGCTAACATTTTACATAATTTATCAAACAATTGGACAAATATAGCTTTGCTAGCACTTGTAGGGCTTGAATTTTATTTTTCTTTGCATTTTTCTTGGACGAGCATTGAAAATGCGACAACCATAGCTTTATCAATACTTTTTTTACGAACACCTTTGGTGGCGATGATAGGCTCTTTTCCTACTTTAATCCTAGCAAAAATAGCCCTAGATAAAATCGCAAAACTTGAATTAGAAAATTTCGAACAAAATTTTACACTCCATAGCAACAAAGAACACTGGCAAAGCATTCGTTTTGATAAAGTTGCTTTTTCATATAATGAAAAATTCTCACTCAAACCCACAAGTTTAGAAATTCACAAAGGCGAACTCATTTTTTTAATCGGAAAAAATGGCAGTGGAAAATCCACTTTTTCCATGCTTTTAGCGGGGCTTATAAGTCCAAAAGAAGGCGAAATTTATTTAGATGATCAAAAAATTGATTCTTCAAATTTAGTCAAATATCAAAGTTTGATTACTGCGATTTTTAGTGATTTTCATCTCTTTACTCAAACCTTAGAAAATGATAATTTTGCAAGCGAAGAAGAGATAAAATATTGGCTTGAATTTTTAGAGCTTTATGAAAAAACAGATATCAAAGATCACAAAATCACCACTACAAAACTTTCCACAGGACAAAGAAAACGCTTGGCTATGTTTATAGCTTTGTTAGAAAAACGAGATATATTGATTTTAGATGAATGGGCAGCTGATCAAGATCCGGTTTTTAGAAGATTTTTTTATAAAAAGCTTTTGCCTTTGTTAAAAGAGCAAGGTAAAACGATCTTTGCTATCACACATGATGATGCGTATTTTGATAGTGCGGATAGAATTTTCTTGGCACAAAATGGCGAGATTAGCGAGTTAAAAGGTGAAAATATCAAGGAGAAAGCTAGGAATTTGATTGCTCGGTTTGAGTGATATTTCTTTCATATTCTACAAATCCTTTTTCTTTGTATTCAGCGATGATTTCATCGGCACTTAAACCATATACATTTCTTTTAACTAACATAATAATATCCAACTCATTAAGATAAATACTTTCCAATAGCGTGAGTTCCTATATTTGATTTAATATTCTCGTATTGCTCTTTAGTTAAATCATCTTTATATTTTTTAAGTATCACAAGGCTTTCTTCTAAACTATACACTTTGTGATATTGTTTTTGCATTTTTACTCCTTTTTTAATTAAAATATTATCTATTTTAAAGCAAAAAATGATAGAGTTTTTTAGTGGAAAATTCCACTAAAATCATTTTTTCTCATAAAGATTTTTTTCTATATCTATATAAAATTTAGCGATTTTTTCATAAGCTATCTCCCAAGCTTTAAGCACTTCTTCGCTTGGATTTAAAAGATTTTTAATTGCTTTTAAAAGGCAAATTCCAACTATAGGATAATGCTCTTCTTTTACGCCTAAATTTACATGAGTGATGGCAATTTTATCTACAAAATTTCTCATATTTTCTAAATTTTCTACATTTTTAGCCGCCATTAAAATCGCCATTGCTAAAGCCTTTGGTTGTTCTCCTGACGCTTGCTTTTCCATATTAAACATAGGTTTTACTTCGGGATAATCAGAAAATAAAATTTTATAAAATTCCTTAGTTAAATCTTCTCCGCTTTTTTGTAAAATCGGCACACAATCTTTGATGATTTTTATTTGTTCTTGAGTCATATTTTTCCTTTATTTTTGAAATTAGAATTTGCATTTTAGAAAAAAATAGAATTAAATTCATTGACTTTAATCAATAAAATATCTTTTATGATATTATGTGTAAAAAATACTCACTATATATGATATGTTACTTTTTGTCCTATAAATTTTTAAATTATGAAAAATATTACATAAAAATTATATTATAAAGTCACTTTTTTGTTATATTTTTAACATCAAACTATAAGGAGAAATTATGGAATTGAATCAAAATCAAAAACAATCTTTATCAAGATTTAGAAATTTTGTTTCTTTTAGAAATAAAATTTCCTTGTTGCTATCTTTGGCTGTATTAATTTGTTATTACGCTTTTATCTTTAGTGTAGGTGCTTTTCCTGATATTTTAGGCTATCGTTTAGGAAGCAGTTCTGTTACTTTAGGTATAGTGTGCGGTATATTTATTATCGCATTGTGTATAATAGTTACAGGATTTTATACTTTCATTGCAAATCAATATTTAGACAAAAATCAAGAAGAGCTTTTAAAAGATTTAGAAAATAACAATCTTACAAAACATCTTCAAAATGGAGAATTAAGCTATACTCAAAAGGAGACTCAATGAAAAAAATAGTAATTATTTTAGGCACTTTATTATCTTTTTGTCAAGCAGCATCTATTGATTTAAATGGGGTAAAAAAAGCCGAGCTTAATCCTATAGCCATTTCAATGTTTGTAGCTTTTGTATTATTTACACTTTTTATTACTTATTATTCTAACAAAAAAAGTCAATCTGCAAGCGGTTTTTACACAGCTGGAGGAAATATCACAGGCGCACAAAATGGCATAGCTATTGCGGGTGATTATATGAGTGCGGCAAGTTTTTTAGGTATCATTGCTCTTATTTTTACCAATGGTTTTGATGGTTTAATTTATTCTATAGGTTTTTTAGTAGGCTGGCCTATCGTTTTATTTTTAATTGCTGAAAAGCTTAGAAATCTTGGAAAATTCACATTTGCTGATATTACCGCTTATAGACTTGATGCCAAACCTATAAGAATTTTATCTGCCGTCTCAGCTTTAAGTGTTATAGTATTTTATTTGATCGCTCAAATGGTAGGGGCGGGACAACTTATACAAGTTCTTTTTGGACTTCCTTATACTTTTGCTGTTGTTTTGGTGGGAATTTTAATCATACTTTATGTTGTTTTTGGCGGTATGCATGCAACAACTTGGGTACAAATCATCAAAGCCATTTTACTTTTAAGCGGTGCAACTTTTATGGCTATAATGGTGCTTTACTTAACTAAATTTGATTTAAAATACTATTTTGAGCTTGCCATATCACATCATGCAAAAGGTGCAAGCATTATGAAACCAGGGACTTTTTTACCTGATACAGTTTCGGCTGTATCTTTGGGACTTGCTTTAATGTTTGGCACAGCAGGTTTGCCTCATATTTTAATGAGATTTTTTACAGTAAAAAATGCTAAAGAAGCTAGAAAATCAGCATTTTATGCAACAACTTTGATAGGATATTTTTATATTTTAACCTTTATTATAGGTTTTGGTGCTATTGCGCTTTTGTTAGGAAATCCGCAATTTACTAACCCAGATGGAAGCTTTAATGGCATAACCAATATGGTTGCTGTATTACTAGCTGAAGTTTTAGGTGGTAGTGTATTTTTAGGCTTTATTTCAGCTGTGGCTTTTGCAACGATTTTAGCTGTTGTTGCAGGACTTACCATTTCAGGAGCTGGAGCGATAAGTCATGATTTATTTGTCAATGTTTGCAAAAATGGAGAATGCGATCCTAAACAAGAACTTAGAGTAACTAAAATAGCTACCATTTGCATAGGAATTTTAGCCATACTTGTAGGGATTATTTTTGAAAATCAAAATGTTGCCTTTACAGTAGGACTTGCTTTTGCTATTGCTGCGAGCGTGAATTTTCCTATACTTTTGCTTTGTCTTTATTGGAAAAATCTTACAACTAAAGGAGCTTTTTGGGGTGGGCTTATTGGGCTTATTGTTGTTGTAGTGCTGGTGCTTTTAAGTCCTAGTATTTGGATAAAAAGTTTTGGCTTTAGCGAGGCAATTTTTCCTTATGATCATCCAGCTTTATTTTCTATGCCTTTAACCTTTATTTTGATTTATATCATTTCTAAATTGGATAAATCTAAGAGGGCTAAGATAGATAAAGAAGGCTTTGAAGCACAAAATTTCAGAGCACAAAGTGGGATTGGCATAAGTGAAGCTGTGGCGCATTAAACAAATAGCAAGATTTTCATCTTGCTATTTATGCTTAATTCATATTTAAAAACAAAAATATAAATCACCAAATAAACTCTATATCTATAAAATAATTTTTGTTCTGTGCTATTAAATTCTTATTAAAATACTTGCTAGCAATAATTTATGAATGGTGTCAAGGGGGAGACTTGAACTCCCGACCTCCGGCTTATGAGACCAGCGCTCTAACCAGCTGAGCTACCCTGACAAAATTCTACATATACATAAAATGTAGAAATTTTAAAGGAGTAAAATCGAAATTATACTATTTTTTACTAAAATTTTTCTGATTTTAAAAAATTTTATTTAAAGCTTTTGTTGGATATAATGCAGATTTTATTTTAGACAGGTGTCCGAGCGGTTGAAGGAGCACGCCTGGAACGCGTGTAAAGTGCAAGCTTTCGAGGGTTCGAATCCCTTCCTGTCTGCCATAGATCAAAAATTTTATTATTAAAGTTAATAGTTCTTTAAATTTTCTAAAAGAAAATTTAGGCATAATTACACTTTATTTAAATTTAGTGGGGCATTAGCTCAGCTGGGAGAGCACAACGCTGGCAGCGTTGGGGTCAGCGGTTCGAACCCGCTATGCTCCACCATTATCAACTTTGGTTCCGTAGCTCAGCTGGTAGAGCACCACCTTGACATGGTGGTGGTCGTTGGTTCAAGTCCAATCGGAGCCACCATTTTTTATTTCTTTCAATTTCTCTTATTCAAAGCACAGATTTAAAACTATTTATAAGATTTTTATTGATGATTTTATATAATATATTATAAATAAAAATAAAAGGAAAACATCATGAATCAAAGTCAATTCCAACCCATTATCAACTTCATATGGAGTGTGGCAGATGATTTACTTCGTGATGTTTATGTAAAAGGCAAATACCGCGATATTATTTTACCTATGACGATTATAAGAAGAGTAGATGCAGTTTTAGAACCTACAAAAGATAAAGTTCTCGAAACTTACGACACTTATAAAGATAAATTTGAAAATTTAGATTTTATACTAGGTGGAAAACAAGGAAATAACCTAGGCTTTTCTAATTATTCTAAATTTAGCCTACAAACCCTTCTAAATGATCCAAAAAATATCAGAATAAATTTTGAAAATTATTTGGATTGTTTTAGTGAAAATATCAAAGATATCATCTCAAAATTCAAATTCAAAAACCAACTTGACACCCTAGAAGAATCAAACATACTTTTTGGAGTGATAGAGAGATTTTGCTCACCTAGGGTAAATTTTGGCATAGAAGATATCTTAGATGAAAAAGGAAATGTTATCCACAAAGGCTTAAGCAACCTTGGAATGGGGTATGTTTTTGAAGAACTCATTCGTAAATTTAACGAAGAAAACAACGAAGAAGCCGGAGAGCATTTTACTCCAAGAGAGATCATAGAGCTTATGACCCACCTTGTATTTTACCCGTAAAAGAACAGATCAAAAAAGGAACATGGCTTATTTATGATAATGCTTGCGGAAGCGGTGGAATGCTCACAGAGTCAAAAGAATTCATCACAGATCCCAATGGCCTTATACAATCAAAAGCAAACATCTATCTTTACGGACAAGAAATCAACCCAGAAACCTACGCCATATGCAAAGCAGATATGCTGATAAAAGGCGAAGATCCAGATCATATAAAATTTGGCTCCACTTTAAGCAATGATCAGCAAGATAAAAAATTTGATTTCATGCTTAGCAATCCACCTTATGGCAAGTCTTGGGAAAATGATCAAAAAATTCTAGGCGTAGAAAAGAAAGGCTCAAATTCAACTTGCAATGACCCAAGATTTAGCGTAGGTATCACAAGCAAAAGCGATGGACAAATGATGTTTTTGCTCAATATGCTTAGCAAGATGAAATTTGATACTCCTTTAGGCTCTCGCATCGCAAGCGTACATAATGGCTCATCACTTTTTAACTCAGATAGTGGCATGGTAGCCATAAGAAAACACATCATAGAAAATGACTATCTTGAAGCCATAGTCGCACTTCCTACAAATATGTTTTACAATACAGGAATTCCTACTTTCATATGGATCATCACCAACAAAAAGCCAGAACATAAAAAAGGCAAAGTTCAGCTTATAAACGCTACAAGCGATAGGTATTTTTCCAAGATGAAAAAGTCTTTAGGCTCTAAACAAAATGAAATGACAAAAGAACATATAGAAAAAATCACTAAGTTATTTTTAGAAAATGTTTCTAACAAAGACTGCAAAATTTTTGACAATGAAGACTTTGGCTATACCAAAATCACTATAGAAAAACCAAAAAGCATAGAAGTTTTAAAAGATGATGAAAAATTTGCAAAACTCAAAGACAAAGACAAAGACAAAATCTTAGAAAAATTACAAGAGTTAGAGCAAAACCCGCAAGATTTTGAAGATAGAAATGAATTCATAAGCTTTTTAGGTGTAAAACTCAAAAAAAGCGAAGAAAACCTCATCATCGATAGTGACAAAACCAACAACACCGAAAAAATCCCACTCAAAACAAACATACAAAGCTACTACGACACAGAAGTAAAACCCTATGTAGCAAACTCTTGGATAGCTTGGGAAAGTGCAAGTGTGGGTTATGAAATTTTGTTTAACAAATACTTTTATACTTACACACCACCAAGAAAACTAGAAGAGATAAATAGCGAATTAGAAAAGCTAGAAAAAGAAGTACAAGATCTTTTAAGAGAGATTATGCAATGAGAGTTTTCAAAGATAGTGGCATAGAATGGCTTGGGGAGATCCCAGAGCATTGGGAAGTGGTGAAAATAAAGCATATTTTTAATATTGGAAGAGGCCGTGTAATTTCTCAAGAAGAATTGGATGAAAATGGAAATTTTCCAGTTTATTCTTCTCAAACAACTAACAATGGAATATTAGGATATATAAAAACTTATGATTTTGATTGCGAACAAATAACTTGGACAACTGATGGTGTTAATGCAGGCACAATTTTTCTTAGAAATGGAAAATATAATTGCACAAATGTATGTGGAATATTAAAACCACGAAATAATGAAAATATGTCTTTTTTGACTTATGCTCTTCAAAATGTTGCTCCTTGTTATAAGCGTCCTGACACTAATGGAGCAAAAATTATGAATAATGAAATGGCCAATATACAAATAGTTTATCCACCACTAAAAGAGCAAGAACAAATCGCAAATTTTTTAGATGAAAAATGCGAGCAGATAGCAAATTTCATAGAGAAAAAAGAAAAACTTATCAGTCTTTTAAAAGAACAAAAGCAAGTTTTGATAAATGAAACCATCACAAAAGGACTTGATAAAAATGTAAATTTCAAAGATAGTGGCATAGAATGGCTTGGCGAAATTCCACAGCATTGGAATATTTTAAAACTTAAGCATATTGCTTCTTTGCGAAATCAAAAAAGTAATAATATTGATTTTAGAATTGGACTTGAAAACATAGAAAGCAAAACGGGTAAATTTATTCCATCAAGCGAGGTAGTGTTTGAAGAAGATGGAATAGGGTTTAAAAAGGGAGATATTTTATTTGGAAAGTTGCGACCATATCTTGCAAAGGTATTTTTAACCGATAGGGATGGAATTTGTGTTAGTGAATTTTTAGTTTTAAAGATAAAATCAGAAAGTAATAAATTTATAAAATTTTTAATGCTTTCATCTTTATTTATAGATATTGTAGATAGTTCAACTTATGGAACAAAAATGCCACGAGCAAATTGGGAATTTATAGGAAATCTTAAAATTCCACTTCCGCCACTAAAAGAGCAAGAGCAAATCGCACAATTTTTAGATTCTGAAATTTCTAAAATAGATCAAATCATAGAAAAAACCAAAAAGCAAATAGAACTTATCAAAGAATACAAAACCACACTTATAAACCAAGCTGTATGTGGTAGGATTGATTTATAAAAGGATAGAAGATGATTACTAAAATTTCTATGAAAAATGTAGCGAGTTATAAAGATGAGACAATGCTAGAAACAGATAAACGCATTAATTTGATTTATGGTTTAAATGGAACAGGAAAAACGCAAATTTCTAAATTTTTAGCAAATCAAGAAGATGAAAACTTTAAAGATTGTAATATAGAAGGTTTAAGCAATGAAGAAATTTTGGTTTATAATCAAGATTTTATTGAAAAAAACTTTTATAATACAGACAAACAGCAGGGAATTTTTACACTCTCTGAAGAAAATATAACTATAAAACAAGAAATTGAAAAATTACAAGAAGAATTAATAGGATTAAAGTCTAACCAAGATGAAAATGAAAGAAAATTAAAAGAAAATCAAGAAGATATAATAAAAATAGAAAATGGTTTTAAAGATGATATTTGGAAAATCAAGCAAAATCACAGTGATAATTTTAAAGATTTTTTTGAAGGAAAAATGGGAAGTAAAGAAAGTTTTTTTAAATTTATAAATCCAAAAATAGAAGAAGTTTTACCTCTTGATACAATAAATCAAAATATAAATTTAGAAGAATTAAAGAAACAATATAGCATTCTTACTGACACAACACAAATTAAATTAGAAAATATCAATGAAATTTCAAATATAGAATTTAAAAATATAGAAAATAACTCAATATTTAATGCAATAATTGTAGGTAACCAAAATAGTGTTATTGCAGATTTAATTAATAAGCTAGGAAATGAAGATTGGGTAAAAGATGGTTTTGATAAGTATGTTTTGCAGGATTCTCAAACTTGTCCTTTTTGTCAAAAAGATACAATCACTCAAGAATTTAAAAGCTATTTAGAGGATTATTTTGATAAAACATATGAAGAAAGAATAAAAGAATTGGAAAAATTAAATGATGAATATCAAAATTTATTTTCAAATATACCAAGTATAGAAACTTTTTATAGAAGAGATATTTTAGATAATGAAGATTTGGAATTTGAAAAATTATATTTTCAAGTAAAATTAAAACTTGAAAAAAATATTAGAAAAATTCAAGAAAAGATTAAAGAACCTAGCAAAAAAATAGAATTAGAAAAAACCGAAGAACTATTTCAAAATTTAAATAATTATCTTAAACAAATACAGCAAAAAATCATAGAATTTAATAGCAAGTTAGAAAATCCAGAAGACGAACGAGAAAAACTAGAAAAACAATTTTGGGAATTTGCGATTTTTGAAAAAAAAGAGATTATAGAAAAATACAACAAAAATAAAAAGGAACAGGAAATAAACAAAGGAGTTTTAGATAAAGAAAATCAAACTATCAAAGATAGCATACAACATATAGAAAATACCATAAAAGAAAAACAAAAAGAGGTAATTAATATCCAAGAAGCAGTTGATAGGATAAACAATTATTTGAAAGATTTAGGAATTTTAAGTTTTTGTATCAAAATCCAAGATGATGAAAAGCAAGAATATATTATCATAAGAGAGGGTGAAGATAAACCTAGTTTTAAAACCTTAAGTGAAGGTGAAAAAACTTTAATTTCATTTTTGTATTTTTTACAACTTTGTCAAGGCAAAAAAGAAAAAGATGAAGCAATTTTAGATAAAATTATCGTGATTGATGATCCTATTTCTAGCCTTTCTTTTAATTATGTTTATAATATAGCTCAACTCATTAAAGAAATATTTTTACGCAACAAAGATAGCAACTATAAACAAATTTTTGTTTTAACACACCATTTGTATTTTTTTAAGGAATTAATAGGATTTAGAGAAGGATATAAAAAAGATATTTATACTTTTAGAATTAGAAGAAATGAAAGTTATATATCTCATATTGATACAATGAAAGAAGATGAAATTTTAAATGACTATCAGGCTTATTGGCAAATTTTGAAAGATTATAAAGAAGGTAAAATTCATGTTATATTAATTCCTAATACTATGAGAAATATTTTAGAATATTTTCTAGGTTTTATTCAAAAAGACACAATTGATATAATAAAAAAAATAGAGAATGAAGATAAAGAAAAGAGATTTGAACCTTTTTGTCTGTATATCAATAGAGAATCTCATTCTTTTATGGGTAATATGTCAGATGCAAAAGAAATTGATATCGATATGTTTTTTGAAGCATTTAAAAAAGTATTTGAATATTTGGGACATCTCGAACATTATAACATAATGATGACTAAAGGAAATCAACAATGACTAACTACCAAGAAAAAGATTTAGAAAATTTCATAGAGTCTTACTTGTTAGAAAACCATGCCTATATCAAAAGAACAAATGAAAACTTTGATAAAAATTTATGTATCGATACAGAATTTTTTGAGAATTTCTTACAAGCTACACAAAGTGTAGCATTAGAAGAGCTTAAAAAACGTTGTGGGCAAAACTATAAAAAAGAACTTTTTAATCGTATTTTCTCACAAATCAAAACCAAAGGCATAGTCAAAGTCTTACAAAGCTATGTGGAGATCAAAGGCATTAAAATTTACCTAGCCTTTTCAAAACCAAACACTAGTGCAAACGAAGAAAGCGTGAAAAAATACGAGCAAAACAACCTTTCTATCATACGCCAGCTTTACTACAGCACACAAAATAAAAACTCCCTTGATATGGTTATCTTTTTAAACGGCTTACCCCTTATCACCATAGAGCTTAAAAACCATTTTACAGGACAAAATGTCTTTCACGCTATAGAGCAATACAAAAAAGACAGAAACCCAAAAGAAGCTATATTTAGCCTTACTATAGTGCATTTTGCACTAGATAATGATCTTTGCTATATGAGTACAAAATTAGATCAAGATGCGACTACATTTTTGCCTTTTAATCTTGGTTTAAACAATGGTAGTGGCAAAATAGGCTTAGCAAATGGAGCAGGCAACCCACCAAGTGATGGTATAAAAACAGCTTATTTATGGGAGAAAATCTTTAAAAAAGATACTTTGCTAAATTTATTTTTTAATTTTGTGCAAGTTGTGAAAAAAGAAAACGAAGAAATCATCATCTTTCCTAGATACCATCAATTTGATGTAGTAGAAAAACTACTCGCCCATGCAAAAGAAAACGGCACAGGGCAACGCTACTTAATCCAGCATAGTGCAGGAAGTGGCAAGAGTAATTCTATATCTTGGCTTGCACATAATCTCGTAAGCTTACATAGACTTGAAAAAAACATCTTTGATTCTATCATCGTAGTAACCGATAGAAAAGTGCTTGATAGGCAAATAAGAGAAAATGTAAAATCTTTTTCACAGAAGACAAAAGACCTAGTCGAAGCCATCACTCATGGAAGCAAACAGCTTAAAAATGCTTTAGAAGAAGGTAAGAAAATCATCATCACAACCATACAAAAATTTCCTTTCATTTTAGATGAGATCAAAACCTTAAAAAGCAAAACTTTTGCTATCATCATCGATGAAGCACACTCTAGCCAAAGCGGAAGCAATGCTCAAAAAATGACTGAAGTCATAAGAAGTAAAAGCTATGATGAAAGTCAAAATTTAGATGATGAAATTTTAGAAATTATAAAAAATAAAAAACTCCAAAGCAATGCTTCTTATTTTGCATTTACCGCTACACCTAAGCCAAAAACCTTAGAAATGTTTGGTATGCCTTGTGATGTTAATGGAGAGCAAATGTTTATCCCATTTCATCTTTACTCTATGAAACAAGCCATAGAAGAAGGTTTTATACTTGATGTATTAAAAGGCTATACAATGTATAAAAGTTACTATAAACTCATATCTTGCACAAATGACAATCCAAAATACGATAAAAAAAGAGCAAACGCAAAACTAAAAGCCTATGTCCAAAACAATATCAAAACAATCGAACAAAAATCACAAATCATGTGTGAGCATTTTTTCCAAAATAGTTTTAAAAAGATAAATGGCAAAGCAAAAGCTATGGTTGTAACAAGCTCAAGAGAAAATGCTGTGAAGTATTATCTTGTTTTTAGAGAGTATTTAAGAAAAAATTATCCACATTTTAAAGCTATAGTGGCTTTTTCAGGTGAAGTAAATTTAGAAGGTGAAATTTATAGCGAAAGTGGCTTGAATGGTTTTTCAGAAAATGCTTTAAAAGATGAGTTTAAAAAATATGAGTATCGTTTTTTAATCGTTGCGGAAAAATACCAAACTGGCTTTGATGAGCCATTATTACATACGATGTATGTAGATAAAGCATTAAGCGGAGTAAGTGCAGTGCAAACTCTATCAAGACTAAACCGAACTTGCAAAAACAAAGAAAATACTTTCGTGCTAGACTTTGCAAACACCCATGAAGATATAGCAAAATCTTTTAGTGTATTTTATGAGCAAACTTACTTAAGTGAAGCCACAGATGATAATAGAATTTTTGATTTAAAAGCAAATCTAAATGAATATGAAATTTACACCCAAGAAGAAATAAATGATTTTACAAATGCCATTTTAAAAAATGAAAAAGAAAATGTAATTCATTCAAAATTAGACACAATGTTAACTAGATTTGAACAAAAAAGCGATAATGAAAAATTAGATTTTTATAATAAAGCAAGGACTTATCTTAAAGAGTATTCTTTTTTAGCTCAAATATTACCCTATGAAGATATAGAACTTGAAAAGCTTTATATACTTCTTAAAAAACTTACTAGTAAAATTATCTTACCTAAACCAGAGGACTTAGCTAAAGGAATTTTAGATAATGTGGATTTTGATAGTTATCGCTTACAACTTGATAAAACACAAGATATCATTTTACAAGGAAATGGAGAGCTAAAACCTTCTTTTGCAGATGGTTCGAGCAAAAGTGCCGAAGCTGAATTAGAAGAGCTTTCAAACATCATCAAAGATTTTAACAACAAATACGCAAATATAGACTTTAACGAAAGCGACAAAATAGCTAAAATCTTATATGATATAAAAGATGATATAGCAAAAAATGAAGAAATACGCGAAACTTTTAACAAATCAGGTATGCAAAATTCGCGCATTAGATTTGATGAAATTTTAGAAGACAAAATTCAAGATCTTTTAGATTTAAATTTGGAACTTTTTAAACAATTTACTCAAAACAATGATTTCAAAGACAAAATAGCAAATGTAATGTTTAATATGATTTATAGTGATATAAAAAATAATTCTTTTATCTAAAAAATTAATTTTGAAATATTATTTAAACTCAATCAGACCATTTTTTACTTAACTTCTCATTCTTACATTTGCTGCATGAGTTAAAGCTATAGCTATGGCGTCTGTAATATCTAAAGGCTTAATATCTTTACTAAGCCCTAAAAGTCTTTTTACCATAAAAGCTACTTGTTCTTTTGTTGCTTTTGCTTTTCCTGTAACGGCTTTTTTTACTTGCAAGGGAGTATATTCTGTAAAATCTCCATGAATTTGTAAGATTTTCAAACTCAAAGCTCCACGAAATTGTGCGAGTTTTAAAACGGTTTTTGGATTATAAGCAAAAAAGATATCTTCAATCGCTACCTCATCAAAAGAATGATTTTTAAAAATCAAGTCTAACCCCTCACAAAGTTCTGTGATTTGATACTGCAAAGTGCTAGGCTTTATCTTTATAAGTCCTGCTTCGATTAAAGTATTTTTACCTTTATTAGTTTCTATGATAGCATAACCGCAATTTCTTGAACCTGGATCTATACCTAAAATTTTCAAAATACACCCTTTTTCACAACTGTGAAATTCTTAAAATATAGCTGTGAATTTTAACCATTTTTTATAAAAATTAAGATAAAATCTAAATTTTAGTTTAAAATTATGGGAATAAGATAAAAATGGATATTAATGAA